>DNUF01000128.1:121254-126228 GCA_003508595.1 Planctomycetaceae bacterium
GTTTGTCTCTGCCTCTGTTTGTCTGGGCCCGTTTCCGATCGCCCGGAAAGCCCCCCTGCCTGTGGACTGTTGCCGACATGACCGACTCCGCCGTGACTGTTTCGATTGCCGAGTTGCGTGACTTCGTGATCGCCACCCTGCGACAGACGGGGTTGGGAGAGGCTGATTCGGCCACCACGGCCGACGCCCTGGTGGAGGCCGACACGCTGGGAGTCTTCACCCATGGCACGAAGCTGCTGGTGGGATACCTGCGAAAACTGCGGGGGGGAGGCTATCGCCCCGATGCCACTCCGCGAATTGAGCGGGAAGGCCCAAGCTGGGCGGTGATTGACGGGGAATCGGGGCTGGGACAGGTGGGCGGTGTCTTCGCGATCCACACGGCCCTCGCGAAAGCCCGCGAGACCGGCATGGCGTATGTGGGACTGCGCAACACCGGGCATATCGGCGCGGCGGGCTACTATGCGACCCTCGCCGCCCGCCACGGAATGATCGCCCTCGTCACCGGGAACGACATTCCCAGTGTCGCCGCACCGGGATCCCGAGGGCCAGTGCTCGGTTCGAACCCGATTGCCTACGGCATACCGCGCGGAACAGACGATCCCATCCTGCTCGACATCGCGACTGCCGCCGTCGCGGGAGGCAAGGTGTATGCCGCCCACCAGCGGGGCGAGCCGATTCCGTCAACCTGGCTGATCGGCAAAGATGGCAAACCGACCACCGACGGCAGCCTGTATCCCTACGAAGCGTCGCTGGCCCCGATGGCCGGGCACAAGGGATATGGTTTCGGGCTGTGGTGCGAGCTGCTTTCGGCCGTTCTCCCGGGGGGGCATCTCACCTGGCAGGTCGGCAGCTGGATGTTTGATGAACCGACCCGCCCCTCATGGCACAATGCGTCATTCACCGTCTGGAACGTCAACGCCATGACCTCGGAGGCAGCGTACCTGTCGCGATTGAAACACCTTGTGGACGAGATTCACGCCGCCCCAACGGCCGAAGGGATTGACCGCGTGCTGTTGCCCGGGGAACGTGAATGGGAGAATCGACGCCGGGCAGTCGAACGGGGGATTCCTCTCCCGGCCGACGTGATTGCCAAGCTCAAGGCGATTGCCGAAGAGACGGGCCTCCATCCCGCCTGGCTTCAGAAACTCTGACCGGGCTGGAATTCTGCGCAGGCTCTTGCCGGACCCGTTCCGGCGCTGCCACCGACCGGTGTCAAGGGGGGTGACTGACACCCGAGACCGATTCGGCCGTGTTGCGATTTGGCAACAGCCCGCTTCGGATCCCCTGTCCGTCGGTCTCCCTACCCGGAACACCTGCCACCGTGGGTGGCACGGAACGTCTCACGGGCAAGCGATTCTCAACGAGATCTCGCATCACACGACAAACCGGTGAGGGTTTCGATGGAGAATCGGCAGGCGCGATAGCTCAAGTCATCGACAGCATTTCCAGCACGTACCGCCGGACCATGTACAGCCAATAGAGTGCCGCCATCAATCCCACGACGAGACAGCAGACCCGCATCCAAAACGCCCGCTTGTCTTCGGCGGTTGGAATCTTCCCCTCCAGAAGGTCGCGCAGTTCATCCGTGGAGGGCAGGTCGTCGGCACTGGCGGGGGGGTCGAGTTCGGCCATCCAGCCCTCCAGTTGGGCGGTGGAATCGGGGAGCCGAAACCGGGTCTCGTACGGATTGACCGGGGGGGCATCCGACGACCGGGAAGTGGGGTCCGGGGCAATATTCGACATGCTGGTCGCTATGGCTTCCGGTTGGGAGTTTGCAGGGAGGTCACCCAGACGAACGGCTTGCCCGCCTCATCGATCAGCAGTTCGTATTTGCAGGTCGCCTTGCTGAGCAGTCGATCGTAAGCCTGCGCCCAGGTGGTCTTGCGGAGGGGAAAGTCCACCTCGTGAGAGGCCAGGTCAATCTCTTTCGCCCTGAGGTTGGCACGGTCCACCAGGACCTGGATTCCCGTCACAGCGGTGGAGGCGGCCAGTGCCCCCGGAATGTCGATGTCCGAGAAATGGATTTCGCGGAAGACAAACAGCGAAGGTGCGACCTTGTCCGGGGGGATGCTGCGGTACCAGCCGATGGGCCACACATGTTGAGCTTCGTCGAGATCGACCACGGCCAGATCGATGGACCCATCCGGTTGACGGCGGGGGCGAAAACCAAGTCCCATCTCCGCCAGCACAAGGGCCAGTGCCGTCCCCTGGGTGAAGCCCCGTACCGACTGGGCACAGGGAGCCGACAGGTCGACTTCTGACCGTTTTTTCTCGGCCTGGGTGGTCCAGCGCAGGGGATGGGTCGGCGAGAAGCGAAAGCCAGCCAGAACATCGGCCAGCGGGACCTCTTCGGTCTCGATCGCGAGCGGGGCGGCCAAGGTCTCCATGACCGAGGTGAACTGCTTCTCGGTCAAGCCCCACAACCGCTGCCCCTCGGGAGTCCCCTGGGCTCCGTAGGTTTTCAATTCGTCCAGCCACTCGGCCAATCGCTTCGACTCGCCTGGGGCAAAGGTTCGATCGGGGAAGATCAGTCTCCCGGTCTTCTCCAGCCGACCGACCACCGTCACCTGGCGAAACGAATCCCCCCGTTTTTTCTCAATCACGCCCGGCTGGTCATCCTGCAGCCCCCGGCGGATCGTGCAGGAAATCTTCCGTTCCTCGCACGCCTTCTGCCAATCCGCCGCCTTCAGCGAATTGGCCTCGGGGCCGGTCAGCAATTCGAGCTGAATCAGAGTGGTGGGCACTTTGCCAGTCTGGGCGTCACTCCCCTTCCCGGTCGGCTGGGGGCCCTGCTGCGCAATCGCCCGGGACCGCTGGGGATTGCGGGGCGGAGTCTGCGCAGAGACAGGGGGTGCAGCGGAGCCAATCGCCACCGCCAGCAACGACCACACGCAGGTTCGACTCCAGCCCGACATGACGTCCCCCAAGGACCATCCAGTCATCATCCCCTCCACCGAGAGACAAGTCGGATCGGTCAGAGATGACAATGATCTTATCCCACCCGTCAACAGAGTATCCAACTGCCGCAGTCTGCGCGACTGGGTGGTCCAACGGATGCGGCGGCAGCGACCAGGGGGAGCTGCTTGACCTCTCCTCAAGTATTGCTTACCATTTTCCGACGAGGATTTTTCGATCCCGCACCGATCATCATGTCGACACAGCATCTCAACCTTTCCCGACTGCTTCTGCCCCTGCTGGGGGGCGAGGTCTAGGGATATCGCTGGCGGCAAACACTGGCCAAACGAACACCCCGAGACCTGAGGTCTCGGGGTGTTTTGCTTTTCCACGGTGGGAACACCGTTCCACTCCCGGAACACCCGGAACAGATTGATCTCCCACTTCCACAGGCACTCTCACGACGCCGAGGACTTCCATGTCTGATCGAGTGATCATTTTCGACACCACGCTCCGCGATGGTGAACAGTCTCCGGGCTGCAGCATGAACACGTCCGAGAAACTGGAAGTGGCGGCGGCACTGGTGGAGCTGGGGGTCGACGTGATCGAAGCAGGCTTCCCGATCGCCTCACCCGGTGACTTCGAAGCGGTCCGGGAAATTGCCCGCCAGTTCGGCCAGGGAAGCACCACAATCTGCGGACTCGCGCGCTGCCGGAATGAAGACATCGATCGGGCGGGGGCGGCCCTCGAAGCAGCCGCCAACCGGCGCATCCACGTCTTCCTCGCCACCAGCTCGATCCACCGCGAGCTGAAACTCAAGATGGACAAGTCGGAGATCATCCGGCGAACCATTGAGGGGGTGACCCGGGCGAAGCAGTTCACCTCCGACATCGAGTTTTCACCCGAAGATGCGGCCCGAACCGAACTCGATTTCCTGACCGAGGTCGTGACCGCCGCCATCGACGCGGGGGCCACCACGGTGAACATTCCCGATACGGTCGGCTATGCCACACCGCACCAGTATTTCACCGCCATCTCGCACCTCAAAAAACACGTTCCCAACATCGACCGCGCCGTCATCAGCACGCACTGCCACAACGACCTGGGGCTGGCGGTGGCCAACAGCCTCGCCGGTGTCGAGGCGGGGGCCCGTCAGATCGAGTGCACAATCAACGGCCTGGGGGAACGGGCGGGAAATGCCGCGCTCGAAGAAATCGTGATGGCCCTCCGCACCCGGACCGACCATTACAGGCTGACCACGGGAATCAATACCCGTCGCTTGTGCGGCATCAGCCGGATGGTCTCCAACATCACGGGAATGCTGGTCCAGCGGAACAAGGCCATCGTCGGGCAGAACGCGTTCGCCCACGAGGCCGGGATTCACCAGCACGGCATGCTGCAGGACCGCTCCACCTACGAGATCATGCGTCCGGAAGATGTCGGCTATTCGGGCACCAGCCTTGTGCTTGGCAAGCACAGTGGCCGGCACGCCTTCCGCGACCGCTGCGGCCAATTGGGTTTCGAGCTGGCCGACACCCAGTTCGAGCAGGCCTACCAGGATTTCACGGTCCTCTGCGACAAGAAGAAGAATGTCTACGATGCCGATATCGTGGCCATCATCGAGAATCGCACCGGAGAGACCCAGGACCGCTGGAACATCCTCCGGTTTCACACCTCGGCCGGCACGGGGATGGTGCCGACCGCAACCGTGGAACTGAGTGAAGACGGCCAACCCATGGAGCCGGATGCTGCCACCGGGGACGGTCCGATCGATGCTGTCTTCAACACACTCGAACGACTGACCAAGATCCACGCCCGCCTGCAGAACTACCAGGTGCGCAGCCTGACCGTCGGGAAGGAAGCCCAGGGAGAGGTGCTGGTGGAGATTGAATACCAGAACCAGGTCTTCCACGGTCGGGCGACCAGCACCGACATCATCGAGGCCAGTGCGCGGGCCTACCTCAAGGCTCTCAACAAGGCGGCCATCGCCCGGGCGAATGCGCCCAAGGAACACCCGCAGCATTCGGCCTAGTCGATCGCTCCCGACGGCACTGGCCCCGTCCGACCAGACCCCGTCCG
>DNUF01000128.1:126468-213616 GCA_003508595.1 Planctomycetaceae bacterium
TCCGACCAGACCCCGTCCGACCAGGTTCGGTCCGACCAGGTTCGGTTCAGTCCCGACGAGTCGCTGCGGCTCTTGCTGCCAGACTCTGCGGGTCCAAGCCGGTGCTGCGCCAGAGGTCACGAACAGCAGGTGTACCCGACGGCGCGCCGAGTGATGTCGTGAAGGCCTGCGAGGAGCGGACCGACCAGCACACCGCTCACTCGGCTTTCTCGGGTTTGACCCCGATGAAATGTGCCATGGCCCAGAGGGCCCGGCCATGATCGGGATTGAGTGCCAGACACTTCTCGTAATAGGTGCGGGCGGTCTCCAGGTCGCCCCGCAGGCGCTCGCACTCGCCGAGATAGAACCAGGCCTGGTGCCACTCGGGATGAGAATCCAGCAGTTCGCTGAACATCCCCCCGGCATCCATGATCTCATTCCGGCGGAACATCTCGAGACCGGCCTGCATCACCGAACGCTGCCGGGCGAGGGTGGCGACCTTCGGCTGTTTCAGCTTTTCGGCCGTTGTGACCAGCAGGGTTTCCACCTCTCCCCGCGCCGGACTGATCTCGAGGGCATGCAGATAGCCTTCCCGCGCCTGCTGCCAATTGGAATCCCGGACCGCCAGGTCACCACGCAGTTCCCACGCCTTCGACGAGGGATACCGCTGTTGTTCAAACTGTCGATCCAGCATTTTTCGGGCGGCATCCACGTCGCTCGCCTGCAGCACCAGTTGAGCCAGGTCCTGGTTCACTGTGAGGTAGGCATTCTGCCACAGGGGGTCGGCGAGCATGCGCCGTGCCAGCGCTTTGGCCGGCTCACCCTCATTGGACTTCCGGAACGACTCCTGGGCGATCGCGAAATCCCGCACGAATCCATACTTCCTGCGGATCGGACGCAGGTAGAGTTCGGTGTCATCCAGTCCCAGGGAGGCCAACGAACGTGACGCCCGGTCGTAGGCCCGCTCCGCCTGCCCCTGGTCTCCCAGTGCCTCGTAAAAGTGGGCACGCAACTGCCACACCCGCAGGTCATCCCCGTACTGGCCGAACAGCCGGTCAAACAGGGGACCGGCCTCTGCAGCCCGCCCTCCGCGCACCAGCAGTTTCGCACGCTGGTAAACCGCCGGCCAATGGAAATCGCCTGCCTGACGAAACGCCTCGGCTGCTCCCCCGGCATCTTCCCGCCGCAACGCCAGCCGCCCCAACTGGTACCACGCCCGCGACGACAGCAGTCCGCCAGAGTCGTCGGCGACCTTTTCGAACCAGCCGCGTGCCCGGTCGAGACGCCCCAGCCGGCTGTCACACAACCCGCGCTGATACGCAATGTCACGCGACGCCCCCTGCTGCCAGGCCCGCTCGAGGCAGGCATCGGCCTGCGCGTAGTGCCCGTACGCGAGACACGCGTCGGCCAGGGTTCTCCACCGCTCGGCATCATCGGGACCGGGGGACTGCAGCAGCGTCTGCAATTCGTCGGCGGTCTGCGAGTCGTGGTACTCGCGCAGGGCGGGCAACGGAACCGCCGGCGACATCCAGCGCCGCCACGCCAATCCGCCGATGATCACCAGCTCGACCGCCAGCAGCCCGACCAGCCATGTGCGAATCTGTTTCATCGTCCCCCCTCCTTTCGCCGCTGGAACCATGCGACCACTCCCCCGACCCGGTCAAAGGGACCATTCAGGTGCAGTCCTCCGGTGACCACATCGAGCCTCCCGTCTCCATCCAGGTCACCAACCGCCACCGTCACACGATGCGTCGGCTGGTTGTCGATCTGCCAGGGGGTGAAATTCTGCCGTCCGTCGTTCTCCAGCCAGACAACACTGGCGTTCTCGGGGTTGGTCCAGTTGTTGACCAGCGAGACCAGAACCACATCCCGGTCTCCGTCGGCATCCAGGTCGCCGACCGCACAGGCATACGTGGTCCCCAGGTCCGCGATCCGCCGCATTTCGAATTGCCAGTTCCCCGTGTTTTCAAACCAGAGACAGCCGTGGTACGGCTGCGGATGACAGTGGGCAATCTCGAGGTTGTCTCCCACCGGAAGCAACAGATCGACATCGCCATCCTGGTCGAGATCGTCCGCGACCAGCCCGGCACTGCCGAGATCGTCGTTGATGGTGAACCACAGGCGGCGCTTGCGGAACTCGCCCTTGCCGAGGTTTTCAAACGCCCACAGCTCTTCATCTTCCTGCGAGACAATCGCCGCGATGTCGAGATCGCCATCGCCGTCGAAATCGGCCACCGGGACGTGGATCGTCCCCGGGGCATTCAGCAGTTCGTGATCGCGAAATCGCCCCTCTCCGCGATTTTCGAGCCACAGCACCTGCCCCCGGGCATACCCGAACACCGCCACCGCGAGATCCACATCGCCATCACCGTCAAAGTCCCCCGGCTGGCAATCGGCCACGCGGCGCACGTCGTCCAGCAACTGGTGGGTCTCAAACCCATCGTCGGTATTCTCCAGCCAGACAAGGCGACCAATCATTCCGTCGTTGGGAAGAATGTCCCCCAGCAGGGAGACCACCACGTCACGATCACCGTCACCATCCATGTCGAGCACGGTGGCATGGGCAGGGGCGGCCAGGTCGCGGGCCAGCACCCGGTCTTTCCACGGTCCCTGCCCGGTTGCGGTCAGCAGCTTCAGGCAGTTCTGCTTGGCATCGCAAACCAGGATGTCGGACTGGCCGTCATCATCGAAGTCAATCACCTGGACATTCGCAATGAACGGCCGGGCATCACCGGGGTCCGACAGAGAACGCCGCTCCAGCGGCAGCCGGGTTGGCTCGTACCGGGTTCCCCCCAGGTCCGCCTCCACCGGAAGCAACCGTTGGGGAGGAATGCGCGGAAGTCCCCACCAGGCCAGCGGTGGCAACAGCAGCACCAATCCGGCCAGCAACCACTCGATCCACGTCTTCACAGGGACTCTCCTCGTGGCGGGACCACGACCCGCAATCGACCTCCCCCCCTCCATTCACTCCGACGGGGCGCGCCGCTGCACACCCGTCACGACATGATAGGCCCGCTGGGTCCGGGACTGCACGTGGTCGAACAACTTCGGCATCTGTTCTTCAAACCAGGCCGGGGTCTTGGTGACCATCAACACTTTCCCCCCGGGACGGAGCAACCGCCGGGCGATGCGCAGGAACAGTTCCGCGATGCGGTACTCCGAGAAGTAGGGGGGATTCCCGGCGACCACATCATAGGTCCCCGGATCTCCCGCCTGCCCCTGATCGTCCAGGACCGCCCGAATTCCGGAGAGGCCATTGGCCTCGGCCCCGCGGACCGTGCATTCGATCGCCCGGGGGTTGGAATCGAGCGCGAGCACCTGCACCTCGGGAGCGCGCCGGGCCGCCGCCAGGGCCACCGCCCCGCTGCCGCAACCGAGGTCCACCACCCGGCTCCCCGGCTTCAGATCGAGCGAGTCGATCAGGGCCCGGGCACCGGTGTCGAGACTGCGGTGGCTGAAGACACCCGGCCGGCTGTAGACCCTCAGCAGTTCTCCCTGGTCGCGGAATGCGAATTCGCAGTCGAAGTTCTTGTACTTGTCGTGTGGCTCGCCCCGGACCGCCTGGTACCAGACTCCCTTCCGGCGGGGAGTGCGGGTCGTCTTGCCGAAGAGCCGACGGATTTCCTCATGCAGCCACTGGTCATCGGGATTCGAGGTCGCGGCCAACAGCGTCCCCCCCGGCCGCAGCCGCTGATGAATCTGCTGCAGGCGGTCGCGCGTCAACTCGGCTTCACCACGCGGATCGACCGGCAACAGGGCGAGGTCCACTGGTCCAACCGGGAAATCGGGCGTGCATTCGCAGGCGAGCGCGGGAAGGTCGGCCGACAATTCCCGACTCGTTTCCAGACAGCGGTAGAGGTCCAGAAAATGACACACTCCCCGGGCCGCAGGGAACTTTTGCAGGGCGGCCGCCAGCGCCGCTCCCCGGGCCAGCGTGGTCCCCAGGACCGCAGAGATCTCGCCCGGTCCCAGCGACTCGATCGCTTCGATCAGCAACTGCTCGGACTCGGGGATGCGCTGCTGGCGCTCCTGCTCGCGTTCCAACCGCAGGTGCTCGCGGCGTTTTCGGGATGGCATCAGGCGATTCTCGACTCGGCTAGAGCACGCGGGCAAAAACACATTTCAGGTAGGACGACTCGGGACAGTTGGCATCCACCGGATGATCGGGGGACGGCCCCCGGCTCTCGAGGATCTGCACACGCCGTCGGGCACTGTGGGCGGCCCCCCCGAGCATTTCTTCAAACATCGCACGGGACACATGACCGGTACAACTGCAGGTCACCAGCAGACCTCCCGGCTCCAACAGCGCGAGGGCCATACGATTCAGTCCGTGATAGCCCCGCAATGCCTCCTCCACACCGGCCCCATGTCGGGCCAGCTTGGGAGGATCGAGCACGATGTTTGCAAACCGTTCCCCGCCCCCCCCCAGCGCTTCGAGGGTCTTGAAGGCGTCTCCCTTGAGAAACTCAATGCGGTCGGCCAGTCCGTTTTCCGACGCATTGCGACGGGCCAACTCAAGTGCGGAAGCCGAGACATCCACCCCCCGCACCGCGGTGATGCGGGAATCACGGGCGGCATTCAGTGCGAACCCACCGGTGAAGCAGCAGACATCGAGCAGGCGGCCGGGAACCAGGTACGGCAGGAATGCCTGGCGGTTGACCCTCTGATCCAGGAAGAACCCGGTCTTTTGCCCGGCCACCACATCGACGGCGAACACCAATCCGTTCTCTTCGATCCAGAGAGGCTGCGGGGGCGTTTCCCCCCAGAGCAGCTGGTCGGCCGTTTCGAGTCCCTCGGCTTCGCGAATTCCCTTCTCGGTCCGCAACCAGATGCCGCGCGGCGCGACGAGTTCCCGCAACAACGTCAGCAGCAGATCGCGGCGGAGGTACAGTGCCAGGCTGGTGCATTGCACCAGCAGCCAGTCGTCGTAGCGGTCGACGACGAGACCCGACAGACCATCGGCTTCACTGAACACCAGCCGGCACCCGGTGCGCGGGCCCCACCACTGCAGCCTGTCCCGGCGCAGCGTCATCGCCTGCTCGAGGCGCGTGCGCCAAAACGCCGCGTCGAGGGGGATGTCGGGTTGCCAGCTGTAAAGCCGCACACGGATCGCGGAATGGGGATTGAACAGTCCCCGGGCGATGAACTCACCCTGGTCGGAAACCAGGGCCACTTCGTCACCGGGGGCCAAACCCTCGGGAGTGCGGGCGATCGCCCCGGCAAACACCCAGGGATGGCGGCTGAAAAAGGGCTGGGCCCGGCGCGGCTTCAGCACGACCTGCGGCAACCCCGGGGGGGGGGCCAGACGGGCGGTTTCGGAACGGGGGTGGCTCAACGGTTCCCCGGCTGTTCCCGCTGCGACTCGACGTTGAGCACGTGTGCGAGCAGGCGTTCGTAATCGTTGGTCAGGTGCCGGACCCGCAACAGCGAACGAACCCGGGTGATGAGTTCGAGCTTGTTGATCGGCTTCGTGAGGAAATCATCCGCGCCGGCATCGATTCCCTTCTCGATGTCGCTCATCTCGGCCAGGGCGGTGACCATCAGGATGGGAATCGCCCGGGTCGCCTCCGAGCCCTTCAGCCGGTGGCAGACTTCATAACCGCTCAGTCGCGGCATCATGATGTCCAGCAGGATGAGGTCGGGCTGCTGGCGCGCCACGGCATCCAGCGTCTGCTGGCCGTCGTAGACCATTTCGATCTGGTACCCCTCATCGGCCAGGTAGGCATCCAGCAACTCGCAGTTCTGCTGGTTGTCGTCGGCGATCAGGATGCGGGAGGTGGAGGGAGCAGCAGGCTTCGCCATGGGGTGAATTCAGAAGACTCGTCGGGGATTCATCGGGGGCCAATCGGCAGCACGCGATCGATGACCACAACGCGGTACCGGGAAGGGGGACCGCTGCGGGCTCCAGGCACCGCAAACCCCCCTTCCCTTCTTCCGTAAGGTTATCAGGTGTCGTCCTGCGGGGGTATCAACCCAAACCCCACGAACACGGGACCTGTCGGGTCGCACTAAACACCCGACTACCATCGGCGAGGCCGATCCCTCCGACTGGAGAATCTGGAGAAAGCCTGGCGACAAAGCCAATTGGGGCTCCCCTGGGGTGGGCCCGAGCGATGCCGCCCCAGCGGAGGAGTGCGACGGTGACTGCGGATCCGGGGTTTCAGAAGGGAGCTGCGGTCGAATGCACCGCTCCCTGCTGGGCCCGCTCGAACAATTCCCGCCACGCCCGACTTCCGTCGTTCGGAATCCGTTCGAGGTGGACGCCTCTCGGGAAGAACGGCAACTTGCCCCCCTGCCAGTCCGGCCAGTACTGGAACGCGTGGTTGTAATATGTGGTCGAGCCCGATGGCCAACGCACCGCCAGCAGCAGTTCGGGATACGGGAACGGCTTCGCCTTGGGCTGGCAGCGGAACCGCTCGATCGCCTCGGGATCAAGTTCAATGCCCAGGCCCGGCCCAGCCGGGACGGGGGCCAGGCCGTTGATCACAGGCAACGGCGTCCGCACGCAATCCTGCTCATACAACTGGTGACAGTTCACCGAGGGCCAGCGGGCGTTCTCCAGGACCGCTCCCAGTTGCAGGGCAAATGCGGCGGCGATTTTGGTTCCGACAATCTGCAGGAAGAACGAACGATTGTTGACCTGGCAGACGAGCGCCTCCCGCTGGATCTTGCTGGCCCCGCCACAAAGCACAAATCCATCCACCATCTCCTCGCGAATCGCTGTCTCGATGGGGGTCTCGCCAAAATGAAATGCCGTGTGCATCGACAGCGGAACATGGGTGTGCTGCCGCAGGAACTTGTAACCCGCGACGTCCGAATGCGGAATCGGGCTTTCGAACATAACCACGTTGGGGAACTGTTCCAGCTCCTTCAACAGGCGGGTGCAATGGGCCGTATCGACACCGAACCCATTGAAGTCCATGTCGACCTCGAAATACGCAGGGAGGGTCGCACAGAGTTTCCGGGTGTTTTCGACCAGGTCGTACCACGGGCGTCCCTTGGTCTTGAAGCTGGTGTACCCGTTCGCGATCGCCAGCTGGCACTCGCTGATCCAATCCTCGGCCGGCAGGTCAATATCCCACCACGAGATGTGGCAGCGGTCGCGGTGCTGGCGGCCCAACAGCTGGTGCAGGGGTGCATCGAGCAGCTTGGCGGCCGCGTCGAACAGGGCAATCTGCAGACCGGCACCCAGCGAATCGTCCCACATGTTTTCCGCCGGGTGTCGCCCGATGACCTTTTTGCGGGCCTCGTCACTGACGGTCGCCGCCCCCCAGGTGTAGTAGACCATCGTCTCGCCAATCCCCACGACTCCCGACTCCAGCGTGACCAGGCAGAGCTCGAACAGGGTCCAGTGCGGTATCTCGCGGACCATGTTGCGCGCGGGAACCGGACGGAGTGGAAGCTCAACCCAGATGGTCTCGATCGATTTGACGGCGTGGGACATGGATGTCGGCGGGAAATTCAGGAACCAGGAGAGAACATCAATCACAAGTCGGCCGCACGCCGGGTCTCAGGCCACAGCGGTGCCGGAGTTCATTCGCCATGCAGCCAGGGGACCCCGGCGATCAGTTCGTCGAGCTGCTGGTGCATCGGGAGTTCGATGACCGTGGGGCCGGGCCGGTCGAAACCCTCCCGCAGGAACTGCGGCAACTCGCCCGGATGATCACAGACAACCGCGGTCGCCCCGAAACTGCGGGCCAGGGCGGCGAAATCGGGAGTATGCATCGTGGTGTCGATCGTGCGGCCATGAAAGGCCTGCTGTTGTGCCCCATGGATGGCTGTCAGCGCCCGGTCATGGACCACCACCGTGACCACGGCGATCTGGTGTTCGACAGCGGTCGCCAGTTCCATCGCCCCCATCAAAAAGCCCCCATCGCCGGCGAGGCAGACGACAGGACGATCGGGACAGGCCAGCTTCGCCCCCAGTGCCGAGGGAAACCCGAATCCCAGCGCAACACTGTGACAGGGATAGATCAGCGAACGGCTGTCGGGGACGGGGAAGCGATCAAAACAGTTGTATCCGGTCGAGGTCACATCGACCGAGATCAGGCCTCCCGGGGGCAGAGCCTTGCGGATTTCCCCGAGGACCGGCAGGTCGGGCAGTCCCCGCCAGGCGTCATGGCGCTGCAGGGCCAGCCCCTTCCAGCCGGCGTCAGACTGGTGCCCCACCCGCAGCAATTCGCGCAACACCGCCTCCAGGGCCACGACCAGGTCACCCGCCACGCCCTGGGTCACCGGGACATCCGCCCCGATCTCTCCCGCGTCACGATCGAACTGGACAACCACCGGGGGCAGCTTCAGCGCGTAGTTTCGCGTGTCGATCTGCGTGAACCGGGCACCAATCGCAATCAGCCCATCGGCCTCCGAGAGAACTTCGGCGACCCGTTTCGAACGGGTGTACCCGATCACCTGCGGATGATCATCATTGAAGACCCCTTTGCCGCGTCGACCGTAGATGACGGGGGCCCCGAGCATCTCGGCCAGTTGTCGGGCCATCTCGGCCCCCCCCGCCGCCAGGCAGTCGGAACCAACCCACACCACCGGTCTCTGCAACCCGTGAATCGCCTCGATGGCCTTTCCCAGGTCGAGGGGATTGACAGGCAACCGGCGTGGCTGCAGCACACGGGACATCCGGTCGAAGTTCGCCGGCAGGGGCTGTGCCGCGAGATCGGGAGCCAACTCGATCACCACGGGTCCCGGCCGGACCCCGTACATCGCGCTGACCGCCTGTTCGACGACGCGGGGGATTTCCTTGATTCGCTTCGGGGAACCGAAGTACCGGGTGAATGGCTTGTAGAAGGCCTGCTGATCGAGTCCATGAAACAGCTTCGAAGGATGGTGCTTCTGCGACTCGCGATCAAAGCCCCCCACGATCGACAGCAACGGAATGCAGTCGGTGAAGGCGTCGAGGACGGCCGAGGCGGCGTTGGTCGCCCCGGGACCCGGCACGGTCACCGCGGCCGCCATCCGCCCGCTCGCCCGCACAAAGCCACTCGCCATCATCGACGCGGCCTGTTCGTGACGAACGAGGTAGTGCGGCAATTCCGACTCGGCCCGCAGCAGAGCATCGTACAACGCGATGTTCTGGTTGCCCGGCATGCCAAACACCGCCGACAAGCCCTGGGCGCGCAGACAACTCACCAGCAGGTCGGCTGCCGTTGTGCGGGAAGAATCGATCACCACGGTCTCCGCGGGGTCAGGTCGGTGAAGGCATCAACAAACTCCTGCGCACTCTAGCGAATCAGGGACTGGTACGATATGTCACGGCAGACCCGGTCTGCATTCCGGTTCCCCGCACCCGATACCCGGCAGTTGCCGCTCCTCCGCATGATCGACAGTTTTCGCAACCTGCGGGTCACCGTGATGGGACTGGGAAGTTTCGGCGGTGGCATTGGGGCAGTCCGCTTCCTGGTGCAGTCGGGGGCCCGGGTGACTGTCACCGATCTGCGCGAGGCGGGCGAACTCCAGGAATCGGTGGCCGCCTTGGCCGACACTCCTCCCGCCGCCTGGCACCTGGGGGGACATCAGCCCGCCGACTTCGAAGGGGCGGACCTCGTTGTCGCCAGCCCGGCCGTTCCCACCGACAATCCCTGGCTGCAGCGGGCCCGCTCGACCGGGGTGCCGATCACGAGCGAGATCGAACTCTTCTGGGAACGCCAGCGCGGGCGGGTGGTCGCGGTGACCGGCAGCAATGGCAAATCGACCACCACCAAGCTGCTGCATCACCTGCTGACAACCGTGCTCTCACAGGGGAGACAAGAGACCACGCGAAGGCCGTCCGCAGCCCCCCCCAGAGTCTGGCTGGGAGGCAATATTGGCCACAGCCTGCTCCCCTGTGTCGGCGAGATCGCTCCCCGAGACTGGGTTGTGCTCGAATTGAGCAGTTTTCAGCTGGAGAACCTGGCCCGACTGGCTCCGACCCCCGAAGTCTCGGTCGTCACCAACTTCACCCCCAATCATCTCGACCGTCACCACACGCTCGACGCCTACCGACAGGCGAAGCAGGTCATCTGTCGATTCCAGACCGACCGTCACTGGGCCATTCGGAACCTGGACGATCGAGAGGTCGCGACCTGGCCCACCGGTGCCCGCACGATCGGATTCGGCCTGGTCGATCATGCCTGCGAAGGACTGTTTGCCCGCGGGCCAGGCACACGCTCGCAGTTCTCCCCCGAAGTGGTGTGGCGTTTCGCCGGTCGGGAAGAGGTCGTTCCTCTCGCCGACTGGGTCCCGCTACCGGGCCGTCACAACCTGGCCAATGCCCTGGCCGCGACAGCGGCCGCCCTGATGTGCGGGGGGCAATGGTCGGGAATGGAGACGGGGCTGCGCGGCTTTGTCGGGTTGCCACATCGGCTCGAACCGGTCGGCGAACTCCGGGGGGTGCGGTACTACAACGACTCCAAGGCCACGACCCCCGAAGCCGCCGCGCTCGCACTGCAGGCCTTCCCGCAAACTCCTCTCCTTCCCCTGGTGGGGGGATATGACAAGCACATCGACCTCGGCCCGCTGGTTTCGGCACTGCACCACGCCAACCTGCGGGGGGTGGTTTTCCTGGGACAGACAGGCCCGGAACTGGAACGACGTTGGCAGGCCGAGGGGGCCCGAGAATCCCTTCCCTCGCTGCAGGCGACCACCCTCGCCGAAGCCGTGGACTGGTGCCGTCGCATGTCCCACCCCGGAGACGTGGTCCTGCTGTCGCCGGGTTGTGCCAGCCACGACTGGTTCCGCAATTATGAGGAGCGGGGAGAACTGTTCCGCCGCCTCGTTTTGTCGCGCGACGACTCCGACCCGGCGTCTCCCGCCCCGGTCCCTTGAGTTTCCCATAAAACTCTCCCAGTGAGACTTTCCGGGAATCGCGGGGCTCATCGCGGGAAACGCCTCACGGTACATGTCCGGGATGGGGCTTCTCCTCGACGCTCCCTCCCGGTGTCTGAGATTGTCGGGCGATTTTCCGGCGGTTGACATCCCTGCACAGGGAGGGGGAGAATCGGTTCCGCTCAACGTCACCGCCGACCTCTCCGCAGCTTCTCCTTTCCCAGCGCTCACAGACATGGCCATTGAAATTGTTGTTCCCCGCCTCGGCTGGTCGATGGAAGAGGGAACCTTTGGGGAATGGCTCAAGCCCGATGGCACCAAGGTCGAACGGGGCGAACCCCTGTTTGTACTGGAGGGGGAAAAGTCGGCCCAGGACATCGAGGCTGTCGATTCCGGGATCCTGCGGATTCCCCCCGGGGGGCCCCGTCCCGGCGATACCGTGAAGGTCGGCCAGGTCATCGCCTGGTTTGTCCAACCGGGGGAAACACTGCCCGTCGCCGGAGCGGCCTCCCAGGGTCAGTCGGCCGCGAGCCCCTCTTCAACCACCGCACCACAACAAGCTTCCCCGCCACCGGCACTCCCTCCCACCCCGGTTGCGGTGGCAACGCCCCAGGCTGTCGTCACCGCCAGTCCCCGAGCCCGCCGTGCCGCACAGGAACTGGGGGTGGAATTGGCGAACGTCCAGGGGACCGGTGTGACGGGTCGCATTCGTGAGCGCGATGTGCACAAGGCGGCACCAGCGGCCACGACCGGCGGAGGACCACGCATTTCCTCCCCTGCCGTCCCTGCCGGTCTGACGGCGATTCGCAGGACGATCGCGGCCCGGATGCTGGAGTCCAGCACACAGACCGCTCCAGTCACCCTGCATCGAAAATGCGATGCCTCGAATCTGGTCAACCTGCGTCGGCAGTTCCAGGCCACGGCAGCGACCGGCTCGACGGCCGGAACACCGACCTACACCGACCTCATCGTCAAGCTGGTGTCGTGTGTCCTGGCCGAGTTCCCCGAGGTTCGCACCCAGTGGCTGCCTGCCGGGCCGAGCATTCCCCCGACTCTCGACCTGGCGGTCGCCGTCGACACGCCCCAGGGATTGCTGGCACCGGTCTTGAAGCAGGTCGACAGCCAGACGGTCCGGCAACTCTCGGCGAATCTCCGTTCGCTGGCCGAACGGGCCCGTGCGGGTCAATTGGGGGCCGACGAATTGTCGGGGGGTTGTTTCACCATCACCAACCTTGGCACCCAGGGGGTCGAGTACTTCACACCAATCATCAACCTGCCGCAGGCGGCGATCCTGGGACTGGGGCGGATTGCCTCCGAGCCGGTCGTGGTAGAGAGTGGCATCCAGGCTCGCGAACAATTGCCCCTCAGCCTGACTTTCGATCACCGGATCATTGATGGGGGGCCGGCCGCCCGGTTCCTGGCCGCCGTGGCCCAGGCGATCGAGAACCCCGGCCCCTGGTTGATGTCCTGACCGGCGATGCGACCACGTCCAAAGGCCAGCGAAGTTCTTTTGGGGCTGCCCGATTCCAGCGCCAATCGGGAACTGGGACGATGGACATGGAATCTCAGACCGACCGGGTTTCTCTCCTGCCACCTCGGGGTGGCTTTCGGGTTTCCAGACAAATGTCTCCTGATGGCGTTGTGGAGCAGGGCGAATTGAACGTGACCCAGGGACGGCTGGAATGGATCGGCGTCCGGACGTCACACCGTGGCGTTGTGGAGGAGCCGACGGCCATCGAAGTTGTGCCGGGGCGCGGCCTTGCCGGTGATCATTACATTCCCCGCCGCAGCGGTGGCCGGGAAGTGACACTGATCCAGCACGAACATCTGGAGGAGATCGCCAGGACGTGCGGCCTGCCCGAGGTCTGCCCCACGCAGTTGCGCCGGAACCTGGTCATCTCGGGCGTCTCGTTTCCGATTGCGACCGGCAGCCGCATTGTGATTTCGGGTGTCGAACTCGAGGTGACAGGACTCTGTGTTCCCTGCAGCCGCATGGACGAAGCCCTTGGCCCCGGGGGCTGCCGGTCGATGAAGGGGAAAGGAGGAATCACCTCCCGGATTCTTCGGGGGGGGGTGATCCGGGTGGGAGACCTGGTGGAGATTTCCCGGTTGCCGGTTCCAACAGGCAAGGCGGGCCATGGCTGACGGCAATCGGGGGCTCTGGAACTTCCTGGTGTCGTTCGCGACCGCCTTTCTGCCAGCGATGGTGCTGCTGGCGGCGGGGCTGGTGCTCGGGTTGAAGATACCACCTGGCTGGGCGGCCCTGCTGGCCCTTGGACTGGGAGGTATGGGACTGGTGGCAGCGGCCTGGGCCAACCACCAGTTCGTGCGGGCGTATCGGGGCAACATTGAGTCGGCACGGACGGTTCTTGACCAACTGGCGCAGGGGGCGGTGACCCGCCGGATCCCGCTCAGCGAGCGGACATTCATCGAGCCGCTCGCCCGCAGCGTCGACCAGGTGCAGGACTACCTGACAGACCACTTTGCCGACCTTCGTTCCAGCCGCGACCAGCTGAGCACAGTGCTCAACGCGATGATCGAAGCGGTGATCGTGATCGACGACGGTCAGCGTCTGGTTTTGCAGAATGCCTCCGCCCGCCGGCTGTTCCGTCTGCCGCCGCAGGCGATGGGGAGGCCCCTGTTTGAACTGGTACGGCAACCACAATTGCAGGCGTGGGTCGAGACCACGCTGGCCGAGCGTGAAGTCGCCGGTGGTGAGCTGGTCCTGCCGGCCCCCAGTTCGCGCACCCTCAGTGTGCGTGTGCAGCCGTTGCCTGAGGGAAGCACCGGCGGTCGGGCCCTGGTGGTGGCCACCGACATTTCCCAGTTGCGACGGCTGGAAGAAATTCGGCAGGAGTTCGTGGCGAATGCCTCCCATGAGTTGAAGACCCCGCTGGCCTCCATCAAGGCGTGTGTCGAGACCCTGGTCGATGGGGGAGCCATTGATGACCCGGAGGTGCGCGACCGTTTCCTGGCGATGGTCGCCGAACAGGCGGACCGGATGGATCACCTGGTGCGCGACCTGCTGTCACTGACCCGCATTGAAAACGACGAAGAAGACCTGGAGTTGCACCCGGTCGACCTGATGACCCTGGTGTCCCAAAGTGTCGCCCGCCAGTCACAGTCTGCCGAGCGCAAACAGATCCTGGTGAAGATCGAAGCTCCCGCCGAGACGGTGCAACCGATTGCCGATGAAGAATCGCTGGAACACATCCTCGACAACCTGATCGACAACGCCATCAAATACACCGACACCGGAGGGACTGTCACAATCCGCTGGAAGCGGGAGGATGACGGATGCGTGCTGGAGGTGCAGGATACGGGGATCGGGATTCCCCAACAGCACCTGAACCGGATTTTCGAACGCTTTTATCGGGTGGACCGGGCCCGGTCGCGGGAAGTCGGGGGAACCGGGCTGGGACTGGCGATTGTGAAACACCTGGTGCAGAACCAGGGGGGAGAGATTCGGGTGTCGAGCCAGTTGGGTCGGGGCTCCTGTTTTTCGGTCCGATTGCTGGCCGGATCGGCCCCGGGACGATGAAACCCATCCTTCACAGGATCTTCACAATCGACCGGTAGTCTGGGCCGAGTCGCGCAGAACAAGATGACCTTCGATCGAAGGTTGGGTTCCGCAGGATTCGGCGAGATTTCTCAATGTCCACACTGGCCGCCCCGGCTCCGACTGTCGTTTCGCGGGTTTCCCTGGCGGGAAACCGCGACCAGGCGCCTCTGCGAGGGAGCGAAGCCCCGAAGATCGAGGCACGCCGAGTCAATTTCTTTTACGGGTCAAAGCAGGCGCTGTTCGACGTCTCGATGTCGATCCCACCGCGGCAGGTCACGGCCTTCATCGGGCCATCGGGGTGCGGCAAGAGCACCTTCCTGCGAACGATGAACCGGATGAATGACCTGATTCCGCATCGGATGATTGCGGGAGAGGTCTTGATCGACGGGGTGAACATCTACGACCCCCGCATAGACGTGGTGGAGTTGCGGAAGCGGGTCGGAATGGTGTTTCAGAAGTCGAATCCATTTCCCCGCTCGATCTATGACAATGTCGCCTACGGTCCGAAACTGGGGGGAATTCGCCGGGCCCGGGAACTTGACGAGATCGTTGAGACGGCCCTGCAGCGAGCCGCCCTGTGGAACGAGGTGAAAGACCGTTTGCGGGAAAGTGCGACCGCCCTGTCGGGAGGTCAACAGCAGCGACTCTGCATCGCCAGAGCTCTGGCCACGAGTCCCGAAGTGCTGCTGATGGACGAACCCGCCTCGGCCCTGGACCCGGCTTCGACCGCCCGGATTGAAGACCTGGTGTTCGAGTTGAAACAGTCCTACACGATTGTGATTGTGACCCACAATATGCAGCAGGCCGCCCGCGTCAGCGACCAGACTGCGTTTTTCTATCAGGGACACCTGGTGGAAATGGGCGAGACAGCCGCCCTCTTCACCCGTCCTCGCGAGAAACGGACCGAAGACTACATTTCCGGACGATTTGGCTGATTCCCGCCTGGGGCGGGCCAGCTTGCAGGGGCACTGAGGCGACTCTAGGCTGCAAGGCATGGGGCACAGCCTGTCCTGGGCCCGAGTCTGTCTCCGCTTCCGGGTTTGAAGTGACATGTCGATTCACCTGAACCGCGATCTCGATTCCCTGCACCAGCACATCATGCAGATGTGTGCGGCGGTCGAACAGCTTGTCCAGAAGGCGGTTGAGCAACTCAGCCAGCCGAACCCGTCACAGTCCGAACAACTCGTCGCAGCCGACGATGAAATCGATCGCTGGGACGTCCGCATTGAAGAAGAGTGCCTGAAGATCCTGGCCCTGCACCAGCCTGTCGCCGAGAACCTCAGACGCGTGACCGCGGTGATGAAAATCTCCTGGGAACTCGAACGGGTGGCCGACGTGGCGGTCAACATCGCCGAGCGGGCGGCGGGGCTCGCCGGTGCCCCGGGCCTCCCGGTGCCCGACAAGTTGCTGCAGATGGCGAGCACGGCTGTGGAAATGCTGCGTCTGGCCCTCGACGCCTTTGTCCAGAAAGACAGTCGCCTCGCCCGCGAGGTCTGTCGGCGGGATGATGCCGTCGACATCCTCAACCGGGAAATCATCGAGGAACTGTTGGTCCAGATGAAGAGTGCACCCCACCTTGTGGATCCCGCACTTCAACTCTTCTCGGCGTCTCGCCACATCGAGCGTGTCGCCGACCATGCGACGAACATTGCCGAAGATGTCGTCTACCTCGTGGAGGGAGAGATCATCCGGCATCAGCCCGATTTCTGGAAACGGTGACGATGTCACAACCGACCATCCTCGTCATTGAAGACGAGCGTCCCCTCGGCGAACTGCTGGTGTACAACCTCAAGAAAGAGGGGTACGAGGTGCAGCACGCCACGGATGGACAGGATGGTCTGCGACGGGCCCAGACACTGTTGCCCGACCTGGTCATCCTGGACCTGATGCTTCCGGTGATCGAGGGCCTGGAGGTTTGCCGGCAACTCAAGGCGGGTTCGCGAACCCGCAATATTCCCATCCTGATTCTCACCGCCCGCAGCGAGGAAGTGGACGAGGTGGTGGGGTTTCAGATGGGTGCCGACGACTATGTCACCAAACCGTTCAAGATCAAGGCCCTGCTCCAGCGGGTCCGCGTCCTGCTGAGGCGGAAATTTCCCCCCGAAAATACGCAGGATTGCCTGTCATCGCATGGCATCGAGATTGACCGCAACCAGCACCGGGTCCACGTCGACGAGCAGGAAGTTCGCCTGACCCCCACCGAGTTCCGCCTCTTATGGACCCTGGTCCGCCAACCCGGCCGGGCCTTCACGCGTGCCAACCTCATGGAATCGGCCATGGGTGACGACACCTACGTGCTCGAACGAACGGTCGACGTGCACGTGAAGTCCCTGCGCCAGAAACTGGGACGGCACGCCAGCCGGATCGAGACGGTCCGCGGGGTCGGATACCGCTTTCACGACGGCCCTCCCGTCGAATCGTCGGCTGAGTAATCTCCCGCGATCGAAACCGTTACCCCGAACCTGTCGACCGTCGCTCCGATCGGCACTTCGCCCGGGGCGCGACCGAACGTCGGGAATCGCACCGCTTCAGCGATTCCACCACGCCCGACCGACTCGCACAAAGTCGAGTCGTTCATAGGCGTTTTTCTCCCCTGTCTCCAGGAGAATGCCGAGACTTTCTCCCGGCAATTCGCAGAGATCCGAATAGGCTGCCGGACCGGGTTGCAACAGCCGACTGGAAGACCAGTGGGCACCACCATCCCGCGAGATGCGCAATCCCAGATTGGTCCGCGACGGACCAGCCGGTCCGCAATGGATGAGTATCCGGGCAGAGTCACTCTGCACCCCGAGCAAGCCAGCCTGGCAGGTCGGACAATTTACCTCGGGATGATGCAGCGGACTGGTCCACGTCCCCCCTCCATCGCCGCTGGTGGCCTGGGCTCGCAGGTTCCTGCCCCGATAGTTCCGCATCGAAAGCAAGAGGGTGCCGTCGTCCCGTTCCGCCACCTGGCATTCATCCATCGCCTCCTCGGTGGGAGTGCCATGCTGCCACGTGGCGCCATGATCATCGCTGTAGATCACGAGGGAATGCTGTGTCTCGTTCTTCAACTGCGGGGTGAATCCGCAGTCGCACGGAATGACCAGTCGACCCCGATGCGGACCGCGCGACAACTGGATGCCATGGCCGGGACCGGTGGCAAACCAGCCCCAACCCGGCTCCTTCACCGAGGCCGTGATGTCACGGGGAGGACTCCAGGTCTGTCCCTCATCTTCGCTCGACATGACCAGGACGTCCCGGTTGTTCCGACAGAGGGTCAGCCAGATCACACCGGTGTCCCGATCGACCACCACACAGGGGTTGCCGATGGTTGTGTGCTCCCCTCCCCCCTCTTCATGCACAACCTGAAATGGCTGCCAGGTACGGCCTCCATCGAGGCTGCGACGCAGCAGCAGGTCGATGTCTCCCTCATCACTCGATGAGGTCTTGCGTCCTTCACAAAACGCCAGCAGTGTGCCGCGTGGCGTCTGGGCGAGTGCCGGAATCCGAAAGGTGTGATACCCCGCCTCGCCCGATCGAAACAGCACCTCGCGGTGGGGCGTCGCCTCGAAATCGGAATAGGCAAGGGCCAGTTCGACGTCAGCCTCGGCAGCCGACTCGTGAATTACAACACCAAACCGCAGGTTGAGCTTCTCGCCCAGCGGGACCACTTTACGGCGGGGTTCCTGGCGGGTGAAGGCTTGTCGTGCAAACGGATTCAGGGCGACAAACCCATAGTCACGCGCATGGGCCCAGGAGGGGTGGAAATTGTCGCCACTTGCACACACCAGCATCCCGACCCAGCGTCCCTCCATCGTCCCGGAGTAGTCGCACCACGGAACCAGTTGACCCCAGACCTGTTTCCCATTCCGGCGCCCTTCGTGATCGAGAATCCGTCCTCCCATCCCGCGATCGACCACCAGGGGGGTTGCAACCCGCACACCCCATCCCAGTTCTTCCTGGTCACCGAAGACCAGATCGCCCCCCTCGGGACGGAACTGGCTGTCGGACACGAGCATCCAACCCGAGGCACAGGATCGAATCGTGTACTGGCAGATCTCGGTACACACCACCCCGGTTCCCGTGGTGGCGAGGTAACGGTTCACAACCGTAAAACTCCCCTCCCCCTCTCCACCGAGAGGTTTTCCCAGGAAGCCGGCATGCTGGGTGCGGGCTTTCAGACGCCAGTAGTCATGTCCATTCAAGTCCCCAAACGAGAGCCACACTCCGGGATGCAGTCCGACATGATCGGTGGGGTCCTGTCCTTCCCGGGGAGGATTGGGACGGGTCACCTCGATTCCCGAGGGAGTACAGACCTTGTCAAAAAAGGGTCTCGAGACGTCGGGATCGCGGAACACATACCGCGCCACCGGTCGGCCCGACAGCTCGATCGTGAGGGAATCCGGTCCCTGCTGGAATGTGATTGGTGGAGCCGCCAGAACCAGGCCTCCCCCCCAGGACCACCACAGCCCCAGGACCGTCAGCCAGTTCAGCAGGCCCGCGCATTTCCTTTCAAACCGCATTGGAACATCCTCCCAGGCGAAACGAGCAACGGTTGAGCTGACGACTGCGACACAACTGTGTCCGATCACCTAGGGGTCAGATCACGGATGCGTCTCCCCAGAGGATAGCCGGATCGGCCCCTCAACTCGACATCCCCCGCCACCGGGACGGCGAAAAGCTGCTCTCTGGGGCATCGCAAAGGTTTTGCTGACGGAAATCTTCCCTTGCCTGTTGACTTGGAAACTGGGTGCGGAAAACGCCCCCACAGGTTGACGGGGCAAAGAAACAAAGCAAGCGCCACAAGTTTGGCCGACACCTGAGATCAGCCGGCTCGAAGCGTCGAGACGATGTGCCGAGCCTTCCCAGTCGGGACAGTCTTGGGGGATTTCGCCGCTGAAGAAACTCGTCGTGGCACTTGGCACGGGACGCGAATCCCCGTGCCGACAATCTCGCCCACCCGGCATCCCGTCCTGCGCTGCACACAATCGTCGCGGCCTTCAGAAATCCCGGCTTTGAAGGGAGATTTGTCGATGCCAGGCTCTTCCACCTCATTCTGTTCTTTCTCTCGAACGCCACCCGCCCGGAATTGGGCCACCAAGTCGAGTACCTCAAATCCGAGACCCCGATCGTGCGGGCGCGCCTCCCAGAGAAGATGGTGACGACTGAAGCGCGCCGACAGCTTGTGAAGGCAGGACGTATCCTCGGAAAAGCGATACACCGACTGGTATCGAGTGCCACCCCGATCACATTCGTTTTCTGGCGGAGCGCCGATACCGAACCGAAGCCAAACACGTGAGCGACCAGACATTCGCGCCGCTCAGAAACTGTGGATCTCATAGAGCTGTCAATCTGCCGTCCCGGTGCACCGGTCTACGCAATCGCATGTTGGGGCAGGCAATCGCGGGGAATCCGTCGATTCTGATCCTGTTTGGTGGGTCGCCCTCACTGCGGCAATTTGTCTGGCTGGCCCATGTTGGCCTACAATGTTTTGCAACGACACGATTGGCCAGCCTGGAACGGCTCGTCGGCTTCGGGCCGGCCGAGTGGTCTGGCGGCTCCCGACGTGGGGCTCGCGGCAGTCGGTTCACAATCGACCTGAAACTTGACACCTCCCTGATCATTGAAGACCTCATGATTCGATTGTTGCTCGCCTCGGCCGTGGTCCTGGGCCTCTGCCACTCCGGTCCCGTGACCGCCGAAGACTGGCCCCAATTCCGCGGCCCGAGCGGGTCCGGATCGACCAAGGGGGCGGCTCTACCGACCGAGTGGTCGGCGGACAAGAACCTCGCCTGGAAGGTGAAACTGCCCGGCACCGGTTTGTCGCAACCGGTGGTGGTCGGGGACACGCTGTTCGTCACCGCAGCCGTCTCTGACAATCTCAGCAAGCCAAAGAGCTTCGGCCCGGGGGTCATCGAAACCGGGCGGGAGAAGCGACCGGACGTGGAGATCGACTGGCAGGTGGTCGCCCTGGACCGCACGACTGGCAAGACTCTTTGGGCAAAGTCGGCAACGAAGGGCAAGCCGAAGCACCCTGTCCACGCGTGCAACAGCTACGCCACAGAGACCCCCTGCGCCGACGAAGAGCGGGTGTACGCGTACTTTGGGGCGACCGGGACAGTCGCGGCGTTCGACCACGCCGGTAATGAGGTGTGGAAGGTCGAACTCGGCGCGTACCCAACCGTGGCCAATTGGGGAACTGGCTCGTCACCAGCTCTTGGCGGGGGCAAGGTTTTCGTCACCAGCTTCACCCAGGAATCGGCGTTCGTTGTCGCCGTCGACGTCAAGACCGGCAAGGAAGCGTGGCGGTTCAAGTGGGGGGACATGGGCGTGGCGACCTCCTGGAGTTCGCCCCTGGTGTGGGCGAACAGCAAGCGGACCGAGTTGGCAGTCTGCGGCCCCGGCTGGGTGTCGGGCTTGGACCTCGACACCGGGGACGAACTCTGGCGGTTGTCCGGGTTCCAGCCGTTCTCCTCGTCCCCGACTGTCGACGGCGACATCCTCTACATCTCGAACGGCGGCCAGAGTTCGACCGGCCCGCTGCTCGGCATCAGGGCTGGGGCCAATGGGGACATCACCACGAAGCCGGACGAGAAGCCCAGTGAGTTCGTGGCCTGGGATGTGACCGCAGGAGGCGCAGGCTGGTCCTCCCCGCTGGCGCACAATGGATACCTGTACGTCCCCGGGAAGGGCGTGTTCACATGTTATGACGCGAAGACCGGCAAGGAACAGTACAAGGAGCGCCTGCCGAATCTGAATAGGCTGATTGCCTGCCCGGTCGGAACCGGGGACCAGGTGCTGGTGCTGAACGAGGACGGGTCGACTGCGATTATCAAAGCCGGGCCGAAGTTCGAGGTGGTCGGCAGCGGTAAGCTCGATGACAACTTCTGGTCATCACCCGCGGTATCGGGCGGCGACATTTATCTCCGCGGGGTCGAACATCTCTACTGCGTTCGCCAGGCGACGTCCAAGTGATGGGCCATCTTGGGTGAGACGGTGTCGCAAGTGTCGGGTCTTCCGAACCATTCGACAGATTCGCGGAACCGACATCAGTGTCAGCAGGACAAGAATCCCTGCGCCGCAGACTTGGACTTGCCTCCGCCGTCCCCCAACCCAATCGTCTGAGATCGGGCACCATCAACCTTGATTTTCCCCGTCGACCGCAGGCTTGTCTTTGATTGACTCTTCACCTTTGGGCTGTCGGGAGGTCTCTTCCGGCTTGGGGATCACTCGTGCAGGCTCTTCTTCGGGAAGAAACTTGTTCTGACGCAAGAACTGTTCCATTCCTCGCCCCTGTGCAACCGCCTGCTGCCACCCCTGCATCTGGTCAGCATCGAGAATCTCTCGGACTTCGCCTTCTGGTATTCGTGACAATTCATAGAGAATGACGTTCGAATCGTAGGGGCCGAACCGACGCGGGATGCGGACGTGCTTTTTGCACAACTCCGTCAGCCGTTCGCGTTGGTCGATCATGAGGCCGAGCGATTCGTCCGCCGCGACAAGCAAAAGCTCCAGTCTGGCCAGCATCCGAAACGTGCGTCGGTCGAGCGTCTCCTGTTCGTAAATGGCGCGCTGTGCGTCGTCGAGCGCCTTGGGAACGACCCTTAGCAACATCGATTCGTCGTTGAACAACCCCGATTGAATCTCCATCTGCAGCGGCTGCAGCTCCCCCCAGAAATTGTTCACCAGATTCTGGTCGTTGCGCACCTTGAGAAATTGCCTCCGCAGTTTCGTGTAGCGTTCGAAAAAACGCTTGATGTCGCTGGTGCCGGCGAGCCTGAGCTTCTGCGACTGAGCCTCGGTCAACTGGCAAAGCCGGTCGATTTCTGCGATCTGCAAGTCAAGCTGCGATTGCAGCCGGGCCTCTCCCGCCGCCGCGCTGTTGACTGTGCCGTTCCAGATCCTGGCTTCAAATTTTGACTCGTCGATCCCGCCGAACACCACGCCAGAATTTGGCGCGTTCGGGATATCTTCATCGTCCGTCTCTTCTTCTTGCGCGGCATCCTGGACCATCGCCCTCTGGATGAAGTTCTGGGCCGAGGCGGGGGAAAGGAATGTGAAAGTGATCGCCAGCACACACGCAGTCGAGAGCGTCATCCTGAGAAGGGCTGGAGCCGGGATTGCTGCGAATCGCAATTTCGACATGTCGTGTTTCAGACCGGGGAGTGAGGTGCTGCCATTGAGCTCGGGAGGAAAGTCAGATTTTCCGCAGCCGATCGTCGCGCTCATCCGTCGCCAGGTTTCTCTTGTCCGGGCGTTTCAGGAAGGGGTTTTTCTGGGGCGGCGTTCTCCGCGCCGGGCTTTGCTTCCAAGGGTCGCGCCTCGCCGTCGGCAGGAGGTGCAATGGCCCCCTCGGCTGCGACGCCGGACTGCACATCACCGGTGAACTGCTCGGCGACACCGACGTTCACTCCGACACCCTCGCCGTCCAGCAGGAATTGGGCATTGAAGTATCCGAACCCGACTCCCCAGAATTCCGAGCGATCCATATTCTTGACTTCCGCCCAGACTTTCTTTTGATTGTCAGTGAGTACCGAATCGAGGCACTCGGCGGGCATGTTCGGGAAAATGTTGTCCACCCACTGCAGGTACTCCAGGGCGTTCCCCCAATCGGGGCTCCAGTGCTTCGTCATCTGCGCGGTCAGCTTCTGTCGCTGTTCCGTGGAAAGGATGACGCTGCGATCCACCACAGACACCAGATTCTGGATCGTGGTTTTTTTTCGGTGCTCGTTCCGGGCGTCGACCTCTCTCGTATAAGCCGCGGCGGCATCCGCGGGAAGCAGCCGATTGACGGTTTCTGTAATCGCCTGTTGCACCTCCTCCTTGATGTTCGGGGATTTCGGAGGCGGACCGTTCCAGCCGCGTTTCTTCTGAACAAAGATGTCAACCATTTTTTCCAGCGACTCTTCGAAGGCTTTCTCTGCGGCTCTGCGGATTTCGGTCCGTTGCTCGGGGTTGGGACGACAGGCGCGCAGGCTCAGGGCCAACTCGGTCCGCAACGACATCTGAAACTGCTTCCTGAAATACGCCCGCTCCCGATCCATCATCTCCTTCAGGGCGGTATCGTTCCTCTCAAGCTGAACGACGGCGCGACTTGAGGCCAGTGGTGCCTTGTTCGCCTCCGCTTCTTCGTTCTTGTCGCTGACGACGCTGTTTCCGAGAACCAACTGTTCAATGGGCGCATTGTCGGCGGTCGTCTTCCGCTTCACCTCTCCCGGCTGACGGGTATGGTTGGTGTTGAGGACCTCCCCATCATCGATGGCCAATGGCAGATTGAGCGAAGCCAGAATCTCACGCAACACTTCCGCGTGCGAGCGGCGCGGCAGGTTGATTCCAACCCGGGTTCTTTCTGGATCGATTGTCGCATGCTCCCCCCCTTCAAGATCGAATCGATCGCGAAAGTCATGCTCTTCGGCAGTATTTTCCTGCGCGTCATTCAATGAGACGTTGTTGATGCGGGTTTTGATCGATTTCCGCAGCTTTTCGAGAAGTTTGCGACCTTGCTCAGATTTGGCCGGATTCGGCCTCGATTCGTCAGCAATCGGGTTCCCTGGCAACGTGACCGGGAGATCTTTCACGACCTGCACCACTACCCCTTTGGCGATCGGCCGGTCGTGCAGAACAACGACTTTCGGTGCCGCCGGTGCCGGCGGATTGCCTGGGGCCGCCTTCGTACATTGAACTTCCGCCTGCGTGTCGATCTGCGAGGCGAAACAGACTCGCGAGGAGAAGATGATCGCCGTCAGGGCCAATCCGACGACGATCGACGACACGATTCGACGGGCGCGTTCGGGGAGGGTGAATTTCCGCATGCGGTCTCTCCTGCAACCGACGTTTTCGTCGAGTCAAGTCGTCGAGTGTACTGAGCGCGATCGCGCGGCAAGGTCGCTTCGCGTGAAGGGTTTTCCAATTTTTAGTGCAGCAGCGGACTGACGCCACCTCGCGTGCCTCGTTTTTTCCGTCGAGTTTGGTGAAGTACTCGTCGAGACCAGCGCGAAATTCCTCCGACCAAAATCGTCCGGGGCATGCAGTTTGAAACCGAGCGTTGCCGAGTCCAGTACGATCTTCTGTCGAGGAAGTTCTTCACAATTCATCGACATTGCGTCGTCTTCGCGACCGGTGATCGAGATCACGAACGGCTCGCGTCCCGCGAGGTCGTGCTTGTCCTCCCAGCCGGCCGAGATGCGACGGTATTCGTCAACCATATGTTTCGAATTCTGAATCGACGTTCCCGGCGGCGTCACCGACTGGCCATCGACCTGTGCCACAGCCAACTCTCGACCGACCGTTGCATCGAACTCGACCTGACGAACCTACACCAGCTCGACCGAACCGCCGCGCAGAACTTCCTGAACCGGTTCGGGCCGTTGCCGGTATTCGGGCGACATGACCAGCGTCGTGACCGCGGTCACCTCCGGGCGAACGACCTTTCGCAAATCCCGAGACAGCGTCCGCAGGCCCACGGTCAGCGACAACACCGGATTCGCCGGGAAACCGACGCCACCAGTGGGACCTGCGTCGGTCCAGAAAAAAAGCGTGTCGATTCTTGCGGGAATCGACACGCTCACAGCATCCGCCAGGAGCTCCTGGTGGAATTGCGGAAATTACTTGGCGGCGGCGAGGGCAGCGTCGTAATTCGGCTCGGTGGCAATCTCGGGGACATATTCGACGTGCGCCAGGCGTCCATCGGGGCCCACGACGAAGATCGCCCGGGCGAGACACCGGTCCAGGACTCCCCCCTTGATCAACACACCAAAGTCTTCTCCGAACTTGGTGCAGCGGTGTGCACTCAGGCAGGTGACGTTGGCGACATCCTCGGCACCGCACCAGCGTTTTTGCCCGAAGGGCAGATCCATGCTGACGCACAGCACCTGCAGGCCCGGATTGGCCTTCACCTTGTCGTTGAAAAGCTTGGTTTCCTTGTGACACACCGGGGTGTCGAGCGACGGAATGGTGGAGATGATGTAAGACTTGCCGGCAAATTTGCCCTGGGTGGCGTCGGCCAGGTCGGCTCCCTGCAGGGTGAACGCGGGGACAGCGTCACCCACCTTGAGTTGGGGGCCGGCGAGGTCCACGGGATTTCCCTTGAGGGTCACAGCCCCCTTCCGAATGTCAGCCATCGAGGTCTTCCTTTCCAGATGTAATGAGGACAGAATCGGGAAGCGGCCAAAGTATGGGAGTCCGCATCAACCCTTTCAAGCCCCGCCGACTTGCATGAGTCCTTTTGGTTACGATTTTGACGTGGTGGTTGTCGGAGCCGGTCACGCCGGTGTCGAAGCCGCCCTCGCCTCGGCTCGCCTGGGCGCCCGAACTGCACTGTTGACCATGAGCTGTGACATGGTTGCGGCAATGAGCTGCAATCCAGCGATCGGCGGTGTCGCGAAGGGGCAGATGGTCCGGGAAATTGATGCCCTGGGAGGCGAGATGGGGCGCGCCATCGACGAGACGGGGATCCAATTCCGGATGCTCAATCGGACGAAGGGCCCTGCGATGCACAGCCCTCGGGCCCAGGCCGACAAGAAGGCGTACCAGTTCTGGCTCAAAGCCCGGGTCGAAGCCCAGCCGGGTCTGACACTGCGGCAAGAGGTTGTGGAGTCGCTGGTGGTGGAGGGGGGTCGGGTCCGCGGAGTCTCTGTCCGCGGGGAGGCCCTCTACCGCTGCCAGGCCGTGGTGCTGACCACAGGGACATTCCTCCAGGCAATCATGCATACCGGAGAGGCCAGGTCGGCCGGTGGGCGGGCGGGGGAAGGAACAACGGCTGGACTCTCCCAGACGCTGGCCCAACTGGGGTTTGAACTGGCAAGATTCAAGACCGGCACTCCCGCCCGACTGAATGCCCGCACAATCGACTTCCGTCAACTGGAACCCCAACCGGGTGATACGGAACCGCAACCGTTCTCCTTCCTGACAGAGCAGATCACCCAGCCCCAGATCGACTGCTACCTGACCGAGACGACGCCAGCCGTCCATGACGTGATTCGGGCCAACCTCCACCGGGCCCCGATGTACAGTGGCCAGATCCAGTCGACAGGCCCGCGCTATTGTCCGTCGATCGAAGACAAGGTGGTTCGGTTTTCCGACAAGACCTCGCACCAGATCTTCCTGGAACCCGAGGGGCGCAATACGCTCGAAATCTACTGCAACGGGATTTCCACGAGTCTTCCCCGGGATGTCCAGGAGCAGATGATCCATGGCATTCGGGGCCTCGAGAATGCGGAAGTCATGCGGTATGGCTACGCCGTCGAGTACGATTTCGCTCCGCCGACACAACTGCATTCCACACTCGAAACCAAGCGTGTCGCGGGCCTGTTCTTCGCCGGCCAGCTGAATGGAACAACCGGGTACGAAGAGGCGGCCGGCCAGGGGTTGTGGGCGGGGCTGAATGCCGCCCTGCAGGTGGCGGGGCGGGCCCCTTTTTTGCTCGACCGGAGCCAGGCCTACCTCGGGGTGATGATCGACGACCTGGTGACCCGGGGAGTCGACGAACCCTATCGCATGTTTACATCCCGGGCCGAGTACCGCATGCTGCTGCGTCATGACAATGCGGATCGCCGACTGACCCCGGTGGGGCGGGAACTGGGCCTGGTCGATCAGCACCGCTGGGAGCAATTCTGCGAGCACAGCGGTCAGATCGAACAGGCTGAACACTTGGTCCACAACGAGACGCATGAGGGAGTGCCCCTCGCCCAATGCCTGCGACGGCCCGATGTCAACTGGCAGATCATCTGCGAGTGGTCACCCCGGGCCCGTCAACTGGCCCTGTCCCCCCGTTCTGCGGAGCAGGTGGAAATCGACGCGAAATACGCCGGTTACCTGCGTCGCCAGGAAGCCCAGATCGCCCGCCACCAGCAGGTCGCCGACTGGACGATTCCGGTGAACTTCAACTACCACGCCGTCCCCCAGTTGCGGGCGGAAGCCAAGCAGAAATTCGCACGGATTCAGCCCCGGAACGTGGGGCAGGCGGGTCGCATCAGCGGGATCACTCCAGCCGATATTGCCATTCTGATTCTGTACGTCCGTACCGGAGAGACTGGGGCAAATCGGGAGGTTGACAACCCATATTGACCAGATTCCGGGAATGAATACAATCGGCACCCGTGGTAAGGCTGGTAAAGTCGGTATAAAGGTCGTAATCGGTAAAGTCAGCGTCAACCACCAACAGTCCCTGAGTGGGCCAGTCAGTTCCGGAAGTGGAGTCCGGGAGTGATCGGCCGGAATGGATTCCTCCCACCGCCAGAGCAAGCCGGCTTCACCTGGAGTTGGCCGAAAAGGATGTTCGCATGAGCAACATGAAGACCGTTTACACAACGGGTGAAGCAGCCCGGATCTGCAAGGTCTCGCAGCAGACCATCATCCGCTGCTTTGATTCCGGGCAGTTGAAGGGATTTCGGGTGCCCGGCTCCAAGTTTCGCCGGATTCCCCGCGATATCCTCTACAAGTTCATGAAGGAAAACGGCATTCCGACCGACGCCCTCGAAAGCGGCAAGCGGAAGGCCCTGCTGGTCGATGACGACACGGAACTGGTCGAGATGATCCGTGATCACCTGGAAGCCGACGGCCGCTTTGAAGTTCGCGTCGCCAACAACGGGTTCGAGGCCGGAATGATGGTCAAGGAATACCACCCCGACGTGGTTGTCCTCGACGTGATGCTTCCCGACATCAACGGCAAGGAAGTCTGCCAGCGCATCCGCGGCGATGCGAGCCTGAGTGACGTTCGGGTCATCTGCATCAGCGGGATGGTGGAAGAAGACAAGATTTCCGAACTGCTGGCCGCGGGTGCGAACGAGTTCCTGCAGAAGCCATTCGAACTGGACCAGTTGGTCGAAACCATGTTTCGCCAACTCGAAGTCGAACCGGCCATCGCCCGCTGACGATCCCGGGGGCTGACCTGCGCGGCACCCACTGGGGAGCATCGCAAACCGGAAGCAGCGTGGTGGCTGCTTTCCGGTCACTCAGGGACACTGGCTGTGTTTCCTCCAGCCCTGTGCCCTCCGCAAGGTCAATGCTCTGTCTGTCCTGAATCAGTAAACCCGGTGGTCCCCCACCGGGTTTTGCTGTTTCCCCAGAGAACGGTGAGACTCCGTGTCACGACCTGTGCATTCGCCAGAGCCCTCGTCTCCCGATGAAAAACTGAGCGCCCTCGCCGAGTTCGCCGCCGGGGCCGGTCATGAAATCAACAATCCTGTCGCGACGATTTCGGGCTACGTTCAACAATTGCTCCCTGGCGAGCGAGATCCCGATCGGGTGCAGGCACTGGTGACAATTGGAGCCCAGGCGCTTCGCATCCGCGATATGATCGGCGACCTGATGCTGTTCGCACGCCCGCCAATCCCCGCTCCCGTGCGACTCGACCTCCAGTTGGTGGCTTCGGAGGTCGTGGGCCGATTCCAGGACGAAGCCCGGACCCGCCAGTGCCGGCTGATCCTCACGCCCGGTGGTCCACTCCCGGTCCGCGCCGACCCAGCTCACATCCGCACACTCTTCAGTGCTTTGCTGCGAAATGGGATCGAAGCGGCTGCCGGGGGGGGACAGGTCGTGCTGGAGGGAAGTCAATTCATGCATGAAGGGAGGCCCTCGGCCCGATTTGTGTGGACAGACACAGGCCCCGGACTGAAACCCCAGGAGCTCGAACACTTGTTTGATCCGTTTTTTTCGGGTAGGCAAGCTGGGCGAGGTTTGGGGTTTGGGTTGGCGAAAGCGTGGCGGATTGCGACACTGCATGATGCCGAACTGCGAGTTGCCAGCCCCGCAGGACACGGTGCCGTCTTTTCCCTGATCTGGCCCCTCGACAGCTGAACCCATGCCCGGCCCTCACTCCCGTCTGACAGGCATCTTCACCCCCAATCTCGTCCCCCTCGATTCCCGGGGCGACATCAATGAGGGAGAACTTCGGCGCTACGTCGACTGGCTGATTGAACGGGGTGTCCACGGACTTTACCCCAACGGTTCCACGGGAGAATTCACCCGGTTTACCGTGGAGGAACGGCGCCGCATCATCGAGATTGTCGCCGATCAAACGCGAAATCGGGTCCCGATCCTCGCGGGAGCCGCCGAAGCCAACGTCAAGGAAACACTCCGGGCCTGCGAGTATTACCACCAACTCGGCGTGCGGGCGGTCGCGATTGTGGCCCCGTTCTATTACAAGCTCAGCCCGGCTTCGGTGTACGCCTACTTTGCCGAGATCGGAAAAAACACTCCCATCGATGTGACGCTCTACAACATTCCCCTGTTCGCGAGCCCCATCGACGTTCCCACCGTTCAGAAGCTGAGTGAAAACTTCCCCAAAATCGTCGCGATCAAGGATTCGTCGGGGGATATCCCGCACATGATCCGGATGATCAAGGCTGTGCGCCCCAATCGCCCCGACTTCAGCTTCCTCACCGGTTGGGATGCAGCCCTGATGCCGCTGCTGCTGATTGGCTGCGACGGTGGCACCAACGCCACCTCCGGTGTGGTTCCGGAAATCACCCGCAAGCTCTACGACCTGACCCTCGCGGGCCGGCTTGATGAAGCCCGCAAGGTGCAGTACGACCTGGTCACCCTGTTTGACACCATGATTTATTCCGCCGAGTTCCCCAATGGATTCCGGGCGGCGGCCAGCCTCCGTGGATTCCAATTGGGTGAGGGACGGCAGCCGATGTCTCCCGAACAGCGGACCGACCTGAATGCCCTGAGCCAGACGCTCCAGTGCCTGCTGTCGGAACATGGATTCACCGACCAGCCGGTTGGTGGCTGCCCCATCCGCCCCGGCAACCAGCCCGACCGGACCGAGATCGATGCCATCGTTCGGAATGTGGTCTCGGAACTGAAGCGACGCGGCCTCAACTGAGTTCCGCCGAGTCCCACCCTCGTCGTGTTCCCACTGCCGGGGTCGAATGCCCGCCGGCTGTGGGGCGGGCGACGGTGGGCGCAGATCGGTGACGCCAACGATTCCCCCGGTCCCATCAATCGTCGTCCCGGGGGGCGTCCACCGGTTCGACGTCCACGGCGACGACGATCGTCTGACCTCCACCTCCGGTGAAGACTCCCTTGATGGGGCAGACATCTCCGTAGTCTCGCCCCCATCCAATCGTGACGTGCTTTTCGGCTGGAATCAGGTTGTTGGTGGGATCCAGGTCGACCCAACCGGACCCTGGAACGTAAATCGAAAGCCAGGCATGCGAAGCGTCGGCACCGACCAGGCGGGGTTTGCCCGGTGGCGGAGCGGTCAGCAGGTACCCACTGACATACCGGGCGGCCAGGCCGAGTGACCGCAGGCAGGTGATCTGCAAATGGGCAAAGTCCTGGCAGACACCGCGACGGTTGAGGAAGACCTCGCGAGTCGGAGTCGATACGGCTGTCGCCGCGGGAGAGTAATCGAACTCGGCATGGATGCGGCGTGTGAGGTCCAGTGCCGCCTCCAGGATGGGTCTTCCCGGTGTGAAGCTCGTCAATGCGTAGTCGCGGGCTTCGGGAAGCTCGATGATAAACGGCGATTCCATCCGGAATTGTGCCGCGAGTCGCTCCCTCTCCTCAGCCGGTTCCCTCAGAAGCTCGCGGACCTGCTCCCAGGGGGGGGTCATCCCCGCGGGAATCTCCCCGGGAGCGTAGCGTTCGACGAGCGAGCGACTGGTCACCTGCAGACGGTGATGGGGAGTTTCCACCGAGAAATACCACACCTCATTCTGAAAGGCATCGGACCACCTGCGGCGAACCACCGGCTCGGGGTGGATGTCGAGTGAGAAGGAGTGGCGGACCTGTCCGGGCATGGTCTGCGGCGTCAATCGCGCCTGGTTCTGGCACAGAACGACAGCATCCGAATAGAGATAGGTCGTGGTATGCCGGACCTTGTAATGCATGCGATTCACCGGGAATTGACAGCCTGCAACTCGGTGAGCTGACGGGGTGCCAGGGTATGACTGAGAAACGTGTGGGTGATGTCGTCGGAGAGTTCACGCAGACCGTCCGACCACCTGTCCAGACGCTGGGCCAGGCTGTCACGATCGTGGAAGCCGTCAACACTGCAGAGGGCCTCGACATCGGCCAGACGGAGTTCCGACAGCAATTCATAGATCCGGGGAAGCCGGGGAGCGCCACCGGGTCGTACGGGAGTCTGCTCTTCCAGCATGCGGCCATGGTCCGCCAGGGCAATCAGCTGAAAGATCGCCGAGCGCGGATTGGTTTCATCGGCCAGGATCAGGTCGAGGACGGGAGCCAGTTGCAGGGTGCTGAGGTAGCGATAGCGATAGGTCATCGAGCTGTCGGCGATTTCCAGGATTGCCTCCAGTCGCGGCAGCAACTCGACCTCGGAATCGACCAGCAACCCGCGCACCACCCGCAGGGTATGCAGGGCCCGCTCGATCCGCCGCCCCATATCGAGAAACAACCAGCCCGGCCCCCGGGTCATGCTCTCGGCCCCGAGTCCGCTGAACGCCGAACAAAGCACCAGCAACTGGTTCAGTTCCAGCAAGACCCGGGCAGGATCGTTGGCCCCTTCGGAATGAGAGGTTCCCAGTTCCATCTGGTTCAGAATCCGCCACGCATCAATCGCGATGCGGTCACGGACCACCGAAGCTGTCCGGCGGGCCGAATCGAGGGTTTCCGCCAGGCTCCCGGCACGCTCACGATCCCTGAGGAACGACCACACCTCATCCCGCACTTCATTCCAGTCGGCCGGGGGACGAATGAGGGACAATGGCGACTGACCGGGATCACACAGCGATTGAACCAGCAGCCTCATCTCGGGCAGTCCGGCCGGCTCGACCTCGGTTGTCATGCGGGCCACGATGCTGCGCAGGTGGCGAACGGCTCCCTCGGCCCGCTCGGTCAGTCGTCCCAGCCAGAACAGAAAGTCGGCCGCCCGACTGGGGAGATCATTCGTACTTCGGCGCAGGTGCAGCGCGGGAACATTCGGCCGCAACAGGGTGACGCTCTTGACCGGCTGGTCCGAGAGGACCCACAAATCCTTGCTCCGCTGCCCCGATGCCATCGACTCGACGAGCAGTTCCGAGACTGGGGCCACCCGGCACAGGCCGCCGGGCATGATCTCGTAGTCTTCGCCGTTGTAGACGGCGAACGTCCTCAGCGTCAGGTGCCAGGGCTGAAGCCGCCCCTCCGACCAGACAGGGACCGTCGAGCCAGTCACCGGACGCTGGGCGATGAACCGACTGGGGCGGGCCCGGATGCGGGCGAGCAAATCGGCTTTTTCCTGGACGGAGAGCTGCCAGCCCGCCCTGGTCTTGCCGCGGCTGAGAAATGCCGGCCGGATGAGCAATTCGTCGAGATGTGCCTCGACATACGCCCGGTCTGGCGCAAAGCCGCACCACCACGTGTCGCTCGCCCGAAGCTGCAGCTCTTCTCCCAGCAAATGACGGCACAATTGGGGCAACAGCGCCTGCAGCACAGGGGCCTCCAGCACCCCGCCCCCCAGCGGGTTCACCACAATCACCTGTCCCGCGCGCACCGCCTGGGTGAGGGCCGGGACCCCGAGGTACGAGTCGGGGCGCAGATCGAGTGGATCACAATCAACGTCGGCCAATCGCCTCAGGATGACATGGACCGGCAGCAGTCCTCCCAGGGTCTTCAGAAACACCCCTTCCCCACGGACCGTCAGGTCGCCTCCCTCAACGAGCGTGTAGCCGAGATAGCGGGCAAGGTACACATCTTCAAAATGCCGCGAGCTGCGCGGCCCGGGAGTGAGCACGACGATTCGCGGGTTTCCCGAAAGGCTCCCCCCGAGACGAGCCAGCGAGTTCTTGAGCGTCAAAAAATAACCCGCCAGTCGAACCACGTTGAGACTGTGGAATTCCTGGGGGAGTGTCCGCGAGACCACCAGGCGATTTTCGACGGCATAACCGGCACCGGAAGGCCCCTGGGTCCGGTCACCCAGCACACGCCACTCTCCCTGGGCATCCCGCGCCAGTTGGGCGGCATACCAGTTGAGGAAGATTCCATCGTGGGGAATCAAACCGTGGCAGGGCAACAGGTAACCCGGCTGCTCGTAGACCGCTTCGGGGGGAATGACGCCCCAGCGCAACAGTTGCTGGGGTCCGTAGAGGTCCCTGGCCAGCAGATTCAGGACCCGCAACCGCTGTCGGAGCGCCGCCGACAACTGGTCCATTTCGGCCTGTCGCATCAGGACGGGCAGTGGATCCAGCAACCACGGACGATCGAGGTCCTTGGCCGCGCCATAGACGTTGTAGGTCACTCCGTTTTCGCGCAGCAGGCGGCGCGCCTGCTCTTCACGCTGGCTCAGGACAACCGGATCCAGAGACCTCAGCCCTTCCCAAAAAGCCATCCACCCGGGACGAACCTCGCCGTTGGAATCCCGGAATTCATCAAACCGGCCCGACGGTGGCACGTAGTTCCACGTCGGGTCACCGGTCGGAAGGGCGCCTTCCCGTCCGGAAGACATGCTCATCAGTGGGTCCAGGAACTAGGGCTGTCCCAGGATCGTTCGATCGGCCGGCCGGCGCAGATCGAGCGTGTTGGGATAGGCCGGGTTTTGTTCTGCCGGCGGGACCGGACAGGGTCCGGGGGTGTGCCCGATCGGCAGAAACCGCGCCGCACGCCGGGTTTCGGCAGCGAACGCGTTGACCGGAAATGTATCAGAATTCAAGCCGCCAGGATGCGCCACATGCCACGAACACCCCCCGAGCGAGCGACCATTCCACGTGTCGATCAAGTCAAAGACCAGCGGAGTCTGCACCCCAATCGTGGGATGCAGGCAGGATGGGGGCTGCCAGGCCCGAAATCGAACTCCTGCAACGAACTCGCCTTCGGTCTCAGTCGGCACCAGGGGAACCCGGCGTCCATTGCATGACACGACAAACCGAGAATCGGTCAGCCCCCTGACCTTCACCTCGACCCGTTCAACCGAGGAATCGACATATCGGGCCGTGCCACTTCCGGTCGCCTCTTCCCCCAGCACGTGCCACGGTTCCACCGCCTGCCGGAGTTCCAGCGTGACTCCCCGGCGGGTCACCTCGCCAATCTTGGGACAGCGGAATTCCAGGTGGGGGCGGAACCAGTCGGGACTGAAGTCGAATCCGGCCTGCTGGAGATCCTCGACCACTTCCGTGAGGTCCGAGGCCAGGTGATGGGGCAGCATGAAGCGATCGTGGAGGCTCGTCCCCCAGTGAACGAGGGGTCTCTCGTAGGGAGTCTCCCAGAACCAGGCCACCATCGACCGGACCAGCAACTGCTGGACGAGACTCATCTGCTCGTGCGGCGGCATCTCGAAGGCCCGCAGTTCCACCAGGCCCAACCGTCCCGCCGAACTCTCCGGCGAATAGAGCTTGTCGATGCAGATCTCGGACCGGTGCGTGTTCCCCGTGAGATCCACCAGCAGGTGACGGAACACCCTGTCGACCAGCCAGGGAGGAACCGCCTCGCCCCGGGGGATCTGGGCGAACGCAGTCTCCAGCTCGTAGAGATTTTCATGCCGGGCCTCATCCACCCGGGGGGCCTGGCTTGTCGGCCCGACAAACATCCCGGAAAACACGTAAGACAGCGAGGGGCGGTTGTTCCAATACGACACCAGGCTGCGCAGCAGATCGGGACGCTGCAAAAAGGGGCTCTCGGCCGGGGTGGGGCCTCCCAGGACGATATGGTTCCCCCCCCCTGTCCCCGTGTGACGCCCATCGAGCATGAATTTCTCGGTGCTCAACCGGGATTGCCGGGCCTCGTCATACAGGGTCTCGGTCAGGCTCTTCAGTTCGGGCCAGCTTCCCGCCGGCGGCATGTTGACCTCGATCACTCCCGGATCGGGAGTGACCCGAAACAGCTCAATCCGCGGGTCATAGGGGGGCTGATAGCCCTCGATCCGCACCGGCATTTTCAAGTCGGCTGCCGTGGATTCAATCCGTGCCACCAGGTCGAGGTACTCTTCGATGTTGCCCAGGGGCGGGACGAAGACATGCAGGACACCGTTGCGGGGCTCGATGCAGAGCGCGGTCCGAACCAGTCCATCGGCCGAGGTATCATCGATTCCGAACTCGGTCGAACCGAGGTGATCGCCCGACCCCACTCCCGTCTCGCGCCGCAATCGACCGGGCGCCCCGGGCTGCTGGGACCGGATGCTCGCCGGGAAACTTCGACCGGGGGGAGGCAACGGATCCTGGCGCAGTGCCTGCCGTGATCGCAATCGGCCAGGACTCCCCCCGGGCATGCCCGGTGTCGGAAGCCGATCGGGTCTGGCCGCCAGGGGATCGCGCTCGAAAATCGACGGGTCATCCCGTCGGGGGGAATACAACAGGGAATCCAGCGGCAGTCGAAAGCCCATCGCCGAGTCACCCGGAACGAGGTACAGCTTCCCCGATCGGGTGATCCAGCGATGACTGACCCAGGCCCCCTCGTCGTCACCAGCCGCAAGGGGCAGCACAAACCCCACCGCCCGATCCAGCCCCTTTTCCAGCAGGCGGGCCAATCGGGCGCGTTCAATCGGATCCCGCAGTTGCGATTGCTGAAAGTCGACATTCGCCGGCAGGCGCCGTTCCTGCCAGAGATGATACAGCGTGTCTTCGTAGGTGGGGGTTGCGTTCTCGGGAGCGACTCCCAACCGTTCGGCCAACCTGTGGATGAACTGCTGCGCCTGCAGTTCACTGTGCCCCAGGTCTTCTTCCCCCGCGACGATGAGGTCGGGGCGGGTCCAGATCGGCTCACCATCCCGGCGCCAGTAGCACGACAGCGCCCAGCGGGGCAATTGCTCGCCGGGATACCACTTCCCCTGGCCAAAATGCAGCAACGGCCCCGCGGCATATCGCCGGGACAGTCGATCAAACAACTCTCCGGCCAGTTTCCGCTTGTGATCCCCCAGCGCTGCCGTGTTCCATTCCGCAAGATCGCGCTGATCGATCGAAACAAATGTCGGTTCCCCCCCCATCGTGAGTCGGATCCGCCCGCGGGCGAGCATGTCGTCGACCCGCAGGCCCAAGCGGTCGATCGCCCGCCATTCCTCCTCGGAATACGGTCGGGTCACCCGGGGATCTTCGTGAATCCGGGTGACCGTCATCCGCACATCGAATTCGCACTCGCACGGATCCAGGCTGCCGGAGACCGGTGCGGCCGACGAGGGATCGGGAGTGGCCGCGAGGGGAAGATGCCCTTCCCCGGCAAACAGGCCCGACGTGGGATCCAGCCCCACCCAACCCGCCCCCGGCAGAAACACCTCGGTCCACGCGTGCAGATCGGTGAAGTCCTGTGCGGGTCCCGACGGTCCATCGAGCGATTCCACATCCGCTTTCAACTGGATGAGATACCCCGACACAAACCGGGTGGCGAGCCCCCGGTGTCGCAACATCTGGGCCAGCAACCAGGCCGAATCCCGGCACGATCCACTGCGCTTGTCCAGGGTCTCTTCACATGACTGAACTCCCGGTTCCATCCGGATCAGATACCGGATCTGGCTTGAGACGTACTGGTTCATGTCAACCAGCCAGTCAATCGTCCGGCGGCCGGCAGCGGGAGATTTGGCGAGAAACTCCTTGAGTGGTGGCGAAAGGGGACACCTCGCGAGATAGGGTGTCAGCTCGGCGGCCGTTCCCGCGTCATATTCGAAGGGGAACGTTTCCGCCGAACTCTCCAGGAAGAAGTCGAACGGATTGACAACAGTCAATTCGGCGACGAGATCGACTTCGACAGTCAGTTCCCGGGTCGGTTCCGGAAAGACCAGGCGGGCGAGATAGTTTCCAAAGGGGTCCTGCTGCCAGTTCAGAAACTGCTTCGCCGGCTCCACCTGGAGCGAGTAGGCCAGCACGGGAGTCCGACAGTGGGGTGCCGGCCTCAACCGGATGATCTGTGGCCCCAGGCGAATCAGCCGGTCGTAGCGGTAGTGGGACCGGTGATGCAGTGCGACGTGGATGGCCATGAGGTGTGATCGGGATCAGTTCGGGGGAGAGAAACCAGGGGGACATCACGGGCGAACCCGTCTCTGGCAGGTGTGGTTCCGGGCCATCCAGCGGCCTCCGTCGACGGGACGAGGCACCGGGCAGCGGCAGTCACTGCGACTGGCGCTGCCCCTGGGAGTGCACTGGCCGCAGGGCGAAGAATGTTTCAAAAATCGCGTCGCCAACGGCGTTCACGGAGCGCTGGAACCGGTCGATGAATTCATGCATCCCGCCCTGGAGGATCTCATCGATATTCGTGTAGTCGAACTCATTGCGCAGGCGCCCCAACTGCTGCTCGGCACGGTTCTGGAAGGTGCCATGTTCGCCATGCGTGATCGCCAGGAGCGACTCTTCCGCGCGGGCGAGGCAGAACCGGATCGCTCGGGGAAACTCGCGATCCAGGATCAGGAACTCGGCGACGTACTGGGGGGTGATCCGTCCATACGCCTTGCGGTACATCTCCAGCGCACTCGCGGATTTCAGCAGTGCCGCCCATTGATTCGTGTCGAGCTGGGTTCCCGCCGCCGAGTCGGCCGGCAACAGGACGTAGTACTTGACGTCCAGGATCCGCGATGTCTTGTCGGCCCGTTCCAGCATCTGACCCATGCGGTGAAAATGCCAGGCCTCGCCATGCGACAGGGACGACTCCGTCACCCCGGCCAGGGTGTGTGCGGCCAGCTTGATCTGCGTGAAAAACTCGAATGGCGAATCGAGAACCTGGCTGGGGGTCGCCGATTTGACCAGCAGGTAGAACTTGTTCAATTCCTCCCACATGGGAGAACTGATCATGTCGCGCACCGTGCGGGCGTTCTCCCGGGCTGCCGACAGGCACGACAGGATCGAATTGGCATTCTGTCGCTCAAACGTCAGGAACTGGATCACGCTCTCCTGATCGGCGACCGAGTGGATCGCATAGAACGACTGCTGGTCACCCGTCGTGTAGATCAACGGAGCCCAGTGCCGGGCCATCTCCGGACCGAGATCCAGCGACATGTTCAGGTTCACATCGATGAAGCGGGCGACGTTTTCGGCCCGTTCGACATAGCGGCTCATCCAGTAAATCGAATTCGCGACGCGACTCAGCATGATGGCAACATCCGACAGGAAACCACGGCATTCCAGACCGCAAGGATCGGGGAAAACACTTTGTTCGATGGACTACTGCTGAGACGCCAGGAAGTCCGACAGGCGCGGGATTCCATCCTTGAGCACCCAGGTATCCTTGCTCCCCCCTCCCTGGGAAGAATTGACCACCAGCGATCCTTTTACGAGCGCGACGCGTGTCAGCCCCCCCGGCAGGATGTAGATGTCCTCCCCGTAGAGGATGTACGGACGCAGGTCGACATGCCGCCCTTCGAGGTGATCCCCCACGAGCGTCGGGACCCGTGACAGCGCCAGGGTGGGCTGGGCCACGTAGTTTCGGGGATTGGACAGGATCAACTCGCGATACTTGGCGTGCTGCTCGGGGGTCGCGCGGGGTCCGACGAGAATCCCATAGCCCCCCGACTCGTTCGCCGGCTTGATCACCAGTTTCTCAATGTTCTGGAGAACGTGCTCCCGCTGCTGCTCATCGGCACACAGCCAGGTCGGCACGTTGGGCAACTTGATGTCTTCGCCCAGGTAATACTTGATCATCTGTGGAACATACGCATAAACCGCCTTGTCGTCGGCGATTCCGGTCCCGGGAGCGTTCGCCAGGGCGACCCGCCCCGCGCGATACACCTCCATGAGTCCGGGAACGCCCAGGCACGAGTCGGAGCGGAACGCCTGGGGATCCAGAAACTCGTCGTCGATCCGGCGGTAAATCACGTCGACACGCTGCAGCCCCTGGGTGGTCCGCATGTGGACAAATCCATTGGCCACCACCAGGTCGCTCCCCTGGACCAACTCCACCCCCATCTGCTGGGCGAGAAAACAATGCTCAAAATAGGCCGAGTTGTAGATGCCGGGCGTCAGCACAACGACCGTCGGTTCGTCATCGGTCGGCGGAGCAATGTACTGCAGCATGCGCAGCAGTTGCTCGGGGTAATTCTCGACTGGACGAATCGACAGTCCCTCGAAGAGGTGCGGAAAAGTCCGCTTCATCACTTCGCGGTTTTCGAGCACATAGGAGACTCCCGAGGGACACCGCAGGTTGTCCTCGAGCACGTAGACGGTCCCATCGGTGTCTCGAACCAGATCGGTTCCCGTGATGTGGCACCAGATCCCCTTCGGAGGCTTCAGCCCCTGGCACTGCTTCAGGAAGTTCTTGCCGGTCTTGACCATGTATTCCGGAAAAACCCCATCCTTCACGATTCTCTGATCGTGATACATGTCGTCGATGAAGAGATTCAGGGCCCGGATCCGCTGCTTGAGACCCGCTTCGATCTGCCCCCACTCTCCCGACTCGAGGATTCTCGGGACGAGGTCAAAGGGCCAGATCTTCTCGGTCCCCTGCTCATGCCCGTACACATTGAAGGTAATTCCCATGTTCAGCAGGGCCTGGTCCGCCGCCCGTTGTCGACTCGCCATTTCCCCTGGCGAGAGGGTTTTCATACGCCACGCCAGCAACTCCGCCCGGGGGCGGGGAGTCCCATCCGACAGAAACATCTCGTCATAGAATCCCCCGGTCTCATAGTCCGAAAAGCGGATTTCCGGGGGAACCATGTTCGCTTCGGCCGTATTCATGAGCATGCCTTGGAAGGGAGAACCAACGGCCTCTCGAAACCCGGTCTCCGCAGGGTTCTGCGGGACGATTCAGCAGCCTTGCATCACAAATGCGCGGCGATCGTGACCGTGATGTCCGACTGGCCCGATGTCTCCCGGCTGCAAACTGCACATCCAAGGGAGATTTCCGCCAATCCCGACACGAGAGTCCGGAGGTCTCGGAGCCAAAAGGCAAATCCCATGCCAGCCCGGCCAGCCACTGCCTCGAGGATCACCTGGGCCAGTGCGGGCCTCGACGGGCACCTCGCCGGTCTGCCCCCCACGCGACTCCTTCCCCCCCTCCACAGCCCACAAACGGACCCAGCATCAAGAGTTTCAGTCCACAAACACAAACTCATTCGACAACATCAACGCCTGGGCCAATTGCTCCAGGGGATTGAGACCGGGACCAGGTCCCGCCCCCTCGGCTGCCTGGCCAGTGACATTCTGGCCCGTGACAATCTGGCCAGTCACGAAACCAACCGCCGCCGCCAACTCGTCTCCGTCGACATCTCTCGCCAAAACCCGTTGAAAAATCCCTTGGACCTCGGCGACCAGCCGGCCTGCGGCATCCAGTTGTGGTTGCGTCTGAAGCACTTCCTCCCGCACACGTCGCGCCACGATTGTCGCCTGCTCAATCACAAACGGCGAATTCAATCCGTACAGCGCCTGCTGGGGGACCGTCGTCTGGGGCCGTTGCGGCGTGCTGACATCCGGGCTGGCGAAATCAAACGTCCGAAACGTCCCCGGCAGATCCTGACGGTCGATGAAGGCATAGACCGTGCGACGGGTGGTATAGGGGGTCGAGAACAGATCGGCTCCCCGCCCCTCCATATCCGCCGACAATTGGCCCGACACGGCCAACAGTCGATCACGCAAAGCCTCGAAATCGAGGCGTCGACGATTCATCTTCCAGATCCAGCGGTTTTCGGGATCGATCGCCAGAGCCTCGGGACGATCATCGCTCGCCTGCTGATACGCGGCTGACCGCAGGATCTCCCGATGGAGATTCTTGATCGACCAGCCCCCCGCCACCAATTGCCGGGCGAGAAAGTCCAGCAACTCGGGATGGGTGGGCACCATCCCGCGAATCCCAAAGTCACCCGGGGTTCGGACCAATCCTTGACCAAAATGGTGCATCCAGAGCCGATTCACCAACACCCGCGGCGTCAGTGGATTCGCGGGATGGGTGATCGCCTGGGCCAACTCCAGCCGACCACTCCCCTGCTGAAACACACCCCCCGCCTCGGGAATGGCCTGCAGAAACCGGCGAGGCACCTCATCACCGGGACGGCCGGGATTTCCGCGGATCAGGATCCGGGCGGCCACGGGCTGTGGAGCGTCATTCAGCACCATCGCCCGCGGCGGTGCCGCCACCGCGGTGACCTTCCACTCATCCACTTTTTTGCGCAATTCCGTCAGCCTGTTCCGGGCCGCCCGATCGAGCAATCGACGCAACTCTTCGGGAGGAACACCCCAGGGTCCCTGATCCGAATGCAGCAACTGCCGCAGTTCCTCGGCGTCCGGATCGGCCAGCGCCTTCGGCGGGGGATTGGCCGCCCCCCCCTCGGGGACCGGGGCCGGTTTCTGTGACTCCAGCCACTGGTTCTGGACGTCCACCAGCAATCGCCCGTAGACCACGGCCACATCCAGCATCGAGGCGGGTTTCAATTCGGCCAACCGGGCCCGCACCAGGCCATTGATGCGGGGCGCATCCTGAGCCGGTGGCTGCTTCAGGGTGGCCAGGTAGGTTTCCGCCTGGCCCGCAAAACCCTCTTCAGGCAGCTCTGCCAGTCGATGCCAGGGGGCGAACACAGGATGATGTGCGGCCTTGGCGGCATTGATGTAGTTCCTCCAGCGGGTGATCAGATCACCCTTGAGGTCTTTCGGATCCAGGAGCAGCCGGATTCCTTCCGGAATGGGAGAGGTCTCGCGACGAACCATCGCCACGAGGTAATCGAGCGTCTGCCCACGCAATTGCTCCAGCAACTCGGCCCGCTTCTCCTTCAGAAAGTCTTCCGCGACACGCTCACGCTGGGTCAATTCGGCCACATACGCGTCGTAGGCGGCTCCTGCCTGGGGGTCGCCAATCAGGGGAAGATCTCCCGGTTCCACGCTGCTGGCAAACACTCCATGCAGACTGTAGTAGTCGGCCGTGGGAATCGGGTCGTACTTGTGATCGTGACACCGGGCGCACTGGACAGCCAGTCCCATCAATCCGCGGGTGACGACATCAATGCGATCATCAATGATGTCGTTCTGGTTGTTGCCGAATCGGCGTCCGAGGGTGAGGAATCCGAGTGCCGCCAGCGCTCCCCGATCCCCCTGCATATCGAGCTGATCGGCGGCCAGTTGCTCCTGGAGAAACCGATCGTAGGGCAGATCCCGGTTGAACGCGCGAATCACGTAGTCGCGGTAGGTGTACGAGAACGGATAGCGACGTTCTTCCGTGAAGACATACCCCTTCGTGTCGGCATACCGGGCGACGTCCAGCCAATATCGTCCCCAGCGTTCTCCATAGTGAGGCGATGCCAACACGCGATCGATCGCCCGTTCCCAAGAGTCGGGAGCGGGGTCGGCGACAAACGACTCGACATCGGCACGCGATGGAGGAAGCCCCAGCAGATCCATCGACAACCGGCGAAACAGCGTGGCACGATCGGCCGGTGGCGAAGGGCGCAACCCGGCGTCGTTCAGGCCACGCGACACATAGCGGTCGATCGGGGACTGCTCCCAATCCGGCCAGACCGCATCCGGGATGGGAGGGACAGTGATCGGCTTCAACGACCAATGACTCTGCCGAAGTGCCGCAATTCCCTCCGCCGAACCGGGAGGATGCAACGCAACAGAAGCTCCCCTGGGAAACACGGCACCCGCCGACACCCATTCGCGAAATGCCGCCAACTGATCATCGGGCAGCCTTCCGCTGGGAGGCATCTTGATGTCGCCGGTGTACGACAGAACCTCCCACAGCAGGCTGCGTTCGGGCTGTTCGCGATCGACGATCTGGCCCGAATCGCCCCCTTTGGCCAGGCTTTCCGACGAGTCGAGACGCAGGCCCCCCTGCTGTTTCTCCCCCCCATGACACGACAGGCACTTTTCGACCAGGACCGGTCGGATTTTCTGTTCAAAGAACTCGGACGCAGTGGCTGCGGAGGGAGGCTCGGAGGATTGGCACACTCCCGGGAGAGCGCCAGCCCCAGAGACAACGGCCGTGACCACAACGATTCGCCAAACCCGGTGAAAGCTGTCCATGGGAAAACTCTGACGCAATCCACCGGACGAGTCAATCTTTCCTCGATTTCCCGCGTTGGATTCCCAAATCCGGCGCATTGCGGGGGTCCCGGCTCCATCGCCGATCCGTTCACTTCCGAGTCTGTCCGACACAGGGCCACGAACCGGTTGTCGCCCCCTGGCGCCACCGTCTGCCTGAGTTGAGAAACCACGTTTCCAGCACTATTCTGCGGTCACTACGTCCACCTGTTCCTGGAGAGCGCTGACGATGTCAACCAACGGAAAACTGAACCGCAAACTGAGAATGGCCCTGGTGGGGGGGGGACCGGGAGCATTTATCGGGCGAGTTCACGTGACTGCCGCTGTCCTCGACAACCGGGCTTCCCTCGTCGCCGGTGCCTTCTCGTCCGATCCCGCCAAGTCGAAGTCGGTCGCTCCGGACTATGACGTGCCCGTCTCGCGGGCCTATGGCTCGGTTGACGAATTGATCGCGGGAGAAAAAGCCCTCCCCGCCGATCAACGCATCGACTTCGTGACCGTCGCCACCCCCAACCACACCCACTTTCCCATCGCCAAGGCGGCCCTTGCCGGCGGATTCAATGTGATCTGCGACAAGCCCCTCACCCTGGACCTGAAGCAGGCCGAGGAACTGTTTGCTGCCGCCAAGTCGTCCGGCGCGGTGTTTGCCGTCACCCACAACTACACCGGGTATCCCCTTGTCCGCCAGGCACGCCAGATGATCCTCAATGGCGAATTGGGAGAAATCCAGGCCGTGCGGGCCTTTTATATCCAGGGTTGGCTCCGCAGCCGACTCGAGGAATCGGGGCAGAAACAGGCCGCTTGGCGCACCGATCCCTCCAAGTCGGGGGCGGCGGGTTGCTTCGGGGACATCGCCACTCACGCCTACAACCTCGCCCGGTACATGACCGGCCTGTTGCCCGACAAGGTCTCGGCCAACCTCAAGATCTTCGAGCCCGGCCGGGCTCTCGATGATTACGGTCATGCCGTCATCCGGTTCCAGAATGGCGGTCTCGGAACCGTCACCGCCAGCCAGATCTCCCATGGTCGCGAGAACGACCTGTTCATCGAGATCGACGGGACCAAGGGAGCCCTGTCGTGGCGGCAGGAAGAACCGAACGTCATGGTGGTCCGCAGGAACGGACAACCCCATGCGATGTATACCCGGGACCCCAACGCCCCCTTCATGAACGACATGGGGAAAGCCGCCTGCCGACTTCCCTCCGGTCACCCCGAGGCGTTTTTCGAGGCCTTTGCCAACGTCTACCGCGGCGCCTATGACGACATGATCAAGCGCGCCACCGGCGAGTCGTTCTCGCTGACCGACACCGTCTACCCGAATATCGCCGACGGCGTCGACGGTATGAACTTCATCGAGAAGTGTGTCGCCAGCAGCCAGCAGGACGGGGCCTGGCTGTCGATGTCGCACCCTGCCCAGCGGAAGTAAACCCCTTGGGATGGTCGATTCCCAGAGGGCCGCTGGATTTCCAGCGGCCCTCTTTTTTGCTGCTCATGACCCCGGCCGAGGTTCGAATGTCCCGTCGCTGGCCGGCCATATCGGGGCGGTCCGGGCTTTCCCCCCGACACCCAGGCCGCCAGGCAACACCTACGGGCGACTCCCCCGGCCCGCCGCCTCAGAAACCGTCGACCGTACCCCCAATGAGTTGATGGCCTGAACCTCATATCGGGTCTCCGCCGATTGGCCTCCGGTCGTATCCAGGTATCGCATGCGCGGGAGTGGCTTCTCAGGGGTGTCATGGTACGACATCGACTGAAAGAGCCCCTTGCCGAAACGGCCGATCGGCTTGTCGGGAACGCGGGCGATCTCCGTTCCATCCCGCAGGATGACAAAACCCGCCAACCCCGTCTCAAAATCCGCCTCCGCCGTCCATTCCACCCGCACTCCGTTGCCTTCGCTCACCAGTGTCACCCCGGTCGGTGCCGGCGGAGGAGCGAGATCAGACACCTCCCCCGTTTTCACGTACTGCGACCACAACTGGGCCACCCCGGGGCTCGGCAGCCAGGTGGCCTTGAGGGAATCATCCCGATATTCCTGCGCCGGCCTGGCTTCACCCGAAAGATACGGTGCCAGCCAGCCCGCGCCGACATCGATGGCTTTCAGCGACTTGTCGGCCTCGCCAGGTGCCGGGAGACGCAACGACAGACAGGCTTCAAAAAAGGGAATGGCCACATAGCGGGAATCTCCACACTCATGACCCGAGCGGGGGTCGAGCATCATTCCGATTGGAGCATTCTTCGCACGGTAGAATGCGAACATCCGTTCGGCACCGGTCCAGGCCCCGCGGAAGCGTGCATCCTCCCGTTCCTTCGCACCGGGATTGACCATCATCGGAATTCGAAATGCCGCTTCGGGAACCTCGGGGCGGGGGATCTCCCCCTTCTCCCACGCCTCAATGGCCGTCCCGGAACGAAACCAGATCGCGACAATCCGCTCGGGATGCAGCGTCTGCATCAGGCTCGCCCAGAAGCCTCCTCCCGAATGCCCCCAGAGACACCAGGGGACTTCCGTCAATTCCGGCCGCTGACTGATCCTGGCAAGATCCTCAAGCCCACGCAGAAAGGTCCGATCCGATCCATTCCGGGGGTCACACCACAATCGACAATTCTCGGAATCCTGCTGGTGATACGACGGCCCCAGCAGGGCACAATGCCATTTGCGGGCCAGGGCCTGCCAATGCAGATCGTACGCGGCCGTGGCCCCGCCCCGGCACGCTCCGGTGCCACAACCATGCTGGTGCACAATGATCCCCCGCAGCGGAGCGTTCCCCTCGGGAATCCAGATCGTGTACGTGACCCCCAGGACAAGTTCGCCCGGCTGACTGGACGGGGGATAGTAGACTTCAAACAGCTCGTCCGCGAACAGCCGCGTGCCAGGTCCACTCCACAAACACAGCAGCAACACGCCTCGAATCAATCCACGCACAGCCATCTCCTTGTGCTTTCCCAAAGACCGAAACCGGGCGTCGGCAACGCCCCGGAAGGCTCCGCAAGAGCCCGGTTTTACGTCAACCCGACCACAAAACCCAGTCCCGAGCGTCCCAGGGGTGTCGATCTCTCCCGGCACAAATCTGCTCCCTCGATGTCGCCAGTGAACTCTGTCAGGAACGACCGAGGACCCGGGTCTCGTGCCGCAAGAGCCAACTCTTGTGATCGAGCCCCGCACTGAATCCCACCAGCGCCCCGTTGGCCCCAATGACCCGATGACAGGGAATCACAATTGGCAGCGGATTCCGGCCATTCGCGCCTCCAACCGCCCGACATGCCGTCGGTTGACCCACGGCCGTCGCAATTTCCCGATAGCTGGCGGTCGCCCCAAACGGAATCTCCTGGAGGGCCCGCCACACCTTCTGTTGAAACGGAGTTCCTTGCGGCCGCAGGGGCAGATCGAACTCAAGCCGATCTCCCGAGAAGTACTCGGTCAGTTGTTGGCAGGCCTGTCGCAGCACCGGCTCGTTCCCCCGGTCGACAGGTCGCTCCCGGGACATTTCCCCAGGCAGGTGAATCTCATCGAGCAGCGTTCCCTCGCGGCTGACCAATTCCAGCAGTCCCAGGGGGGTTTTCAACCAGCAGCGTGCGCCGATGACACTCATGATCTCCTTCCCGTCGTCGATGCCGCTCATCCTGAGGAATGGAAACTGCGTTCGAGGACCTCCCCGCGCTGCGGGGATCACCGCTGCGTCACGCTGTTGTAACCGGTCTCCCGCACCTTCGCATCTTCCCCGGCCCGTGCCCAGGGCTGAGACGGCAAATCCGCAGGGCTCTTTCGTTTGCGATTCTGTTTCGGAATCCCCCCCAAAACGGGTCCAGCCTTGCCGAGACCAATCGTCACCGACTATTCCTGAGCCTGACCATTCCCCCTGCGGCAGCCTCACAGCTCATGACTTCCGAGACTTCTCCGACGATGGATACGACGGCCACTTCCTTTCCGGTCGCCTGGTGCCGGTCGCAATTTCCCGCACTGGCCCGACAACACAACGGCCGGAACGCGGTCTTCTTCGATGGTCCTGCCGGGAGCCAGACCCCCGAGTGCGTCATTGATGCCATCGGAGATTACCTGCGTCACACCAACGCCAACCATGGAGGGGTTTTCGCCACCAGCCGCGAAAGCGATGCGTTGCTCGAAGGGGTGCATTCGGCCGTGGCCGACCTGCTGGGAGCTCCCGATCCCGACTGCGTGGTTTTCGGTGCGAACATGACCACGCTGGCGTTTCACCTGAGCCGCACGCTGGCACGCACCTGGCAACCGGGTGACGAGATCATTGTCACCCAACTGGATCACGACGCGAACGTGACTCCCTGGGTTCTGGCAGCCCGGGATGCAGGGGCCACGATCCGCCACCTCCCGATTCACCCGGGGGAATGCACCCTCGACCTCGATGCACTCAGCCAGCTCCTCACGACGCGAACCAGGCTCGTTGCCGTCGGTGCCGCCTCGAATGCTGTCGGGACCGTCAATCCGATCGCCACAATTTGCCGGATGGCTCATGCGGTCGGAGCGGAAGTGGCGGTTGATGCCGTCCATTTTGCCCCCCATCGATTGATCGATGTGGCGGAATGGGGGTGCGACTGGTTACTGGCGTCGGCCTACAAGTTTTTTGGACCCCATATTGGAATTCTGTGGGGACACCGCCACCGACTGGAATCACTCGAATGCTACAAGGTGCGCCCGGCCACCAATACCCTTCCCGGAAAGTGGATGACCGGCACCCAAAATCATGAATGCCTGGCCGGTGTCGGTGCCGCAGTCGAGTACCTTGCCACTCTGGGGCGTCAGATCGATCCCAGCGCCGTCAATCGCCGCGTGGCCTTGCGGGTGGCCTACACCGGCATCGCGGCACACGAACGAGTGCTGACCAGCCAATTCCTGTCGGGTGTGGCGGCACTCCCCGCAATTCGCCTGTTCGGCAGCAACTTGCCGAATTCGGACCACCGGGTGGCCACGTTTGGTTTGCGGCATACGCAACACACTCCCGCCTCACTCGCGCAGTCCCTGTCGGACAATGGCATTTTCACCTGGCACGGCAATTTCTACGCCCTGCCGCTGACTGAGGCGCTGGCATTGGAACCGGACGGACTTCTCCGCATTGGATTCCTCCACTACAACACCCAGGACGAGGTGGCGAGGTTGCTCAGTCACCTCAATGCCCTCACTCGCTGAGCACATGCGGGAACCTGCCGGTCATCGGGCGTCAGTCGTCCGTTCCCATCTCGAGACCAGCTGCAAATCCCTCTGGAGCGTCTGGCGCAGCGCTCCAGAACTCGTGGGCACCCCGGCCGGAGTTCAGGCACAGTCCACCGGCCAGGCCACTCATCCCTCACCACCACTCTGGTGACCCCACCCGTTTCCATGAGTGACGACTCCAGCCACAGGCAGCGTCCCACCGTCGGCGGGCCTCGCTCGGTGGGCAGAATCAAACCGGGCCATATTTCGACCGGCGAGACTGTTCTCAATCGCCACCTGCAGTTGAAACAAGCGAAAAGGCTTGCTGAGCCAACTGGCAATCACCGGACGCTTCGCATCCCGAAGATCGTCGGCCGGGACCCGGTCGGCAATCAGGACCATGGGGATCTCAACCAGGAACGGATCCTCATTCATCAACGCCCGAATTCCCTTCCACCCTCCCCACTGCAGCTCCGCGTCGACAACGACGATATCGGGGCGCACCGCCCGGACGGCCGACATGGCGTCAATGGCCCCGTTCGCCGAAAAGACGGAATGTCCACGAAATGAGAGGTAACATTCCACGAGCTTCAACAGCGTGGAATCACCATCGGCCACAACAATGCTGCACACAGATCGCTCCTCCCGAACGGTAAACCTGCCAGATCATCCGGGAATCGACGGAGGTCCCCCCGGTCCTCCTGTCGACTTCACCGGAACTTGCCGCCCACTCTCAGTTCACCCCCGCTGGTGCGCCACGACTCTTCACCCGGGGTTGCGTCTTCTGACAACAGGGACAGCCCTCTTTCAATGCGCACTCAGCCCTCTTCCGGTCGAGCGACCCCGGACAACAGTGTCGCTGCCACCCGACGACGCGTTCGCTGCAGGGCGAGCCCTCCGGCACCGATGACCACCAACAGAAAGGTGGTTGGTTCCGGAGCTTGCGGTGGCGGATCGGTTCCGATAAACGAAGGTTCCTTCAAATCTGTTCCGTACTGGAACAACACAGTATCCGTAGCCCGCATCTCAAAAATTCCCGAGTAGGGAATCGTGAACTCCAGGCGATTGCTGAAGATCGGGTACTTGACGCTGGGATTCGCGTTCACGGTCCCGCTCCCCACAATCCCATAGTCCGATCCATCGAGCTTGACGGGGTTTGTTCCCAGATTTCCATCCGGTCCGAACACGCCGTATCCCGCTCCCGCGATTCCACTGTTGTACGTCTTGGTCCCCTTGCTGATGCTGATCCCCGACTTGATCTGCCAGCCATTGCCAGGATCCACAAGTGGACTTCCCGGGATGGTTGTTTCTCCCGCAGGCACCACGGCCGATCCGCCTGAGGGAAGAAATGTGACCCCCGAATTGAAAAACATTCCCAGGAGCACGTCGGTCCCCGAGTTGACGGCAGAGGTCGAGTTGTTGGTCAATTCGATCGTCAATGTTCCCATCCCCAGCTGCGAATCTTCGACCTTGGTCAACACTGCGATTGCCGCATGTGTTCCCCCAATCTCCTCAAAATCAAACGTGATGGTGGCCGTGGTGATGGCCGCACTGCTCACTCCTTCACCGCCCACCGCGACACAACAGCCCAGGACTGCCGTCATGAGGATCCGTCGCCACTGTCTGCACAACATCTTCATTTCACAACCTCATGCTTTCTTGACATGACAGGATCGATCCAGATGAGGCGCGACTCGAGACGCCCGCCTGGCCCTCGGGATTGCTGGGAGACATCGGAGGGGCAACATTCCTCCTCCGGAGTTCGACTGTCTCATCGATCCGATTGACGAAAGGGATGCTAAACCGGAATTGCAGTCCTCGAATCCGGTTCCGGAGGAACCTCCCCCGGTCGGCTGCCCGAGTCTCCTCCCCCGTTTTTGACCACCATTCCCTGCGTCATTGCGCCCCTCGCCCGCCAGTCACCTGTCACCCGGCGAATCAGGTTTCGGCGCATTTCTGATGCCTGTCCCCGTTCGAGATCCATCACTTTTCCGACCTTCGCGACCCATTGATTCTGTTTCACCGCACGGGCCTCGATCCCCTGGGCTTCGACCATTCCCCTTGGCTTCAGCGTTTTCCAACGGTGCAGCCGGTCACCCGGAATCCGGCCCTGTGTCGCTCAACCAGCAGCCTGAACCTGGGACCGGCTTCTTCCCCCCCTGTCGTGGGGACTTGGTCGAGCTCGCGACCTCCCGATGGCGTCTTGAGACGACTCTGTTGTGCCTTCCCCCCATGGTTCGTTTCGGACCCTCTCCTCGCTCCACCTGGAGAGCCCCCCGATCCCTTTCTGTTCGCACACGCATTCATCCGACCAGGGTTTCCGCATTTCGCCGATGGAGCACGAATTTCCGCTCATTAGTCTGGAAATCGATTTGTTTCCCCGCGTTTTCGATGAGACCCCGCGAGGGCTCGTCATGCCCTTCCGGTGGTCGTCGTTCGAAACAGGGTCCCGTTTGTCTCCCCCACTGAAGGAGTCTCGATGTCCACTGCTCTCTCCAACCGAATCTCCCGTGCCCTGCGCCCCTGGATGAGGCGCGATCCGCTCGATTCACTCCAGGAGGAAATGGATCAGCTTCTGTCCCGCCTGAGGCTGGACTGGAACGGCGACGGCCCTGCGAGGCTGGCGGCCGTTCCCCCCATCGATGTGTCGGAGACCGACACCACCATCACAGTCCGCATGGATGTGCCCGGGTGGAAGACCGAGGAACTCGATATTGAGGTCTCCGGAGACCTCCTGAAGATCAGCGGGCAGCGTGCCACGGAAAAGGAAGAGAAGCAGGAAACCTGCCATCTCGTCGAACGCTGCCAGGGCTCCTTCAGCCGGGCCATCAGCCTTCCGGCCAATGTCTCCGAATCCCAGATCACCGCGGACTGCCAGGACGGCGTCTTGACAGTCACCCTTCCCAAGCTGGAGCCCGCCAAGGCCCACAAGATCAAGATTCGCGGGAATGGTCGGCCGCGCTAGGTGATTTTTCTGAGCCAAAGGCTCCCCCCTGTCAGTGACCGCCGGTGCCAGGCCGGGTTTTGACCTGGCGCCGGCCACTGGCCATCTGCCGACAGACTCTCCCCTGCCCATCAACGATTCGGATCATTTCGGATGTCGCATACCCAGCTTCATTTTCAGTCGATTGCCCGCGAAAAGCTGCTGGCCGGCGCCCGTCAATTGACCGATGCGGTTCGCTTCACGCTCGGGCCGCGGTCCCGCTGTGTTCTGATCGAAAAGAAATGGGGTTCTCCGCTGGTCTGCAACGACGGAGTCACCATTGCCCGCGAGGTGGAATTGCCCGACCCGGTGGAGAACCTGTCCGCCCGCCTGCTGCGCGCGACAGCGGAGAAAATGGGGTCCGCTGTGGGGGACGGCACCACGACGGCAACTCTACTGGCCTGCGCCATTCTCACCGAAGGGCTGAAAAACCTGGCGGCCGGCGCGAGTGCCATTGATCTCAAGCGGGGCCTCGACCTCGGATTGGAGTCGGTCGTGAAGACGATCCACTCACTCGCCCAACCCGTGACAACCCAGGCCCGCCGCATCCAGGTTGCCACAGTCTCCGCACACAATGATCCCCGCCTGGGCCAACTGGTCGCTGAGGCGATCGAGCGAGTCGGTGCCGATGGCGTGGTGACGGTCGAAGAAGCCCAGGGGATCGAGACGACCCTGGCGTTCGTCGAAGGGATGCAACTCGATCGCGGCTATCTGTCTCCCTACTTCATCACCGATCCCGAGACACTGCAGGTCAAGCTGACGAATCCCGCCATCCTGCTGACGACACGCAAGCTGACGACCCTGAAGGAACTGGTCGGACTCCTGGAGCAACTCTCGCAGGCGGCACGTCCGCTCCTGGTGATTGCCGAGGATGTCGAGGGAGAGGCGTTGGCCACCCTGGTCGTCAACAAGATCCGGGGGGTCCTTTCCGTGGCTGCCATCCGGGCCCCGGGATACGGGGATCGTCGACGGGCATTGATGGAAGACCTCGCGATTCTCACCGGGGGACGACTCGTCTCCGATGAATTGGGAATGTCCCTGGAGAACCTGACCCTCTCGGAACTGGGACAGGCCGACAGCGTGGTGATCGATCGCGAGACAACGACCTTGATCGGCGGGCATGGTGGAAAAGCCGCCGTCGACACCCGCTGCACAGAACTCCGGAAGCAATTGTCAGACACACAATCGGAGTACGACCGCGAAAAACTCCGGGAACGCCTCGCCAGGCTGTCGGGAGGTGTGGCCGTGATCCGCGTCGGGGCCCCTTCCGAGGTGGAATTGAAGAGCCGCAAAGAAGCGGTCGATGATGCCATCAACGCCACCCAGGCAGCCCTGGCCGAAGGAGTGGTGCCCGGGGCCGGACTCTGTCTCCTGCGGGCCATCGACTCGCTCGCCCGGCAGGAACCGGAATGTGAGGGTGATGTCCGAACTGGACTGCGCATTCTGCAGAAGGCCCTGGAAATGCCAACACGCACCATTGCCGAGAACTCGGGTGCCGATGGTGGGGTTGTGGTGGCGGAGATGAGAAAGGGGACCGGGGCCTTTGGCTTCGATGCCGCACGCAACACGTTTGTCGACCTCCTGGAAGCCGGGATCATCGACCCGGCCAAGGTGGTGCGTCTCGCCGTGGAGAACGCGGTCTCCGTCGCCGGTGTTCTGCTGCTGACCGAGGCCACGCTGACAACCGTGCCCCAGGAACCCCACTCCCGTGAGCCAGCCGAGGAATCGCTCTGAACCAGCCCGATCGCAGATCTGTTGAGTCACGCCCCGCGCGTCTTTCCTGTCGCCCCCCTTTTTGGAACTTCGAACCATGACACACAAGCCCGATCACCCCACAAAACAGTCCCCCAATCTCGCCCGACCGCAGCAGTCGGTGGCCCGGGCGACCCCCTTGGCCCACACCGCGATCGCGAAATCCCACGATCATCAACCCCGCTCGGCCACCATTCCGGTCGATGCGATTCGCACACGGGCGTTCTCACTCTGGGAGCAGGCGGGCCACCCTCCGGGAGATGGCGTCTGTTTCTGGCTGCAGGCGGAAGGTGAGTTGCATCAACGCCCCGGAGTTTGACCTTGGAACGTTGGCTCGGCCCGATTGTTTCGGTCGAGTCCGCCAATCCTCGGGCCGGGCCCCGTTCGCCGAACCGGCGGGCGTGTTGCATCCGCTTCCGCAAGCAGACACGGCCCGGCCATCGACCGGCTCTTCCAGGCACATTGCAAGCTGTCGACAATCCCGCCTCGTTGCTCGACTGCCAGTCGGCGTTCGCTTCATCATCGGGACATTGAGGCACCATTGAAAAAACAAACGGACTGGCCCCCCACAAGGCCAGTCCGTTTCGATTTCGTCCATCCGTCTTCAGATGGTTCTTCAGATGGTTTCAGACCGACCATCCTCGAATTGATCAAACCGGCTTTCGTCCATGACGAAATGCGTCGCTGCCTGGATCAACTTGTTGCCGTCTGTCAGGCTCAACTTGTCCCGAATATGCAGACGATGAGTCTCGACCGTCTTGCGGCTCAATCGCAGCAGCGTGGCGATTTCATTCGTGGTTCGCCCCTGTCCGAGAAGACGAAACACTTCGAGCTCCCGATCGGAAAGCCGATTGAGACGAGACTGGCGCTCGGGTCCCTGCCCGGTTCCGTTTCGGCCAGTCACCCGCGTCAACATCTGGTTCTTGATCTCCTCGCTGAGGTAAATCGTGTTGCGCGAGACCGCATTGACCGCCTGGAGCAACTCCCGTGGGGCGGCCCGTTTGCTGATATAACCGCGGGCTCCCGCCGACAGAGCCCGCTCCGCAAACAGGCGCTCTTCGTGACCGGAGACCACGAGAATCGGAACCCGCTGATCCCGGGCATGCAACCGACGCACCAGGTCCAGTCCGTCGGCATCACGCAGTGCAATTTCCACAAGTGCCATGTCGGGCTTGAGTTCATCCCATTGGGAAAGGGACGACCTCAAGCCATCGGCTTCGCCACAGACCCCCATGGTGGAATCCTGCTTGAGAATCGCCTTGATCCCTTCGCGAACAACCGGATGTTCGTCAATCAGGAGAATTCGACAACTTCGTTCTTGATGATTCATGACTGCTCTCTCATTGGATGCTGTAGTGACCGGCCGCCGTGGGCCGATCGAGAACCTGGTTGTGACAGATGGAGTGGAACAGAGCCTCGTTTTTCCGTGACAATTCGCCGGGAACTGTTCGGTTGGCGAAGCGATCTGGCCTGGTGAAAACTGGTTGGATTTCGCCTCTCCCCCATGATTGTCAGGGGAAGGACGGACCTGCGAGATGTGAACCGTGCGGGTTCACACGGCTGAAAATCGTGGGAGCAAGTCGGCTGACGGCGCCAGGCCGGCCAATGTGTGCCTGACTGGGCCCCATGGGAAGGGCTGACATCACGCACGCATTTTGTCCCGCAATCGATCGGTGGAGGGGATGACTCTCCACTGTCGAGCGCTGGGAATGGACGGGTCTGGTCGCGACTGGAGTGAGACAATCGAAAACCGAGACTGACCGGGCCTGGCGCAGTCGCCAGCTTGCTTCAAGATCGGTGCAACCGGCGAGACACCGGGGAGTCACCGCGGGGTGGTGGGTGTGGCCAGGTGGACTGCGGCAGACGTCTGACGGGGAAACACTGGGATGATGGTACGCCGTTCCGGATCACGCACCCCGACGCACCGCGCCCCATTCCCTCCCTCCTGGGGGAGACACGAGGCGAGACGTCGCGACGTCGGCCGCCCCCCGCGTTTCCTGGTAAAACGACCGGAGAGGTGTGCAGGGCCCCAAGGCCTGCGCGGTGATCGAACTCCAACCGCGCGGGAGGCTGGCTCCCGACCGCGGTGACTGCGGTCGCGAAGGGCTCCCGACCCGTGCTTCTCCAGAAATCCGCCTCAGCCTGTCGCAGTGGGCGTTCCCATCGGCTGTTGTGATGAGTCACGGAAGTGACGAGTCGGTGGGCAACTCGTCCTCGACACTCATCCTGGCTGGGCACATTCGGCACGACGCGACTCCTCTTTTCGATGACTGCACCACCAACCACGCCGATCATGAGACCTGCGTGTCAAGATGGGGAAAAGATACTGATGGCGAGCCCTGGGTAAATCAGGCAGCCTCCGATTTCATTCTCGATGCAGTCACTGCATGGGGGATCGGGAGAAGGCGATTACTTCCCCGGGGTGAATGGGGAGAGTTGTATCGGGGAATCTCCCCAGAGCCCCCGCAAGTCAGCCCCACCGACCCGAACCACAGATTCACCACCGGGCGAAAACTCAGACCAATCGTACGATTCCGTCATCTCCAGACGGGGGCGGTTTCGGCCACAACCCATTCCCCGCGAACAGGCCTCCCCCCATCGACTCCGGATCAGGAGGAAGCCACTGGCCGACCGGAATGACTGATCCCGGTCTCAGAGCGGAGAGCTTTCGCTGGCTGGACCAATGGAGACAATTTCCTGGGACCCCACCCGGCCACGTCCCCCAACGGTTTCGAGACCCGCCGGCCCACTCCCGGAGTTTTCCCATGGAATTGCATTCCACTGCGTTCGTCGATGGAGAGTTTTTGCCAACCATGCATGCGGCACGTCACGGAAACCAGTCTCCCCCCCTGAACTGGACCACTCCCCCACATGGCACACGGGAACTGGCCATCATCTGCGATGACCCGGACGCCCATTCCTCCAGCCCCTGGATCCACTGGGTCATCTCAGGCATTTCCCCCGAGGTGCTGGGACTTCCCGCCGGCATCCCTCCGATCCCGGAACAGCAGACCCCCTTCCGGTTTTGCCAGGGACGGAACTCCTGGCGAGAGGGCCAAACCCTCGGCTATCGAGGACCACAACCTCCTCCGGGAGACCCGCCGCATCGCTATCGTTTTCGCCTGTTTGCCAGTGATCGTCCCCTGGGACTTCCCCCAGGAATCGACGCACCAACACTCGCCGCCCAACTTGATGGCCACATCCTGTCCACCGCCACGCTGACGGCCCTGTTTGCTCCCTGACTTGGTAGGCCTGTCAAAAAAACTGATTCCACCGTTTTCCCTCCTTCCAACATCATCTCCGCCCGGGATGTTCTGCTCCACCCAGATGCGGAGAGACCATCTCTCGCTGACACTACCAGGAACTTCGATGCTGCCATTCCCCCGCCAGACGACTCAACTCGCCGGCGGAACGACAGCCGAGTTTCCGCTTGATGCTCAGCCGATGGGTCTCGATGGTACTCACACTGCGATTGAGCCTGCGGGCGATCTCTCCGGAGCGAAGTCCATCGGCAATCATCCGGAACACCTCGAGTTCGGCCGGTGAAAGCAGATCCAGCTCCGCCTCCCCGGTGACTCCGGATTTCTCCTTCCCCAACAACAGGTATCTCGCGACCTCGGCCCCCACCTGGATCCGCCCCTGCAGGACAGAATCGATCCCGGCAAACAGTTCCTGCAGCGACCGGTCGCCGTCGAGGACTCCGGCCGCTCCCGCCTGCAGGACCTTCACCGCCAGCAGAGGATCGCGCCGGTCCGCCAGAACCAGCACCGGACTGGAGCCCGCCGCGTCCCGCAATCTTCGGATGAATTCCAGAATTCCCCCATCCGGCAGGCAGAGGTCGAGAATCGTCACATCGGGATTGATCCCGCTGCTCAACCGCAGCGCATCGCCGGCCGTGCCGGCCACCCCCTTGACCACCAGGTCGACCCGGCACGAGATCACCTGCAGCAGCGCCTCGCGCAACAGCACCTGCCCCATCGCGAGAAACACAGATTTTTTGGCCGGCATTCTTTCAATCCCCCGCGGTTGATGTGTGCCTGATGTCCGATTTCCAACGACGCCCGTTTCCCGATCGCCAACGGCTGACCGCACTCCGCAAACCAGCCAGCTCGATTGACCGACTCAGTCGGCGCCGGTGACTCCTCATCGCGTGTCCGAATCCCCGAGGGACCGCACTCACACGGTTCCCGGCGAATTCCTGTCGCATGTCTGCGGGATTCCCCGATGATCGACGCCAGCACCGTTGGCCCCACGCAGGATGCCTTCCGTTGTGGCCGCAGCGCGACCGCACAGCACACCCCTGGTCCATGTTCTGTCCTGGCCAGCGATTGACCGTGGACAGTGATTTTCAATCCCGCAGTGACACTGGCTTTCTTTCGGCTGCCGTCTCTGACAGGAATCGGAATTGCAGGTTGCTGATCGACACTTTTCCGGATTCGCATACCTCGCACTTCCCAGCCGCTGCAATCACCTCACCCAATGGGACGCTCGACCATCGGATGCGTGTTGAGACCAATCCGCCAAACCCCGATTCGGCCGTGGGAGCCGACCTCAACCACCATCAGGGGAAACCATCCCCAGCGTCCGGCAATCGCATGACAGGGTGCAGCCTGTCGAATACTGCCCGCCGCTTTTTTTTGAAAAAACTCCCGAATGTTGGCGGACCATCCTTTGGATTTTCGAGTTCATGACAACGGCTGGGCAAGCATCGGTCCACAACTCAATTTCAGGCACAACGCGCCAGTCGAGATCACCTGGCCAAACGACAAGGACCGCTGTCCTCGCCCCCCTCGGGGAGATTCTCTTAGAACCCCGGGGGGGATTTTTTGACACGTGACCCTTCCAAGTGCTCGAAGGGTTCCCACCAGCCGTCAACCGGTGAACGGGGCACCCAAAAAAAATCGGCACAACGTGGCGGTCTCCGCAACGTTGTGCCGACTGGTGTCGCGACTCGCCCCTTAGCGGCGGGCGGTCTTTTTCTCGCTCAGGCCCTGCAGGTAATCGAGCGTGATGGAGAGCAATTCCTTGTTGTAGGCATTGTCGGCGAACACCGGTTCGTCACCCGACTCGTCACCCGACTCCGCCTTTTCACGAGTCTTCTGCTCTTCCTCAACCCGCTCTTTCCGCAGTTCCTGCTCATTGAGACTGATCGACTTCCGCTGCTTGCGGGAGAGGTACTTCTCAATGTCACTGTTGATTCGCTGGAAATCGGCATCGGCCTCGACCCGCTTCTTGCTGGCATCGGCCAGTGAGGTGACAAGGTCTTTCGCGGTCAGGTTGTACATCGAGTGCCGCGCCGCTTCGATCTTGTCAAATGGCATGGCGTTGTCGAGGAACTCCTCGCCCAGATCCATGTGATCCAGCAGCGACGGCAACGTGATGTCGGACGGAACCCCCAGTTTCTGGGTGCTCTGCCCATTGACACGATAGAACTGCTGGATGGTGAGCTTGACGGCTCCCAGTTGAGGCTTGTTGAAAATCGGCAAAACCTTCGGGCCGACAGGCATGACACTCTGAACGGTTCCCTTCCCGTGTGTCCGGCTGTCACCCACGACAAGCCCTCGACCATAATCCTTGATCACCCCGGCGAAAATCTCGGAGGCGGAAGCCGACAGTCGATTGGTCACCACCACCAGCGGGGTCTTCACATCGCCATTGTTCTCGTCGTACGAAAGAACCTTCGGCTTGCCACTCTGGGTCTTCACCTGGACGACGGGTCCGGCATTCACAAACAAACCCGACACGTCGATGGCTTCGGTGAGGGCACCGCCACCATTGAACCGCAGGTCGATCAGGATCGCATCCACGCCACCAGCCGCCTTGAACCGGGCCAACTCCCGGGAGACGTCCCGGGCGGTGCTGGCGAAGTTCGCATCGTTGTTGTCGGCTCCCTGGAAATCGCGGTAGAAACTCGGGATTCGAATCACCCCAATCTTGCCCCGGGCACCGGGAATCCGGGTCGCGGCATCAATGATCTCCCCCTTGACTTCCTGCTGCTTCAATTCGACCTGGGCCCGCTTGATGTCATAGACCTTCACCTCGCCCGTGTCGGCGGTCTGGACCTTCAGGCGGACCGTGGTCCCCGCCTTCCCGCGGATCATGTCAACCACCTTGGTCAGCTTCATCTCGACCGTGTCGACGAAATCCGCGGTTCCATTGGCAACCCCGATGATCTTGTCATTGATCTTCAGGCGACCATCATTGGCCGCCGCTCCGCCGGGAACGATGGAGTTGACGATCGTGTAGCCATCTTCAACCTTCAATGCGGCCCCGATCCCCTCGAGCTTCAGCCGCATCGAGATGTCGAACTCCTTCAACGTCCGGGGAGACATGTAGCTGGTGTGTGGATCGAAAACCGTGCACAGGCTGGTGAGGTACCACTCGGCCACCTCTTCTCCCTCAGTCCCCCGGTAGTTGTCGTACAGCGTCTTGTATCGCTTGTGGAGCCGCGAGCGGGCTTCGGCAATGTCAAACGGGGCATTGGGATCCACTTCGGGCTGGGTCTTCGAGCCCTTCTTCTTGTCTCCCTTCTTTTCCAGCTTCATCGAGAGCAGATCGTACTTGATCCGCTTGCGCCAGCGCTCGTCGAGTTCGGCGGTCGAGGAGGCATATGGCAGGTCTTTGGCGTCAATCGTCATCGACTCGTCGACCGTGAAATCGTGCTCTTCGTCGATCAGCTGGTTGACCTTGTCCATCCGCTGTTTGAGCCGGGCCTGGAACACCTCATACACCTTGAGGGCGAACTCAACATTGCCGGACTTCAGGTAATCATCCAGGTCGTGCTGATATACCTTGAAGTCGGCAATGTCCGCCTGCAGGAAGTACAGCTTCTGGGGATCGAGCAGCTTGATGAATTCGTCAACCAGCTGGGCCGAGACGGCATCATCCACATCTTTCTGGAGGATGTGCTGCGCCTCGATCATCTCCACGACGGCCTGAGGCACCTTGCCCTGCTTGGCATCACCGAGGTTGCCCAACTGCTGAGCCAGCAACGTGGTCCCGACCAGCAAAAAGGCGGCCGTTCCCAGGGTGCAGGCAGCTTTCGAGGGAGTTTGCAGCTTCATGGGTGTCTCGCAACAGGTGTCCCGCAATCGGGGGTTGTGCAAAAGTTGGCCGGAATCCCGCAGGAGTCAGGCAGGTTTTTCCGGAAAGGTGGGCCGCCCGGAAAACGGCACTCTGCGATGCTAGTCCAGCGGCATCAACTCGGCAATACCCGTCGCCCGGAACCGGGCCCTCTGGCGGGGATGTCCGGTGTGTCAGGGTTCACTTTCGCCCCCCGGAATTGCCCCCCCGGGCCTCGGTGGGGGCGTTTGGCTGGAAGAACTCCAGCCCCCCCACGATCGCCAGGTCCCGGTCGGCAAATCGCTTCGCATGTTCCGGGGTGAAGGTGAAGACCAGGGCCAGTTGCCGCCCCTGCGCGTCGGCCACCAGGTAGTAATGCCACTGCATCGGCTGGAGAATCTCTTCGTCCTTGTCGTTCTGGGTCTTCACAGTCCCCTGAACGACCACCCGATACACGAATGTCTCGGTCCCCAGCTTGAGCCGTTCCGCCTGGACGAATTTCTCGAAGTTTTTTCCGAGAGCCTTCTCGATGTCGGCCCGGAACAACTCTTCCGAGACATGTTTTCCAGGCTGGGCCTCCGGGAGTTTTTTGATCGTGCATTGCGCCAGAAGGTCCCCCTGCTCCACGTAGCGCAGGGTGGAGGTGTCGGAATTCTGGTTCAACAGGTGCCAGTTCCGGTCGTGATAGAACCGCAGGTTCCAGAGGGGGGCCTCAAACACCACGAGGCGCGTCGCCTCATTCGCCGCCAGGGGCACTCCCTTCAGATCCATTTCCGACAGCCGCCCCTCGGTCCGTGCCGGGCGACGGGTGGTTTCGACCTTCGCAGTCACATCCAATCCCGGCGAGACGGCACCGACCGCCCGCTTTTCGGTCTGGTTCAGCGTCAGTTTCTTCCAGTGCTTCTTGGCCAGGTCCAACTCCAACGCTCCCTCGACCGTCACCCTGGCCGCCGCTCCCCAGACCGCTCCGATCACCTCTCCCTGAAAACGGATCACCGCCTGCTGGGAATCGATCCGTTCCAGGGTGCAGGAAAGCTGCGATTTTTCGACCGCTTCAATGCCGGCCCAGGTCGGAAGGACCCAGGAGGCAGGCTTCCAGGTGTCGCCGGCCTCCACGGCCTCACGGGGCAACAGGCCCGCCACAACCAGGCTGTCTCCCGCCGCCCGCAACAATTCCAGCTCATCGACCCGCAGGGGAATGGACGGACTCGACAGCTCAACTCCACTGTCTGTTCCTTCCACCACAATCAGGCGCGCCTCATCCCGCAGGCTGACGTTGGAGACCTGGTTCCCGGCCGTGATGGAGGCTCCCGCCTGGTCGTAATACCGCACCGAGCGAAGCGACTGGGCCTGACGTCCCGCTCCTTCCCCCCGTCGCTCGCGATAGCGGAATCCCGCATCGACCTTCAGGGGCAATGCCGATTTCGCCCCCGGCTGCGGATAGATCTTCCCCTCGACCTTCAGCGCCGTCGCCACCTCAAACACCTGTGCGGCGCCCGGATCGTCTTCCAGGGTCACCCGTTCGGCCGCACCGGCGACCACCAGGCTCCAGCCACCAAGGAAGCACAGTCCCCACCACAGCAATCCCCGGCACAGCGGGGCGATTCGAATCCGGGAATGCACATTCATCCCTGCACCTGGGCCTTCCTCGATCGGTTCTTCAGGGCGGTTCATCAGGGCGGCTCATCAGGGAACCTGCCCCCCGGCCGTCGGAGGAACACCCCTCCCGGCCAGACGTGGCGAGCGGGTTGTAGCGGAATTCGTGGAACTCGCCAACATGTTTCTGAACCGTTCTTGATCGTCCTGCGGAACGGCTGGTATTCTCACGAGACCCCGGTTTTGAGTTCCTCACCTCGGCGGTGCTGGAATCGTTCGTTCCGGCCCCCCGGTCCACAATTGGCGGGAGTCGTTGAATGGCCTCGGAAGAGACTGTGGAACAGCTTCTGCCCCAAGCCCGCCAATTGCTGCGGGGGGGAGATGCCCGACGGGCTCTGCAGGTGTTTCAGCGAGCCCGGCAGATCGATGACCTGGATCCCGACGTCCACGACGGGCTCGCCACCACGCATTATCTCCTGGGGGACCTCAACCTCGCCGCCGAACATTTCGAGCGGGTGACCCGCCTGGAACCCCGTCGTGGCACCGCCTGGATCAATCTCGGGGCCATCTACAACCGCCTCGAGAACTACCAGAAGGCCGTGGAAGTGCTGAGGAGGGCCGTGCAGGTCGAGCGAACGTCCGGGGCGGCCTTCTTCAACCTGGGGTCCGCCTACCGTCACCTCCGGCAATGGGCCCTCGCCATTCCCGCCTATCGCGAGGCGATCCGCCTCGAACCGAAAGAGGCCGACGCCTATGTGCACCTGGGCCTGGTCTACCTGGAGCAAAAAAACATCCCCCAGGCGACCGTCCAGTTCAAGAAGGCGCTCGAACTTCGCCCCGAGTCGAAGCGGGCCCAGCAGGGGCTGAGAACCTGCGAATCGGCCCAGCAGGACGTGGTCACCAAGGAGAACCCGTTTGGCCGACTGGTGAATCGCGAGATGCTCCGGCACGGTCAGGACGCCGAGGTGGTTTCACAACGTCGCCTGACCAGTTCCGAACGGCAGAATGACCGGCAGCAACTGGACCAGCTGTGTTCCCAACTTGCCAGCCAGGGGACCGACCTCCTGCAACTGCTTGACGAACCGCTCAGCGAGGCCCTGGTCAACCTGGCCAAGGGCTTGACGCTGGTCGATCGCCGCGAGCGGGACGCCGCCCTCTCCAACTCGGTCGATCAGTTGAAGGCCGCCCGCGAACAGTTTGCCCCCCGGGTCCTCGCGCTGCGCCGGACCATGAAGCAGGTGCGCGAACACGAAGAGGCTTTCCAGTGAGCACAACCGCCCCCTACACCGATGACATCCTGGCCGCGGAAGGGCTCGACCGCAGTCGTCTGCCCCGCCACATCGCGGTGATCATGGATGGCAACGGACGCTGGGCCCAGCAGCGTGGCCTCCCCCGTGTCGAAGGACACCGTCGGGGTGTCAAGACGGTCCGCTGGATGGTGGAAGAGTGTGCCCGACTCGGCCTCGAACAACTGACCCTGTACTGTTTCAGCCACGAAAACTGGAAGCGACCCCAGCGGGAGCTCGATTTCCTCATGAACCTGCTCGAACAGTTCCTCGTCGAGGAACGGGCCGAGATCATGCGCCAGGACATCGTCTTCTCGATGATTGGACGGCGGACGGGACTTTCCGAAGGGGTGCTTCGCGAGGTCGACAAGTCAACCCGTTGCAGTTCCGCCAACACGGGAATGCGGTTGTGCCTCGCCATCAACTACGGCGGGCGCCAGGAACTGGTCGACGCCTGCCAGTCCATCGCCCGCCAGGTGGCACGGGGCGAACTGAACCCCGACCAGATCAACGAGGAAACCGTCGCCACCCATCTCTACACCGCCGACATGCCGGACCCCGACCTGCTGATCCGGACGGCCGGTGAAATGCGGATCAGCAATTATCTTCTCTGGCAGATCAGCTATGCCGAACTCTGGGTGACGCAGACATTCTGGCCCGAGTTCCGCAAACCTGACCTGCTCGCCGCCCTGCGGGATTTCGCCTCGCGAGATCGCCGGTTTGGTGGACTGAAAGGCTGAATCGAATTCCATGCTGTTCTGGCGACTGGTCTTCGGACCAATCCTGATCGTGTCCTTTGTCGGCCTGCTGTGGGCTGATCTTCGGCTGGGCCCTCGTGCTCCACTCCTTGCCCTGCTTGTCGCGCTGATCGCGATCCGGATGTCCTGGGAGTATGCCCGCCTGCTCCAGGTGCGGTCTTTCCGCCTCAACTGGCACGTCCTGGCCCTGCTGGCCAGTGGAGTCGTGCTGGCCAACTGGTTTCCCTTGCCCGGTTTGACCGGGATGTCGGCCTCCCTGGCCCAGCTTGGTCCCCCGATGCTGGTTTTCGGCCTCGCCCTGATGCTGTTGTTCACCCGGGCGATGTACCATTTCGAACAGCCTGGAACCTCTCTCGAAAACCTCGGTGCCGAAGTCCTGGGACTCTGCTACATCGCCATCCTGACCTCGACGACCGCCCAATTGAGATGGGTGGGCGATGGTCTGCTGGGCTACATTCCCCTCGCTTCCCTGGTGGTGACGGTCAAGTGTGGCGACACCTCGGCCTTTTTCGTGGGACGCGCCCTGGGGGGTGCCAGGATGGCTCCCCGCATCAGCCCCGGCAAAACCGTTTCGGGAGGAATCGCAGCGCTGGTGGGAGGCATGCTGGGAGGTTGCCTCTGGCTGCACTTCGCACTTCCGGGTCTCACGGGGCAGCCTGCCGGTCCACTCTGGGCACTGCTGCTCTACGGATTGCTGATCGCCCTGGCCGGGATGCTGGGCGATCTCGCCGAATCCCTCATCAAGCGCGATGTGGGGCAGAAAGATGCCCCCCCCCTGTTTCCCGGGTTTGGCGGCCTGCTCGATGTCGTCGACAGTGTCCTGTTCTGCGGCCCCCTCGCCCTGCTGCTGTGGAACGTGCTGCCACTCGTGAAGGCCCCGGCCCCGGAAATCGTGCGAGCACTTCTGTCGCCATGAATTGCTGGAGACCCCGGCCGTGACGGAACTCGAAGATTTCATCCGCCAGGGGAGAACCCGCGGCATGGACCCCGGAACGATCCGGATGGTTCTGCTCGCGGCCGGGTGGAAAGACGCGGACGTGGCTGAGACTCTCGCCCGCCAAACGCTGGACCTTCCGATTCCCCGTCCCCGCCGGACCGCCGGTGCCTGGGATGTCTTTCGGAATCTCCTCACGTTTGGCCTGCTGTTCGCAACTCTTGTCCATGCGGTCATCCTGGGGTTTGGCATCCTCGATCGACTGTTTCCAGATCCAGCCAATTTCCAGGCCTGGAACATCGACCCCGAAGAAAACCTGAGTGGCCTGAGATTCTCCCTGGCAACCGTGGTGGTCACATTCCCCCTGTTCCTGGTCTTCTCCCGCCTCGGTCTCCTCGAGGGAGAACGCCGTCCCGAATCCCTGCAAACCCCGGTTCGCAGGTTCTTTCTCTGGCTCACCCTGCTGGTGGCGGCCGTCACCGTCCTGGGGAACCTGATTGCGCTGCTCTTCTTCTTTTTTGAAGGGCAGCTCCAGGGACTGACCCTCGTGAAGATGGGACTGCTGCTGGTTCTGGCGCTCTCGGTCTTCGCCTATTACCGGCTGGTGATGCGCCTGGAAGAACAGGTGGCCCAATGACATCGCGGCAACTGCATCGCGGATTCGCCCTCTGGGGGACCTTCCTGTTCAGCCTGCTGCTGCTGGGGGGGATGACGCTGATTGGCTCCCCCTTCCAGGAACGGCTGCGCCGCATCGACGAACAGCGTCTGAGCGATCTGCGTGGGATCCGGCGGGCACTGGAGATTTTGTGTGTGGATCGATCGGGAGATCGCCCCCGCCTGGTGGCTGACTTGCCCAAGACCCTGGCCGAACTCGATCTCCGGGCACGGCAGGGTGATGCCGTCCCCTGGGCCCTGTCTCTCCAGGATCCCGCGACCAAGGCCCCCTACGAGTACCGTCCCCTGGAAGACTCGCAGTTCGAGTTGTGCGCCCAGTTCGACCTGTCGCGCCAGCGGAAATGGGAACCTTTCTGGAATCATCCCGCAGGAAAGCACTGCTTTCAGTTGGACCTTCTGGCTCAGACCAGAGGTCTGACCAGTGGTCTGCCGCCAGCTTCCCCCAGGTCAGACCCAGCCCCCTGATCGGGTGCCCGCCGCCATCGAGAAACGATCGATGTCGTTGGAACCAGGATCCCCAGAAACCGGGACAATCCCGGCAGGACCAACCTGCCCCGGCCGCCCGCCCCACCGGGTCGCCCGCCGATCACCCGCCCCCCAGTCCGCCGCGCAGCGAAGCGTCGGTTATCGCGTTTCCGACGGGAGACCATTCACCAGGGTATCGGGGGGAGTAAACCGGAAATGCCGTGACTGGCGGAAGAACTCGAGGGGATTGTCGTAGACAATTTTCTTGATCTTCGAATCGGCATGCCCGCGACGGCGCATTTCCATGACAAAATCGGGAACGGCGAGCGGATTGGAGGGCCCCCAGTCGCCAGCCGAATTGACCATGATCCGGTCATCGCCATAGGTCTCAATGATGTCGGCGGCACGCGAGGGGGTACATTTCGTCGTGGGATAGAGCGTCATGGCACACCAGAACCCATGGTCCCGGGCCACCCGCACCGTGTGCTCTTCCACATGATCGATCAGGACACGCTCGGGTTGGACACGCCGGTCGTCCAGCAGCATGTCCACAATCATGCGGGTCCCCTTGTACTTGTCCTGCAGGTGAGGCGTATGGATGAGAATCAACTCCTGGGTTCGCATCGCCAGATCGACCTGCTCACGGAACACCGTGGCCTCATTGAGTGTATTTTTATTCAGGCCAATTTCGCCGATCCCGAGGACGTTGGGCTTGTCCAGGAATTCGGGGATCATCGCGATCACTTCGCGGGCCAGGGAGACATTCTCGGCCTCCTTCGCGTTGATGCAGAGCCAGGTGTAATGCTGGATTCCCACAGCGGCCGCCCGCCGGGGTTCGAAATCGGTCAATTGCCGGAAATAGTCCCGAAACCCGTCGACACTCCCCCGATCGAATCCCGCCCAGAACGCGGGTTCGCTGATTGCAACACATCCCATGCGGGCCATCCGCTCGTAATCGTCGGTCACTCGCGAGACCATATGGACGTGCGGATCGATGTAGTACATGGAACACCAGAACGGACGATGGGACGGGCTGGTGGAAGCGGAGACTCCTCGCGATCCCACGGACTCTGATTGATAATAGCCCTCCCATTCGATCCTGCAATCGTCGAAAAACGATAATCACGTGTTCACCCCACCGGACAACTTGGCTCCTCTTCCTGGCCAAAAACGGACGCTTACAGAAACTTTTTCCGAATTCTCAGTTTTGCTTACATCATTTGCCCGGCAGTTCGCCTACTCCGGGGTGCAAGTCTCTGCGACTCCCGGCAACCACGATGGTCACGCCGGCATTTCACTGCGGTTCCGCAAAGCTGACCTTCCCAAATCCGTTCCCGTTCTCATGCCTTGTCATTTCACGAGGTGCGGTCATGGTCCGTCTGGGCTGGTTACTGTTTTTGGGCGGCCTCTTGTGCGTTCTTGTGCCCAAGATCGCTCCACCACTCAACCCTCTGGCCGTATGGTTCGGCAGGCAGGGGTATCTTGTGAATCTGGGCATAATTCTGCTGGGCATTGTGTTTGTGATTACTGGACGTGACCGCACGATTCCTCACTGAATCGCCCGACCGTCGGGGAAGCCATCACCGTGGCAAACAGGTGTAACCCTCCTTCACAGGCATTTTCGCCCCCTCTCCGTGGTGGTGCGGACCTCCGGTCTGCACGCCCCCCCGCGTCCAACAGCCAGTTCCCTTCCCCGAGCCGGTTGACCAACCCGTTCTAAATCCTGCCGACAATCCAGCAAAAAAGCGGAGTGGTCCCGAGAGACCACTCCGCTTGCAGCTCAATCGATTCCGAGCGATCGGAACCAGAAATCAGAACTACTCGACGACCCAGGTGTCGCCGCTGTTGAACAGCTTGTCGAAATCTCCCTGCCCCTTCTTGGCGATTTCGCTTTGCATCTGCTTGTTCACTTCCAGGTCGTAAATCGGAGCATCGACCTGGCGGAAGATGCCGACTGGTTCCGGGAAACTGGGGTGCTTGAACCGGGACAGCAGGAACGCGAGGCTGGGGTCAGCCGTCTTCTCGTCGTGGAACAGGAGATCGTCTTCGGTGATCCCGTTCCCGAGTTCAACGACTTCGGGAGTGGTCCCATTGAGACGGATCCCCTTCTTCGTCTTGGCACCGAACACCAGCGGCTTGCCGTGCTCGAGGTACAGCAGGTGATCCCCCTTGACCTCCTTGTCGGTCGCATACAGGAAGGCATCGTGGTTGAACACGTTGCAGTCCTGGTAGACCTCGATGAAGGCGGTTCCCTGGTGCTTCGAAGCCCGTTCCAGGACCATCGTCAGATGCTTGATGTCCACGTCGACCGAGCGGGCGACAAACGTGGCTTCCGACCCAATCGCGTAGGCGAGGGGCGAGAGCGGATTGTCAATCGAGCCGTACGGGGTGCTCTTGGTCTTCGCTCCCAGCGGGCTCGTGGGGGAATACTGCCCCTTCGTCAGCCCGTAAATCTGGTTGTTGAACAGGATCACCTTGAGATTCACATTGCGACGGAGCATGTGCATCAGGTGATTGCCGCCGATCGACAGGGCATCGCCGTCACCGGTGATGACCCACACATCGAGATCGGGGCGGGCGGTTTTCACACCCGTCGCCACTGCGGGGGCCCGACCATGAATGGTGTGGAACCCGTAGGTGTCGACGTAGTACGGAAACCGGCTGGAGCAGCCGATTCCGGAGATGAAAACGAATTTCTCTTTGGGAATTCCCAGGGTCGGCAGGACCTTCTTGACCTGGGCCAGGATCGAATAATCCCCGCAGCGCGGGCACCAGCGGATTTCCTGGTCGCTGGCAAAGTCCTTCGGAGTCAGTACGGGCAGAGTCGCTGTCATGGCATTGGGGCCTTGTTGGGGAGGATCAGTTCGCGAGGACCTCGTCGATCTTGCGAACGACTTCCGACACGAGGAATGGCTTGCCTTGAACCTTGTTGAGACCAACTGCATCGACCAGGAAGTTGCTCCGGATCAGCAAACGCAATTGTCCGCTGTTCAACTCCGGAATCAGAACCTTGCGGTACTTCTTGACAATGTCTCCCAGGTTCCGCGGGAACGGATTCATGTAGCGGATGTGGGCGTGGGCGACCGACTTCCCGGCGGCGACCGACTGCAGCACAGCCGTCCGGATCGCCCCATAGGTTCCCCCCCAGCTGATGACCAGCAGATCGCCCGATTCGGGCCCTTCCACGGTCTGCAGCGGGAGATAGTTGGCGATCCCGGCCACCTTGTTCACGCGGTTCATCACCATCTTGTGGTGGTTGCCCGCCGAGTAGTCGACGTTTCCGGTGATGTCGGCCTTCTCGAGACCGCCAATCCGGTGCTCCAGCCCCGGCGTTCCGGGGAGGGCCCAGGGGCGGGCCCCCTTCTCATTCCGCAGGTACGGCAGGAAGTCATCGGGACTTCCCTCCACCCCGGCGGGACGTCCCGTGGGATGCGAGACCTCAATCTTCTTCAGGTCGGCAAACTTCGGAATGTTCCAGGGCTCCGATCCGTTGGCGATGTATCCATCACTCAGGAACATGACCGGGGTCATGAATTCCACCGCGATCCGGACCGCATCCAGCATGAGGTAGAAACAATCGCCGGGGCTGCAGGCAGCGACCACCGGCATCGGGCTGTCGCCGTTGCGACCGAACATCGCCAGCAGCAGGTCCGACTGCTCCGTCTTCGTCGGCAGACCGGTACTGGGACCGCCGCGCTGCACATCGACGATGATCATCGGCAGTTCGGTCATCACCCCCAGGCCCATCGCCTCACCCTTGAGGCATACGCCGGGACCGGATGTCGCAGTCACCGCAATCTCGCCTGCGAACGCAGCACCGCACACCGACGACATCGCGGCGATTTCGTCCTCGGCCTGGAATGTCCGCACGCCGAAGTGCTTCATTTCCGAAAGGCTGTGCAGAATATCGCTGGCGGGGGTGATCGGGTAGCCGCCGAAAAACAGCGTCTTGCCGGCCAACCGGGCCGCCGCAGCCAAGCCCCAGGCCACCGCCTCATTCCCGGTGATCTTGCGATACTTGCCGGGGGCCAACCGCGCCTTGGGCACGGTGTAGTGCGTGGTGAAGGACTCGGTCGAGAAGCCGTAGTTGAAGCCTCCCCGGAGAGCCCGGAGATTGGCTTCGACCACCGTCGCGTTTTTCTTGAACTTGTCCTGGATCCACTGCTCGGTCACCCCCCGGTCCCGATCGTAGAGCCAGTACACCAACCCCAGCGCAAACAGGTTGCGGGAGCGGTCCTGCTCCTTCATCGACAGTCCCAGGCCCGCCACCGCGTCCCGGTTCAGACGGGTCATGGGGACCTTGTGGACGTGGTATTTCTGCACCAGGTCCCCATCATCGAGGGGATTGGATTCATAGCCGGCCTTCTGCAGGTTTCCCTTGTCAAACTCATCGAGGTTGACAATGAGGGTGCCACCCCGCTTCAGGTCGGCCAGATTGGTCTTCAACGCCGCCGGGTTCATCGCCACCAGAGTGTCGACTTCATCACCGGGGGTGAAAATATCCTGGCTCGAGAAATTGAGCTGAAACCCGCTCACGCCGGCCAAAGTCCCCTGAGGGGCCCGAATCTCGGCTGGAAAGTCGGGCAGCGTGCTGACGTCGTTTCCAAACGACGCCGAGACGTTGGTGAACTGGGTGCCCACCAACTGCATCCCGTCACCGCTGTCTCCACAGAATCGGATGACGACCGAGTCACGCTCTTCCCGCCGCTTGTCCGACGATGGGGCCGGACCAGAATTCAAGACTTCCGTCGACGACATGGGGCTCTGGGCTCCTGAGGGTAGGCAAATCCCGCCAACCCCTGGCAACAGGGACCTCGCAAGGTCCCCTCAACCGGGGTCCACCGGGGCATTCAGACTGGAACCGGAAAAACGGAGCCGGGAGGGAAGTCTGGGAAGGCTTGGCGAGCGGTGGGGGGAGAGAAGGTTCTCTCCGTTGCAGGATTGTAGAACCGATCCCGAATCGTCTCAAGCAGAAATCAACGGCTGAAAGTGGGGCTTGTCCCGGATTCCCAAATTTGCGATACCCCCCCGTCCAATCTTCAGGAAACTCCGTTTTCCTTGTTTTTTCGCGGGAACTGGAGGCCCGCTCGATGCCAAGGTCCCCGTCTCCCGACCTGACCCACTGGCTGCTGGCCCACCGAATCTGCACTCACCGCGACTTTCGACGCTGTGAGGCCCGTGTCCGACGCCTGGCGGCCGACCTGCCTCCCTTTGACTCGGTCTGGCTGGATGCCCTGGTCCAACTGGGACGACTCACTCCCTTCCAGGCACGCGTCCTCGAATCACAACCCCCCGAGGAGCTGGTTCTGGGCCCCTGCCTCCTCGTCGACCAATGCTCGCCAGGTCCCGAGGCGGTCACCTGGCGCGTCCGCCACTCGACCACCGGTGCCACCTTCGCCGCCCGGCTGCTCGCCGGCCCGACCGCCGACTCGGAACAGACGCGCGCCCGGATCAACCAGCTGATCCAAAAACTCCTCCCCCAGACTCCGCCAGGCATCTGCGGACCGACTCAATTGCTGGAGACACCCCGGGGACCGGTCCTCCTGAGCCCCTGGACCGATGGCCCCAGCCTGCGGGAACTCGTCGTCAAGATTGGCCGTTTCCCGCCGGCTGTCGTCGCGGCGGTCGGTCGGCAACTTCTCGAGAGCCTGGCACATTTCGAACAATGCCACGTCCTCCACGGCGACTTGAGGCTGGACAACCTCCTCCTCACCCGCGCAGGACAAGTGGTCCTGGTCGAGGTCGGGATTCGACCCATTCTCGAACCCGAACCCACCGTGCATGCCCGGCTCAACCCCGATCGCTTCGATGGCACCGCCCCCGAACGGATTGGTTCCACACAACCGCAAACGCCCCGCTCCGAACTGTACGCCCTGGGCTGCCTGCTGTGGCAACTGCTGGTCGGACGCCCCCCGTTTCCCGCCGGAGATCCGGTCGTCAAACTGGCCCACCATCAATCCCGGGAGGTCCCCGACGTTCGGGAACTCGCTCCCGAGACCCCACCGGCACTCGCACTCGCCATCCAGTCACTCGCCTGTCGCGACCCGGCCAGACGTTGCGACTCCGCCTCCACCGCACTGCGTGATTGGCCCCGACTCCCGCACGAGTCCACCGCCATTCTCCAGCGATTCCGGCGCGAGATCGACCACCGGCCCACGGTTCCCCACAGTCCCCGCACGCATCGGCGACTCTCCATGGCGGCCTGGGGCACCCTGGGTCTCGCCCTCTTCGCAGCCTCCGCCCTGGGCTGGTCGTCCCACGGGGACCGGTCCTGGCCCGAATTCGGGTTCCCGGCCCCGAAGCAGACGGCCGAACAGACGCCTGATGAATCCCCCGCCTCCAAGGTGATCCAGGCCTCGCACATCACCACCTCTGAAGCCGATCCAGAGCCATCCGCTTCCCCCCCGAGAAAGCCCGATCGCTCTCGTGCAGACCCGGTCGCCAGCGATTCCAACCCGGTTCCCGCCCAAACGACTCCCCTCCCCGAACCCGACAGCCGTGGACGAATCCAGCTCTCGGGTGGCCACACATACACATGCCGGGATCTGTCTGTGGTGGGTCCACTGCTGCTGCAGTGCCCCGACGAGCAACCCGCCACAATTCGGGTCTCGACTCCCGGCGAACTTGTCGCCGCTTCGATTGCGATGAAGAACGTGGTCTGGGATCTGACCGCCGTGACCGAGCTCGAGAACTCTGATCAGGCGGCGGCACTCAACCTCAGAACCCAGCGGATCGATCTGACCTCGGTTGGATTCCGGGGGCCCCGACAGCCGGGTTCTGCCGGAACCTTCCCCCCCAGCCTCCGCTGGGAACTGGTCGATGAACGGGACCTGCGCTCTTCACGGCTGCGACTGGATCACTGTGCGTTTCGCGATGGAGGAACCGCCGTCGTGATTCCCCAACCGGTCGGCCGCCTCGAATTTGAGCAGACCCTGTTCGAAGGGAACGAAACAGCTGTCGAATTTGCGGGCAGCGGTCGTCGCATTCCCCCCATCGTCCTCCAGGCCCGGCACATCACGACGCGCGACATCGGGACCATGGTCCGTTGGTGGGGCGACGAAGGGCCTCCCCAGGGTGTCCGGCTCGAGCTCGAATTTCACGACAGCGTGTTTCACCTTCGTGAGAATGACTCCGCAGTCTGCCAGGTCGTCAGTTCTCGCTACACCAACGACTGGATCTCCCGCTTGCGAATTGTGGGGGAGGGGAACCTGCTGGTCCCGGGCCGAACGGTGGTCCGCTGGCAATCGGACCAGAGCGCCGAATCCCTTGAGCTGGAATCGCCCGACCTGGTGGTGGAAGGACTCATGGCTGTCCCGTTTGAATTTGCGGCCGCCGAGGGGGCGGCTCTGAAACAACTCGCCCCCTCCCCAGGCCTGGCAATTCGCCGCACCACACCGCCAGGGTGCGATGCCGGTCAGATTCCCGACTGAACGTCCCCCGGCTGGCGTGGATTTGCGGGCTGTTTCTCGACAATTGAGGGATCCGCTCGGTCGCGAACACGACATTCGGTCGCCAGCAACAGGCCGTGCAATACGGCCCGCACAGCCGCCCCGGCACTGGCCCCATTCAGTCGACGGGACATGGAAGGGGACTCAACTCCAGAGTGCCGTCAACGGCTTGCCGGTCGCAATGGGCCACGGGCGATCCACCACATCGCGATAGTGCCCGGCCGGATCAATTCCCAGGGCCCAGAAGATGGTCGCGGTGACGTCCGCAGGGGTCGCGTGCGACGAGACCGGCTGGGCAGCCAGCTTGTCGCTGGCCCCATGGACGGAACCAGCCGTCACTCCCGCCCCGGCCATGACGAGGGAATAAACGCTGGCCCAGTGCTTGCGTCCTGGTGCACTCCCCGCGAAATTCCGCTCGACGGCCACAAGGGGGGCCCGCCCGAATTCCCCAAGGCAGATCACCAGTGTTTCCTCCAGCAGTCCACGGTCGTCGAGATCGTCCAGGAGTGCCGAGAAGCTCTCGTCAAACCGGGGAAGCAGATGCACCCGGAGAGCTTCGAAGATGTCGTTGTGGGTGTCCCAGCCGTACTGGTCGGTCTCACGCGGTGCCTTGTCTTGTCCGCGGATGTTGTGATTCCACATGACTGTCACCAGGGGGACGCCGGCCTCGATGAGCCGTCGTGCCATCAGGCACGCCTGTCCCGAACGATGCCTGCCATAGCGGTCGCGCAGCCGGGTCGCTTCGCGTTCCAGGTCGAACGCCTCCCGGACCCGATCCTGGCCGAGCATTTCAAAGGCCTGGCGATAGAGCAGGTCACTCGCCACAGCCTGCCGCGACGGGGTGGCCGCGTCGCGACCGAGGTCCCGCGCCGCCCGATCGAGCGAGTCCTTGAGTTGCTGTCGGGAACTGAGCCGCCCCTGGGGGAGATCGATGTGGGATTCGAGACAGGGGAGGGTCAGGGAGGGATCGGTGACATCTCCCAGGACCAACGGCTCATAGTCGCGCCCCAGGAATCCTCCATCCTGTCCGGGTGCCGGTGTTTCGGGGACCAGCACGGGACCATTCACGTGAATGGCGTTGTAGGGAAACACCTCGGGGACGCGAAGGCGATTGAGAACCGCCCCATGCACCGGTTGGTCGGTGGCCCGGGGAGGAGGGTTGGACGACTTGATCGGGTGGAATTGGCCCGTGAGGGTGAGGTAACTGGCGGATCCATGATCGAGGTCGTCATGGGACATGCAGCGGACGATGCAATACTTGTGGGCCAACTGGGCCACGCGGGGTAGATGCTCGCCGACGAAGGTACCGGGAACCGAGGTCGCAATCGCTCCAAATTCACCCCGAACCTGCTGGGGAGCCAGTGGCTTCGGATCCCACATTTCCAGCTGGCTTTGCCCTCCGCTCGTGTACACCAGCAGCACCGATTTGGCGCGGCCAAATCCAGGGCCAAGTGTCGCCCCCGACTGGGCCGGCCCCGGCTGTTGCGGTGCCGCACGAAGCCGCTGTCCCACCAGCCCCGCCCAGAACGCGGACCCACTCCAGGCCTGCAACCATCGGCGGCGGTCGACCGGGTGATTCGAATGGGTGGGGATTGTCAACACGAGCGTGCGGCAGAAAGAGGGGGCAAACCGGGACTTGTCGTCGATCTGTCAGTCTATCCGGTTTCCCGGGGGCTGACAGCCGCGAGTCGATTCCTTGCGGAATCTCTCCTGCCGCACCAGACCCATTCCCAGTCCCATCGGACAGGTCCAAAATCGCCCGCCACAGATTTTCCCGGCCGGTCCCATCCCCGCGTTTCCAGGCTGTCCAGCCGTGTGACCGGAGCAGGTTCAGAAAGCGGTTCCCTCGGCATAGCCCCTGTCGCACCCGCCACGGGGGATTACGGCACCGGCTCGAGAACCATTCCCTCGACCTCGAGTCGGCGAACCATGGCTGCGAACGCAGCCGTCCCGTCGGGGTCCCAGTATTCGGACCGGATCGGATCGGCATAGCCCAGTGTCACCAGGCGTCGTTTGTCGGGTCGCACGAGAAACAGCGAGTCGTTCGGATCAACCAGGTTGAACATCTGCACGGAACGGTTTCCCGACGAACAGATCGAACGCATGATCCAGCGGGGCTGGGCCGGCAGTGGGCGGGTCTTCAGACGCTCGAGAGCCTCGGGATCGAGAGTGACACCCAGCCCCGGTTTTTCCGGAACACGCACCAATCCGCGGATCGGCTCCAGCCGCTCGCGCGTCACATCATCACTCCAGCTCTCGGTGTCGCTGTTGAAGTGCAGCCAGGCACTCTTGAACGACGCCTGCATGTGAATGGTCGCCGCCCGCGTGATCGTGCCCCCGACATTTTGCAGCGAGAATGGAATTTCGAGCTGGGCGAAGAGACCGGCACGACGAATGGCGGCCCCAATGGTGCTGTGCCCGAGGATGTACCCGTCGGCACCCCGCTGCAGCGTCTCGAACGAGGCTCCAAGCGGCGCGTGGTGGTAGTAAATCGGCAGGCGACAGCGGCTCCTCAGGGCGGCGTAGCCGGCGATGTCCTTCTCGGGCAGCGGATCTTCAAAGCCACCGGCAATCTCAAATTCCGAGATCTTCTCGAGCAACTCCGGCACATGGTCATCGGTCCCTCCCATGGTGAAATCATGATGGATCCGGAAACCACGGGGGGCCACCTCCTGCATGGCCCGCATCTGGTCGAGGACATTCTCGAAGGGAGAGAGGTGGTACTTCAGCCAGGTGTAGCCGCGAGCGGCATATTCCTTGACCGCCTTGGCCATGCGATCGGGGTGCGTGGAAACGGTCCAGCAGGCGACGGGAACCCAGGCACGCTGCCGTTGGCCAAACAACTTGTAGGCCGGGACTCCGGCCGCCTTTCCCATCAGGTCGTACATGGCCATGCCGAGGGCGAGGCTGGTCTCGTCTCCCACCCAGTCGAAGGGATTGGTCCCGATGTACTTCTCCCGGGTTGCCTCGGCCTCGACCGAGTGACCTTCGCCGAGCCCGACCAGGTCCGAGTTGGTGCGGACCACCGACACGACCCGGCGTGTGGGCCCGTAAAAGTGTCCCAGCTCGTACGCTTGAAAATCGACGTAGGGGACCGAGATCTCATGGACCTCGATGCCAGTGATCCGCAACCGTTCCCCCAGCAGCCCCGATTGTTCCCGTGCCCGGAGAGCCGGCAGGCGATGCCCCAGAGCCACGAGGGCGCCGGCCTTGAGCCAGTCGCGTCGGGAGATCTTTTGTGAATTCCGATTCCCGCTCACGGCACACCTCTCGTTCGAAGAATGGGGGTCCCGATGGCAGACCCTGGGGAAGAAACCTCCAGGCGTCGCGAGGCCCGAAGCACGCGCTATCGCCCCCGGCCTGCGAGCGGATCGTAGAAAAATCCCCAACGGCAGGAAACACAACCGTACTCAGTTCAATGCGGCGTCGCCGGTTCTTCACCCGTGGGACGTTTCCAACGTGTCACCGCGGGGCATCACCTGCCGGGAATCGTTCACTGGGTCGAAAGGGGCAGTCCCTCGGCAGTGTTATTCACGAACAGGTGGAAAATCGATGCCACGAATGCATTCCCGGTTCTTGCTTCAAGACGCCGAGAATTCCCAGGTTCGAAGCGCGGTCGGTTTCGCCGTCCCATTGAGCCACCAGAAGCCTTCAAAACAGACGTGTTGCGGGGTGTGTTCCATCCGGCGGATCTCGACCACAGCAATGTCGCGAGTCCCGGCGGTCTCCTGGTATTGGGTACGGTATTTGGTGAAGTGCGTTCGCAACCGCTCCATGGTGGCGTTTGCCTGGTCGGTACCGCGACTTCGATCCACGCGGGTCTGGACAATCGCCAGTCCACAGGTGGCCCTGACCTGAAACAGCTTGCGGAAATCAGTTGTGGGAAACGATTCGTACACCTTGTTCTGGTCCCACTCCCATTCCAGCGCGAGGTCCATCGAAGCGTCGGACTGCGACAGTTCGGCACCGGCCTGCCGGCACAGGGCGGCATCAAGACGACGCTGCCGGGGCAACGGGAATTCCCATCGACAGCTTCCATAGCGTTCCGGCAACCAGGCCCTCAGGAAGTCACTCCAGACCGCCGAAACCAGCCAGTTGGTCTGCGACTTCCCCCGATACGGAGTGGGCAATTCGAAGTCTTGCAGCAATTGACTGCGGAACTGTGAAAGAATGCGATGCATGCTGTCTTCCCGCGGACTGCGCAGGTCATGAGAGGGTTGATGATGGGTACCCGCACGGCAGGATCCACTTCCTGTCGTAGGAGCATTCCAGAGGGCAGTATCGTCCGCACCGGAGGCGAATGCAATTCGTGCGGACACAACGGGGAGGTGTCATGGAACAGCGAAACCCCGTGTCAACCTGCGAGGTGCGTGCTCACTGTGTTGAGTCCCAATTCCGTTCGCGATTTTACCCGAACAGGCAGAAAACTGTCCGTGGGATACGTTTCCAACGTGTCACCGCGGGGCATCACCTGCCGGGAATCGTTCACTGGGTCGAAAGGGGCAGTCCCTCGGCATGGTTATTCACGAACAGGTGGAAAATCGATGCCACGAATGCATCCCCGGTGGCTGTTTCAGAGAACCTCTTCCACTTCGGTGTAGAGGAAGGTCACACCGCCGGTGGCGTAGTTCGGAACATCTGCCACGGCGGCCTGTCCCTCGGGGGAGGCGAGCAAGGCTTCAAATTCTTCGCGACTCTCCATGTAGAGATCGGCGACGTAGTAGTAGGGGGACGGTTGATTGGTGGGAGTGCCGGTGACTTTGCCAATCGTCCATTTTTTCAATCCCTTCATCTTTCGGGCGATCGGGATATGCGCCTCCTCGTAGTACTTGTCGAATGCCTCCGGATCCTTGGGATGGCCATACAGGACGAGCAGACGAATCATGAGCGCGCGACTCCGGAAGAGAAGAAGTGAAGCCGACGTTTTAGACCGTCGTCCGAACCCTGTCGAGGATCCGTGTCACGTGGACTGCAGGTCCTGAACCGGAAATTCCTCCGACTGGCGCGAACTCTGCACGCCAGACTCGCGGCCACCGGCCTCTCATCAAGCCGCGTTCACGACGAACCCAGTTCCACAAGCGGCACGCCGGGGCTTCAATCGGTTCCCCGCGCCCGTCTGCCGGTGACTTCCCCGCCTGCGCGTTCGGAATGTGCTGGCGGGAAACTTCGCGCCCTGGTTGGCAGAGCGATCAGTCCTGGTGTTCCGCCCGCTTTTCGGCACGCTCCCGCCGTGTCGGCTCGCGTTTCGCCGGATAACTGACATGCATCCCCACCGGGGTTGGACCATGGGCCCGGACTCCCACGGCGACCCCTCCCACAGCCATGCCTCCGACCGCCACTCCCCCCACCACCAGTGGGGCGAGGGCCACGCCTCCGATGGCGGCCAGCAGACCACCGGCGATTCCCCCGAGGGAACAGACCCCAAAGGACAACCCGCCGATGGTCACGCCTCCCCGGGCGATTCCGCCGATGGCGATCACGCCGTCGGCACGGTCACCGACCGCCAGGATTGCCTGGGCATGCCCGTAGCGTTCCCCCAGTTCAGGGTCGGGGCCAGAGGCAATCTCCCAGAGGGGCAGGCCCCAGAATTCTCGCGTTGATCGGAGTCTGACCCGCCGGCGGGCACGCCGGGACCGCAACTCCAGCCGCCGGGTCCTACGGGCTTCCCGCCGCGACTGACGCGCCGCCCGCAATTCCTCCCGACGCTGACGCCGTCGTTCGCCACGCAGCGCGGGATCCGTGGGCAGGAATGCGTCGTCGCTGGCTGGCAATTGGCGTTTGAGTTCGTCGAGTTCCGCCTCCAACTGCGACAGGCGACGTTCCAGGTCTTCCAGGCGGTCCGACATCTGCGATTCCCCCAGAGGTGCTGGTCTCTAATGGCGGAAATGACGCCGGCCGGTGAAGATCATCGCGACCCCCAACTCGTTGCAGGCGGCGATGACGTCGGGATCATTGCGGCTCCCGCCAGGCTGAATGGCGGCGAGAATCCCGGCCTGGGCCGCCTGGACCAGGCCGTCGCGAAACGGGAAGAAGGCATCGGAGGCCACCACCCCGCCGGCACTGCGGCCCGCCGATTTCTGGGCCGCGATCTGGACCGAATCCACTCGACTCATCTGCCCGGCCCCCACGCCGATCACCGACCCCTCCCGGGCGAACACAATCGCATTCGACTTCACGTGCTTGCAGACCTTCCACGCGAACCGCAGATCGATGAGTTCCTGCGGGGTCGGCTGCCTCTCGGTGACCACCTTCCACTCACCCTCGGGATCGGCCACGTCGTCCGCCTGCTGGACCAGCAGGCCGCCGGTCACCCGTCGGTAGTCCAGGACGCGTTCGCGGGGGGCGAGCATTTCCGGGCATTCCAACAGCCGTACATTCGCCTTCCACTTCGGCTTGGTCGTCAGGATCTGCAGTGCTTCGGGCTCAAAGCCGGGAGCGATGATCGCCTCGACAAACCGATCGGGCAGACAGAGTTGCCCGGCGGCGGCGGCATCCATGGGCCGATTGAAACCGAGGATCGACCCAAACGCACTGACCGGATCGCCCGCCCACGCACGATCGAGAGCCTCGGCGACAGTCGCCGCAATGGCCGCCCCGCAGGGGTTGTTGTGCTTCAGGACCACGGCGGCCGGATCCTGGAATTCACGCACCAATTGCAGCGCGGCATCCAGGTCGAGCAGGTTGTTGTACGAGAGTTCCTTGCCGTGCAATTGCCGGGCGGAAGCCAGCGTTCCCGCCGCGGCCCGGGGCTCGACATAAAACGCCCCCTCCTGCTGGGGGTTTTCGCCGTACCGCAACTTTTCGCCACGACGTTCAAACAGCGGGGCGAGGGTTTGGGGGAAGAGTTCTTCGGGATGCAGCACCCGGGCGAAGTAATTGGCAATCGCCCGGTCGTAGCGGGCCGTCGCCTCGAAGGCCTCGCCCGCCAATTCCCGCCGCAGCTCGTGGGTCAGGCCGTCGGCCTGCAGGGCGGCCAGCACCCGCTCGTACTGCCGGGGATGGGTGACCACGGCCAGGTGTTCATGATTCTTCGCGGCCGAACGAATCATGCTCGGGCCGCCGATGTCGATGTTTTCGACCGCCATTTCCCAGGTACAGTCGGGACGGGCGACGGTCGCCTCGAACGGGTAAAGGTTGCAGACCACCAGTTGGAACGGCAGGATGCCATGTTCACGCATCGACTGTGCGTCGGAGGCGAGGGTCGGCCGTCCCAACAGGCCACCGTGGACCCGGGGATGCAGCGTCTTCACCCGACCATCCATCATTTCGGGAAAGCCCGTATATTCCGAGATGTCGGTGACCGGAAGCCCACTGTCGAGAAGCGTCTTGCGCGTTCCCCCGGTTGACACAATTTCAAAACCGAGCTGATTCAGACCTTTGACAAACGGGAGCAGACCCGTCTTGTCACTGACAGAAATGAGGGCCCGGAGTCGGGAACCATTCGCAGACGACATGCGGCAACCGAGAGTTCGTAAAAACAGGGGATCGGCAGCGGCCAACCCCCCTGTGTGGCATTGACCAGAGCGAGCCGAAACTATGACAGGTTTCCCGATGGAGTTCCACCGGCCACCCCCGATCGAGCCGTGCTTCGGAAGTCGGTTGCCGCGCCGAGTGGCCTGGGATTCTCACCTTCCCCGATTCTCGTCTCTGGGATGAGATCTCTGGGATGAGATTTCTGTGGCGAGAACCGTGGGAAGCACGGAGAGAGAGTGTGACAGGCGATCGGGAGGCAGGGTCGTCGGACGTGACGACGAACACTGGCGATGACTTTGGCGGCGGACAGTCCCCTGACATCGACTCGGAGAGTCGATCGACTTTGGGGACTAGTTCTCTTCCTCGGTCATGTCCGCTTCCGCCTCGGGCGGAGAGTTGTCGTCGGTCTCCAGCGTCGGATCGGCATCCGGAGGAGCATTGTCATCCGAAATGTCGGACTTCGGCGCGGGCACCTTGGGAGCCACTCCCGGAGCCATGGGCTGCAGTTCCGGCCGGCGATAATAGTTCGGGAACTCGGCCCCCTGCTCACGCACCGCCATGACAAGTCCCGATTCCGTTCCCAGGTAGATCCGGTCGGTCATGAAGTTGACGACCCGCAACGAGAATGTGCCGAGTGGCACGCTTCCCACCGTATCTCCCGTCTTGCGGTCCAGCACCCGCAGGTGTCCCCGGTTGTCGACCGTGTAGAGCCGAGTTGGCGACGCGGTCAGAACCTGGGTGATGTCGGGCTTGGCCCACAGGCGCTCGCCGGTCGCGGCATTCACCCGGTAGAGTCGCCCGTATTCGGGAATCACAAACAGATCATCGTTGATCACCAGCGGATCCTTCTTGATCACGTGACCGGTGGTGAACTGCCACGCCATGCGACCGCTGCGGGTGTCGATCGCATAGACGTTGTAGTCTTCCGAAGCCAGGATCATCAGGTCCTTGTAGCGAGCGATGGGGGCGCTCAGGGCGGCATCGGTCTCGAACTGAAACGCCATCTTCCGGTTCAACGCGGCCAGCGAATAGACCGAACCGTTTTTGCTGGCAAACAGGACGTTCGATCCCTGGATGATCGGCGGTGAGGTCACCCGCTCTGAGGTACGGTAGCGCCACATCTGTGCCGCATCGATGAAGCTGTTCAACCGGCCCTGCTGGTGCAGCGAGAGAACCTGCTTCAGGTCAAACGCATACAGGCTGCCATCGAGACACCCCAGAAAGATCTGGTCATCATTGACGGCGACCGGGGCGCTCGGCTGGCTCGGCAGCGGGAAGGTAAACGCCACATCCCCCTTGTCCCGATTGATCGCCGTCAGTCGGGCCCCCGAAATCACGAAGACATAATCGTCATTGAACGAACCGGCATAGGCCGGGGCATCGACAGCCCCCACCAGCGTGTACCACTTGAGACGTCCCGTCTCGGCATCGAAGGCCGAAGTGATGCCCGACGACGATTGTGCGACAACCAGGAACTCGTCGGCGGTGAGGTGCGTGATCCGGTCGCGCTGTCGGTTGGTGACCGCATGCCCCCACCACTCCCGGGTCAGCCCCAGTCGATTGAGGGACGATTCCGGGATCAATGGCGAAACGCTGCGACGGATCCCCTGAGCCTCGACTGCCGGCAGACAGCAGCTCCAGGCAAGAGCCACCAGCAGGAAACAACGAACAACAGGCATGTTGTGAGACTCCGCACAAACCGCAGGCTGGGGCTTAGCAGAACAGGTCGACGACCCGAGGTTCACTTCCCGAACGTCCCGTATTCTACGGGCGGTCTCCCAGCGCAGGCCAGCACCCCGCCGGGTACAGACACCGGAATCCCGTCTCCCCCCTATCGAGCATCGCCGCCGTCGGGGACCACCTATTCTCGGGGAGGGGGTCGGCACCCCGATGACTGCCACAGCTGGCAGTCCGTGAAAGACTCCTACAGCACCTACAACCGGCGCGCTGCCCCTGCAGTCGGCCCCCTTCCGGGGGACTTGTGGCACAGAAATCGAATGGGATACACTTGAACAACAATGGGCTGGTCCGACTCCCGACTGCCGACGGAAGACTGCAGACTTCCGGCAGGGAGGCTTCAGACTGTCGTGCCCGATCCGGTGCGGTCGGCGACCTTCGAGTCATGTCAGCCCCACCTTCACGTCATCCCGTCCCTCCGACACTTCCATCTCACCGCTCAGGGTGTGGTCATGCGAAATTGCTGGATTTGGGGCCTCACCCTGGCAGCGATTCTTCCCACCGCGGTCGCCGCGGACGTTGTTCAGTTGCGTGCCGGGGGCAAGCTCGCCGGTGAGATCCAGGGAGCCCCACGGAACGGCGACACGACTCCCATCACCGTGAAAACACTGTCGGGAGCCAGTGTGACCGTGGCCCCCGAGTCGGTCGAATCGGCCCGCAGGCGCAAGATCGCCTACGAAGAGTACGAACGGCGGGCGGCGGACACCCCCAATACGGTCGAAGACCAGCTGCAACTGGCCGACTGGTGCAGGAACAATGGGCTATCGAACCCTCGCCGGTCCCACCTCCGGCGGGTGCTGGCACTCGATCCCCAGCATGCGGCCGCCCGCAAGGCACTGGGGTACACGCGTCATGGCGGCCAGTGGATGACCCACGACGAATTGATGAGTTCCCGCGGACTGGTGAAGCACAAGGGGAAATGGGTCCTGCCCCAGGAGGTCCCGTTCATCGAGCAGGCCGCCGCCGAGACGGAAGCCGAAAAACAGTGGTACAAGCAGGTCCGCAAGTGGTTTGGCTGGATCACCAGCGATGATCCCGCGCGTCAGTCGGAGGGCTTGGCCGAGTTGCGGAATCTGCGGGAGGCGACTGCGGCCCCCGCCGTCATCCGGACGTTTCAAAAGGCGGGGCCGGAACCACTGCGATTGCTGCTGGTCGAGATCCTGACCAATCTCGACGGTCCCCGCGCCTTCGACCGATTGATCGAGCTGAGCCTCATGGATGATTTCGACTCGGTGCGCGACGCCTCGCTGAGGGGGGTCAAACGCCGGGGATCGACGGCCGCCTTTCCCGCCTATCTCAAGGCACTTCGCAGTGAAAACAACCGACTCGTCAATCGGGCGGGAGCGGCCCTGGGGCAGATGGGAGACGATACGGTCATTGACCCATTGATCGAGGCGCTCGTCACGCGACACCAGTACAAGATCCGCGTGCCAGCCAACATGGTGGGGCAGACTCCGGATGGGCGAATGATTCAGGCTGTCGATCCGTCGATGCTTCCCCCCGAGATCGCGCAGCAACTTGCCACAGGACAGCTTCCCTACGGAGTCGCCTTCGACAACTCGTCGTCTGTCGGCCTCAAGCAGCCGATGCGACCGGTCGTGGTGAAGCAGGACGAGAAAAACACCGCGGTTCTCGAAGCCCTGACCCTGTTGACCGGCGAGAACTACGGGTTCGATGAAGGGGCCTGGCGGCGCTGGAGAAGCAGCCTGAAATCCTCGGTCGTCTCGCCACGCAGCCGCTCGAATCCCTGAACCTCCGCCGAGACTCGCCGCCGTGTCTTCCCCCACCGACTTGCGTCGCCTGCTCCGGCAGACCCTGGAACTCTACCGCGGGATGGGCCTGGAGCAACTTCCGCTCGTCGCACTGCCGTCCGTCCCCCCGGCCTCGGCCGTCACACCGGCTTCTCCCCCCAACGCGGCAAACGCATCGGCGGGTGTTCGCCCTCCCCCTCGATCCCATTCGGGCCCCGCAGCCCCCTGGGAACTGTCCCGCCGGCCCCCTGCGTCTCCTGCGGAATCTCCGCCGTCACCCCCCTCTGCGCCCGCACCTCTTCCCATGGGAACCCCCTCCGTGAGTGACACTTCGTCGGCCCGACGCCCAGCCGCCGTCCCGCTTCCATTGAACGCCAGTCCCGACGAACGAAGTTCGACACTCAAGATCCTGCAAGAGTCGGTCTCCGGATGCGTCCGCTGCACCGAGTTGGCGTCCACCCGCAAGAACACCGTGTTTGGTGTCGGCAATCCGGCCGCGAAAATCCTGTTCCTGGGGGAGGCACCCGGTGCCGATGAAGACGAACAGGGGGAACCGTTCGTCGGTCGGGCCGGGCAATTGCTGAATGACATCATCACGGCCTGCCAGCTGAAGCGGGAAGAGATCTACATCTGCAACGTTCTCAAGTGCCGTCCTCCGGGCAATCGCACCCCGCTGGAAAGTGAATGCACCAACTGCCGGGAGTTCCTCGACGGGCAACTCGCCGCGATCGATCCCGAATTCATCGTCTGCTGGGGGACCACCGCCGCCCAGAACCTGCTGCAGACCAAGCAGCCGATCGGCAAGCTGAGACAGCAATTCTTTCGACATGGACGGGCCCGCGTGCTGTGCACCTATCACCCGTCCTACCTGTTGCGGAACCCCCCGGCGAAGAAGGATGTCTGGGAAGACATGAAATTCTGGCGGCTGGAAATGGGGATTGATCTCGGGAATGCCAGGAAATCGGGTTCGTAGGTTCCCATTCCTCGGCAATTCTGTCGTGACCCGCGGCGGGAACCGGTGAACCGCGACAGGTTCCGTCAGGTTTTCCGGACCGCATTTGCTTCCCCGAGTTGTGAGGCCCGACCATGCGGACTCGTCTCGTGCAGAACCGTCTCGTCCCATGGGGGCTGTTCCTGGTTTTGGCCGGCGCGATGGCCGCCTCTCCCTGCCGTGCCGACCGACCCAATCTCGTCTGGATTGTGGTCGACGACATGTCGCCCCACTTCGGCTGCTATGGAGAACGTCTGATCTCCACACCGCGGATCGATGCCCTGGCGGCCGGGGGGATTCGATTTGAGAACTGCTTCACCACGGCTCCCGTCTGCTCTCCCTGTCGCAGTGCCCTCATCACGGGGTGCTATCAGACGACGATCGGTGCCCATCACCACCGCAGCGGACGAGGCGAGCGGAAGATCACGCTTCCCGACGGAGTGGAATCACTCCCGGCGATCCTGAAACGGGCGGGATACTACACCTGCCTCGGTGGTCCATCGGTGACAGGGACCCCTCGGCTGGGCAAGAGCGATTACAACTTTGAATGGGATCCCGCCATCTATGATTCGAACGACTGGGGGGGGCGTCAGCCCGGCCAACCCTTTTTCATGCAGGTCCAACTTCATGGCGGAAAACTGAGGGAAGGGGCCGGGTGGAAGGAACGGGCTCAAGCCCGGCTGGGCGAACTGGTCGACCCGCGAGCGGTAACGCTGCCCCCCTGCTACCCCAACGACCCCATCCTTTCCGAGGACTGGGCCCGTTACCTCGATGCCTGCCGCTGGACCGATGCCGAGGTTGGAGAAGTCGTCGATCGACTGCAGCGGGAGGGGCTTCGGGAATCGACGGTGGTGATCGTGACGACCGACCATGGCATCAGCCACGCCCGTGGCAAGCAATTCCTGTATGACCAGGGGCTGCGTGTCCCGCTCATCCTGAATGGACCAGGAATCGCCAAAGGACTGCTGCGGAGCGACCTCGCACAGTTGATCGATCTCGCCCCCACCAACCTGGCACTGGCTGGATTGCCAATTCCCCCCCGGATGCAGGGAATGAACCTCCTTGCGGAGGATCGCCCGGAACGGTCCATGATCTTTGCAGCACGCGACCGCTGCGATGAAACGGTCGACCAGATTCGATGCATCAGGACTCACCGATGGAAGTACATCCGCAATGGATTTCCAGGCCGGCCGCTCCTTCAGCCCAACGCCTACAAGGATGCCAAGCCAATCGTGCAGAGACTGCGGGAACTGCAGACCGCGGGCACCCTGACTGCCGAACACGAACAACTGCTGTTTGCCCCGACCCGCCCGCGGGAGGAACTGTACGACCTGCAGCACGATCCGGACGAACTGCGGAATCTCGCCGGCGATGCTCGATCGGCGGCCGAACTCGCCCGGTTTCGGGAACTCTTGACAGCCTGGCAGACGGAATCGAACGATCTCGGTGCCACCGACGAACCCCGGGACATGTACGAGAGTGACATGCAGGTCTACCTGCAGGAGCTCCCCCCCGAACGTCGATCGATCGTGGAGAGGAACATCGGCCAGATGCAGGCCTGGGCGCGAGACGGAAAATAAACCGCCGGGCCAAATCGGCCTGTGGAACGCACCTCCAGCAAACCCGTCACCCCGGGGACAGAGCCACTCTTTTCATCGCCGGAAACGGCACCTTGGGGCTTGCCAAGAGATTGATTTCCTGACCTCACCGGGATACCGTCGATGTCTGGAGAATCCGCGAAGGGCTGAGCGTTTTCGGAGGGGGCCGACCGGTGAGCACGGTCGACTCCCGGGGGATCCCGAAACGTGCGGCTCGCCACGACTTTTCAACCCCGCGTGATTGAGACCCGGTCGGAGTGAGTACGATGCGTGGAATGCTGACAGTCCTGATCATTTCCCTGACGTTCCCGGGCTTCGCG
>DNUF01000128.1:213809-216175 GCA_003508595.1 Planctomycetaceae bacterium
CCCTGACGTTCCCGGGCTTCGCACTGGGCTACCAGAAGTCCGACAAGAAGTCGAAATCCAAGGGAAACGCCTCGGAGTATTCCGTCGGTCAGGAGGTCGAGGTTGACTATTACAACAAGTGGCGTCCCGGTGTGATCGTGGCCCTTCCCAACTCGGGGAGGATCCAGGTCGAATTCGAATTCGACCCTCTGGGCGAAGTGAATGGTTCGTCCAAGAACAAGCCCGACGAGAGCAAGAAGACCAAGGCCTTCTTCGAAGCCGATAAGGTGCGTCCCTCCAAGGGAGGGGGAGCCCCCAGGAAGACAGGAAAATCGGCCGAGGGATCCCGGAAGGGGACCGCCGGAGGCAAATCGACTCCCCGGGGAGAACTGCTCGATTGGACCGACAGCACCGGCAAGTTCAAGATCAAGGCCCGGTTTGGAGGACTGGCCGACGACAAGGTCACACTCGTCAAAGACGATGGCAAAACCGTCACCCTGGCACTCGAGAAACTCGATGACGAGGGACAGGAACGCGCCCGCAAACTGGCCGCCGGTGGCGATGAGAATCCGTTTGAGACGGGCGACGAGAATCCGTTTGCCGGAGACGAACCAGAGGGAAACAAGAGCAACTCGGATTCTGCCGATTTCGGTTTGGTCGAAGCCAGCTGGGAGGGAGTCCAGACACTCCGGACCGACATTGAGGGAGACTGGAAGTATTCCCCCGATCCGCTCCCGTCTTCCGGCACCCCGGTCAAGAAGTCGATCCCTCTCCACGCCAACAAGAACCAGGACGCCTTCTTTGAGAAGCCGGTGGGAGTGGCGCTGCATGCCGACACCCTGAAAGGGGCGATGTTCATGCAGGATGACAACCCGCGGCGCGAGAAAGTCGCCGGGCTGCAGATGTTCGACCTGGCCGAGGGGAAGGCGGGCCCGTTGACCACCCTCAAGATGCCCCACCTCCCGATGGACATCTCGCCATCCGGAAAGCGGGTGGTGGCCACGGCCAATTTCTTCATCCGGGCCGGGCGACAGGGAGTCCGGGAAGATCTGATCTCGGTCCACCAGTGGGAGGGGAAGGAGCTGAAGCCCGAGAAAGTCTGGAGCTACGTCCCTCCGGGGGACAACTTCAAGAATGATCCCAAGGTGGCTTTTTTCATCGACGAGGACCACCTGATCACGGTGTCTCCCTTTTCGAAGATGGCGGTGTGGAACATCCCCCAGGCCAAAGCGCTTTACACAGCCGACCTGTCTGGCCAGGGTGCTCCCGCCCTGAGCCCCGGGAGGAAGCATCTCGCCGTCGCCACCACCGAGGGGGTCTGTCTCTACGAAGCGCTCACGGGTGACTCGATTGGGCGACTCCCCGGCGGCAACCCCGGGCAGATCCAGGCGATGGCCTTCCGCTCCGACGGCAGGCAACTGGCCGCCCTGGCCCTCCAGCGACTGATGGTCTGGGATCTCGAAAAGGGAACGCTCGACCGCGACATCTACTTCACGAAACCGCAGGTCGCCAGTTCGATCGACTGGGTCAGTGAGGGCTACCTCCTGGTTGGTGGGCAAAACCTGATCGACCTCGAACGCCGGGTCGTGCTGTGGGAATACAGCCAGACTGGCGGCTTCCATGGCAAGAATGGGGCCCAGGTGGGAGACAGCTACTGGTACCTGCTGACCGCGAATGATCGCTCGGCACGCGCCATCTTCCCGGCGAAGCTGCCGCACAGTTCGGCCGTCCAGATGGCCCAGAAGATGAAGGCCGATGACATCCTGGCCATCAAGCCGGGGGCCTCGATTGCCATCCAATGGTCGGTCCAGGGAGATCAGAAAGAAGTCAATGACGCCTACCAGTCACTGATCCAGCAACTGCAGGACATCGGCATGACGTACGCCGAGAAAAGCCGACTGGTCCTGCAGGTCAGCACCGCCGCCGGCGAAACGAAGGAGATCCAATACCGGGGATTCGGCGGCTTCTTCGGCCGTGGTGGAGAGACCGTTCGGGTCACCGAGTACATCAGCAAGATCCAGTTTGTCGAGGACAACAATGTGATCTGGCTGGCCGAGGCCCACAGCGGTGCCCCGCACATGCTCTCTCTCAAGGAGGGGCAGACCGTGCAACAGGCGCTGGCGCAGTACCAGAAGCCCAACGTGAAGTTCTTCACCCAGGTGAAGCTTCCGAAATACGTGGCCCGGCCTCATCCCTCGGGTGCCTATGGCCACAGTGAACTCTCCGCCAAGGGAGTGGTCGACCGTCAGCAATAGGTCGCCCCCCTCTCCCAACTGCCGGGTGTGACACGACAGTCGGTTTGGCCACGGCCATCAAACCGCACGCAGGCCCGCGCAGCACCAGCCTGCGGGGAACGCACCATACCATGACTTCGCGGCCATGACTTC
>DNUF01000128.1:216413-235271 GCA_003508595.1 Planctomycetaceae bacterium
GCCATGACTTCGCGGCCATGACTTTGCAGAGAGGCCGAGCAGGAACGGCGGCTGCCGGGGGGCTCTTTTGCCGGTCGGGGTTGGAAATCAGTCTTCCGAACGATAGCTTCGAGTGAGGTGGTTGGCACCACTGGCCGCTGTCTGACAAGCGGTTGTCCCGAGTTCCCATGGAATGGATGTCGTCATGAAGCGATTGTCATTTGTCGCCACCCTGTGTGGCGGTCTTGTTGCCGCGGCTCTTCCCTCGTTCCCGCTCTCCGCCGACGAGAAGGACGATGCGAAATTGCCCCAGGTTCTGCTCAAGACCAACAAGGGGGAAATCGTCCTGGAACTGTATGAGGATGAGGCCCCCAACACCGTTGCCAATTTCATCAGCCTCGTGGAAAAGAAGTTCTACGACGGGCTCAAGTTCCACCGCGTGATCGAAGGCTTCATGGCCCAGGGTGGTGATCCGACGGGGACGGGGTCGGGCGGTCCCGGCTATCGCATCAAGTGCGAATGCGGCCGCAAGGATCATCGCAATCACGCCCGCGGCGTCCTCAGCATGGCACACGCCGGCAAAGACACCGGCGGCTCTCAGTTCTTCATCACCTTCGACAAGACCCCGCACCTTGATGGCAAGCACACCGTCTTCGGCCATGTCATCAAGGGAATGGATGTCGTCGACAAGCTCCGCAAGGGGGACGTCATCCAGGAGGCGACCGTCGTGTCCAAGCGCGACCATGACTACCAGCCCGAGACCCTGAAGAAGTAGTCTGACTCCGTCAGCGTCTGCCTCGTCTCAAAGGGCCGATCGGGATCTCCCGGTCGGCCCTTTTTTTGGGGCCGATCGTCCGCGAAGTCCGCAGCCACTGTTTTTGGAAACTGATTGTGGAAATCGGGCTCCGCATCCCGCGCCCCAGCCTGCCTGCAATTTCCATTCGGGCGGGCAATCGGAATCCACAGGCGGAGAGAGCGTTCCCCCGCCAGAGGCTCCCTTTGAACGTGGAAACTACCGGCTCAAACCGAGACTCGGGAAGTGCCCGCAGAAACCACTGGGCGGACCGACAGCAGAGTCCCTTCGACAGAAGTGCAGCCCCACTTGGGTTGCCTTACGGGATCGACTGCTTGATCTCAACCGCGAGACCACTGCATTCCAGCTAATCCGCAGGCTGCTCGAGAGCCGGGACCACCTGGGCGGTCACCGGCTGAAGCCCCAGATTCTCACGCGGGGCGTTTTGCAGGAAGTGGAACAACGGTCCCGGGAACACTCCCAGGAGGACCACTGCCACCGCCGACAGAATCGCGGCATAATACGCCGAGCGTCCCCCGTTCGGTTTCGGAGCCCCCAGAGGCTCATGCAGGAACATCAGGGCAATCAAGCGCAGGTAGTAAACCCCGCCAATCGCCGCATTGAGCACGCCCACCACCGCGAGAATGGCAAAGGCGGGATGGAGTTGAAAGCCACCATCCAGTGTCGGTTGACGGACCGAGAGAGCACTCGCGAACACGGCAAACTTCCCCCAGAAACCGGGGAGCGGAGGAATACCCGCCATGCTGAACAGGAATAGCGCCATGGCCGTCCCCAGAACGGGATTCGTCTTGGCCAGGCCCGTCAGATCTTCGAGATGCTCGATCTGGCGACCGGGACGCCCCAGGTAAACAAGGCACGCGAACAGTCCGACACTGGCGACCGAGTAGGCCAGCAGGTACAGCAGGCTCGACTGCAATCCCCCGGGCAAACCCAGACCACCCCGCGCTGTCAGACCGAGGGAGGGGTGGGCCTGTTCCCAGAACCCGACGGCAATGCCGATGAGCATGTAACCCGCATGGGCCACGCTGGAGTAGGCCAGCATTCTCCGAACGTTCGACTGCAGCAGGGCCAGGCAATTTCCCCCCGTCATGGTGACCGCCGCCAGGATCAACGCCAACTGCTGCCCGGTCGCCTCAAAACCGACGGTCACCTGACCGATGAGTCGCACGAGGGCAAACAGGCCAGCTGCCTTCGGAATCACTGCGAGCAGACCGGCATTGAATGCCGAGGTCCCCTCGTACACGTCGGGGGCATAGAAGTGAAACGGCACAGCCGCCATCTTGAACGACAAGCCCGCCAGGAGGAAAACGATCGCGACCAGTCCGAGAGCCGAAGGGGTCGGAACAATCGCCTCGGGATTGATCGGGGCATACGTCTCAATCAGCACCCGGCGGATCGAATCGAACTGGGTGGAACCGGTCAGTCCATAGATGAACGCCATCCCGTACAGCAGCATGGCTGCCGAGAAGATGCTCAACAGGAAGTACTTGACCGAGGCCTCCTGCGACCTGGGGTCGCGGCGCCCGAGATACAGCAGCACATAGGTTGGGATGCTGATCAGCTCGAGGGAGAGGAACAGCGTGATCAGGTCGTTCGCCACACCCACCAGCAACAGGCCGTCCAGCATCAAGAGGAGCATGCCGTAAAACTCACCCGTCGGCCCCTCCTCGCTCGCCTGGTTGGACACCGACTGCAGCACAAACAGGGCACCGACCGCCAGGCAGCAGTACTGAAATCCAGCCGCCAGGGCCGAGGTGCGGACCGAAAGCCCGCTGTCGAGTCCGACCGCCAGCGTGCTCGCCACGCTGGATCTCAGGCACAGGGCGGTGATCCCCAGCACGGCCAGGGCCGCCGGACCAAACCAGCGGCGGGGAATCGCAAAAGTTCCCGCCAGCATGAACAGGGCACCGGCCAGGGCCAGGACAACATGCGGCAACAGGATGGTGAATGTTTCCGACACGGTGGCACTCAACGGGAAGTGGTGTTGTTCACGGACTGCTGATCGGGCCGGGAGGCCTGAACAGGACGCTCGCCGTGCGGGTTCTCTCTCTGCGACAGCATCACAGCGCCGTTTTCCTGCAGCACAGCGACAATCGGCTGCAGGGACGGCTGCATCCGGCGGGTGAAGAACTGCGGATACAGGCCGATCCAGAAAATCGGGACGATCAGCACACCGAGGGCACAGAGCTCACGCAGGTTGAGATCCGCCAGTGCGGTGTGGTGATGTTCATGCGACTGGTGATGCGAGACCACGGGTGCCTGATGGTGCGACTGCACCGGCTCACGCAACCGTCCGAAAAAGGTCCGGCGGACAAGTGACAGCGTGTACCAGGCCCCCAGGATGATCCCGGCCAGCGACAGGGTCCCATACAACCGGTTGGTCGCAAACATCCCCATCAGGGAGGTGACTTCTCCGGTGAAGCCATTCAGGCCGGGGAGACCAATGCTGGAGAACGCGACCACCAGCAGGCAAAACGCCATCCGCGGGTACTTGCGGGCCAACCCCCCGTACGACGCGATGTCGCGGGTGTGGTACCGCTCGTAGAGCATGCCCACGAGGGCAAACAGGGCCCCGGTCGACAGGCCGTGGTTGATCATCTGCAGCAATCCACCGGTCAACCCCACCGTGTTGAAGGCAAACAGCCCCAGCAGGCAGAATCCCATGTGGCTGACCGACGAGTAGGCCACCAGCTTCTTGATGTCTTCCTGGGCAAGGGCCAACAGGGCCCCGTAGATGATTCCAATCACCGCCAGGATCGCCACCAGGTGGAAGTGGGCGACGCTCGCCCCCGGCACCAGGGGGAGAGCAAACCGGAGGAAGCCGTACGAACCAATCTTCAACAACACACCCGCCAGCAGGACCGAACCGGCGGTCGGCGCCTCGACGTGGGCCAGGGGCAACCAGGTGTGGAAGGGGAACAACGGGACCTTGATCGCAAACCCGGCGAACAGGGCGACAAAAATCCATGGACTGACGTGACGCCAGTAATCGGCATTGCGGGGCGATGCGGCGATCTGCTGCTGGATGCTCGAGGTCAACTCGGGAATCGAGAAGGTCAGCGACGAGGAATTGCTCATCCACTGTTCCGACAGCACGATGAACAGCAGACCCAGGAAGGTCAGCACACTCCCCGCGAGGGTGTAGATGAAGAACTTGCGGGCGGCCCACCGGCGATCCGAGCCCCCCCAGATCCCGATCATGAAGAAGAGCGGAATCAGCGTGAACTCGAAGAAGATGTAAAACAGGATGATGTCCTGGGCCGAGAAGACACCAATCAAACCCGCTTCCAGCAACAGCATCAGGGCATAGAACCGGGCGGGACGCTCCTCGATCGCATTCCAGCTGACGAGGACCGCCGGGATCATCAACAACGCCGACAGCACAATCAGCCACAGGCTGATTCCGTCCACCGCAAAGGCCAGCTTGACCGGCGTGTCGACCGGTCGCTGCACCCCCGCCACAGGCTCCTCCACCGTGCGGGGCGACAGCCACGGGAACGACGACCGCATCTGCAGCGTCTGATCGACCAGTTGCTGTCGATCAACCGCATCGGCATTCGGCGGCAGCAGTTCCGGAACGCGGTAGCGGGAGACCAGCAGCATCGACAGCACAAACGTGAGAATCACGTTGGTGAGTGCCGTCCACCGCGCCTGGTCTCGACTCGCCGGTGCCGACAACAGCACCAGCCCCGCCCCCACAAGGGGGACCGCCACCATCACAAAGGGAAGGTAATCGATGGGAAACATCTGCCACTCAGGTTTGCTTGGACAACAGGGCCCACATCAGAACTGCCGTCGCCAGCATCATGGCCAGTGCATAGAACTGCACCAGCCCGTTCTGGATCGGACGGGGCAGCTGTCCGAGCAGGGAGGGAATGCGACTGACCCCGGTCACCAGGGCGCCGTCCACCAGCAGCCAGTCCGCAAACCGACTGACCTGGGAGAGCGCTTCCAGCGGCCGGACCACCAGCAGCTTGTAAACTTCATCGAGGTAGAACCGCTGCTCGCTGAGCCGGGTGAATGGTCCTGCCAGGGCAGCCACCCGAGCCGGGATCGGCGACTCTTCCTTGTACATCACCCAGGCCAGGGCCACACCGGCCAGAGCCACCAGGGTGCTCACCAGGGCCACCGTCCAGTTGATGCCATGCTCGTGGGCGGCTTCCGCCAGCCCGGGAATCGTGCGGCCCAGGAAGCCATCAAACACACCGGTGAGATGCCCGAACAGCAGCCCCAACAGGGCCGCCCCCACCGACAGGACCCACAACGGGCGACACATGACCGCCGGAGACTCATGGGCATGATGCCCGGCCGCATGCGGAATTTTTTCCGGACCGTTGTAGAAGGTGAGGAAGAACGCCCGAAAGGTGTAGAACGCCGTGAGAAACGCCGTGAACGTCCCCAACCAGTACAACAGGTTGTAAAGGCTGGTCCGGGGCATCCCGAACGGCGTCACCTGCGAACTCGCTTCCGAGGCGGTGGTCCCCGCCGCATCGTCGGTGGCCACCGCAGCGTGATGGGGATGGGCCTGCTCGTAGACCGCCCCGAGAATCGTGTCCTTGCTCCAGAATCCCGACAGCGGCGGCAATCCCGCCAGGGCCAGGGCCCCCACCAGGAAGGTCGTGTGTGTCTGGGGCATCAATTTCTTCAGTCCGCGGAACTCCCGCATGTCGATCACGCCCCCCATGGCGTGCATCACGCTCCCCGCACCGAGGAACAGCAGGGCCTTGAAGAAGGCGTGCGTCACGAGGTGGAACATCGCCCCCCCCACTCCCACCAGCGAGCCGGTCCCGAGCCCCAGGAACATGAATCCCAGCTGGCTGACCGTGGAATAGGCGAGCACCCGCTTGAGATCGGTCTGGGTCAGGGCGATCAGGGCGGCCAGCAAAGCCGTGATGCAGCCGATGACTGACACAAACGCCTGGGCGGTGGGGGAAAGCTGGTACAGCGGAGTGCAGCGGGCCACCAGGTAAACCCCGGCGGTCACCATCGTTGCCGCGTGGATCAGCGCACTGACCGGCGTCGGTCCTTCCATCGCGTCGGGCAACCAGACATGCAGCGGGAACTGGGCACTCTTGCCAATCGCTCCCGTAAACAGGCACAGGCAGATGGTCGTCAGCAGGTAAGGGTTCCGCTGGGCGACTTCCGCAACGGCCGAGGCATCCAGCACCTTCGCAAAATCGGTGCTGCCAAACGTCACCCAGATGAGGAACACGCCGGCGGCAAACCCGAAGTCGCCGATCCGGTTGACAACGAACGCCTTCATGCCGGCTGCCGCTGCCTCAGGTTTCTCGTACCAGAAACCGATCAGCAGGTAGCTGCACAGCCCCACCGCTTCCCAGAAGACAAACAACTGCAGGAAGCTGGCCGACAGGACCAGCATGATCATCGAGAACACGAACAGCGCCACGATGGCGAAGAACCGCCAGTACGACCGGTCGTCATGCATGTAGCCCGACGCGTAGATCACCACCAGCGTGGCGACAAAGGTCAGCATGGCCAGCATCGTGGCCGACAGCGAATCGGCCCGCAGGGCGATCTGGGCGTCCAGCCCCGGCGATCCGCCGGCTCCTCCCGGTTGATACGGGGGAATGTCCGCCACCACCGGTTCTGTCACCTGCATCCATTGATACAGGGTCACCGTCTTCTGGCCCGAGGGATTCGACGGTGATGGCGACAGCGAAAACAACAGCAGCACGGCACAGGCACACGACAAACCGCACGCCAGGGCCACCGGCAGATGACTCTTGTCCTTGAGCCAGCGGGCCCCAACCAGCGCGACAAACAGGCAGGCCAGCAGGGGAAACAGCGGGATGGCACGAACCAGGAAATCAGCCATGGTGACCGACTCCTTCCCCGGCGGTCACCGCCTCGCGACTGACCGCGGTGGTCGTCGCACCGGTCGCCGCGCCCGCAGTGCGCCGCTCCGGCAGTCGCCCCGCAGGTGCCAGGTGGGGCCACTCGCGGGGTTTCTCCACAGGTTCGTCTCCCAACGGTTCCTCCTCGACCGGCGGCTGGTCTTCTTCCCGCAGGTCACTCCAGATCGAAACATCCAGCGAGAAGCCCCGCTTGAACAGCACGACAAACAGGGCGAGCGCGATACCCGCCTCAGCCGCAGCCAGCGCCAGGCTGAAAATCGCCGAGACCTGTCCTCCCCAGGTGCCATGGAAGCCACTGAATCCCACCAGGGTGGTCGAGACTCCCTGCAGCATCAGTTCGGCACAGAGAAAGATCACAATCAGGTTGCGACGGGTCAGAAAACCGACCGCCCCCAGCGAGAAGAGCAACGCCCCCAACACCAGGTAGTTGTTGAGCCACGCGTCATTTCCGGTCATGGGATTCCTCGGTACGGTGCCCCGCGATCAGCATGGCTCCCACCACCGCCGCCAGCAGCAGCAGCCCGGTGATCTCCACGCTCACCACCTGATCGGTGAAGAGTGTTCGCCCCAAACCGGCGACATGGGGATGGCTCGCCAGCAGGGAGTTGCGATTCGCCGAGGCATGGATGCTCACGACAGAGTCCGCAGGGCGGCTGGCGATGCCCGCCACAGGTCCCCGCGGCTCGGTCCGCATCACCAGGTGCAGGGCGGCAATCAACACTCCCGACAACAACAGCCCCGTGATGGCCGACAACAGCCCCTCGCGGGCAAACCGGTCATAGCGGGCGGCCCCATTCGGCTGCGCCAGCATGATGACAAACAGGAAGGTCACGACGATCGCCCCGGCATACACGATGATCGTGGAGGCCGAGAGAAATTCCGCCCCCTGCAGCAGGTACAGCCCCGAGTTCGACAGCAGCACCAGCGAGAACCACAGGGCCGAGTAGACCGGGTTGCGGGCCGTGATCATCAGGACGGCCGCCGTCACACTCACAAAGGCCAGGGCGTGAAAGGTGTAGCAGGACAGCGTCTGCGGCAGCCCCCACAGGGTTGTGGCCGACGAGTCGGCCACCGCCCCCTCGGACGACGTGAGCGGAAATGTCACCAGCAGCACCAGCGACACAGCCACCAGGGCCGCCCCCAGCCACCGGATCGGCGAACGGTCGGCCCCTCCCCGGGGCAACATCAGGAACACCCCCAGGAACAACGGCAGCAGCGCTCCCAGTACACGCAGCGAATACTGCGCGAGGGGACCGTCGAGCATCCCGGCGGCGAACATTGGGGCCAGGGCCCCAAGAGTCAAACCAGACATCAACTCAGTGCCCCTTTCCAATCGCGGGAGCCCGTTCGCGCGATTCGCGTTCTTTGCGCGAGGGCTCGGCCACTGCCGTCATGTCGTAGACCGACAGCAGCTTTTCCTTGTCGAAGATCATCTCTTCGCGGCTCGCTCCGGTCAGGTCGAAGAGCGAAGTCAGCTCAATCGCGTCCACCGGGCACGCCTCTTCACACATGCCGCAGTAAATGCAGCGCAACTCATCGATCACAAAGCTCTGCGGGTACTTCTCGCGATCATTCCAGGGAGCCTCGGTCCCCACAATGTCGATGCAGTGGGCCGGGCAGGCCGTCGCACACAAAAAGCAGGCGACACACTTGACCCGTCCCTGGTCATCCTTGTTCAGACGATGCACCCCCCGGTAGATCAGCGGATTGCCGAACTCGGGACGCTCTTCGGGAAACTGGCGGGTGAAGCCATCTCCCTTCACCGTCGAGAGAAAGTGCTTGGCCGTGGTGGCCAGGCCGTCAATCAGCGGCGTGAGGTACATCCGGCCGGTGAGCCCCAGTTGGGGTTCACGGACCCACTTGATGGACTTGTCGTCAGGCTGCATGGTTGGGGTCGCAGAAGCGGAAAAGGTCAGCCCGCGCGGGCGGCACTGGATCGAACGGAACTCGGACGGGCCGTCGCCGGCTGCGGTTGGGCCGAAAATGCCCCCCACGCCAGGCAGCCAGCCACCGCCAGCCAACCCAGGATCGCACGGGTGGTGTAGTCGTCCGGCTTGAGAAACTCCTGGCAGTAGGCACAAATCGCCAGGTTGATCAATCCGAGCGGAATCATCGCCTTCCAGGCGAGGTCCATCAGCTGGTCGTAGCGGAAACGCGGCCAGCTCCAGCGAATCCACATGAAGAAGAAGATCATCAGCAGCACTTTCACGTTGAGCACAATCACCCGGATCAGTGCCCCGAAGATCCCCACCTCGTTTGCCTCGGTGAACGGAGCCAGTCCCCAGAAGTGCCAGCCGCCGAAAAACAGGATCACCGCCAGGAAGGCAATCGTGATCATGTGCAGGTATTCGGCAAACGCGAACATGCCGAACTTCATGCCGGTGTACTCGGTGTGATACCCCGCAATCAGCTCCTGCTCGCACTCGGGAAGGTCGAAGGGCAACCGGGTCGCCTCGGCACACCCGCTGATCATGAACACGATGAACCCGAGCGGCTGCACCGCGAACCACCACCACCCCGAACGGGCCTGTTCGGTCATGATGGTTTCCATGTTCAGCGAACCGGCAAACAGCAGCACTCCAATGACCGACAAGCCGAGCGGAATCTCATAGCTCACCAGCTGGGCACTTGACCGCAGTCCCCCCAGCAGGCTGTACTTGCTGTTGGAGGCCCAGCCTCCCAGGATCACCCCGTAAACCCCCAGGCTCCCCACTGCAAACACAAACAACAGACCAATGTCTGAGTTGGGGGCGATGGTCAGCGGAATCGGTTGGCTCCCGGGGCCGGGGACCACGTAGCCGAAGGGGATTGTCGCAAACACGAAGGTCGCCGTCGCGAGAATCGCCAGCGGCGCCAGCAGGAACAGCCAGCGATCGGCTCCGTCCGGAACAATCTCTTCCTTCAGGATGAACTTCAAACCGTCGGCCAGAGGCTGCAACAGCCCCCACGGCCCCACCCGGTTGGGACCAAGCCGGTCCTGCAGGTAGGCCGCCGCCTTCCGTTCGACCAGCACCAGGTAGGCCACGGCGGCCTGCGAGGCGCCGACCACCAGGGCGATCTTGATCAGGGGTTCAAGCCACTCAGACATGATGTCTTCAAATCCAATCGTTCCGAAACCGGCCACGGCCCAGCGGCCGCCCAACCTGGTATCCGGCCAAGGTTACACAGTCGGAGACTCCACTTCGAGCATCCGGGACGCCTCGCTGCGGAACGTCGGCGTGGGATGCGACACGGTCCCCAATTCTGTCGAAAAGGGACGCTTCTCCTGGCCAGTCACCAGGTTCAGGCCAGCCGGGGGAATTCCCTCGGCACACCGGGCGAAGAACGGCACCGCGGCCGCGAGTTCCTTCAGCACGCTGTCGGCCTGGTAAATGCCGGTGCGCTGCAGCAGGTCGGCAAAGATCTGACCATCCACATGGGCCCCACCCCGCGGACGAAGTCCCCAGGAACTGGCCTGGATCACTCCGGCGTGGTTGACGTAGGACCCGTCTTTTTCGAACGCGGTCACCCCGGGCAACACCACCTGCGCCCGACGGGCGAGCGGGGATGGCAGGATGTCCTGAACCACCAGAGCCTGCAGGCGTTCAAACTGCGCCGCCTCGGCATCGTCGATCCACCCTTCGGGAGAGCCCCCCGTGACCCACGCCCCCAGGATCTCGCCCGAACCGATGGCCGCCAGCAGTCCATTCCAGTCCAGCACATGCTTTCCCAGACCGCGGGCCACCTCTTCGACACCCCGCCGATTCGGGCACTTCTCGGCACGAATCGTGAACCCCGCCTTGAACGTCTCGTCCTGCCCCACGACCGGGACTTTCCCGACCACCAGCGTCACGTCGGGAAGAATGCCGGTGGCGTACCGGGCGGCGAGGTAGGCTTCTTCGCAGGTGAGGAAGGGAGAGAGCACAAAGGCCAGGTGCTTGCCTCCATTGTGCAGGGCGACGTCGGCCACCCGGCCATGCGCCTCCCGCAACGCCTCACTCCATTCGAGCGCTTCAAATCCCCGGTCGGTCTTCCGCCGGGGCCCGTCGAGGCGTTCCGGGGCGTTGACATATTGATTCTCGTACCGCCCGATATCGCACATCCACCAGTCATTGGCGTTGGGATTGTAACGGGGCTGGATGCGGTAGAGGTGATCCTGGTTGACGTGCATCTGCGTCGCACAGCCGGTGCTGCAGCGCGTGCAGACGCTGTTCTGGGCGTCGAGGAACCAGACCCGCTGCTGGTACAAAAAGTCGGATGAACACAGCGCCCCCACCGGGCAGATGTCGTTCACATTCCCCGACATCTTGTTCTCGATCGGGAAGCCGGGGAACACATCGATCTCGGCATGACTCCCCCGATCGATCACCATCAGTTCGCCACCGCCCGAGACCTCGCGGGTGAAGCGAACGCACCGGCTGCACATCACGCAGCGATCGGCGAACAGGCTGACGTGCGGCCCCAGGTCACGCCGCTTGCTGGTAAACGGATGGATGTCGGCCCGGCGTTCCTTGTGCCCGTAGTCGAAGTAGTAGTCCTGCAGCCAGCATTCCCCCGCCTGGTCGCAGATCGGGCAGTCGACCGGGTGATCCAGCAGGATCCCTTCCTGGACGAAATTCTGGTTCGCCTTCACCTTGGGGCTGTCGGTGACCACCACGGTCCCATCCTTGGCCGGTGTCTGGCAGGCAGGCACCAGCTTGGGCATCATCGTGACTTCGCCCGTTTCCTTGTTCTTCGTGCCGGTCTCCACCAGGCACATGCGACAACTGGCCACCACGCTGAGTCCCGGGTGCCAGCAGTAGAACGGAATCGACACCCCTGCGCGATCGGCCGCCTGGATGACGTTCAGACGCTCGTTGTCGCCAATCTCGATGTCTTTTCCATCGACGGTGATCGTTGCCATGACTCGCAGCTTTGTCTCGTGGATTCCCGGATGCTCACCACCGGCGGCGGCGAGGTTGGGGCCAGTCGGCCCCGGCAGGCAGGGGGTCGTTCAGTCAGGTCTCAGTGCGTCAATTCCACCAGCGCCAGGGGAGGCTCCTCCTGCGAATAGCCCCCCGGGTTGGTTGTCTTGATGTAGTCTTCCAGTTCTCCCCGGAACTTGGCCAGGGCGTTCTTCAGGGGCCAGGCAGCACCGTCGGCAAGGCCGCAGATCGTCGTCCCGGGCATGATCCCGATCGACTGCGAAATGCTCTGCAGGATCTCCAGGTCCTTCAATCGCCCCTGGCCCGCCTTGATTCGGGCAATCACCCGGCTCGCCCAGCTCGTTCCCTCGCGGCAGGGAGTGCATTGCCCGCACGACTCGTGGGCAAAAAACCGCGACGCGTTGTAGAGGTAGTCGACAATCGGAACCGTTTCGTCCATCACGGTGACAGCCGCTGTTCCCAGACCGAGGCAGCCCACCTTGCCAGGACCGGCGAAGTCGAGGGGAATGTCGAGTTCCTTCTCGGTCAGCAGCCCCATCGAGAGCCCCCCGGGAATGACCGCTTTCGCTTTCCGCCCCTTCCAGACCCCGCCGCCATGCCGGTCAATCAACTCGCGGGCCGTCACCCCCAGGGGCAACTCCACGCAGCAGGGCGTGTTGACGTGCCCGCTGATGCAGTACAGCTTCGGCCCGTAACTTCCCGGGTCCTTCGGATTTGTCGAGGGGACACCGATGCTCTTGAACCACTCCACACCCCGGTTGACGATGTGCGGGACGTTCGAGAGGGTCTCGATGTTGTTGACCACCGTCGGCTTGCGGAACGCCCCTTCGATTGCCGGGAACGGAGGCTTGATGCGTGGCCAGGCCCGCTTCCCCTCGAGGCTCTCGATCAGGCCGGTCTCTTCTCCGCAGATGTACGCGGCCGCCCCACGGTGCAGGAAGATGTCGAGGTTGAACCCGCTTCCCTGGATGTTCTTCCCGAGCAACCCCGCCGCCCGGCACTCGTCAATCGCCGCCTGCAGCCGACGGTAGGCGGTCGGATACTCGTACCGCACGTAGATGTAGGCTGCCTGGGCCCGGGTGGCGAAACACCCGATCATGATCCCCTCGAGGACCTGGTGCGGATCCTGCTCCATCAGGATGCGGTTGTTGAACGTCGCCGGTTCGCTCTCGTCGGCGTTCACGCACATGTAGATGGGACCGGGATGATCCTTCGGCAGAAAGCTCCACTTGAGGCCGCAGGGGAACCCTGCCCCTCCGCGGCCACGCAGGCTGGAGGCCTTGATCAGCTCGATGACATCATTCGGCGACATCCCCGACAGAACCTTGCGGATCGCCTGGTAGCCCCCCCCCGCCTGGTACACGGGCAGGGTGTGGCTGTCTTGCTTGTGGATGTTCGCCAGCAGTACGGGTTCAAAGTCGGCCACGGAACACAGTCCTGATTGTGACGCTGGTCGGTCGGTTGGTGTCTGCCTGGAAAATGCCGGTTGGTCGTCCGTCAGCGGGCGTCGGCCTGTTGCTTCAACTGGGTGGCCACGGCTCCCGCCTGTTCCACCGTCATGTTCTTGTAGACCGTTTCGTTGGCCAGCATGGCCGGGGCAAAATCACACAACCCCAGGCATTCGCCAAACTCCAGGGTCACCTTGCCATCGGAGGTCGTCTCGCCCGGCGCCACCCCCAGTTTCTCGGACAGCGCCTCCAAAACCTCTTCTCCACCCCGCAGCGAGCAACTGATCGAACGGCAGACCCAGGCCCGCACCTTCCCGCACGGCTTCGACTTGAAGAACTGGTAGAAGCTGAGCGTGTCGTACACCTGCGCGGGGGACAGTTGCAGCATCTGCGCCAACTCGGGTATCGCCCCTTCCGGGACGCACCGCAGGTGCTCGTTGATGATGTGCAGTGCCGGCAGGGTGACCGCCTGGCGGGTCGGGTACCGCGGGAAAAAGGCCTCGATTTCCGCCCGCATCTGCGGGGTGATCACGGGCTGTGCGGCTGTGGTCGCCATGGGTTGCGTCTCGAAGGCTCGGCCGCCGCGTGTGCAGTCACGAAGCGGGCAGACTCGGTGTGGTGTTCAGAAAACGGAAGGACCTGGTCCCTAGCGGTCGAGTTCGGCAGCAATCACGTTCAGGCTGCCCAGGACCGCCACGATGTCGCTCACCTGGTGCCCCTTCATCAGGAACGGGAACATCGCGAAGTGAATGAAGCTGGGGGGACGGCAACGGGCCCGGTAGGCGGTCTCGCTTCCATCGCTGACGATGTAGAAGCCCAGTTCGCCATTCGGCGCCTCGATCGCCGTGTAACACTCATCCTTCGGCGACTGAAAGCCCCGGTTGGTCATCACCACCTCGAAGTGCGTGATCAACCCCTCAATCGTGTTGTAGACCCGGCTCTTGTCGGGAAGGATCGCCCGGTCGGCCATCGGAACATTCACCGGTCCCGGAGGCAGATTCTCCAGCGCCTGCTCAATAATCCGCAGGCTCTCCAGCATCTCATCCATCCGCACCAGGTACCGGTGGAAGCAGTCTCCATCGGTCGAGCAGATGACGTTGAAGTCAAAGTCGGAATAGGCCAGGTACGGGGCGTCTTTCCGCAGGTCACGGGTCACCCCGCTGGCCCGCGCGACCGGACCGGTCGCACACCGGCTGATCGCCTCTTCCTTCGTCAGTACCCCAATCCCCTTCGTCCGCTCGACGAAGATCCGGTTGCGGTTCAACAGGCGGCAGACGTCGGCATGCACCTTGGGGAACGCCTTGACGAACTGCCGTACCTGCTCGATGAACTTCGGCGTGGCGTCGTACATCAGCCCACCGACCCGCGTGTAGCTGGTGGTGAACCGCGCCCCGCACAGCGTTTCAAAAATCTGGTACAGCACTTCCCGCTGGTTGAAGGCGTACAGGAACGCGGTGAAGGCCCCGGTATCGAGGGCGCACGCACCATTGCACAACAGGTGGTCGCTGATGCGGGCCAACTCGGCCAGGATCGTGCGGATGTACTTGCACCGCTGCGGCACCTCGATCCCCAGCAGGTTCTCCACCGCTCCGTGCCAGGCGATGTTGTTCGCCAGCGGGGAGATGTAGTTCATCCGGTCGGTGACCGTGACGTACTGGTTGTAGTTGAGATGCTCGCCGATCTTCTCGAAACCGCTGTGCAGATAGCCGATGTCGGGCTGGGCATCGAGCACCCGCTCCCCCTCGATCTGCAGCAGGATCCGCAGCGTCGTGTGCGTGGCGGGGTGCTGCGGGCCGAAGTTCAGCGTCCAGCGATATTCCTGGTCGATTGAAGACGCGGGAGGATCGAGAAGTCCGGAAGCCATGGTTTGCCAGGCAGGGGTTCAGAAGAGGGGAAAGTGAGTGCCGTCGGTCTGGCAGATCCCGCCGGTGAAATCCGGACGTGACCTGCGATCTGATCAGCTCTGGTTGCGGGTGATGCGTTCGAAGTTGTGGCGTTCTCCCCGACCCCGCAGGGGATAGTCTTTCCGCAGCGGGAAGCCGGCGAACTCCTCGGGAAGCAGCACCCGTCTCAAGTCGGGATGCCCTTCGAACTGGATGCCGAACATGTCGAACACCTCGCGTTCGAGCCAGTTCGCCCCCTCCCAGAGAGGGACCACCGAGGCAATCTTCAGGTTGGGCTCATTGAGAAAGCAGCGTACGACAAGCCGCTCTCCCGAGGTCGAAGTCCCCATCAGGTAGACGAGGCCAAACCGGTCTTTCGCCCCCCGGTAATGCAGGTAGTCGACGCACGTGATGTCCAGCAGGGCATCAAACCCGCAGTCGCTCCGCAGGAACTCCAGGTACTTGTGCAGCTGGTCGGCGGGAATCACGAGGCGCCGCTGTCCGCGGGGACTCTCGCTGTACTGCCAGGCGAGTTCGCCAAACCGCTGCTGCAGGGCCTGCTTCAAGGCGTTCGCATCCATCGTCAGACCCCCACGTTGGGAACAATCGGCAACGGTTCCGGCCGGGGTGTCACCTGCGGCGAGACGATGTCCAGCAGTGCCCGCTTGGGTTGCTGCCGGGCCTCCGTCTGGAACTCCGTCCCCATCAGGGTCCCTTCCCGCTGGATCTTGTCCTGCAGATCAATGATCGCCTGGATCAGCTGCTCCGGACGGGGCGGGCATCCCGGGACATACATGTCGACCGGAATAAACCGGTCGATCCCCTGGACGACGCTGTAGGTGTCGAAGACCCCCCCGGTCGAGGCACACGCCCCCATCGAGATGCACCACTTGGGCTCGGGCATCTGCAGCCAGATCCGCTGCAGCACCGGCAACATCTTCATGACGACCCGACCGGCCACAATCATCAGGTCGCACTGCCGGGGCGAAAAGCGGAACACCTCCGCTCCAAACCGGGCCACGTCATGCTTGCTCGCCCCGGTGGCCATCAATTCGATGCCACAACAGGCCGTCGCAAACGGCATCGGCCACAGGCTGTTCTTCCGACACCAGCTCGCCAGGGAGTCGAGCTTGGTGACCATCACGTTCTCTGGAACGCTCACGTCCATTTGAACACCCCCTTGCGCCAGGTGTAGGCAAAACCAATCAACAGCACGGCCAGAAAGCCGCAGACCGCGTAAAACGCCCCGTGCCCCGCTCCAAACGCCCCCTGCTCGTGGGCAGCCACCGCCCAGGGATACAGGAACAGCAACTCCACATCAAAAACCAGGAACTCAATCGCCAGCAGGTAAAACCCAATGTTGAACCGCTGTCGGGCCGAGTGCACCGGGTCCATCCCCGATTCGTACGGCATCATCTTGACCGCCGTCCGCTTCCGGGGACCGACCAATTGGGCGATCACCAGGATCGACAGGGCCACAAATGTGGAAACGGCGGCGAACAGAAAAATCGGAAGAGCAGGCATCAGTGCGTCTGGAAGTGAACCATCGGCCAGTGCGAACGAGTTTCAAGCCCGTAGTTTATATAGGGCGCAGCGGTCAGAGAGCAAATGTCGGCCCGATCGTCCAAAACCTGAGAATCGCTACAAAGAACAGGTACTTTCGGCCCGTTTCTCAGCCGCCCTGCCTGTTTTCAGGGATCTGTGCCACTGGCGTCGGCAACTCGTTTTCCAAGGAATGAGAGGATCTCCCCGAAATCCGGGTCCTCCATGTTCACCCAGATGGAGACGGACTTGCCCTCTCCTCCCCACCCGGCAATACCCCCACCCGGCGATCCTTCCACCGGACTGTCCCGAGGATGGCCGCGGCCGAAATCCAGAAGACGGCTCAAGCCCATGGATAACACAAGTTCAGATCGCCAATACCGGTCCCCCGGCTGGCGCACCATGGCGACGCCGGTTTCGGGGCTGCCCAGATTCCTGGTTGGACCGCAGCCTTGATTGAACGGCACCAGCGGCCACCGCGCCCTTTTTCGAAATCGGGCACGTGGAGCCACGGCACACCGGCGGCCTCCCCGGTTCGGGAACCGCCCGGAATCCAGGCGCTGCGTCACTCACAGTCCAGGACGACTCGCGGGGGAGCCTCTCCCCCGGCCGACCCGGCACTGTGCTGCACACCAGCCCCTCCCGGACAACCGCCGGGAGAATGCTCAACATCCCCGATTACTGGGCGGGAACGTCGGTCAGGCCCTGCTGCCGCAGCTTGTACTCTTCAATCGCCCGGGCCTGGTTGCTGAGCTTGAACTCAGGACCAGCCGGGAAGTACTGCAGGTCATCCTTGAGGTAGTACGCGGAGGGGAGAGTCTGTCCCCCAACGCTCACCTGGCAGCCCGAAGAGGCTCCACACAGGGCAGCGCACCCCACGAACATCAGCAAGGACCACACCGAAACAGGTCGCGTTTTCATGGCACGACTCACTGGCGACAATCGCCAACAGAGGGGGAAAACAGCTTCAACGCCGACACCCTGTCCAGGATCCTCCAGATCCCGCAACACCATCGACGCCCCCTCTTTATCGACCACTACAGTCCGAAACTTCGGCCAATCCCGTCAATTCGGCAAAGTCGGATCCGCTGGCTCCGTCGCACCGTCCGGCCCGCAATCACGCCGGCTTGAAGACCCGCTGCAACTCCTCCAGCGAGGTCACCCCCTCCGCCACCAGACGCAACCCGTCCTTCTGCAGGGTGATCTGCTTCTCCTTCTTGATCTGCTCCCGCAGGGCCGTCGGATCCCCCCCCTTCTGGATCAATTCCTGGATCCCGGGAGTCACTTCGAGGACCTCAAACATCGCCACCCTGCCGAAATACCCCACATCCCCACACTTCTCACAGGGCTCGATCTGTTCCTTGGGGTCCTCCGGGGGAGGAGGAACCCGGTACAGCGTCTTCACCGATTCGTCCAACCCCAGTTTTTTGAGGAAATCGGGCTTCGGACGATACGGGGATTTGCACGACGGACAGAGCCGGCGAAGCATCTTCTGCGTCACCAGGGCTTTCAATCCATTGGCCACCACCCCGGCATCCCCCACCAGCTGGACCAGTTGGGTGACCGCTGTGGCCGTATCTTTGGCCGGCATTTCCGAAATCAGGGTCAGGTTCTCCGCCTTGCCAAAAACCGGCTTGGCGACCCCGGCACTCTTCACCGGTTCGACCAGGATCACGTTCGCTTCCTTGCGCCCCAACCGCACCAGCGAATCTTCCAGCGACTCACCGGCTGGTTTGTCGTCATAGGAGGAGACGCCAAACAGCGTGCGGCCCCCCGGGTCCACCATGATGAACACTGTGTACTGGTACGAATCGACGTTCTTCAACAGGCCGAACATCGTGGTTGTGGTCCCCGATCCGGGGGGACCAATGGCCAGAATCACCCCGGGTTTCACCAGGATCTCGCGCAACCGCTGGCGCATCGGCTCACCCATGCCCATCTCGGTCAGGGTCTCGAGCTTCTGGGAGGTGTCCTGGATGCGAACCATCAACCGTTCCCCCTCCGGAACCGCCGACGTCGAGACTCTCAGCAGGTACTTCTTGCCCTCAAATTCGGCCTTCAGCCCCCCGGCCTGCGCGGCTTGACGCTCTTTGGAATCGAGACCGGCCACCAGCTTCATGACCTGGGTCACCGCCAGGGTTTCCGCCTTCGAGAGCTTCCCCCCCGATTGAGGGATGCCATCGATGTAGATGGTCACCAATCCCCCGGGTCCCTTCGGCTCCACCTTGAGGGAATCGGCCCGCAGCGACATCGCGTCGGTGACGACATCCTTGGCCCGCACGAGGCCCGCCTCCACCAGCTTGGCATGGGCCTTGAGGTTCACTTCCTGCCCGTTGATGGGCCCCTGGAAGGAAACGGGTTCAATTTCCCGTTCGTCGTCGACGTCGTCCTTCCCCTTTTTCTTCTTCCCGA
>DNUF01000177.1 GCA_003508595.1 Planctomycetaceae bacterium
ACGCCCCAGGGGCGGGCCACCCTGGCATTGGCAATCACTCTCGCCACAGTTACCGGAATCATCCATCAATAAAGCGGGAGAGAAATCGCCCAGCGGCTCATGCGGCAGAGGGGTGGCGCAGAGGGGGAGGGCATCGAGGGGCGCGTCGGAGGGAGTCGAATGGATTTCGGCCAGGAGGCGCTGTGCGCTCTGGCAGGTCTCCCGGGCGATGGACTCGAGCAGCGGGGGACCGTAGAGGACCAGTCGCGGATCACTGGCGGACCGGCCGGCCCGCTCCAGCCGACGGTTCGTGGCGACCTGTCGCCATTCCCAGAAGGCATGGCTGAAGACCCAGTCGTCCGCCAGTTGGTAGGGGAGGGCGTGGGACGTGCGGTATTGACCATTGTGGTAATAGACGATCCCCTCCCGTTCGGGGTCGGAATAGTCGGAATCGATGACCACGAGGCGGGCCGCGAGGTCGATCACAATTCGCCCGGCATCGTACCGGCTGTCGCGCAGACCTGGTTCGAGCCCCAGGTCGTGACGGTCTCCCAAGTTGGGCTTGGCAAACCGGCCAAGTGCCAGTTCGAGTTCTTCCAGGGTTTCGGGGTCGGCCGTCAGGGCGGCAATCGCCCGATCGGCCTGGCTGCCATGAACGGGCCCCGACCAGTCACGGTCCCACTCCCGCACCACCAATTGCACTTCACTCACGTTCACACCGTCGCTTTCTGAAGAAATGGTCAACGATTCACCCGAACAGAGTGTACAAAATACATAACAAGTGACTTTTGTCAACTGGTTTTTGGGATGTTTTTCTGGTGGGATAGTGAACAATTGGGGTTTGCTGCGGGAGGTGGTGTGTAAGTTATTACAGAACAGAGGTTTGTGTTTTCAGTGAACATGCCCTATTTTGATGTGCGGGCGTGGTCCACTTGTTCAACGGGCTCGTCTTGGATCCGTCGAGGTCCCTGAGTGTGTCTGTATCTGATCAGATACTAAAAAGTACTGTTCGTGCGAATTGATGTGCTTCACTGGAATGGGTGCGGTTGTTCATTTTGGCTTTGGCTGTTTTCCTGGATCTCCCTTGGTTGTCTCAGACAATCACGCTCAAGCCAGCGAGCAGCGAAACCAGGAGGGCAACCACCCACCCTCGGAAAGGAAGGCTGGGGAGCAGCCCTTCGGACACAACTGCGACGCCTGCCAGCGTGATCGCCGCCACAAATTCCATCCACAACACTTTCCCGCTGGCCCCCTGCTGCACGCGGATTGAAAAAAAGAGCACCATCACCGTTGCGGAATAAAAGACGGCTTTCCAGTAGGCAGTGGGACTGTTCCGCACGAAAACGGCGGCTGCCAGCCAACAGGCGAAGGGGAAAAACAGCGTCCGGTTACCTGTGGCCCCACTGGCCAGCAGCCAGAGCAGACTCCCCGCCAGCAGCATCAGGCCACGTTCCGGTGAGGTCGATCGGCTGACCAGGAGACCGGCTGTCACCGCCAACAGGCCTCCTGCCCAGCCGGAGAGTCCCAGAGACGCTCCCACGAAGAGGGCGAGCAATGCGGGCGGCATCCACGACTGGCGTGCAATCGTCGGCGAATCGTGGGCAGACGGATTCATCAAGTGGTGATGGTCGGGAGAGGCCTGAGCGGGTGACCGAGAGTATCGCCGTCAGGAGAATCTCCCGGCGGGTGATTGGTCGGCAACGCGTTTGCATTGTACTCTCAATCGCGACTGTTTGTCGGCGGGGACTGGCAGCCGGCATCGCCTGGTTCTGACTGAACAACTTCCTCCCGCCTGCGGCAGAGAAAGGCTGGCTTGGCCCATGTGGGAACTGTTCAAACGGCTGATCCTGGGGTTGGCACTCATTGCGGCCTGTTCCGGGATTTTGTTGTATTCCGATCGAGGGTCCCGGAGGGAGAGCAGGGCGGGGCGTTCGGGGCCTGTCCCGGTGGCCCTGGTTCAGTTCGCCTCGGTGGGGGCACTGGACGACGGTGTCCGGGGAGTGATCGCTGCGCTGGCAGACCGGGGTTACTCGGACGGGGGCAAAGTCCACCTGAAGCGGTTCAATGCCGAGGGGGACGTTGCCATGGCCAACACGATTGCCCGGACAGTCACCACTGGCGAGTTCGACTTGATTGTCACCATCAGCACCAATTCGCTGCAGACGGTTGCCAACGCCAATCAGTCGGCCCATCCGATCCAACATGTGTTCGGGCTTGTTTCCGACCCGTATGCCGCAGGGGTGGGGATCGATCCCGAGGACCATCGGCAGCATCCCGCGCACCTTGCCGGCTACGGCTGCATGCCCCCCAGTCGCGAGGTGTTTGAAATGGCTCGACGGATGAATCCGAACCTGAAACGGGTGGGACTTGTCTGGAACCCGGCCGAATCAAATTCTGTGGCGGCCACCAAGGCAGGGCGAGCCGTGTGTGAAGACTTGGGCATCGAATTGATCGAGGCCAATGCCGAGAACGCGGCAGCGGTGATTGAGTCGACCCAGGCGGTGATCTCGCGTGGGGCGGAGGGGATCTGGTTGAGCGGCGATGTCACAACCATTCAGGCGGCCCCTGCGCTGATTGCCACCGCGCTGAAGTCGGGGGTCCCCGTCTTCAGCGTGACTCCTGGCAACGTCAAGGCAGGGACCTTGTTTGATCTCGGGGGGGACTATGTCGAGATTGGTCGCACCGTGGGGGATCTCGCGGCGGATGTGCTGGAAGGGAAGCCGCCGGCCGATGTCCCGGTGGAGAACCGATTGCCCACGCTGTTGCTGTTGAATGAAAAGATCATTCCCCAATTGCGCGGCACATGGAGCTTTCCACCAGACGTGCGGAAGGAGTCGGCCGGTGTGATCACCGCGGCGGGAGAGCAGCTTCCCGAGCGGTTTCGGACACCGGTCGCGAAGTGAATTGGGTGGGAGATTCTCTCCGGAACCGATTCCGGAACGGTCACTCCCGCCGCGTTCGGGGGGTGAGAGCAACGCGGGGAATTCATGCAGATTACGCATCGGGAACTGGAAGATCGGGTGATCCTCGACCTGGAGGGGCGCATCGACGCCAACTGGTCCGAGTACCTCTCGCGGGCACTGGAGTCGGTGGTGGAGGCGGGACGGCACCGGGTGGACCTCGACCTGGCGCGGGTCAGCTACATCAGTTCCGCCGGGGTGGCCGTGTTGGTGCGTTGGTATCAGCAACTGCGCAAGGCGGGGGGGCAACTGCGGGTGGTGCAGCCGTCGAAGCTGGTCGCCGAAGTGCTGCAGTTGTCGGGCCTTGCGAATCACCTGCTGGCGGCCCCAGCCCCACCGTCCCACGAGCCGGACTCGGCGAAGGTGTCCGGGCAGGCTTCCACGCGGGACGGCGTTGTCCTCGAGTCGCATTCCTCCAGCGGTGCTCCATTTCCCCTGTCGGTGCAGTTGCTGGGTGACCCGGATGCGCTGCAGTCGGCCGGGTTTGGCGAAATGCCGCCGGTACCGCTGGTCTGTGAGCCCGAATTGACAGCGATTGGGCTGATGGCATTCGGCACGACCGCGGTTGCAGCACGCGGGCATTATGGGGAAGGGCTGGCCGTCGGCGGGGCAGCCATCATCCAGCCAGCCGATGGCAGTGACATCCCCGATTTCCAGGTCCGGCAGCAGGATTTTCTCCCGCGGACGCAGATGCTGTATGGCCTGGCCGTACGGGGAAGTTTTGCGCGGCGAACCCGGTTCGAGGCGGGGGGGGGCCCGCGCGGTGTGGTGGGGGTGGGAGAGTTGGTGGACATCCTGCTGGATGAGGCGGGCTGGACGGGGATGGCGTTTACCCTCGTGGCCGAATCTGCCTGCGTGATCGGGGCTTCGTTGCGAAAGTCGCCTGACAGTGGTTGGGAAGGGGCCCCGTGGGAGTTTCCCCGCGTCCGGGAGTGGCTGTCATTCACCACCGAGCGGACGTCAGAAAAGGGGATGGTGGTGGTCGTCGGGGTGGCGCATCGACAGCCATCGGAGAGCCTGGCCCGGTTCCTCCGGCCGGTTTCCAGCCGTTCGGCGACGGGGTTGCACTGCCATGCCGCCTTGTTTCCCTACCGGCCCGTCCCGCAAAGCGAATTGGTGCTGCCTCATTTTCTCGGATCGTTGTTCCAGACCGATTCGGCCCGCGGGGTGCTGCACCTGCTGCACGACGAGCGGCCGGTGGAGGGGGTGGGGCAGACCGATCTCCTGCGGGGAACGGCCTGGCTGTCTCCCCTTGAACCTGTTTCCGCTTCGGGGGGATCGCCCGGAAAGGCTGGCCGCGCATGAACCTGCTGATCAGTTCGCTGACGATGGGCTTCATCCTCGCGTTCCTCGCGCTGGGGGTGTTCCTGAGTTTCCGGATCTTCAGTTTTCCCGACATCACGGCCGAGGGATCGTTCACGCTGGGGGCGGCGGTGACGGCGGCCCTGCTGTCGCGCGCCGGTTGGCCGGTCTGGCCCGCGACAATCATGGGAGGGCTGGCCGGGATGCTGGCGGGAACGCTCACCGGGGTGTTGCACACCCGATTCAGGATCAATCCGCTGCTCAGCGGCATCCTGGTGACGACGGGTCTCTATTCGGTGAACCTGCACATCATGGGGAGCAGCAACATTCCCCTCACCGGGGTGGTGACCCTGGCGCAGCATGCCGAGCGGTTGGCCCGGACAGTGCTGGGTGACGCCGTGGAGTTCAACCTGCTGGGATGGACCGTCGCTCCGCGGGATGCGGGATTCCTGATCGGGATGATGTTGTTGACCATGGTGGTGTCGGTGGCGCTGTCCGTGTTCTTTCAGACGCACCGGGGGACGGTCTTGCGCGCGACCGGAGAGAACCCGCAGATGGTCCGGGCGCTGGGCTCGAATGTCGATCTCAACCTGATCCTGGGGCTGGCCCTGTCGAACGGGCTCATCGCGCTCTCGGGCTCGCTGCTGGCCCAGTCGCAGGGCTTCGCCGACGTCCAGATGGGGATTGGCATGGTGGTCTGGGGGATGGCCAGCGTGATTATTGGCGAGGGGCTCGTGGGGAGCAGTCGGGTGAACCTGTTGATCGTTGGGGCGATCATGGGATCGGTGCTGTTCCGCCTGATGATTGCCATCGCACTGCGGTGGGGGCTCCCCGCCACCGATCTCAAGCTCATCACCGCGCTGTTTGTCTTCGCGGCCCTTGTGGGGCCGACCTGGCTCCGGCGGTGGACGGCGACCTCCCCGACCCCTGACCGCAAGGATTGATCATGCTGCTCCTCGACAATCTGCGCAAGACCTTTTTTCCGAACACTCCCAACGAGGTGCGGGCTCTCCAGGGGGTCTCACTCCGGCTGGAAACCGGATCGTTCCTGATCATCATCGGGACGAACGGCTCGGGAAAATCGACGCTGTTGAATGCCGTGGCCGGGACCTTTCTGGTGGACAGCGGCACGATCACCCTGGCAGGCGAAGAAATCACCCGCTGGCCCGAGCATCAACGGGCGCGACTCATCGGGCGGGTGTTTCAGAATCCGTTCAGCGGGACAGCCCCCAACATGTCGATAGCCGAGAACCTGGCCCTGGCCACCCGGCGGGGGCTGTCGCGGGGGCTGGGCCGGGCGCTGACTCCGGCTGTCCGCGAAGAATTGCGGGACCGGATCCGGACGCTGAACATGGGATTGGAAGACCGTCTCGACAATCCGATCGGGAGCCTGTCGGGGGGGCAACGGCAGGCGTTGACGCTGATCATGGCGTCGTGGCTGCGACCCGAATTGCTGCTTCTCGATGAACACACCGCTGCCCTCGACCCCCGCGGAGCGGACCAGGTGATCCGGTTGACAGACGAGATTATCCGACGGGAACACCTGACCACCCTGATGGTGACCCACTCGATGCAGCAGGCGGTGAACCTGGGGGACCGGATTGTGATGATGCACCGGGGCCAGGTGCTGTGCGACCTGCAGGGGGCCGAACGGGCCCGCGCCCGACCTGAAGACCTGCTGCAGCGGTTTGACGTTGTCCGGCGGCGTGAGCAGCTTGATCCGTCCGCCGCCGAGTTGCTGCGGAGCTCGTACATCTGAGCACAGCCGTTGTTGACTCCCGCTGGCCCCCTCGTAGAATCGAAGATTCCTGATCGGTTGTCCCTCCGGATCTGACTGATCGTTCTGTCCGTCCCGTGGTCCCCTCCGGTGTTGTGTTGAACGTCTCAGAAGCCACCCAGAAAGCCCAAGTCCTCATTGAGGCCACCCGCTGGATCCGCCGGTTTCGTGACCGGCTGGTCGTGATCAAACTGGGGGGCTCGGCCCTCGAAGATCCCGAGGTGGTGCGCAACCTGCTGAAGGACGTGGTCTTCATGGAGACGGTGGGCGTACGCCTGCTGCTGATTCATGGCGGTGGAAAAGCGATCAACGCCGCGATGAAAAAATCGGGGATCCAGCCCCGGTTTGTCCAGGGGCGGCGTTATACCGATCCCGAGACTCTCGAGATTGTGACCCAGGTGCTGGCGGGTGAAATCTGCGGTGAGCTGGTGACCCAGATCAATGCCGCCGGCGGGCAGGCGGTTGGTCTGAGCTATCTGACCCAGAATGTGCTGCTGGCCGAGAAGCTCTTCCTGGCGGACGAGAATGGTGTGCCGCTTGACCTCGGCTTCGTGGGGCAGGTGGTTGAGGTCAACCGGGACCTGTTGTTGAAGACGATTGATGCCGGGAAGATCCCGGTCATTCCCTCGGTGGCGGTCGATTGGCAGGGGCAGAAGTACAATGTCAACGCCGATACGGCTGCGGCGGCCGTGGCCCGGGCCCTGGATGCCGAGAAGCTGATCTTCCTCAGCGATGTCTCGGGCATCTACCGGAACCGTCATGATCCCGGAACACTGCTGTCGCACCTGACCGAGGCGGAGTGCCGGGGGTTGATCGCCGATGGCACGATCGACTCGGGCATGGTCCCCAAGGTTGAGGCGGCGCTCGATGCCCTCAAGGCGGGGGTCCAGAAGGTCCACGTGATCGATGGCCGGACTCCCCACTCGCTGCTGCTGGAGATCTTTTCTGACCAGGGGATTGGCACCGAGATCGTGGCCAATCCCGGCGACTCCGGACGAACGACCACCGGAACACCTTCTTCCTCTTCTTCCCACCCTGCGACTGGTTCCATGCAAAAGCAGTCACTGCACCCCGCGGCCCGGCGATCCAGCCAGGCGACCATCGACATCTTCAAGCAGTACGTCATCCCGAATTACAACCGCTACCCCATCAGCCTGGTGCATGGGGAGGGATCGTACGTCTGGGATGCGGAGGGGAACCGGTACCTCGATCTGTTTCCAGGCTGGGGGTGCAACATCCTCGGGTATTCGCCCCCGCGGCTGGTGCAGCGGATCACCGAGCAGATTGCCCACCTGATTCATGTCCCCAACACGTGGTACACCGAGGCACAGGGGGACTTTGCCGCCGCGCTCTGTTCACGCAGTTTCGGCAAGGCGTTCTTCTGCAACAGCGGGACGGAAGCCAATGAGGGGGCAATCAAGCTGGCCCGGCTGCACGGCTCGTCGAAGGGTCGCTACAAGATCATCACCTTCGAAAACAGCTTTCACGGGCGGACCTATGCGGCGGTCTCGGCGACAGCCCAGCCGAAGTACCACGAGGGGATCGGTCCCCTGGTTCCCGGGTTCGTTTACGCCCCGTTGAATGATCTGGATGCGGTGCGCAGGCTGGTCGATCGCGAGACCTGTGCGATCATGATTGAGCCGGTGCAGGGAGAGGGGGGCGTCAACATTCCCGACGAAACCTTCCTGGCCGGGCTCAAGCAGATCTGCCGCGAAAACGACATGCTGCTGGTGTTCGACGAGGTCCAGACCGGGATGGCCCGGCTGGGGACCTGGTTCGGCTATCAGCAGTGGAACGTGCAGCCCGATATTCTGACCCTCGCGAAGGGGCTGGCGGGGGGTGTGGCCTGCGGGGCCTTCATCGCCACCGAAGAAGTCGCCCCGAGTCTCAAGCCGGGGAAGCATGCCAGCACCTTCGGCGGCAATGCCCTGGCAATGGCGGCCGGTCTGGCCACGGTCGAGACGATTGTCGAAGACAGGATTCTCGAGAATGTGCACACCCAGTCGGCCCGGTTCCGCGAGCACTTCCTGAAGCTGCAGAAAGAACTCCCCATCATCCGCGAGGTGCGTGTCCGCGGGATGATGATCGGGGTTGATCTCAACATTCCCGGAATGCCCGCTGTTGGAAAGTGCATGGAGCGGGGAGTGCTGGTGAACTGCACTCACGAGACCGTGATCCGGTTGCTGCCTTCGCTCAACATCGATGCACACCAGGTGGATGAAGGGGTGGCAGTGGTCAGCGAGGTGCTCCGCGAGATGGCCGCCCAACACAAGAAGTGATCGTGTGGCAGCGGGGGGAACACCTCGTTGTCCGGCGAACAACGCGACGGACAGATTGGCGTTCGACTTCCTGTGGCTGACCCAAGTCTCCACCGGTAATCTGGTCCTGAAACACAAAACCAGCCCGTCATCCCATTCGGGATGGCGGGCTGGTTTGCGTTTCCTGAGGGCCGATGGTGATTGCGAGCGGGGGCTCAGCGGGGATTGCGACGGCGGGTCCAGGCGAGACCGGCGATGGCTCCGGCGATGAGCACCAGGGTCGACGGTTCGGGGACAGGCTGCAACTGGGTGGCGAAGACGAAGGCACCCAGGGCCCGGCCGGCGGCCAGGCCATGGTCGTTGTCGAATGAGTAGTGGATACCGCCGTAGATGCGGCTCATTCCCGCTTCATCGGCTGCCGCGGCGAAACTCGCGAAGCTGCGGTTGGGGACAACAAAGCCTTCCGCCGAAGTGGTGAAGCCGTAATTCGTTCCAAACCAGTCTTCCAGGATGGTGCTGGCCGCACCACTGAAGGTGCTGTGCCCGCTGGTGTAGCTGGGGAAGGGGGGCGTCGCCAGCAGCGGGGTCCAGGAGGCATCCTGGATTGTGTCTGGATTCCCGTCGGTGTTGGCCTCCCGAATGGCCGTCACGGGACGCCAGAGTTCGGTGGCGTATTTCTGGTCCCAGCAGATGATGGCAGCGTCGGCCATCGCAATGTTCAACTGGGCGAAGAGCCGGGCATTCGCTTCAAGATCGAGCCCTTCCGCCTGCGAAATCCCGCTCGCGATGAGATTCCAGTGACCGGGCGGAGTGGCCGTCCCGGCGCCGTCGGCCCAGAACTTCGCGATGTTGGTCTGGTCGGCCGTGCGTGTGACGCTGTTGAGTTCGCCCACGTCCTTGACCTCGTTGAACGCGGCGGTGTAGGCCGCGGACGTCAGCGAGGGGGGGCCAACAGGATCACGGAACGCCGAGCCCGAGTTGATCGCCCAGGGGGTGACCTGGGGCCAGTTGGGCAACAGGGCTGGAGCAAAAGCGGAAGGGGTGGGACGCCAGTCACCCGGGTTCGTCCCGGGCGTATAGGGCACCACCAGGTTCGCCTTGTCATTCGCCCGCAGTCCGAGGATCGACTGAGCCGAGGCCTGGCCCAGTTGAATCCCGGCGGTCTTGTTGGCGCCGCCGGCGATGAGATTGAGCCGATTGTTCAGGTTGGTATCGAAGGTTCCCTGCAGGGTGGGATAGAGATTGGCCAGCACGTCGTGAGCCGCCTGGGCGGCGGCCGCTTCTCGCGAGGCGGTGGGTGTGGTGACGAACGATTGGTTGTAGGGCTGATAATTTCGCCCGACCGAGTTGACCGCGTCGTACATCGCGGTGTGCATCATCGCCAGCCCGCGCGAGGCCCGCGGGGGAGGAGTGGCTCCACCACGGATGGCATCGAGCATCACCCCATTCCAATAGGTGATTTCATCGGCCTGGACCTGGGGGGCAGTCAACGGTACGGCCAGGGGGGTCAGCAGGCAGGCCAGGCCCAGTACGCGCTGCAAGCCATCCCGGAAGGGGGTCCAGAACCCCAGTCGGCGTGAGAGAGCCGAAGCATTGGTGGTGGTCATCATGAGAGTCCATTCTCGTCCGAGAAAGAGATGCTGGGATCGGTGCGGTGGCGTCACGCCCCATCAGCATTCTGCTCAATTCGCCAAAGCTGATTGCTCCGGACCCCGGGCAAGGACCCACGACCAAGCCAGTACCGTGGCTCCGTCTCATCGATGAGCCGAGCCCATCCATGCGAAGCTAGCCTTGCGACCGCTTTAGTCTTTCGGACCGGCACGATCCAAAACTGCTCAGGTTTTGATCCGCTGCCGCCGGTCCTGGACGTCTTCCGTCGAACGACGGTTACAACTGTTTCCTTCCTAAAACCTTTCCTGGACCGCCATGGTCGCCCCGCTGCACAAATGTCTGATGAAGGAGACAAAATGCCTCGCAAGATTTCTTTTGGGGTTCCTACTTTGCCAAGAATTCCCAGGGGCCCCAGTTTGCCGACGGGCGTCCAACCCGCAACAGTGATTCGAACAGAGATCGATATTTGGTTTCGAGAAGACCCGGTTGTCCGCTTACGCGTCCTGCCAGGTACTCGGCCCC
>DNUF01000010.1:0-23101 GCA_003508595.1 Planctomycetaceae bacterium
CCACTCCCGGGAACCGCTTGCCCGGACCTGTTCCGTTTGCCATGATTCAGCCGCTGTTGATGGTGCGGGATTTGGCCACAGAGTTTGCCCGCGCCGGCCGTCGTTCCCGAGGTACAAGCCGATGCGAAGCGAGATTCGCCAACTGGCGTGGTGTCTGTCTGCCTGGACGTTGTTGGGTTTGGCGGGATGTTCGGATCCCGATCGGGGAACCACGGAACCGGCCGGCACTCCCCCGGCACCGCCGTCCCCAACCGCGGGGACCCCGGCGGCGGGCAGTGCAGGCACCAGCAGTGCCGCGGCCACGAAACCGGCGGAGACACCGGCCAGCCAAGCCGATGCCGAAGAGGCGTTTATCGCTCCTGCGCTGGCCGACATCGATGCCCAGGCGAACTGGATCGACCAACCGGTGGCGAACCTGCTGGAGGTCCGACGGAAGGAGGAACAGGGAACCAATCCTCCCGTTACGGCGAGCGAGGCGCTGGCGCTGCGGAACGACTCGAAGGGGAACAACGACAAGATCACCGCGACGCTCGGCCGCGTGGCCCAGTCGGCCGACGAGGTCGATTTCGACGCCGTGCTGAATCGGCACATCAAGGCTGATGCCAAGAGCACCAATCCCCTGTTCCAAAGTTCGGTCTATGAGACCGATGTCCAGGGCTTGATCGGGCTTTCCCCCTTCACCTTCGACCGCGATATGAACCGGTTTGGCGATGCGGATGTGGTTGTCTCCTGGCAAACCAGTTCGGACCGCATGATGGACAAAGTCGTGCTGCGGGACGACCTGGTCTGGACCGATGGGCATCCGGTGACCGCCCACGATCTCGAGTTCTCGTTCAACACGGTGATGAGCCCGAAGATCTCGGTGCCGGCGATCAAGACTTCGCTGGCACGGCTCAAGGGGGTCAAGGCGTACGACGACCGGACGGTGGTCTTCTTCCACCGGGAGGCACTCGCCACGAACATCTGGAACATGAGCGTCCCGTTCCTGCCGAAGCATGTCTACGAGAAGACGCTGCAGGAGGATCCGACCATGGAGCAGAGCCCGGCCCACGTCGAACTGGAGAAAACCCCGGTGACGTGTGGACCGTACCGGCTCGTCGAACGGCAGTTGGGCAGCAGCTACCTTTTCGAACGCCGCGACGACTGGTACCTCAAGGATGGCCGCCAGGTGCGCGAGAAGCCGTATTTCAAGCAGGTGCGCATGCGGGTCATCAGCGAATTGAACACCGCACTCCTGGCGTTGAAGAAGGGGGAGATCGACGAGATGGAACTGTCGGCCGAACAGTGGGTCAACCAGACCAACGACGAGAGTTTCTACGAACAGAACACCAAGGCGTCGGGGGTCGAGTGGACGACGTATCTGTTTACCTGGAACCTGAACACGCCGTTCTTTTCGGATGTGCGGGTCCGCAAGGCGATGGGATATGCGTTCAACCACAAAGAGCTGCTTGAGAAGCAGAACTTTGGACTGTTCGAAGCGGCCAATGGGCCCTACCACCAGACTTCGTGGATGGCCCCCAAGCCGGGACCGGCTCCCTACACGCAGGATCTCGACAAGGCCGAGGCGCTGCTCGATGAGGCGGGCTGGGTCGACAGTGATGGTGACGGCATCCGCGACAAGCTGGTCGATGGCAAGCGGGTGAAGTTTGAATTCAGCATCATCTGCACGCCGATCGAGGAGCGGAAACGGCTTTGCACACTGCTGAAGGACAACCTCGGCCAGATTGGCGTCATCTGCAATGTCAGCCCCCTCGACTTCGCCGTTCTCCAGGAACGGACGGTCGAACACAACTTCCAGGCGGCTTTTGGCGGATGGGGAGCGGGGGCCGACCCCGACCTGTCGTTCAACATCTACGGGACCGGGGAGGGACGCAACTACGGGCTGTACTCGAACCCCGAGGTGGACAGGCTCTTCAAGGAAGCGCGGGGGGAATTCGACCGAGAGAAACGGGCCCGGCTCTACGCCCGGATCCATGAACTGGTCTACGAAGACCAGCCCATGACCTATCTCTTCACCAAGAACTCATTCTACGCCTTCAGCAAGAACCTGCGGGGCTATCGCTACAGTCCGCGGGGCCCGTACCATTACGGGCCGGGAGCCTTCAGCCTGTACAAGGTGAAGAACTGAGTTTCCCGCCCCGATGAGGTCGGTCCGCCCGCCGTGTCGGTCGGGCCCCTGGAGTGGGGATTGTCCCGTCGTTTGTCCTGATGCTGGCGACCGAACTCCATGCTGAACTACCTGGTGCGGCGGCTGCTGGTTGGGCTGGTGACGCTGGTGGCGATCACCTTCCTGGTCTTTGGCCTGATCCGCAGCATGCCTGGCAGCCCCGCCCTGATGGCGATGGCCGAGGCCTCACCCGATCGGACAATCGACCCGGCTGACATCGAGCGGATGAAGCGGGACTATGGCCTCGACAAACCCTGGTACCAGGCCTACTTCGTATGGCTGGGGAATGTCGTGCAGGGGGACCTCGGCCGAAGTTTCTTCCGGAAAGAACCGGTCGCCCGGCTGATCCTGCAGCGGATTGGTCCCACGCTGCTGCTGTCGATCACCTCGCTGCTGACGACCTACCTGCTGTCGATTCCCCTCGGGCTGTACTGTTCGGCGCGGGCGAATCATACGGAAGAGCGGGTGTTGAGCACGGGGCTCTACATGCTCTACTCGCTCCCCGCGTTCGTCGCGGCCCTGCTGCTGTTGTACCTGTTCGCCTACAAGCTCGACTGGTTGCCCCTGTTCGGCATGACCAGCGACAACCACAAGACCCTCAGCCCGACCGGGAAGTTTCTCGACATCGTCTGGCACGCGATCCTGCCGGTGGTCTGTTCGACCTACGGCACCCTGGCCTATTACACCCGGTTCGTGCGGGCCAACATGCAGGAGGTGATCCGGCAGGATTACATCCGGACGGCCCGGGCGAAGGGGGCGGGACCGATGCGGGTGCTGGTCCGGCATGCCTTCCGCAACACCTTGATTCCACTGGTGACGCTGGTGGGGTTGACGCTGCCGTACCTGCTGTCGGGCTCGATCGTGCTGGAACAGGTCTTCTCGTGGCCCGGGATGGGGCGGATGTACTTTGAATCAATCAACGCCCGCGATTACCCGGTGATCATGGGACTGACGTTGCTGTTCTCAACGGTGGCTCTCATCGGCCAACTGTTGGCGGATGTGCTGTATGCGGTGGTTGATCCCCGGGTGTCGTACTCATGAGCCGCACATCGGATTCGAACAGCCAGGCCGACAGGAAACGCCCGGTTTCGGGGGAATTGTCGGCGGTCCCAGCCCAGGCCTCTCCGCGGCGCAGTCCCGGGTTCTGGTCTCAGGCGTGGTCGCAGTTTCGGCAGCGGAAGCTGGCGATGACCGCATTGTGCGTGGTGGGCCTGCTGGCGCTGGTGGCACTGTTGGCTCCCGCGATCGCGGGCACCCGGCCGGTTGTCTGCCGGTACAAGGGACAGCTCTATTTCCCCTGTCTCTATTATTTCAACCCGGCATGGGAAAACCCTGTCTTTGCCAAGGACAGGTTTCGCCAGCGGTATCCGAAGAGCCTGCCCGAAAAAGATCCTCAGAGCTGGGCGATCTGGCCCCTGGTGTTCCAGGACCCGTATCGGCGGGTGGCCGACAATGAATGGGAAGGGCGTCCTGGAAATCCGGCGGGCATGGAGGGGACCCCGAGCCGTTTGAATCTGCTCGGGACCAACTCCGAGGGTATCGACGTGTTTGCCCAGTTGGTTCACGGGACGACGATCGCGTTGCTGGTGGGATTCGTGTCGATGGGCATCGCCTCGTTGATCGGGATCACGCTGGGGGCGATTGCGGGATATGTGGGGGGCTGGGCTGACCTGGGTCTGTCGCGGTTGATCGAGGTCGTGTTGTGCATTCCACCGCTGGCGTTGATCCTCGCGGTGCTCTCCATTCTGGAGAAGCCCACGATCTGGCACATGATGGCGGTGATTGGCTGCACAGGCTGGACGACGATTGCCCGTCTGACGCGGGCTGAGTTTTTGAAATTGCGGGATGCCGACTTCGTGCTGGCGGCACGGGCCATGGGGTTTGGCTGGTCGCGCATCATCTTCCGTCACATCCTGCCGAATGCCCTGGCTCCCGTGCTGGTTCCGATCACGTTTGGCATTGCTTCGGCCATTCTGACCGAGAGCAGCCTGAGTTTCCTGGGATTTGGCGCCCCCCCCCCCAACCCCAGCTGGGGAACGCTGCTCAACTCGGCCCGGACCAACATGGGGATGTGGTGGCTGATCGTGTTTCCCGGGGCGGCAATTTTCACGGCGGTGCTGTGCTACAACCTGATTGGCGAGGGATTGCAGGAGTCGATCGATCCGCGACTGCGCGATGCGGGGAAGTGAAGCCGCAGGTCGCGTCCTGCAGTGCAGGACAATCTCTGCGGGCGCAACGAAGGCAGATTTGAAGGGACACTGACGAAGTCCGAGACCGCCCCCGAGCGCCAACTTGCTCATCGACTGTCGCCCGGCACTGTCGCTTGTGTGACGCTTTGATTTCCTGTCACGTTCCCTTTGGCGATGGCGAGGTCAGACTCGCCTGCAGCGACTGCTTCGCTGGTGCCATGGGGTGCACTGTGGAGGAAAATCGTCTGGCACAAGACCGGGTGAACGGCGTCACCAGTGGGTTGGAATCCACAGTGTGCGTTTATTTTTTCAGGCTCACAGATTTCGTCGTCGCCATCAGCCCACCCGGTTTCGCAGCCCGTTCGCTCAATGCAGCCTGGCAACCCGATCCAGTGCATCGGACTGCCAACAGTTCGCGAGACACTCGGTCCAACGAATCTCAAGGCGGCCTTCCTTCCACCCCCAGGCATGCGTCACGCCCTGTCCCTGCAGGCAGTCGGTGCAAGGCCAAGCCCGAATGGTCGGGGCCAAGGGGGAGCGACAGACGGCCTTCCACATCGTGGCTTGCGGGTGCGTGCGAACCGATTGGGAACCGCTTCCCGCGAACTTATCCCACTCCGCCCGGTGAGGGAGTCTTCGCCCGGCGAATGAGGGTGACGGCAAACCTGTGCCCGAATCCCCGACCGCGACACGGAGGACTCCGGAAGAGCCAGTCCTGCACTCGAAGTCCACTGCACTCGAAGCCCCCTGCCGTCGGGGACTCTCCCAGAGGCTGCCAAGGGCTCGTCGACGTTACTGCGGATCGGGCACGATCACGATCTTGCCCGCCAGGGTTCCCCGTCTCTCCAGGGTATTCTCGGCCTGCATCTGATGGGCGGCCGCCGTCTGTGAGATGGTGAAGGTCGGGCCCACGGCAGGATGCCAGCCACCGCGCTGGTACAGATTGTTGATCGCCTCACCGCACTCCCGCTGCTCATCGGGGGAGGCATTGAACATGGCGAACCCCAGCAGCGAGAGATCCTTGGTATAGAACGGTCCCAGGGTGAACTGCGGACGTGCGTCGCGCCCGGCCAGGACCACGATCCGGCCCCGGGGGGCCATCAGGGAAATCGTCCGATCCAGAGTCGGCTCACGCTGGGTTTCAAACCAGACCTGCACCCCTCCATTCTCGGAGGCGAACGACCGGATCTGCTCATCAAGGTCGGGCGACTTGTAGTCGAGTGCAAGATCGGCCCCCAATTGCCGACAGTACTCCTGCTTTTCCGCAGTACCGGCAGTCGCAATCACCCGTGCGCCGGCCGCCTTCGCCTGCTGGATGACCGCCGAACCGACTCCACCCGCGCCCCCGTTCACAAACAGCACTTCTCCCTGCTGAATGTGGGCCCGATGAAAGAGCCCGATGTAGGCGGTGATACCCACCAGGGCCCCGGCCGCGGCTTCGACATCCGACTCTTGCACCGGGGTCTTGTAAAGCCACTTCTCGTCCACCGCAACGTACTCAGCGGTCGTCCCCTGTCGCCCGAACAGCCCCTGGTTCGAACCCCAGACCCGGTCTCCCACCTTGAATCGCCGAACCCCCAGTCCGCACATTTCCACCGTCCCCGCCAAATCGCACCCGACGATGTAGGGGAACTTCAGCGGCATGGTGACCGCACCACCGCGAATATAGAGGTCGATCGGATTGACCGAGACCGCCCCGACCCGGATCAAGACCTCGCCGGACGCGGGGACCGGCTTGGGCAACTCTCCATAGGTGATGACCTCGGGAGAGCCAGTCTGCTCGATGTAGGCGGCGCGCATGAAGGCAGGCATGCTGGGTGGGTACGCCGAAATTCGGCGCGGCGCAAGGGTGGGATCACGATCTCAGGGCCGGTACCCGGCGCGTTTCATGGCACCTGCCACCTGCCCCACACTCCGCAACACCCCAGATTCATTCGGCATTCGATCGGGACGACCCCAGACCTTTGATTACCAGAATGATCCAGACGATTAGACCAGTACCACTGATCCAATAACCCCAGTATAAAGAACCCGGATGATAAGTCCAGACTATGCGATGCGAACCGGCAGACAACTCGACGCCGCGAAAAATCTTTTCCACCACCACTCCCTCGGCCGGTCGGCCATCGACCGAAACCCGCCAGCCGGGATACGCCAGATCGGTCACCACCAACGTTCCCGGCTCTTCACCCGTCACCTCGATCTCGATTCGCTGCGGCTCATACGTCTTCAACTGGGGAGCCGGCCGGGGTTTCCCCGACAACCACGCCACCCGCCCGCGCGACCGCTCCAGTTCATACAGGTAGAACCCGTGGGATGAACTGCGGGCCAGGGGAACGTTCAGGCATGGGTCGGCACCAAACCACACCTGCTTCGCCGGCCAGCCCACCCGGGGAATCTCGGTCAGGCTCAGGATGTGCGTCACCCCATTCCGTTCGAGCCAGTCGAGTTGCTCCAGGGTCGGCAGTGTCTCCCGGAAGGGCAAAGGCTGCGGCATCGACAATTCCGGATCGAAATAGGCCGCCGGCCCCAGACCGAGGTAGACCGGATAGGTCCCCGCCCCCACCATCGAGGGAAGGTTCTTTCCCTCATTCAACATCCGGGTGGGCTCGGCCTGTTGTTCCAGAAACTGCCGGATCGGGCTGCGATCGCGCAGGCTGACCGGCGATTGCTCAACAGGGAAGGCGTGCGTCACCCGCTGGCTCACCCACCACAGATCTCCCACCGTCACACCAAATGCCACCACGATCCAGGCCAGACCGGCCAGCCCCGGCAGACAGCGCGAGACTGCGGCAAATCCCGAGCCAGCCAGCAGGGCCACCCCCAGCGTGGCAATCACCCCGTACCGCCCCGGTCCCTCAAAAAAACTGAACCCGGGCAGATGATTGGTCAACGGCAACAGCGCTCCCGTGGCGTAGATCACCGCCCCGACGATCATCCCGCTCCAAAGCCACCGGGCACGTGCCGAGACGGTCGATTGACGATCCCACAGGCCCGGCACGGCCAGCAGCAGCGGCAACAATCCGAAATAGAGATGCGCCTCCACCCAGTTGGTCCGCGGCCGGGCCGGATCGGCCACCGACTGGATCATCTGGTCCCCTGCATACCACTTCCACGGCTGCACCACCTGGGCGAGGTAACCCCACGGCAGATACCCATACCCCGGGTCGTGCTCAGCCGTCACCTGCAGCCTCTGGCTCGCCTGCTTGAGTTCCCAGGTCGGCAGCAATTGCATGGCCGCGAGCACAAAGGCCAACCCCAGCATCGCTCCCACCCAGATCCCACGAGACGTTTTCTCCCTCGTGGAAACCTCCGCCACTGGCTCACTTCCCCACCACAACCGGACCGGAACTGTCACCAGCAGACACAACTGGGTCAGGAACGCCATCAGGAAGTGCCCCGCCAGCAACTGCAGCGTCAGCACCAGGGGAAGAGCCAGGAGGAAACGACGACGTCCCGTCTGCAGGTACGACTCGGCACACCACAATGCCAGCGGGAGCCAACTCCCTCCCACAATGGCCCACTCGAGCGAGACCCGGGGCGGGAACCAGCTGTAGGTATAAACCAGGGCTCCAAATGTGGCCGGCAGGTCACGCAGCCCCATCCGCCGCAGGTACAGCCACGCGGCGATGAACGCCAGCACATAGTGGCCCAGTATGGTCAGGTTGAACGCAGTTCCCAGGTCACAGAATCGGTACAGCAGCAGGAAGGGGGGATAGAAGACCCCGGTCTGGCTCTCGGCCAATTGCGGATATCCATTCCCCACGAGGTTGTTCCACAGGGGAAGTTCCCCCCGGGCGAGGCTATCGGCAAAAAATGACTTCTGGGGAAGGAAATAGTAATAGATATCTCCTCCCACCAGCCCCCCACCGGTCCACAGGGTGGGCCAGAACAGGCCAGTGAGTGCCGTCGCCATCAGCAAGATGCCGATCACAGCACCCCACGACGGAGGGGAAACTCGCCGGGAGACAGGCACGGAACGAAGAGCAGGCACGTGAGAGGAATCCTGTCGCAGGAGAGTCGATGCGGGTGCGGTACACGTCCCATCCCGGGTTATTCGACCGAGTCTTTCGGCCCCCCACAAGGGGACATTTCTATTGGTTTCTGACACATGGGGACGGTTCGCTTGCCAGTCTCGTCCCCAACGGCCAGACTGCCGGTCGTCCCTGGCGCGCTACCGGCCTTCCCCGCAGTGAACCGTTCAAGAGAACCGATCTGGAATGTCCACCACTCCCCCCTGGTCCCAATTCTCGTCGTACCAGACCCGTGTCCCATCGCTTGGCCTGACCCTCGACACCAGTCGCATGGGCTGCCCCCCCGCAGCCCTGCAGGCGCTCGCGCCCCGGTTCGATCAGGCATTTGCCGACATGGCCCAACTCGAACAGGGATCCATCGCCAATCCCGATGAACAGCGGATGGTGGGCCACTACTGGCTTCGCGCCCCCGAGCTCGCCCCGAATCCCGGTTTGGCTCGGGAGATCACCGATTCCGTCACCGCCATCCGGGAATTCGCTGCCGGCGTTCACTCGGGACGCATTGCCAATCCCGCCGGGCGAAAATTCACGGGGGTGTTGTCGATCGGCATCGGGGGATCGGCCCTCGGCCCCATGTTTGTCGCCGATGCCCTCGGCCATCCGGCGACCGATTCCATGCACGTCGACTTCATCGACAACACTGATCCCGAGGGGATTGCCCGCATCCTGGCGAGCCTCCAGGACCGGCTTGGGGAAACACTCTGCATTGTCACCTCCAAAAGTGGAGGGACTCCCGAGACGCGCAACTGCATGCTGGTCGTGGCCGAGGCATATCGCCAGGCGGGGCTCGATTTCGCCCGGCACGCCGTCGCCATTACCATGCCGGGCTCGAAGCTCGACCAGTCGGCTCAGGCCGAAAAATGGCTGGCCCGGTTCGTGATGTTCGACTGGGTGGGAGGACGCACGAGTGTCCTTTCGGCCGTGGGATTGTTGCCTGCGGCGCTGCAGGGGCTGGATATCGAAGGGCTGCTCTCCGGGGCCCGGGACTGCGATGTGGTGACCCGTGTGCCGCGTCTCGATGCCAATCCCGCCGCCCAACTGGCCGCGATGTGGTACCACGCCACCGACGGGAAGGGACGCAGGGACATGGTCGTGCTCCCCTACAAGGATCGCCTGCTGCTGTTCAGCCGGTACCTCCAGCAACTGGTGATGGAGTCGCTGGGGAAGCAGCTCGATCTGCGGGGCCAGACGGTTGAACAGGGCCTGACGGTCTACGGCAACAAGGGTTCGACCGACCAACATGCCTACGTCCAGCAACTGCGGGATGGAGTCCCCAATTTCTTCGCGGTCCTGATCCGCGTGCTCGAGGCGGGGCACGACGCACTCGAAGTCGAGCCGGGGATCACCTCGGGCGACTACCTGCACGGCTTTTTGCTCGGGACCCGGGCCGCCCTGTCCGAAAACAACCGACCGTCGCTGATGATCACCATTCCCCGGGTCGATGCCCGCACCGTCGGGGGGCTGATCGCGCTGTTCGAGCGTGCGGTGGGTCTGTATGCCTCGCTGATCGGGATCAACGCCTATCACCAGCCTGGCGTGGAGGCGGGAAAAAAAGCCGCCTCTCGCATCCTGGCGTTGCAGGCGAAAGTCCTGGCCTCATTGTCGGCCAAACCCCAATCGGCACACGAGATCGCACAGGCCTGCGGGGGGGCGACTGATGTCGAATTGGTCTACCTGCTGCTTGAGCACCTCGCCGCCAATGGTCGGGCGACGCAGGGGGGTGACGGTACTCCCGAAGGGACCCGCTTCCAGCGGAGATAGAACCAGCGAACGGGCGACCAACCGCGGTGACGGGAGAATCATCAAGTCCTGAACCTGTGAGTTCCCGAACCCGTTCTGAGCAAAATCCAGGTTCCGCAAACACAGACCGGCCCGGGAAGATCACTCTTCCCGGGCCGGTTTTGCGTTCACGTTCTCAGGGTCTCAACACACTCCGCCCGTCATCAGTGGGCGGCTGTTGTCCCCGGCTTCGCTTCGAGCCATTGCCGACGCAGCCACTTCAGCAGGATGTCGAACTCTTCCTGCGTCATGCGGTCCTTGTACGACGGCATGGCATTCCGATCGCCATAATTGTGCGGGGCATCGGGATTGAGAACAAAATCCCGCAACCACTTCTCCGAGCCATAGTCGGTCAACTCGGGCGCCTGGGCCATTCCCTGCGTTCCGAGGGGAGTACCGCCAATCTTCATCTCATGGCACTGCAGGCAGGCCCGTTCTTCGGCCCCTTCGGCATTCGCATCCAGCGAACCGAGTTCGAAGACCTCGCGTCCCTTGGCGGCCAATTCCTGGTCGACTGGACCCAGATCGCTCCGGTCCCCCTGGGCCAGCAGAAATTCCACGACGGCGGCGATTTCCTCGCTGCTCATCTTCGCGGCATGCTCCTTCGCCCACTTGCTCATGGCACCGTTGGCGAAACGGTCACCCAGCGGCTGCCCGTTGAACGATCCGTTGACCGTCGCCCCGAAATACTTCGGTCCTCCCGGATCAACAATGAACCCCTTCAGCCACTCACGGGAGCCAAAGCCTCCCAGGTCGGCGGCCATCACCTTCTCCAGCGCACGCCCCGTGCCATCATGCCCGTCAAACGAGTGACAGACCGAGCAGTTGGTCTTGAACAATTCGGGGCCAGCGGTCTTCGGATCGCTCCGCAGCAGCGCCCGACCTCCCTTTTCCGAGATCCCCTCCGAGATCTCGATCAGTTCCCGAACGCGGTGGGCCTTCATTTCGGCGTCAGCCACGGCACGCTGGTAATCGGCCGCCTTGGGACCCCGGTTGTCTTCCATCCAGGCCTGACCGGTCAGCAGCAGGATTCCCGCCAGCATGAGCAGCATGTAGGCGACGTTGAACCGGTGGCCCAGCTTCCACTTCCCGAGGAAGGGCATCAGGGCCAGCACTCCAAACAGCAACCCGGGGATGATCAATGCCCCCCAGATCTCGGTTTCACCCGGGAAGTACTTGAGGAACTGGAACAGGAACAGGAAGTACCATTCGGGACGGGCCGCGCTGTAGGGCTGCGAGGGATCCGCGGGAGCGCCCAGTTCGGCTCCCAGGAAAATGGTCAGCAACAGGACCACCATCAGCACCCCCAGGCAGGCGACGGCGTCTTTCAGCACCTGGTCGGGCCAGAACATGCTGTCGCGGCGATAGAGGGGATTCTTGACGGTGATTCCATGCCGGCGAAACGCGGCGATGTGCAGTGCAAGGAAGGCGATCAACAGCCCCGGCAACACCCCGGCGTGCATCGCAAAGAACCGCGTCAGGGTATGGTGGCCGTAGGTCGGCCCCCCCACCACGAGGCGCTGCAGCTTGGTGCCGATCACGGGGACCAGTGTCATCAGCTTGGTCGCCACCTGGGTGGCCCAGAAACCCTTCTGATCCCAGGGAAGCAGGTAGCCCGTCAGCGAGAGTCCCAGCACGATCTGCATGAGGATCAGACCGAGCCAGAAATTGATCTCGCGGGGGGCTTTGTAGGCTCCGTCGATGATCACCTGCATGAGGTGAATCGCCAGCAGAACCACCATCGCCTGCGCCATGAAGTGGTGCAGCCCGCGCAGCAGCCAGCCAAACTGCATCTCGTAGGTGATGTAGTAAACGCTTTCCCAGGCAGTGGTCGAACTGGGGCTGTAGGCCATCCAGAGGAACACCCCGGTAATCACCTGTGTCATGAAGGCGAAAACAAGGGTACTGCCCCAGACATAGCGCCAGCGGGCCCCACCCGGAATTCGTTCATACAGCGCCTCGTGCATGACCTCACGAAAGCCTGTCCGATCATCCAGCCAGTTGAGGAGTGAATTCATGCTTCGGGCACCTTGTGCGATGTTCCTGGCTGGAATTCCTGGTACTTCACGTAGATCGCACCATCCACCACCTTCACGTCGAGCTCATCAAGCCCGCGCGGGCTGGGACTGTTGGGATTGGCCACCGTCCCGTCCTTCGCACTGAATGAGCTGTCGTGGCAGGGACACTGGTAACAGGCAGCCTCGGGCTTGTAGTCCACCGAGCAGCCCGCATGCGGACATTTCACATTGAACGCCCGGACCCCCGCCTCCCCTTCACGCACGAGGTACACCGCTCCGACCGCCTCCTTGGGAAACAGGTTCCAGGCGTCGGTGCGGTCATCAATCACCTCATACCGCCGGGGAGCCCCCCCCTGCAGCAGCCCATCAATGGCCGCCACCTTCAAAAAGCCCTCCTCCATCTCGGGGCCGGTCGACTCCCCATCCTTGCGGCGGGTGCGTTTCCGCAGCGGGTCCAGGAACACCGCCACGCCGGCAAACAGGGGAACCACTCCCAGGACAGTCCCCGTCACAAGAGCCGCTGCCTGGGTGAAAAAATCGCGCCGGGGTTCCTCGACATTCAGGAAGTCCTGAACGGGGCCCGGTTCGGGTTGGGGTTGGTGATCCATGGATCCAGTCTCGGAAAGGATGGACAATCACAACACCGGCTCTTCTCACGCCCGTGGCGTCCCGAACTGGGGGGCATCCCCCGGCGGGTGGGTCCAGAAAGGCCGGCCTGCACGCAACTCACTCTTCGCTTGATGTCGGCCCATGGCCGACTGGGGTGGGAACCTGAACGAACGCAGTCTCGGGGTGGGAAACTCAGGTGGGAAACAGTGTCTTCATCGCATTCAGCACGCGGACCTGCGCCTCGGACATGGGACCCGGAAGCATGGCCCCCGAGGCCTGCCGGTGCCCGCCACCGCCGAATTGCTCCGCAATCGCCGACACGTCCAGGTGGCTGCGCGACCGCAGGCTCGCCTTGACGTTGCCGTTGGGCTGTTCGATCAGGATGTACGCTGCCTCCACACCCGCCAACCGCAACCCCTCATTCACGAGGTCGTCGGTCTCGGTTGGCTCGGCACCCGTCTCGCGGTAGTCAACCAGGGTGATGTAGGTCCAGGCCAGGCGCCCCCCCGAATCGATCATCATCCGCGACAGGCAACGCCCCGCCAGCCGGGTTCGTCCCAGCGTACATTGCTCGTACAAAGCACCGTACAGTACCGCCGGTTCCGCGCCGCAGTCAATCAGACGGGCAATCCGCCGCATCGTCGCACTTGTCGTCGACGGAAACCGAAACCACCCCGTGTCGGTCGCAATCGCGCTGAACAACGCCTGCGCCATCACCCTGGTCAACGGCCACCCCTGGCTTTCGGCCAGGTCAAACACCATCGCCCCCGTCGCCTCGGCTGTCACATCCTTGAAATCGATCGCCTTCAAATCGTCGGCACTCGCGTGGTGGTCCACCACCACCTTCACCGCCCGCGTCTTCTTGAACAGTTTCCCCAACTCGGCCAACTGGACCCACGAACTCGTGTCCAGGATCACATGGCAGTCGGCCTCGAGTACACTCTCGTCCGAAAATCCCGAGCCCAGTTGACCACATTCCCCCTCGGGATCGAGAAACTTCAGACGGGGAGGGACCGGTGAAGCATTGATGATCTTCACCTGCTTCCCGAGGTGGCGCAACAGCCCTGCGAACCCCAGTTGCGATCCCAGTGCGTCGGCATCGGGACGCACGTGCGTCGTCAGCACAAACTTCTCGTGCCGTCGCATCAACTCAGCCAGTCCGTTCCAGTCGACGTTCATGCGGGCATGCTACTGTTCTGGCCCGCAATTGGGTAGTTGCCGGAACCGTCCAAGCACCATCATTACGGCCCACCCCCATCCACCTCGCCGCCCGGCCCAGGGCATCCCTGCCGGTTCCACCCCACCCCGCCGCAAAGTTCTCGCCCAGGAGCCCCCTCGGGACGCGCTTCCGGGAGCCAATTCCCCACCGCTCGTCGCGTGGTGCCCCCTCCCGTCGTCACTACCCCTCCGTCACCGCCCCGTCGTCAATTCCCGTGTCGCGGCAACGTCGGCCCGAATCTGCGCCAACAGGGAGTCAATTCCCCCAAACCGGACCGTTCCACGCAGGCGTGCCAGGAACTCAATCTCCAGCGGTTGTCCATACAGGTCACCGGTGAAGTCGAGCAGGTGAACCTCAAATTTCCGGTCCGAAACACCAAACGTCGGATTCGGACCGAGGTTGATCGCCGCCCCCCAGCGGCCCCCCACTGTGTGGGCCCAGCCCGCATACACCCCCTCCGCCGGCAGCAGCGTCGCCACCCCCGCCACGTTGGCCGTCGGAAAACCCAGCTTCGCCCCTCGGGCCTCCCCGTGCACCACGATCCCCCGCACCCGGTGCGGGCGGCCCAGCAGGTCGGCAGCCGCAGCCACCTCCCCCTCATGGATCAGCCGGCGAATCGCCGACGAAGAGACCGCCCGCCCAGCGACCAGCACCGGGGAAATCACCTCGCACTCCAACCCCTCGTCCGCGCACCAGGCCGCCAGTTGCTGCACAGTGCCATCGCGTCCCCGTCCGAACCGAAAGTTCTCCCCTTCCACGATCCCCCGGGCTCCCAGTTCGGCCAGCACAATCTTCTCGAAAAACTCTCGTGCCGAAAGCTGCAGAAACTGCGGTGTCGTTGCCTGCACGATCACCGCCCCCGGCCCGCATTGCGCAATGTGGGCCAGGCGGTCATCCAGCGTCATCAACGGCTGCGGTGCCGCCTCGGGACGCAGCACCGCCACGGGATGCGGATCGAACGTCACCACCACGGCCGGGACGCCCGCCTCCTCCGCCCGTTCACACAATCGGCGGAACATGGCCTGGTGCCCGCGGTGCACCCCGTCAAAGTTCCCGATCGCCACGTACCCATGGCGCGTGACCGGGTCACTGAACCCGTGCAAGACCTTCATCAGACCCGAAATTTCTTCAGCTTGTCGTGATCGAGTTCAATCCCCAGCCCCGGTTTCTGAGGAATCTGCACATACCCCTCGGCATCAATCACGAACGGCTCAGTTGTCAGCTCTTCAATGTATTCGCAGGGGGTCAGGTACTCGACGTAGCGGGCGACCGGCTGCGCCGCCGCGAGTTGCAGGTCAGCCGCCACACCAATGGCGGTGTTCCAGCCATGCGACACCATCAGCACGTTGTGGTCGAAGGCGTACCAGGCAATCTTCCGCGATTCCGAAAGCCCGCCGTTCTTCGTGCAGTCGGGCTGGATGATGTCGACCGCCCGCCGCTCGATCCACGGAATGAACGACTGCCGGCGCGTCAGCACCTCTCCCGACGAAATCGGCACCGGTGACTGCCGCGTCAACTCAATGAACCCCTCGATGTCGTCCGGGGGAAGCGCCTCCTCAAACCAGGTGATGTCGTAGTTCGCCAGCATCCTGGCCGTCTCACGGGCCCAGTTCAGCCCGTGGGGCCAGAATTGCTCGCTCCCCCCGGCATCCACCATCAGTTCAATCTCGTCACCAACCGTGTTGCGGGCCGTGCGAATCAACAGTTCGTCGAACTTCCGGTCCCGCCGGCCAAACGGCCGCCATCCCATCTTGATCGCCTTGAAACCCCGCGACACCACCTCTTCCAGCTTCGTCCTCAGGGCAGCCGGCTCGTCGAAGAGAATCGACCCATACGGCTTGATGCGGTCGCGGTAATTCCCCCCCAGCAAACGCGAGACCGGCTGACCGCACGCCTTGCCGAAGATGTCCCACAATGCAATGTCGATGCCGCTGATCGTATGCTCGACCGATCCGCCACGCCCCTGCCAGAAGGTCGACTGCCGCAGCTTCTCGGTCACCCGCTCGGGTTCGAGTCCCGATTCTCCCCGCAACAGGGGCCACAAGAGCCCCATCGCCCCCTCGACCAGCGCGCCCGAGGTGAACACGCTTCCCACCCCGCGGATCCCCTGGTCGGTATGGACTTCCAGCAGGGTGTGCAGATTTTCTTTTTTCTCGTGCCCCTGCGGCCAGCCGCCATCCACCGTGGCACCAACCAGGGGAATGACCTCAACGTGGGTGATCTTCATGGTGTCCCTTCGCCATCGGGTCTGCGGGTGCTGCCCCACAGGTTCCAGGTTTGCCGCATGTCCCAGTCGCCCGTGAGTCTCTCGTGAATGACCGAGAGCTCACTCCGTACGCCCTGGGGAAAGTGTTCCACCGCCGTCGCCTAGCTTTCGGCCACTCCCCCCGTCCAACTCAATCGGCAGGCCACATGTGCCGCCCGTACCGGGCCCTCACCCCCGCAGGGGATCGGGCTGTTTCCATGGCGGAGGACAGGCCGCGTCGATCTGGGCAAGATGTTCCGCTGGAATCGAAACCTCCAGGGCCGCCAGCGCCTCATCAATCTGGGCAACTGTCTTGACCCCCACAATCAGCGAAGTCATCGCCGGTTGAGTCAGGGTCCACGCCAGCGAATATCGCGCGGGAGTCGTCCCCGCCTCCCAGGCCAGACGCTCCACCGCTTCCAAACGGTCGAACAAGGCATCATTCAGCGGCCACATCCACTGTGGCTTCTCGGCCAGTCGCGAATCGGCCGGGGGCTGGGCTCCCCGCCGGTATTTCCCGGTCAGCAGCCCCCCCTGCAGGCTCTGGTAGGGTGTCACCGCAACCTGGCGCAGACGGCAATACTCCAGGTCGTGCTGAAACTCCCGCCGCAACAGGCTGAACGGAATCTGCGACGAGACGACCCGCGGCCAGCCCCATCGCGCCGACTGGGCCTGCAACTCGGCAATCTGCCACGCCGCATGGTTCGAGACTCCAAACGACCGGATCTTCCCCTGCCGGACTGCAGTTTCCAGTGCCCCGTGAGTCACTTCCAAGGGCACCTCCCGATCGGGCCAATGGATGATGTACAGGTCGATCGTGTCGGTCTGCAGCCGTTTCAGACTGCGGTCCACCTCCCGCAGGATATGAACCGGCGAAAGCCCCCGATCCTGTGGCCCCGGACCGACAGGAGCCCCCACCTTGGTCGCCAGGATCGCCTTGTCCCGCCGATCCCGCAGTGCCTTCCCCACGATTTCTTCGGCGACCCCGCCGGCGCTCCCCAGGAACCGGTTGTAACCCTCGTAGACGTTGGCCGTGTCGATGAAATTGATTCCCCGATCGAGGGCCGCATGCACCAGTGCAATCGAATCGGCCTCATTGACCGGTGACCCAAACGTCATCGTTCCCAGGCAGATCGGACTGACCAGCAGCCCACTTTCCCCCAGTGATCTCAACTTCATCGTTCACCTCGCTTCGCGCAACATGGCCAGGCCCCACCGGCCAGAAGAACCAACCTGACTTTCCGTCAGAATAGCCACCCTCCTTGCCGACAAACCAGCCCACTGCTCCCTCCCCTTCCCCACATTCACTCCCTGCCGGTCAGCGCGTTTTCCCTCGCGGGGATGGTCTTCTGCGGTTTTCCACCGGCGCGTCTGAGACTTTCTCCCTCAAGGCGCGTGGCGACGTCCTGATGACAGGGGCCCCACAACCCGGTCGAGCCCTCCGGGTCGTCCCATTCGATCGCTCATCGATTCAACCGCCAGGGCCGATCACTCGCCTCTGTCACTCGCCTCTTGAGACTCACTTCCCTGTCCGATACCTTTCTGTTGCAGTTTCACTGATGTTTTCGTCATTGGCGTCCCCCCCGGATTCTGTTGCGAGTGCCATCCCATGCTGAGGATTCTTGGACACTCCCGATCGACATGCGATGGGTTGAATCGTCGTGATGTTCTCCGGGCTGCGGGGACCGGCCTGCTCGGCGTCGGCCTGCCACAACTCCTGGCCGCTGAAGAACAATGGGGCACTCTGACGGGACGGGCCAAATCGGTCCTGTTTGTGTTTCTCTTCGGCGGCCCAAGTCAACTGGAGACGTTTGATCTCAAGCCCGACGCGGCCACTGGCATCAAGGGTCCCTACCGCCCGATCGACAGTCGCACACCGGGCCTGCTGATCAGCGAGAAGCTCCCCCGCCTCGCCCAGATATCCGACAAATACGCCGTCGTCCGCACCGTCACCCACAAGCAGAACGACCACAACGCCTGCCACTACATCCAGACCGGGCACCCGATGCCGATCGTCCCCCGAGGGGCGGCCCAGGTCGACGCGACCGACAAAGACTGGCCCGCCATGGGTTCGGTCGTCGAATATCTCGACAACCGCTCGACCGGAGGGGACCGACGTGATGTCCCCAGTTACATCTACCTCCCCAACCGCCTCGGGCATATCCAGGGATACGACCGGCTCGGGCAGTACGGCGGCTGGCTCGGTCGACAGTACAACGCCCTCGCGACCGAGATCCGCAAGAAAGACGCCGCTGACAATCCCTACTTCCGCAACTGCTCAGACGACGAACTGCAGTTCCGCCTGAAGGAACTCGACGGAGTTCCCGAGGTGACGCTGGACCGGCTCAACCATCGGCGGGGATTGCTGGACCAGCTCGACGACCAGCGACGCCAGCTGGACCACGGGCTGCGCCTCGCGTCCTTCGACCGAACCCGCGACCGCGCCTTCACCCTGGCCACGTCCGACAAACTGCGCGATGCCCTCGACCTCCGGCAAGAAACGGCTTCCGTCCGCGACCATTACGGCCGTCACCTCTTCGGCCAGAGTGCCGTGGTCGCCCGCCGCATGCTCGAAGCCGGTGCCCGCTTCGTCACCCTGCTCTGGGACTGTCCCGACGGCTACAGCTGGGACAGCCACGTCCACAATCACGATGTCGACAAGTTCATGCTGCCTGGTCTTGACCAGACGCTGTCGGCCCTGCTGGTCGATCTCGAAGAGCGGGGCCTGCTCGACGAAACGCTGGTCGTCTGCCTGGGGGAAATGGGACGCACTCCCCAGGGGAAAGCCAACTGGGGCCGCGATCACTGGAGTTTCTGTTTTCCCGCGCTGTTCGCCGGAGCCGGCATCCGGGGGGGAACGGTCCTCGGCAAATCAGACCGGGACGCCGCCTACCCGTCCGACAATCCAGTCTCGCCCGAAGATCTTGCGGCGACGATTTTCAGCGCTTTGGGAATCGATCCCGAGACCCGTATTCTCGACTCCCAGGGGCGACCGGTCCCGCTGCTTGACTCAGGCAGTCCCCTCGATCGGCTGTTTGGGTGACCTGTCGACGGGGATGTCCCCCTCCCGTGGAAAGTAGCCCTTCGTCCGCTTCCCTCGAAATCGCTTGACTGGCCCGCAACAGGCGTGCGTTGGCTGATTCCGGCGGGAATGTCTGCGACCATCCATCCACGGTCTGGTCGGATTCCCTCACACCGGCTAACATCCCGTCTGCTTTCTGCACCCCACGACACTGCGGAGCGCAGTCCCGCGAACGGCCTGTGTCTCGTCGGCGGCGGCCGTCACCGACGCTGCCGCACGGTTTTGGTTGTGTCTCGCGGAGGATGATGTTCGTCACGCCACGCGGCTGATCGATATCGCAGTCCCTCCCCGCCGCCCAAACTTCGGGCACACATCTGCGGAATTTCGTTGCTTCTCGGACCAGTCACCCCACATTCCAGTCGCTCCCCATGACCGCTCCCGTTGCCATTGTGCTGGCCGCCGGCAAAAGCACCCGCATGAAGTCGGCCCTCCCCAAGGTCCTGCATGAAGTCGGCGGCCGACCAATGGTCGAGTATGTCCTCGACGCGGCCCGGTCGGTGGGTGTGCAGCGGCTCGTGGTCATCGTCGGGCATGCCGCCGACCAGGTCCGCAGTGCCCTCGCTCATCAAGCCGGTGTCGAATTTGCCCTCCAGGCCGAGCAAAAGGGAACCGGCCACGCGGTCATGCAGGCGCACAATGCCCTGCGCAACCACCAGGGCCCGGTCCTGGTGCTGACCGGTGATGCCCCCCTCATGCGGGCCGAGTCGTTCGCCGCCCTCCTCGCGGATCAGGCCGAGCATCGGGCATCCTGCGTCATCGGCACCGCCGAAACCGAGCACAATTTCGGGCTGGGACGCATCGTCCGCGGTCGCAATGGTCAGTTCGAAAAAATCGTCGAACAAAAAGACGCCACCCCCGACGAGCAGGCGATCCGGGAGATCAACGTCGGCTGCTACGTCTTCGACTGCCAGCGACTGTTCTGGGCCCTCGAACGCATCCAGCCCAACAACGCCCAAAAAGAACTCTACCTCACCGACTGCTGCGCCATCCTCAAGAATGCCGGTGACCCCGTCGTCGCCAGTTGCCGGCTCGACATCACCGAGGCCCTGGGGGTGAATACGCGTGCCGAACTGGCCCGCGTCCACCAGGCCCTGCAGGACCGGACTTTCGCCCGGCTCATGACTGACGGCGTCACCATCGTCGATCCCCGCCAGACCGTCATCGACTCACGGGCACGGATTGGTGTCGAAACCGTCATCGAGCCTTTCACCACGATCGCCGGGGCGGCGGAAATTGGCCGCGGTTGCCGCATCGGCCCCCACGTCCATCTCGGTCCCAACGCCCGCCTCCCCGATGGGGCCCGTGTCCCCCCCTTCACCGCCATCGGCTAGTCGGTCGTTGGGACGGCTTCCCCAAAGCTCGATGACCCAACTTGGGAATCGTGGTCGGCCGCACGGTTTGCATCCCTCTGACGATTCTCGCCGAGGCCGCAGGTTGGGTTGCCGATCCACTCTGCACCACGGACCGACGTCGATCCCCCGACCGCTTGACGCGCTCCCGGTGACCGGCCGACCATTCTTCGGTCGGGTGGTGCGCAGCGCCCCGGCCCACTCCCCCACTCCCTCCTGATCTCGATCGCGGAGTCTTTTCATGCGTGGTTCCTGTTCGCTGACGGCTGTTCTTCTCGCCTGTCTCGCTGCTCAACCCGCACAAACCTGGGCCCAGGCCGAGACTCCGCGTCCACCAGCAGGGTTCCGGGCGCTCTTCAACGGCACAGACCTCACCGGATGGTACGGGCTCAACCCCCACAGCGTGACCGGGCTGACAGGCGAGAAAAAAGAGGCCAACCTCGCCCAGCAGCGGGCCGAGTTTCCGCAGCACTGGCGGGTGGAACATGGCGAACTGGTCAACGATGGGCACGGCCCCTACGCCACCACCGATGCCGAGTTGGGGGACATCGAATTCCTGATCGACTACAAAACCGTCGCCGGGGCCGACAGTGGCATCTACCTGCGTGGACTGCCACAGGTTCAGATCTGGGACTGGAACCAGCCCTACGACCTCAAGAATCCGACCCGCAAACCCCACCTCGGCTCGGGAGGCCTGTTCAACAATACCCCGGGAACCACCGGGCGTGATCCCGCGTCTCGTGCCGACCGTCCGTTTGGCGAGTGGAACCAGTTCCGGATTCGCCAGGTGGGAGACCGTACCTGGGTCTGGCTGAATGACATCCTGGTGGTCGACAATGCGCCGCTGGAGAATTACAACAACCGCGCCGAGCCGATCCCCTCCCGCGGCCCAATTCACCTGCAGACCCACGGCGGCGAAATTCGATGGCGCAATATCTTCGTGCGTGATATCGGCGCAGCGGAAGCCCGGCAGATCCTGTCGGCTGCGGACCGCCAGCAGCAGGCGGCCTTGGCCGAGGCCCTCACGCTGCACGCCTCATTCGACAGCTCGCTGGATGCCGACTATTCCCGTGGGGATTCCAGGTGCTATGTGCAGCAGGGGGCCAGTCTGATCCCCGCCGGACCGACCGCCGAAGTGCAACTGGTCGCCGATGGGGGGAAGTACGGCGGTGGCCTGCACTTTACCCGGAAGAACAACCACCGCCCCGCCTATCGCGATGCCGGCGTGCTGGGATACAGCAATCGCCGATGGGGAACCTCCGTCTCGGTCTGGCTGAAGCTCGATCCCGATCGGGACCTCGAGCCCGGCTACTGCGATCCAGTGCAGATTGTGGGCGATGACCTGAAGAAGGGGTTTGTCTTTTTGGAATGGTCCAAGGACGAGACCCCACGCTTCTTCCGCTACGCGATCCGTCCGCTCTTCCACATCTGGAATCCCGACAATGTGCAGTGGGCCGAGATCCCGTTTGCGAAACGGCCGATGGTTCAGGTCGAGAAGGCTCCCTTTTCGCGTGAGGCCTGGACGCATGTGGTTTTCTCGCTCGAGAATGTGAATGACAAATCGCGTCCGCAGATCGGGCGAATGCACATCAATGGCAAGCTGCAGGGAACCATTGAGAACTGGGACCTCACCTTCGACTGGAATCCCGAGCAGGTGCTGCTGGTACTGGGAGCCGCCTACGTCGGCCACCTCGATGACCTCGCTGTCTTCGACCGCCCCCTCACCGACAACGAGATCCACTCGCTCTACCACCTCCCCCACGGCATCCGCGACCTTCACCCCTGACGTCCGATTCCGCAACAACCTCGTGTTGTTGATGAATGGTGACTCCAGGTGCACCGTGGCTCCGGATGAATCACGACTCCGGGACAATGGTGGCTTTGGGGCTACGGATTGGCGCGAATGGTCGAATGATCTCACCCGCGACATCACCATCCAAGAGCCTGATAAACCGATCGCAAAGGCCAGTGAAAACTCGAACCGCGTACTGCAAAAGTCACGACAATGATTGCAACACGCAAAAGGCCCATGGCACGGGAAAGATATCAAAACCCGGCTACCCAAAGGTTGTGCTGGGATTGAGTTCAAACGCCTCTCAAATCTTGGATCAATGCTGAAGGCAGGTGGTGTGGTCTAAGCTCGGGCAAGGACTGGAAGACTTTTGTATTCAAGGAGGAACCCAAGGATGACTGCGCGACTGGGGTCGGATGAAACGTGGAGCGTGATTGAACGAGGTATTGTCAAGAGTTGTGTTCTGAGGAATGAGGATGAGGCGGCGTGAGTGAGCTATGGGACTGCGTCGGTGAGGACATTCCCCTCGACAAGGGAGAGGATGAGTTCGGGGGAATTGAGTTTGCGCCAGTGCTTGGCCGCGGACTGGGCCGACTTGAACATCATGACCAGGCTGGC
>DNUF01000010.1:23412-29660 GCA_003508595.1 Planctomycetaceae bacterium
TTGGTGGTCCGCAGGTGTCTCCAGTGCGATGCGGGGAAGTCATTGAAAGTGAGTAGGACGTCATGGTCCTTCTTGAGGATCTCACACGCCTGGTCGTACTTGGCACCGTACTTTTCCGGGAAGTGATCGAACGCCTTGATGGCCGCCTCAGGAGCAGCCGACCGCTGGCGGTGGGTCGCACGGCAGATGCCACTGAATGGAGTTGACCCACGAACAACATGAAGAGGTCCTCCTGGATCGACTTTGTGGCGCTCACTGCAAGAGACCGGATCGGCGATCCTGCTTGGATACGCCATGCACTGACGGTATCCAAGGCCCCCCCATCTTTCTTGCAATCCGTGCAAGCATAGAGTGAAGGCTATTCCAAGAAAGCCAGTCCAGCCCGGATCAGGCGGCGATGAAATGTCTTGAGTAGTCGAAACGCCTTCGGTGTGAAGAGGCAACTATTGTGAAATGACTCCATCACGACGTCCTCACCCGAACAGCAGGTCTTGGGAAAACGGAGTGGGCCGAAGAAGATCCGGAACATCGGGCGCTTGCAATCCGCGCATGTTCCTTTGTAGTCGAGAGCCTCGTCATCTCGGACTAACAAAGGGGACAGCACACTCCTTGACCGGAGGTAGAAATACCTGTCTTGGTGGTCAAAGGGGTAGAATGAAGCGCCAACCAGAGAGGATTCCATTTGTGTTTTGACTTCAGCGGAAACATTCTCGAATTGACCGTTGACGCTGAGCAGCGGTTTACTTGACTTTAGATGTTCGACACGTCGATTTGTATCGACAGCAACGAATTCTCTTTTGCAACCGGGACAGATTACGGAGAAATCAATCTCATCGATCCAGCAATCCGTGAAATTGGTCTGCCACAGTGGGGCGAGTTCGAAGTCACGATCAGAAAACTCTGTCCAAACGGTTTGAGAGACAGACACATCCCAGCCTTCATGGTCGACGATACGCTGGATCGCTCCCAGGCGACTTGCCTCAAAAGTGTCGTCGAGAGAAATGACCCGATTGTTTCCCAAGTCCTTGAAGCGATAGCCGTACGTGGCCAACTTCTCCAGGAGCAGGCTACTGCGCACCGGCAACGGTTGAGGAAAGGGACGGCCCTCCATCTCTATGCGTTCGAGAAATGTCACTCGGCCAGCCCCTCTCCCAAGCGGTCCAACATGATATCTGGATTTATAGTTGGAATGCGATCGTTATAGAACGCAAGACAGTCCACACCTGGCGGCCGACTGTCTGCCGGTACAAGGCCAACATCCTGGCAATCGACCGATTGGAGAGGCTCTGGGCGTGCAGTACCGCAATCGTCTGTTTCTGGGACATGCTGATCTCGTTCGCCATCGTCGACTCCACTGGGTGCACAACACCCAACGTACGACTCACGAACCCTCTCACCCCACTGGCCGATTATCAGACGCCCCTCACTGGCCGGTTTTGGGTGCCCGCTGACAGCTTCACAGCGGATCCACCAGCACCTGCCTCTCGCGCGTGCGTACCACCGCTGCGCGCACAGACCTTCCACCACGGAAAACAACCGCCCCCATTCATCCCTGACGCACGTTGCTCACCAATGCTGTCCGCCACGACCACCCGACCCAGGTGCCCCACCCTGTCGCCAGCGCGTCGGCCATCGCCGTAAATCCCTGCGCCCCAGACGGCAGTGCCATTAGGGTCAGGTCCATATTTACTCTGCAGAGTTTCATATCCGCTTCCACACCACAACTCGCCAACCTCTTCCTGAACACGCTGCGGGAGATGACTCGCCTCGCCGTCGTCGCCTTCATTCCCGGTCTCTGCCGCGTGCATGCTCCAGTCGTTGTCGGTCGCGCATCACGACTCGGACGTCAATCACCCTTGTGTTTCCAGACTGGCTCGGGATGCCGACTGGACCGGCATTCAGGCCGTCCGGTAACGGCCCCGGTTCGAAGAGACTGCCGATCTGGCTGATGTGAACCCGCACGAATCCGAATGTCATTCCAAGCACAGCGGAGCAGGTTCTGATTCGGGTTTGCAGCTTGAAGACGGCATCGGCCTGGCGTCAGTCGACGGTTTCCGCCGGCCGCTCCGCCAGAGCCGTCCTCGCGTCCAGGAACACGTCCAGTTGCTGGCCGACGTAGACGACCGAGGCCGGGTTCTCCAGGGCGTAGACCACCTGCAAGACCCGGGTGTCAACCCGCTCATTCCCGGCGTTGGTGAGCGACTTCTTCGGCTCCGCGTACGGTTCCACGCGGACAAATGTCAGCGTGATGGGCGAGTTCGCATCTCCCCGAACGTAGCCGATGCCCGGCAGCCCGGGGCGAAATCGCGGCAGATCCTGCTCGTCAATATCGACGCGCACGTGAAGTTGTCCGATCTCGCCCAACACCAGCAGCGTCTGTCCTGGCGGCGTCCCCACGTACTCACCGGGGCGCACATCGACCTTCAAGACGGTGCCATCGATCGGCGCCCGAATCTGCAACCGGTCAAGCTCCACCTCGGCCTGCCGCAGCAGACTCTGCGCTCGACCCACCTGCGCCTCCAGAATGGTGAGATCCGCTGTCCACGTACCGGACCGCAGTCGATCGTCTTCCGCTTCCACCTGAGTGTAGGTCGCCTTCGCCGCCAGATAGGCCTGCTGCCGTTGGAAAAACTCCTCCTGGCTCAGCACTTTCCGGGCGACCAGTTCCTTGGCGCGATCCCACAAGTCTTTCTGGGCCGCCAGCTCGGCCCGGGCTTTCTCGAGGCGGGCGGCGCTGGGTGGCAGATCTTCGGCTCGTGGCGCTTGTTGAGCCCGCCGCAAGTTCGCTTCCGCTTCCGCCAAAGCCGCCTGTTGCACCCGCAGATCGGCCTGCCGTTGCCGGTCGTCCAGCCGAAACAACACCTCCCCAACCTCCACCTGCTGGCCGACACGCACACAGACGCTCGCGACGGTCCCCGGGACCACAGCCGCCACCTTGATGTTCTCTGACCGCGGCTCCACCAGGCCGGCTCCGGCGATGGTATCCGCAAACGGGTTCCGGCTCGGGGCCACCGGCGGCTCGACCTCCGGCGTTGCCTGATGCGACTTCGCCAGATGCCACGACATGAAGCTGAAGGCCACGACGGCCAGCATCGGCAGGAACACTGCGATTCATGGCTCATTTCTCTCCTGCGCGACGTGGTGGCGATTCATCCGACACCGAGACCACCCGCCCATCCGCCATGGCGATCATGCGGTCGCCATACCCGAAGACGCGATCGTCGTGGGTCACCACAATGACCGCCCGGCCAGGTTGTACGGCGACTCTCTTCAACAGATCCATCACCACCTGGCCCGATTTGGCATCGAGCGCCGCCGTGGGCTCATCGCACACCAGCAGCCGCGGCTGATGAACCAGCGCCCGCGCAATCGCCACCCGCTGCTGCTGCCCCCCCGACAACTGATTCGGAAACTGCCGCGCCGCGGCGTGCAAATCGACGGCGTCGAGCGCGACTCGCGCCGCGTTCAACGCCTCGGGCCGTGCCATTCCCTGGATGAGCAACGGAACCGCGACGTTCTCGACCGCCGTCAGCGACGGCAGCAGGTTGTACTGTTGAAACACGAACCCGACCGACTCGGCGCGAAACTGCACCAGCTTCGCCCCCCGCAGTTGCGCCTGCGACAGCCCGAACAGTTCGATGTCTCCCGCCGTGGGATTGAGCAGCCCGGCGATGATCGAAATGAGCGTCGTCTTGCCGCAGCCGCTGGGCCCCACCAACAGCGTGAGTTCACTGGCGAAGATCTCGACATCGATCTCTTGCAGCGCGCGAACCCGGGTCTCTCCCTTGCCGAACTCCTTGGAGATCCCCCGGCACACAATCGCCGTCTCACGCGTCTGCGGGCCAGACTCGAATTTTTCGTGCAGCGTCGCCGTCATCTTGTTCTCTTTCAACCGCGGAACACGACCGCCGGTTCCAGCACCAGCACTTTGCGCAGACTGAGCAGGCTGGCCAGCACAATGATCAGCGCGACCGCCACCGCGGCCAACACGGCCACCTGCCACGGCAGATAAAATCCCGCCAGCGCCGTGACAGTGCTGGTCGATTCGAAGAACGCAGCTGTCATCCCCATCCCCAGACCATACCCAATCAGCCCGACCACCGATGCCTGCAGCAGCACCATCCCGGTCAGCCGCCGATTGCTCACTCCCATCGCCTTCAGCGCTCCAAATTGCTTCAGGTTCTCGAGAGTGAAGAGATAAAATGTCTGCCCGGCAATCGCGGTCCCCACGATGAACCCCAACGCGATCGTGATGCCGAAGTTGATCGGAATCCCCGTGCTGCGCAGGTAGTATCCGACGATGAACCACAGAAATTCCGTGCGCGTCTTCGCCATCAAGCCGGTCTGCGCCTCGATCCGGCGGGCCACCGTTTCGGGTGTGAGTTCGGGCTGAGGCTTCGCCAGCACAAACGACATCACTTTTCGCTCGGCGGCGACAAACTGAACCGCCTGTGAATAGCGCGAATAGACCACGGGAAACGTCTGGAACGGGGCGGTCACATCGCAGATGCCGACCAGCACCGCACGCCGGTCGTTCATCTCCAGCGTGCGCCCCAGGCGAATCGGCTCCTGGCCCCACAGGTATTCGTATCCCGCCTTGTCGACGATGATGGCGTCGGGCCGCCGCAGATTCGCCAGCGAGCCCTCCACCATCTTCACCGGTGCCCCCACCATGGTGTGATCATCCAGGCCGATCAGAATGACCTGCCGGAAATCTCCCGTTTCGATTTTGGCCCGCGCCAGACTTTTGAAATACCGCACCCCCCAGGCGACCCCCGGCACGCCCCGCACGCGATTCAAATCGCTCTCAGAGAGCGGCTTGATTTCGTCGGCATTCTGCTGATGGGGGTCCATTACCCACACCGAGGCGTCGCGCACGTCAATTGCCGTGTGCGCCGTCCTGCGCATCAGCGCCACAAAGATCGAGGTCTGCTGCGAGATCAGCAGCACGCCAAACGCCACGCCAAACACCGTTCCCAGGTATTTCGCGCGATCTCCCGTCAACATCTTCCAGGCGACCCAGTTCATGCGTCTCTCCCGCTGGCGACCTTCACGGAGTGGGACCCCGCCGGCGAAACACCAGTCGGCGAACCACCAGCCGCCACTACAGCCGGCCCCGCTCCAATCGCCGCCAGCGTGAACCGCGTGACGTGGTCCGCCAGTTGATCGAGCGGCAGGGCCTCGCCGTCGCGACTTTGCATCAACACCCGAATGATGGGCTGATGGGTGTAGTAAAACAGCACCTGGGCCACCGTGCTGAATCCAATCATCCAGCGTTGCTCTTCGGTGAGATCCGCCGGCAGCAGTTGATTGAGAATTGCCAGCAGCGTGTCGGACATCGGACGGATGTAATCGTCCACGACCGCCACACACGCTTCGGTGGGCCGGGCGAGTTCCCGCAACATCAGTTCGAGATGCCACTGCGGCCGGTGAGGCGAAAGCATCCGCTCAAACATCACGCCAATGAGGGCGCGCAGTTGGTCCGCCGGTGCCAGATCGGGGGGAAACTCGGGAAACGGCACATCCTCCTGCCGGCAGCACTGCGCGTGCCGCACTGCGGCAACGTACAACGCACGTTTGCCGGCGAAGTGATAATTCACTGCAGCAATGTTCGCGTCCGCCAACTGGCAGATCTCGCGAATGCTGGCCGCCTCGTATCCTTTCTCGGCGAAAATGGCCCCGGCGGCATCAATCAGGCGCTGCTTCGTTGTGTCGACCATCACAGCATGACCGGGAGGAAGAATCCATTCAAACGCTTGTTTCAATCAACTGTATGAGTGAATGGATGTCATTTCAAGCCCAGGCCTTCAGGAATGTGGGCCTTCGTTTCACAAACATTGACCCGCATTTGACTTAGGGAACAGGAAATCGTGCCGGTCCGAATGGGGCCACAGGTCAGGACCATGCAGCCACGGGGAACAAACGGGGACGCCCGAGGCGTCGGTCAGGTCGAAAGGACTTGTCGATCCTCGCCCGGGTTGCCGTAGCCGCACGGGGCAGTGGGTCGCGAGGACTGTAGACCGGGGAGCGTACGCCGACCGGCGGCTATACGGGGCACGAGGGAGTTCGGTTTTCATGAGCCGGGCCCAACGCAGGCCCCCCTAGAAATTCTTGTCAGGAAAGGTTCGGCCCGCAGTTTCGTGCGACCTGGTGAATCGATGTGTGGTGTGTGGTGTGTGGTGCCATGGGGGTGAATTCGTCATCAAGCCCGAAAACGGCGGTGCCTGTATAGCGACAATTAAAACTCC
>DNUF01000020.1:0-14258 GCA_003508595.1 Planctomycetaceae bacterium
CACCTACGTCTTCGCCGCGAACAGCGCGTTGGGAACCGACACGCTGAATGAATCGGCGGGGGGGACCGATACGCTCGACTTCTCGGGAACCACATCGACCGCCGTGACGCTCAACCTGGGGACCACGGGAGCACAGGTGGTGAATGCCAACCTGTCGCTGGTCCTGGGGTTGGCCACCGCCTTCGAGAACGCAATCGGTGGCGGCGGGAATGACGTGCTGACCGGGACCACACTGGCCAACGTGCTCACGGGGGGGGCCGGCAACGACACGCTGGTCGGCCTGGCGGGGAACGATACCCTCGCCGGTGGGTTGGGGGATGACAGCTACGTCTTCGCCGCGAATGCCGCGTTGGGAACCGACTCGGTCGTGGAAACGGCTGGTGAAGGCCTGGACCTGATCGATCTCTCGACCACAACGGTCGCCGTGACGGTCAACCTGGGCCTGACCACCACGCAGGTGGTGAATGCCAATCTGTCCCTCACGCTGAGTGCCGGGGATGCGATCGAAATGCTCATCGGCTCATCGCAGGCCGACACGCTGACCGGGAATGCCCTGGCCAACGTCATCTTCGGCGGAGCGGGGAACGACACGATCACGGGGCTCGCCGGTCGGGACCTGCTCTTTGGCGGGACTGGCAACGACAACCTCAACGGCGGCGACGATGAAGACATCGTCATCGGCGGGCTGACGACCTACTTCAGCGAGTCGACGAAGGTCATCGATCGGACGGCGATCAAGGCGATCTGGGACGAATGGACCCGGCTCGATCTGACCTATGCCAGCCGGATCACGAACCTCAAGAATGGTGGTGGCCTCAACGGTTCCTCCAAACTGAACTCGCTGACCGTGCTGACCGACAGCTCGACGATGCTGGACACCCTCGCCGGTGGTCTGGGTCTCGACTGGTTCTGGCAGTTCACCGGGGATTCGATCAGTGACCTGAACAACGGAGGAACCGAAACGGTGAACTGAGGCGGGCCGCTGGTGATGCCACTCGGCCGCTGAGATCGATCGCAGTTCAACTCGGAGGACTTCTCCGAGTCCATCGGCAAGGGGCGTTCTCCCCGAGTCAGGGACGGGGTGACTCGGCCTGGGGAGCGGGGACCTGGTCAGCAGGTCTCGGCTCACCGGGGAGGGGCACCGGGTCGGTGGCGGTGTTGACTTCCCCCAGCTTCAGGTCCTGGGGATGGACGGGCCGCTGCGGATTGGACTGAGTCCAACCGGCCGTTTCGTCGCTGCCATTCTCACCGACCGAATACAGGATCAGCCAGTCTCCCTGTCGCCGGGCCCGCAGGGGCTGACCGTCGAAGGGATCGCGGGGGAGTTCCGGCAGATCGACCGGCACCAGCGCGCTCAGACTCTCAGGAAAGACCCCCGTCCGCTGGCGGTGCCGGGCGAGAGCCAACCGCACGGCCACGGCTCCCTCCGCCCCCCGCCGCCGCCGGGTGTCGATCGCGGGGGCGATCACCTCGCGCAGCACGGCGGCACTCGACTGCAACGTCGCGATCACGGGGGAGTAGTGCAGCCGCGACCAGTCGGTGTCGGTCAAAGCCGTGACTTCGTCGGCCAGGTACTGGTCGAAGTCGGCGAAGTCGTCGGACGACTCGGCTTTCCGCCGGGCCGCCGCGACCCGCTGCTGCAACTCCGCCCGGGCCGCCTGTCGCCGAATCATCAGGGGGGCGATCACCGGGCCGAGCGGCTGGACCTGGGAGGCGAACGGATTCCCGCCACCCGCCACATACTGGGCCAGCCAGGGCCACCACATCCATTGCACCACCGGCGACACTCCCCCCGCCACGTACGATTCGGCCACGAGCAGTTCGAGCCCCGGTCGCGTGATCGCGCCGTTCTCCCCCGTCGAGTAACAGCGGTCGAGTTGATCAGACAGGATCTGGTCGACATCGACCGGAACGGGAGTCGATTCGGGCTGAGGTTCCGCCAGCGCGTCGTGCAGCCGGTCCAGCACGGAGATGGGCAACTGCCCCGACTCACCGAGTTGACCCATCTGATCGACAATCTGCAGGATGGCCCCTTCTCCCAGTTCCTGCAGGGTCGGCGAGTTGTCTTGACGGGCCGCCAGACGGGCGAGGCGGAGCGCCGCAATCGCCATGTCGGCTGCGCGGTCGGGAGCGGACTGCTCCAGTGCGCGATGCGACTCCCCCTGCAGCAATTGCAGCGAGGTGGAGAGCCAGACCAATTGCCATCGGTAATACGACACGGCCACCTGGACGTTCGGCAGCAGGTTCGCCTGCTGCGGCCAGTCGCGATACAGGTATCCCAGGTGGGGCTTGCGCGACGCCTCCACCAGCAGTTCCAGGAACTCTGCCAGCGCGGCCAGCTGTTCGCGAGCCTGGGGCCAATTGGGATGGGACGGCCCCTGGGTCAGTGCCGCTTTCGCCAGCAACTGCGAACGCGCGAGCAACGACGAGTTTTCGGATTCCGAGAAGCGTTTCACCAGGGGCCACGCCCGTTGCTCGACCGGAATCTGCCGGGTCACCTGATCGAGAGCGTCGAGCAGATCTCCCTCGTGGGACCGGGGCTGCAACAGTGCCAGGCGGACCCACAGCAGCGCATACACCAGGCCGCTCGACAGCAGCGTCCAGGTGACCGCCTGACGACACCGCCCGACCAGCCGCGACAGCCAGCTCCGCTGGCCCCACTGCTCGTTCCGCAACTGCCGGACCTGGGTCTGCACCGGCTCGTGCAGCAGGGTCTCGGGAGGGGTTCCCCCGGCGAGGCGGGCAGCCCAATCTTCGCAGCACTGAACGAGGGCCCGGTCCCGCTCGGCCCGCCGCAAGCGCCCCGGGGACCACCGCCCCAACCGCCGCTGCAGCGTGGCGACCCGCTCGACCAGGGGGAGAGGGAGCGATGAGTCGATGACCGCCATCCGCACGCTGCGCCGGTCCTGCAACAGCCGGCTGACAGCGGAATGCCGCAACCACGCCAGCACCTGCTCGGCCGATTCCCCCGCCTCCAACCGTTGTCCACACCGTTGCGGCAGGGCACAGGCCAATTCCCAGCGGTTGTCGTATCCGCGCACCGCCAGGACCCGCTCTTCGATTGCCCCCCAGATGGGTGGGGTGAGCGCGGGGGGATCATACGCAGTGACGTCGATCCCGGCCTCCTGCAGTCGGGGAGCGGGATTGCTGCCAGGACCGGTTGGCGATCGGTTCTGCGCCGGGGAAGAAGAAGTCACGTCCATGCCCGGTGATCCGGAGAGAGGAGACAACAACCGCACTGAAGAAACCACACGGGCTCAACCGCACTGCCTCCCCAGAGCGCGGAACCGCGCCATTTTGTCTGTCCCCCCATCCAGCGACCGCGCCGATTCGCGGGAATTGGCCGGGAAGACGGGCCTCATTCACCCGGCAGATGAGGCAGCTGGGGGTTCTGCTCTGTGGGGAACGCGGCGACGTCGCGACGTCGCGGACCTGGGTCACGGCGTTGAGTCACGTTGAGAGGGGTGCCAGCAGCGACTGGCTCGCCGGAATGGGAAGCCGGTGCTGCTTGCCGGGGGAACGGTGACCGATGTGTGATCTTCCCCCTACGTGGTGCGTATGCTGGGAATGAGCCGTTCGCGAACGATCTGGATGAGCTGCGCCTGGAAGTCGGGGATGGCGTCGAGCAGCGGGATGGAGTGAAAGAGGCGGAGCGAGGCATAGAACGCGCGGTCCCGTTCGAAGTGCTCGCGCTCGGCTGCCGGGAGGCCTGCGAAGTAGTGGTTGTGAAACAACTCGAGGAACCGGGCACCGATCGCGTTCGGCAGCTTTGTCACGCGTTCGCAAATCCCGACCACGGGCGAGTAGATGGTCTCGAGGAGACCGAGATCGAAGAGGGGGCTGCCGCGCGAGAAGTCTCCCATGTCGATGACCACCGGCTTTCCCTGGCAGACCATGACATTGCCGCCGTGGAGGTCGAAGTGGACGCAGGTCGTCGCGTCGGGAATCGTGGCCACCCGGCCGCGCAGAAAGGCGATGTCATCAGCCCCGAAGAGGGGAGCCAGGCGATCAAGCCAGCCGTTTGCCGCCGCCTTGATGTCGGGGAGCACAGCGGGATCGGCCTGGGTGGCGTGAATGGTTCGGGCGAGGGTGGCGAGGAGCTGCGCGTGGTCGTCCAGCCGTTCGGGCTCGCGCTGCATGAGGGACGACAGCGAATCGCCGCCGAGCATTTCATAGGTAATGCCGAAGCGGTTGCCGCAGGTCACGAGGTCGAGGGAAATCGCCGTCGGGATCCCGGCGACGAACGCCGCCCGGGAGTACTGCTTCTCGCGCTCGACCAGGGAGGGGTCCACACCCTCGCGGTAGAGCTTCACAATCGTCTCTTCGTCGACGCGGAAGACTTCGCCGAAGACCCCTTCAGACAGGAACGGAAGTCCTTCCAGCCTGATCTCACGCGGCTTGTCGCGGATGACGAGGATCTCGGTGAGCCCGGTCAGCTCGAACACGCGACGAACTTCGGGCTGTACGTTGACCAGCTCGACCGCACCGCCGAGGCGGGCAAGCCGTGCCCGGGGATTGAGGATCTCGCGGATACCGCCACTCGACACATAGGGACAGCCCCCCAGGTCGAGAATCAGTCGGCGCAGGTCGGGATCGGTGGGGATGGCCGAGGCCAGGACCCCGGCGGTCGTCGCGTCCAGGCGCCCGGTGAGACAGAGCGTGGCGGTGTTGCCGTCGCGCGTGGTGCTGATCTGAAGGGGGGACATGAAGCGATCGGAATCCCTGGTAGAGAGTCGTGGTGCGTGGCGGAAACGGGGGTGAGGACCTTCCGACTCGCAGGAACCGGGTTCTTGACGGGTTGACTCTGGCGAAGATACCGGATTCGCAGGTGGGTTGCAGTGGCCGGACGAGAATCCAGCAGGCCACGGGTGCGCGGGCACCCTGCGGGGAGTCGTTGGGGGGATCGGGGGAGGGAGGGGACGATCGCGGAGCGGGTGAGTTCCTGCGGTCGCCTCGTCGAGGCGCTCGACGAAGAATGCCGGCGCGGGGAGAGGTGGTCGAATGGGCGATGAGGGATTCGAACCCCCGACATCCACGGTGTAAGCATGGCGCTCTAACCAGCTGAGCTAATCGCCCGGGACCGTGATTGTAACGTCGCGTGAGGAGTCCGGAAACCACCCGCGATGGCGTGTCGGAAACCCGGAGACCGGTCTCACGCATTCGGGCCGGGCGGCTGCGTGCCGTCGGCGGCTGTCCCTGCCGCCGGCGGCCCGTCTTGGTGCGGGAGTGGCGTCCGTTCCTGTCGCGAGGCGGACCGGGTCCCTATCATCCCCGGACAAGCCCGACGGCTGGGTCCGCCGCTTCATCAGCCCCGACCCGGGCCATGGGCCGACGCGCTCTCTGCCACCCCGTTTTCCCACCCGTTTCTCCCTCCTCTGCGGAAACCCACCTGCCATGTCGAGTTCCAACAACAAGGTCGTGCTCGTCACCGGATCGGCCACTGGCGTGGGGCGGGCGGCTGCCCTGCGGTTTGCCCAGAATGGCTATCACGTCGTGGTCAACTACTCGCGCAGCGAAGCCGAGGCCCGCGAGACCCTGCAGCTGGTCACCGATTGCGGCGTGCGCGGGCTGCTGATCAAGGCGGATGTCGGGGTCGATGCCGAAGTGCGGGGGATGCTGCAGACGATCGAGCGGGAATTTGGCCGGCTGGACGTGCTGGTGAACAACGCCGCCTGCACGTGGTTCGTCGACCATGCCGACTTCGAGGCCCTGACGGAAGACAAGTGGGACCGCATTCTCCAGGTGAACCTGAAGGGCCCGTTCTTCGTCACCCGGGCGGCGACTCCGCTGATGAAGAAGTCGGGGGGCGGGGCGATCGTCAACGTCAGCAGCGTGGCGGGGATCGGCGGCGAGGGATCGAGCATCGCCTATGCCGCCAGCAAGGGGGCCCTCAACACGATGACCCGATCGCTGGCCCGGGTGCTGGGTCCCGAGATCCGGGTGAATGCCGTCTGCCCCGGTCCGATCGACACCCGCTGGCTGCGGGCCGTGATGACCGAAGAACAACTCAACGCCCGCACTGCCAGCTATCCGCTGCAGCGCCCCGCCTACCCCGAAGACATTGCCGACACGATCTACTACCTCGCGGCGGGAACCAGCCTCACCACCGGCCAGTGCCTGGCGGTTGACGGTGGGCGGACGATGTGAGGCTGCGGTCTCACGGCTCTGGTCCGACATGGCCGTCACAACAGTGCCGAGGACTTCCCGACTCCTTTTGCCCGAGGATGCCCCCCGATGCCTCACCGTATCCGCCTCTTTGGTCTGTTCATCGCACTGCTGGCAGTGACGCCTTCTTCGCTGCGGGCGCAGGAGAAGCCGACCCGGCAACAGAAGGTGCTGGCCGATCGCGAGAAAGTTCTGGCCGAGGGATTCTGGATCTACAACGATCTCGACCGCGGGCTGGCCGAAGCTCGGCAGACCGGTCGGCCGTTGCTGGTCGCACTGCGTTGCCTGCCGTGTGAACAGTGTGTGAAACTGGATGAAGAGCTGATCGAGCAGCATGCCGAGGTACGGCCGCTGCTGGATCAGTTCGTGCGGGTCCGGCTGGTCGCGGCGAACAACCTGGATCTGCGTCTCTTCCAGTTCGACACCGACCAGTCGTTTGCCGTCTTCTTCCTGAATGCCGAGGGGACGATCTACGGCCGCTTCGGCACCCGGTCGGACCAGATCCAGTGGGCCGACGATGTTTCGATCGAGGGGCTGGCGAGGGCGATGGAGGGAGCACTGGAGCTGCACCGGCTGCCTGCTGCCGAGCGGGGGAACCTCGTGGGCAAGCGGGGTCCTGCGCCTGAGTTTTCCACCCCGCACGAATTTCCGAAGTTCCGTGAGAAGTACACCGCCCAACTCCAGTATGAGGGAAACGTCGTTCAGAGCTGCATCCACTGCCATATGATTGGGGACGCCCAGCGACAGGCCGCCCGGGATGGAGGGGGGATTCTGCCCGAAGAACTGCTGTTCCCCCATCCACATCCCCGGGCGGTGGGGCTGACGCTCGATCCGCAGACCCGGGGAACCGTGCGGAGGGTGGCGGAGGGAAGCGCGGCCAGCCGGGCGGGTCTGCAGCCGGGGGACGAGCTCCGCCGGCTCAACAACCAGCCGATTCTCTCGATGGCCGACGTGCAATGGGTGCTGCACCGGATCCCCGCGGGAGGCGGGCGGGTGACCGTGCAACTGCTGCGCGGCGGGGAGTCGAAAGCCATCACGCTGGAGCTGCCCCGACACTGGCGGCGGGCGGATGACATCGCGTGGCGGGCGTCCAGCTGGGAACTGCGGCGGATGGCCGTCGGGGGGCTCTACTTCAAGGAACTGGACGACGCGCAGCGTGAGAAGCTCGGACTTCCGGCCGACCGGACCGGGCTTTACCTGCAGCATGCGGGGAAATATGCCCCGCACGACCAGGGACACAAGGCGGGGTTTCTCGAAGGCGACCTGCTGGTGCGGTTTGCCGGTCAGACGTTTCGCCGCGAGACCGACCTGCTGCGGTACGCCCTCAACGAGATTCCCGTGGGAGACAGCGTGGAGGTCGAGGTGGAACGGAAGGGGACTTCACACACGTTCCGGCTTGAGATGCGGCGATAACCGCGCGGGGATGAGTCCGCACCCCGGGACCGGGACTCAGTTGGAACCGTAGATCTCGGCCGCAAGACCGAGCTCGCGGACCTGCCGGGCGATTTCGTCGAGTTCGGGATTGGTCAGCGGGGCGACGAAGTCTTCGGCCGGTCGGCGGGCGACCGTGTAGACCTGCACCAGCTTGAGCTGGCCGCCCCCCTGGACGATGTCGCGCAGACGGCCGCACCAGGCGGTGATCTCTTCGGGGGGAGGGGGTTCTCCATGCACCCGCATGAACAGTGCCTGGATCACCAGGGGACGAACCCGGGCCGCGGCGAGAATGTTGTCGAGAATCTGCCGGAAGGGGATGACCGTGCGGTCAACCAGTTTGAAGTAGGCCTCGGTCCCCGCTTCGAGCTTGGCCCAGATCTCTCCCTGGTTGGCGTCGAGAATCTCGAGCGCCCGCTGGACCACCGGGCGATGGAACATGCTGGCGTTGGTGATCAGCACCATCTTGACGTGGTCGAGCCCGTGCCGGCGCTTGAGATTGGCCACCGCCTCGACAATCTGGTCGAAGTTCTTGTAGGTGGTAGGTTCCCCTTCTCCAGCGAAGGCGATGTCGTTGACCCGCCGACGGTCGGCCGGGGTATTGGCGAACCGTCCCTCGGCAAAGATGTGCCCGGTCTCGACCTCCTGCAGCATCCAGTTGAGCTCCTCGAGCAGGCGGTCGAGTTCAACGAACTTCGTCTCGGCCTCGCTGCGGCGGTCGACCTGGCAATAGATGCAGTCGAAGTTGCAGACCTTGTCGGGGTTGAGATTGACGCCGACCGAGATCCCCTTGCTGCGGCGGGAGAGTGTCGGATAGACGAACTTGAAGTTCTCGACGTTGCGGTAAGGCAACGGCTGGGGGGTGCGCAGTTCGGTCATGACAAAGGCCCGCAAAAGAGTCGGAAGAGACTTCTTCCATTGTAGGCCAGCCGACCCGCCAGGAGTGGGACGACCGGCACCGATTCCTTCCCCGACAGCGCGCTGCGGGCGTTGTCAGCCCCCCCTGCCGCCTTTCACCCAGTCGCGCCCGCCCGGTCGCAATCTTTCCGATCTCCAGCCCACGGGTCGTTCCCGGAGGGCCGGGGGGGATGATTGCGAGGGCCAAGGGCGTCACCCGGCCCAGGCCGCGCACGAGGTGCGCGGAAGCCGTCACGGGGGACCACGATCCGGGGAATTGCCCCGGGGGGCGGATCGGGGAGAGACGGGCGGATTGCGGGGAATCGCGGGTCAGAACCCCATCACATCGGCCATCGAGTAGAGGCCGGGCTTGCGGGAGGCGAGGAACTTGGCCGCGGCGAGGGCTCCGTAGGCGTAGCTGTCGCGGGTGTGACTCTTGACCGAAATGTCGATTGTTTCGCCCATCAGGCCGAAGACGATCATGTGCTCGCCGACGTTGTCACCGACGCGCAGGGCGTGGTAGCCGATTTCGTCGCGGGGACGCAGACCGGGACGGCCGTGGCGACCATGCACGTGCGAGGTCTGCTGCATTTCTTCGGCCACGATCTGGCCGAACCGCAGGGCGGTGCCGCTGGGGGCATCTTCCTTGAAACGGTGGTGGCGTTCGATGACCTCGACATCGACCCCTTCGGGAACGTTCTTGAGAATGCGGGCCGCCTCGCGGACCAGCTTCATGGTGAGATTGACCGCCAGGCTCATGCTGGGGGAGATGAGCAACGGGGTGGTCTGAGCGGCGGCCAGGACCTGGTCGCGGGCTTCGCCTTCGAGGCCGGTTGTGGCCATGACGAGCGGGATCTGGCGCTCGGCACACAGGTTGGCGATGCCGACGGCCGCCTGGGGAACCGAGAAGTCGATGATCACATCGACCCGGTGGTCGAGCGTGCTGGTGACGGGGACGTCGAGGCGGCCCACCCCCGCGAGTTCCCCGGCATCTTTCCCCAGGTGCGGCGAACCGGCCGCTTCGAGGGCCGCCTTGAGCTGGAAGACGGGATCCTTCGCGGCCAGGGCGACAATGCGCTGCCCCATCCGGCCAGCGGCTCCGTGAACTCCCAGGGTGATGGTGTCGGTCATGATTGTGAACAGGCAGGACAGAAACGGGGGGGACAGACTTGCAGGTGCATCCGGGGCGGCCGCGCCCCGGGTCCCGCAGTATACCGCCGGGAAATCGGCGGAACGAGTCGCCCCTCCGCACGGCCCGTCGCTTCGATCGGCTTAGGCTGACCGCGACGCCCTCGTGGAGCCATCGAGTCCAGCGTGGCGAGCCTCTATAATTCGGCCGTTCAACCCCACCGGCCCTGGCCTGTGGGGGCTGCCGTTGCCTGGTCCTGCTCTCACTGTCGCACGATTGTCTGCCATGAACCCGATTCCCGCTCATCAATTGCTGTCTCAACTGCGCTGGCGGTATGCCACGAAGAAGTTCGATTCGCAGCGGCGGATCAGTCCGGCGGACTGGCAGACATTGGAAGACGCGGTGATTTTGTCCCCCTCGTCGTTTGGGTTGCAGCCGTGGCGGTTTTTTGTGATTGACGATCCGCATCTGCGGCAGAAACTGCGGGAACTGTCGTGGAACCAGCCGCAGATCACCGATGCCTCGCACCTGGTGGTGTTTGCGGTGAAGCACAATCCGGGGGAGGCCGACGTGGAACGGCACATCGACCGGATCAGCAGGGTGCGGGGAGTGCCGCGGGAGAAGCTGGACGGCCTGCGGCAGATGATGCTGGGTTCGATGAACCGGCCTGGGGGCGACCTCGACAACTGGCTGAGCCGGCAGGTCTACATCGCCCTGGGAGTCTTCCTGACCTCAGCCGCTCTGCTGGGAATCGACGCCTGCCCGATGGAGGGCTTCGACGGCGCGAAGTACGACGACCTGCTGGGCCTGCCGGCCAAGGGCTACAGCGCCCGCGTCGTCGCCACGGCGGGTTACCGCGCGGCCGACGACCCGGCGGCCCAGGCGCCGAAGGTGCGCTTTGAGCCGCATACGGTGGTGGAGCATATTTGACGCAGTGTCGTTGGCCGAAGGGGCCATCCCTCCAAGGCGAACGTGATGCGTCAGCTTCATGGTGGAAGCATGGCCGATGGACCCCCCAAGGTTGCTCGAACGGCGTCTGGTAAACCAGATGGCGTTCATTCTCGGCGATTGTCGCATTTGGCCCCCCAGAACGCCTTTGGTCAGGCATCACCCAGCGGTGGCGAACACAGAGGTTCGCGCTCCCGTCACGTCTTTGATGTTTCCCGGAGAGATTGCGTTTGGCGGGCGTCCATTGGTTTTCGATCCAGGGGTTTTGTTCCCCCGGGGGACGATGGTTTTCTGATCCAGGTCCAGCGGTGGCGAACACGGAGGTTCGCGCTCCCGTCACGTCTTTGACATTTCCAAGCAAGATTGCCTTTGGCGGGCGTCCATTGGTTTTCGATCCAGGGGATTTGTTCGCCCGGGGGACGATGGTTTTCTGATCCAGGTCCAGCGGTGGCGAACACGGAGGTTCGCGCTCCCGTCTTACCTTTCGTGGCAGAGGCTCTTCAGCCTGTGCGTCAAACCGGCGTGACCGTGACGGGATGTCTGGGTTCGGAGTGTTGCGAGGCCGTGCAGAAGACACGACCCCGTCGGGCCGCGAGACAACCCTGGATCAAATCCCAATGTGCTTCCCATGAACGCACAACCTCCCATGGGACCAACAACCGGGTGACGGGAGCGCGAACCTCCGTGTTCGCCTCCGCTGGGCGTCGTTCCGAAGGCACGCGCCCCGTTGGGGACTCCAAAGACCTGAATCGGAATCATGCCCAACTCAATCCCAACGCAACACGTGAATCTCCCCCTGGAACGGCCGCTCTTCCGACCGCTTGACCAATCCCGCCCTCACCGGGTTTTCCTGGATGTACCGCCACTGGGCCTCGTACGACGCCGCACTCCGCACCCGGTGATCGAAACTGCGCATCAGAAACCGGCACTCCGGTCGGGCAAACCGAATGGAGAACTGCGATTTCCAATACTTTTCCCAGTCATAAAAAGAAATCAATCCGTCCCGATAGCCGGCGAACAGGTGGATGTGGTCCGGCATAATCATGTACCGACCCACCAGCCAGGCTGTCGCCTTCGTCCAGATATCGATCAGCAGTTCGTGTACCTCGGGATTCGCCAACCATGCCCTGCGGCCCCGGGTGCAGATCGTGTCGTAAACAATCGTCGGTTGTCCTTCGATTTCGATGATCCCCTTGGCCATGCGTCGCCGGGGTGGGTAACGGTGGGAGCGTGCCATGATTCGCTGGTCGGAACATATGGACGTGCGCACAATACATACAGAATATCAGTTTTTGGTCGGTTCTCAAGCTGGATGTCGCCGTGTTTGATGGGGGAATGCAAGGTTTCTGTCCGCCCCGTCGACGATGGTTTTTTGATCCAAGTCCAGCGGTGGCGAACGTGATGCGTCAGCTTCATGGTGGAAGCGTGGCCGATGGACCCCCCCAAGGTCGCTCGAACGGCGTCTGGTATCCGAGACACGGCCTGTTTCCGACGAAAGCCAAATTTGGCCCCCCACGACGCCTTTGGTCAGGCGTCACCCAGCGGTGGCGAACACGGAGGTTCGCGCTCCCGTCACGTCTTTGATGTTTCCTGGCGAGATTGCCTTTGGCGGGCGTCCATTGTTTTTGGATCCAAGGGTTTTGTCCGCCCGGGGGACGATGGTTTTTTGATCCAGGTCCAGCGGTGGCGAACGTGATGCGTCAGCTTCATGGTGGAAGCCCGGCCAATGGCCCCCCCCAAGGTTGCTCGAACGGCGTCTGGTAAACCAGATGGCGTTCATTCTCGGCGAGTGTCGCATCTGGCCCCCCAGGACGCCTTTGGTCTGGCATCACCCAGCGGTGGCGAACACGGAGGTTCGCGCTCCCGTCACGTCTTTGCTGGTCCCCAAGAGCGCTTTTCTGGGTGGGAGCACATTGGGTTTTCGATTCAAGAGTTTTGCCGCCCGGGGGACACAGGCTTTTCCGATCCAGGTCCAGCGGAGGCGGGCGTGGCTGTGGGGGACTTGGGTCAAGGTGGGGGGATTGACAAAGCCCCCAGGCTCGCCAGCCACTACAGACGGCATTTCTGGCATGGACGACTGGGGGCAATATGGGGTGTGGCAAAAATACACGGCTTGGGTTTAGTGGGGTGGGTTTGTCGGTCGAACCTATTCGGTGTTGGGGAGAGTGTGCTCCCCGTGTCGAAACAATGTCAGAGCGTTGTCAGTGGTCAGGAATCATCCCATGCGACTCAGAACCTCCTCCCCCGTGCTGATGGCCGTGCTGCTGGCCATTGGCTTCGCCGGGGAAGCCTCCGCCTGCTATTGCGGTGCGGCAAGCTTCAAACGATGTGCCAGTGCCTGCAGCGCCCCCAGCGAGGTCTGCGCTCCTCCCGTGCGCATGGTGACCTGCTACAAGACAGTGCAGGAGACGGTCTGGGAGCCCGAGACCTACACCTGCAAGAAGACGGTCTATGACACGGTCTGCGAACCAGTTCCGCAGCAGTGCACCAAGACCGTGTACGACACCTGCTACACCGAAGAGCCGTACACCGTCTGCCGGCCGGTCTACCAGACCCAGTACCGCGAAGAGCAGTACACCGTCTGTCGCCCGGTTTACCAGACCACCTACCGCGAAGAGCAGTACACGGTCAGCCGGCCGGTCTACGAGACCCACTACCGCGAAGAGCAGTACACGGTCTGTCGCCCGGTCTACCAGACCCAGTACCGCGAATGTGCCTACACCGTGTGCCGGCCGGTCTACCAGACGCTGTACCGTGAAGTGCAGCAGACCTGCTTCCAGACGGTTCGTGAGACCCACTACCGCACCGTCACCCAGACCACCTGCCGGCCTGTGACGGAAACCACCTACAAGACGATCTGCACCGGCGATTGGCAGACCACCACCGAGACCATTCCCGGCGCCACCTACCAGGTGACCGTCCAGGATCCCGGCCAGTGGGTCTTCGATCCCTGCACCTGCTGCTGCTGCTACATCCCCGGTTGCTGCCGTGTCGAATGCCGGCAGTGTCCCCCGACCATCTGCTGCAAGAAGGTCTGGGTCCCCCGCACCGAGCAGGTTCCCGTGACCTGCACCCGGTGGGTGTCGGAAGAACAGACTTGCCAGGTCCCCTACACGGTCTGCAAGCAGGTTCCCTACACCACCAGCCGGAGCGTTCCCTACACTGTCTGTCACATGGAGCAGCAGGTCTGCCGTCGTCAGATCCCCTACACCACCTGCACCATGACCACCCAGGTCTGCACCCGTCGGATCCCCTACCGGACCTGTCGGACTGTGACCCAGGTCTGTACCCGTCGAGTTCCCTGCACCACCTGCACCATGACCACGCAGGTCTGCACCCGCCGGATCCCCTACACCACCTGCCAGATGGTCTCCGAGACCCGCACCCGTCGCGTGGCTCACTGCGTCCCCCGGCAGGTCAACTACACGACCTACACCTACGTCACCCGTTGCGTGCCCCGCGAGATCTGCGTGACGCAGACCCGCTGCGTGCCCAAGACGGTCTGCCGCCAGGTTCCCGTCACCGTGTGTGTCGCTGATCCCTGTGCCCAGCCCGCGGCCCGCACTGCCGCCCGCTGCGGTCAGTAATCTGCGACCGGTGAGAATCTCCTGATTCCACCACTGATTCGACGCCTGCAGGGGGTTGGTTCTCGCCAACCCCCTGTTGCGTTCTTTGGCGGTGCGTTCTT
>DNUF01000020.1:14454-19835 GCA_003508595.1 Planctomycetaceae bacterium
CGTTCTTTGGCGGTGCGTTCTTTGACCCCCCTGCCCCGCAGCACGGCTCCCCAGACACATCCAGGGATCACGCCTTACGCGGACGCGGGACCAGTGCCGCCCTGGTCACGGTCATCCCGTGACAAGACCTCCCCGAGGGCACTGCGCACACGGGCTGCTTCGAGAGCCGGGAAACAGGCATGCTGCCGCTCGCCGGGATGCGGGCAGACCTTCCGGTAACTGGCGGCACAGTCGACCGTCGTGGCGACCAACTCGTGACCGGTTCCCACCGGGCCCGATTGCACGGGACTCGTGCAGGTGAAGAGCCCCACGACCGGTGTCCCCAAACCGGCCGCCAGGTGCATTGGTCCCGAATCGTTCGACAGGACGGCCCGGACCCGCCCGAGCAGGGCCGCGAGCTGCTTCAACGACGTCTGCCCCGCCAGGTTCACAACGCGGGTGCGGGAGTTCTGCAGGCCGGCCGTCACCTCCTCGGCCAGGGGCCGTTCGCCCCCCGAGCCGACGAGGATGGCCGTTCCCGCCAGTCCCTCCAGCGCCTGGGCGAACTGGGCCGGGGGCCAGCGCTTGGTGACCCAGGCGGCCCCGGCATGGACGGCGACCACCGGTTGCGGCAGGCCGCGCAGCACATCTTCGGCCCAGTCCCGGTCCTGGTCCGACAGGGCCAGTTCGAGATCGCGGGAGACATGTCCGAGCCCGAGCCATTCGGCCACCCGCCAATAGCGGGCGTGGGCCGGGACCGAGCGTTCGGTCGCGGGAATCAGCCCGGTGCAGGCGAGGTGCGATCCCTCCCGCGCCGTCTGCAGACCAAGCCGATACCGGGCGCCGGTGGCCCGGGTCATCACGCCCGTCCGCAACAGACCCTGGAGATCAAACACCAGGTCGAACTTTCGGGAGCGCAGGTCCGACAGCAGACGGAGGTACCGCGTGAATCCCCCCCGACGTTGAAAGGGAATGGTTCCCGCCAGACAGGGATGCCCGCTCAGCAGGCTCTCGAACTCGCGATTGATGACCCAGTGGATCTCGGACCCAGGCCAGGCGGTCTGAAAGACGCGCGCAAGCGGGAGGGACTGGACCACATCGCCGAGGGCACTTGGCTTGATGACGGCAATCCGGCGGATGGACTCGCCCCGCAACCGTTCGGCCATCGCCGCATTCAGCACGGGCATCGTCGCGTATCTCGACAAACTGGAAATCTGCGGGGACTGGCGAACTTATTCCGCCAGTGTGCACCAGCGAATCTGGGGCAGTGGTCCCAGTTGCGGGGACTGTTCAGTTGACAGTCGGGACAGCAGCCACGAGAGTTGAGGCTCAATCGCGCGTTCCTGGCTGGGGCCTGGCGCTCGTGGAGAGACGAAGGCGAACGCATTCGAACTGGCGGCTTCGGTGGGTCGAAGTCGACGGCAACAGTCGAGTGGAGTTCCCGCAGCATGCATGCCTCTGTGGCAGTTTTTTGTCTGGCCGCCGTGTTGGCGACCGGTCCTTCTGAACAGACGATTCATACCGATTACGGCACGGCATGGAAAGAGGCGCAGGAGCGCCAGCTTCCCCTGCTGATTGTCCTCAATCCAGGTCCCGATTCGACGGGGTCGCGGGTGGAGGCGGAGATGCTGACGCGCAGCCAGCATCGGCGTGACCTGCTCGCGAATTACGTCGTGGCGGTGATCGACACCTCGACCGAGAAGGGAGAACGGGTCTGGCGGCAGTTTGGTTCCAGCCCCCTGCCCCGCGTCTCGGTGATTGAGAAGAAACTCAAGCTGCAGATCCACCGCGCGTCGGCTCCACTGGTGGCCGAAGACTGGAACCTGCTGCTCGAGAAGTATCGGGCGGGATTGTATGTGGCTGCGCCGGCGGCACCCGTCCGCATCGCGGGTCCGGTGCGATGGGGTACGCCGGTGGCGGGTCCCGTGGTCTTTCAATCGGCCGCCAACTGCTTCACCTGACCCCCCGCTTATCATTGACCGCCAGTTGGGCGGTTCCGATTTCGTGAGGCTCCGTTTTTCAAATTGTCCGGATACTTTTTTTGAGGTGGGGCGAGAGACCGATTCCTGGACTCGCAGGCGGAAAGCCTATTCCACGATGGGGAGGGTGACCTCGGTGATGACGTGGGTACCGGGGGTGCCGGGGGGAAGCACGCCCGTGCCGCGGAGGATCAGTTTCGAACCGGCGGGCCAGGTGGCGTTGGCGTCGGCCCGCAGGGTGGCGACGGCAGCGGTCTGACCTTCGGCAATCGTCAGCGGTTCGAGATGGATTCCCATTGGTGGATCTTTCAACTCAACCTGCAGTGGGGCCGTAAACAGGCTCGTGCGGTCCAGCTGCAGCACCACCTGTTGCGACTGGCCGGGGTTCAGGGAGACTGCGCGCTCACGGCTGCGCAGTTTCGCGACCGTCGGCAGCGGGCGAATCATGCACCGCATCTCGGAGACCTGCAGCATGCTCTGCGTCTGTCCCCAGCGGTCGGTGAACTCCACGTATCCCTGGGCGTAGATGTTGGAATGCGGCTGGATGTTGATGTGCATCGTCTCGGGGAGATACAGCGGCAGCATGATCTGTGAGACCCCGGCGGGGAACTCGGCATCCTGCACCTGAACGCCGTCGTGATCCATGATCTGCCGGTCCCCCATCTGGATCCGGATCGGCCCATCGAACCCGTTCATCCGTTCGACCTCCATCAGGTACGGATAGATCGTTCCCCGATGGGCATACTGGTACGCCTCGCTGCAGTAGAGCCGAAATACCTGCCTGTGCCGGACGGTCAGCTGCACGTGATCAGTCTGCGACGAGCCGACCGACACCCCTTCGAGGTCATGCCCCAGATGGATGGCCCCCACCGTGCGCTCAAGCGTTGAGTCCCCCAGTTTCGCCCGTCCGCGGATGCGCAGCCGACTGTCGCCGGGACGGGTGTCATCGCTCGCAATCAGGGCGAGGCGGAAGGTGTCCCCCTGCGGGGGAATCTGCAACGGCTCGGCCTTCATCCCCTCGGGGAGACCGTCGATCTCGAGATCGATCGGCACTGCCAACCCCCCCTGCCGGTCGATCCTGAGTTCCAGCTCGGCCCGGTTTCCCTGCACGACATTGAGGATGTCGGTGGTGGCGGTGAGCGTGAGATCGGAGACGGTGGCCGTCACCGACAGGGCGTAGACCGTCTCGCGGGTGGCGGGACCCCCATCGCGCACGCGGATGACATACTCGCCGGCAGCCGGGGCTTTCCATTCCAGACGGCAGGGGCGCGGGTAGAGCTCGACGGCACTCGCCCGGGCCAGCTCGCCTCCGTTGGCATCGACCACCTGCACGACTGGCAGGCTGCCCATCCCCCCGGGGACCTCCCGACAGGCAATGGTCAGCGCCTCGCCGGCGGTGGCGGTGAAGCGATACCCGTCGACATCGTCCCGGTTCGTCAACCGGCCGTACTGGATGACGGGGTGAGCAATGCGATTCGCCTGGGCCAGCGTGTCATTCGGCTCCAACTCGACCCCGACGGGGTGTTCGTGCACCTGCAGCTCGATGCGCTCGGCGGGACCACCCGACGGAGAGAAGAGCAGGGGGATGCCGGGTTGGGCGGGGAGAAGTTGCTGATGCTCTTGCGCGAGGCGTGTCTCCTGGCTCGAAAGGGGCAGCAGCCGAAAGGGGACAGTCGTCCCGGCCTGTCCTCCGGCCGGGAAGGGGGTGAGGAGTGCCGGGGCGGTGGTGAGGGTCGCCCGATAGACGTATTGCGGTCCTCCCTGGAAATTGAGATTGGCGAAGAGGACCCGGTGGGTTCCCCCCTCGACGGCACGGAACAGCACGACCGGGTCGCTCCCGTGCCGCAGTTCTTCGACAGCGATTTTCTGCCCCTGCGGACCATAGACCTCGACCAGCGGATCGAGTGGCGAGCCGAGACGATTGGCGGCGACGTCGATGCAGACGAGCTCGCCCGCCGCGAGGGGGAAGGTGAAGTGGTCGTGATCCTGCTCGCCGGCGATCTGGCCGTTGAGCGTGACGGGCAGCGTGATCGACTCGGCCGTTTCGGGAGTCGAGTTCGACTCGTGCTCGATGACCTCGGGGAGATCACCCACGATGAAGGGCCGTCCCCCGGTCCCGCCCCGGGCCGAAGAGACCCGCCACAGCCGTTGGCCGGGCTGGGCATCACTGGCGATGGTGATCTGCGACTGGAATTCGCGGGGATAGTTGATGGGTGTCCCCCCGGGTTTACGGCGGGGGGAGGGTTCGTAGTGCGCGGCAGCGGGTGGACCCAGTTCAGCCGGGGCGGAGATTCCGTCGCCGACCAGGTGCAGGCGGGTATGGGGCGGGAGAAACTCGCCCCCCACGCGGATGTCGACCGTCGTGCCGCGACGCCCCCCGGCGGGGAAGATGTGGGTGCTGGCGGGCTCGGTCGGCACCTGCTGGGCGACCGTGACCGCCGGGGCGACTGACAGCAGCAGCAGGCCCCAGGCACCCATCAGAACCGGTGAAGCGCCACGGCGGGCAGTCATGGGGCGAGACCGTAGGGAACGAGGAGACAAGGCGGGGCAGGGGGGGCGGGCGGCGGGAGGGACGACCTACAGCAATTCGTGGACGGGTCGGCCGCCATTGGCAAGCTGAATCGGTCGTCCCACGGGAGTGTGGACGACGATCTCGGGATCGATCCCCAGCATCTTGAGGACTGTGGCCGCCATGTCGGGGGGAGTGACCGGCCGGTCGGTGACGTAGGCCGCCTGCGAGTCGGTCGCACCGATGACGTTGCCGCCGCGGATCCCGGCACCCGCCATCACGATCGAGAAGGCCTGGGGCCAGTGATCGCGGCCGGCCATCTGGTTGATGCGGGGGGTGCGGCCGAACTCGGTGGTCAGCACCACCAGCGTCGAGTCGAGCAGGCCCCGGTCCTTGAGGTCCTTCAGCAGCGCCGAGACTCCCTGGTCGAGAGCGGGGACCAGCAGGTCCCGCAGGCTCATGGTGTTTTTGCGATGGGTGTCCCAGTGACCGTTTTCAATCGCGACAAACCGGCAGCCCGCCTCGACCATGCGGCGGCCCAGCAGGCAGCACTGGCCGAGGCTGGTCATGCCATAGGCCTCACGGGTCTCCTGGCTTTCGCGAGAGATATCGAAGGCGACACGGGCCTTCTGCGAGGTCATGAGGTTGTAGGCCTTCTCCTGGAAGACATCGACCGCCTGGACCGTCGCACTTGCCCTGTCGGCAGCCGCTTCGAGCCGGTTGATCTCACGGAGGGCCCCCTGGCGGCGCTGGCTGCGGTCGGTGGCGACTCCCTCGGGCAGTACGATATCGCGGACCGAGAACTCGGGAGAGGCGGGGTCCGATTCGATGACGAAGGGGGCGTGGCTGGCTCCGAAGAACGCGGGGCCGCCACTGTTGAGGAAGTTCGGGACCGAGATGTAGGGGGGGAGGGC
>DNUF01000020.1:20104-39001 GCA_003508595.1 Planctomycetaceae bacterium
TTGTTGTCCTGCTTGTTCCGGTTGAAGTTGCCGCCAACACCGGGATGGGCCCCGGTCATCATCACGTGATACCCGGCGGTGTGGTCGGGATCGCTGTGGGTCAGGCCGCGGAGGATGGCGAACTGGTCGGCGACCTGGGCCATCTTCGGCAGGATGTTGGTGACCTGCATCCCGGGGACATTGGTCTGGATGGGAGTGAAGTCCCCCCGGATCTCGGCAGGGGCTTCGGGCTTGGGATCCCACATGTCCTGGTGGGCCATCCCGCCGATGATGAAGATGAAGATGCAGTTGACGTCCTGCCGCTTTTCCGGGGGAATCTCGGCCGCCGAGAGAGCCTGCAGCCGCAGCGTCTCGGCCAGGGTCAAGCCCCCCAGCGAGCCGACCTTGAAGAAGCCGCGGCGGTCGATTCCATCACAGTAGGAATGGGCCATGGGACGGGGTCCTATTTGATCAGTACGAAGTCGTACGAGTTGAGCAGGGTCCAGAGGTAATCTTCGGCCGCCTCGCGCCGCGGGGCTGACTCAAACAGCTTGCGGGCGATCGCTTTCTGGCGTTCGTCGGGGGGGCGTCCGATCGCAGCGAGTGTCAGTTGTTCGACGATCTCGTCGGGGGACTTCCCCTCGGCCAACAGCCGGGCGACGCGACCCTGGGGATGGGCGATCTTCGCCTCAACCTCGGGGGCGTTCATCAGGTGCAGGGCCTGGGCCATCGTCGGGTCGCTCGAACGGCCACATTCGCAGGGGGTGTTTCGTTCGGGACGACCGAAGATCTCGAGGAAGTACGATGGCAGGCGATTGTTCCAGAGGGCGATCGCCCGGGTTCCCTCGGGGCGGCCCGGGAAACTTTCCTGGACCCCGGTCACCTGGCTGATGGCATCCAGCAGCACCTCGGCCGACTGGCGGCGGATGACGTGATGCGAGAAGTTCTGCTCGTCATCCTGGTTGTTGGGGGTGGCCTCACTGGAGAGCTGGTAGACGCGGCTGTTGAGGATGAGCCGCATGACGTGCTTGAGATCAAACCCCGACTGGACGAGCTCGTGGGCGAGATGATCGAGCAGGGGGCCATTGGTGGGGGGATTGGTTGAACGCAGGTCATCTTCGGCCTCGACCAGTCCCCGCCCGAGGAAATGCTTCCAGAGCCGGTTGACCGCCAGACGGGCAAACCAGGGGTTCTCGCGTGCGGTGAGCCAATCGGCCAGAATCCCCCGCGGGTCGCCCGACTTGAGCCGGTCGGACACAGGGGCATCCAGGGCATGGGCGGTGACCACCGTGGTGGTCTGGGGAATGGTCAGGTCGCGATAGCCGGGGTGAAACACCAGCACGCGGTCTTTGCCCAGGGGCCGCATCTCGAGCCCGTTGAAGAACGCGGCGAGGCTGTAATAGTCTTCCTGCGACCACTTCTCAAAGGGGTGATGGTGGCACTGGGCGCATTCGACGCGGACCCCCAGAAAGGCCTGGCTGATGGTGCGGGCGAGGGCATCGGGGGATTCGGCCGAGCGGAAGAAATTGACCGGCCCGAACTTGGCCGAGTCCCCCGTGGCGGTGAGCAGTTCACGCACCCATTGATCGTACGGACGATTGTGGGCGAACTGGCTGCGGAGCCAGCGATGGAATTCGAATGCCCCCCGGTCACCCAGCTTCTCGCGGTCAACCAGCAAAATGTCGGCCCACTTGAGCGACCAGAAGTCGGCGAATTCGTCACGGGTCAGCAGGTGGTCGATCCACCGTTCGCGGCGGCGCGGATTGGAATCGTTCAGGAAGCCTTCCACCTCGTCGGGGGTCGGCAGCGTCCCCAGCAGATCAAGCGAGACCCGCCGCAGAAATGTGGCATCATCGCAGAGCCCGGACGGGGTGAGCCCCATCTTCCGCAGCTTGGCCCAGACGAGGGTGTCGATCGTGTTGTTGGCGGGAGGGTCGGGCTGCAGCGAGGGAGATCCTCCCCGGGGGGATTGCACCTGCACCGCCGCCACCTGCCCCATGTAGTTGACGGTAATCGCCGCCTCGCCGGGGTTGTGCCCGATGCGAATCACACCCTGGGGATCGACCTCGGCCACATGCGGCGCGTTGGACGAGTAGAACGCGGCATGGGTCACGTCACGCAGCGAGCCGTCGGAGAACCGGGCCGTGGCGAGGATCTGCTGGGTGGCCCCCGCCCACAGCACGCGTTCGCCCGGACGGACTTCCAACCCGACAAGGTGGGGGACCTGCGGGTCGGCGGGGAGCAACCCCTGTTCGATCCAGTGGAGCAACACCTCGTAGTCGAGCGAATCTTTCCTGAGGCGCTGGCCACCGCCGTGGGGGACGATGCCGGCGGGCTTGGTGAGAATGAGGCTGTCGGCGGCGTTGGAGGTGTTCACGCGCCGGCCGCGGGCCTGGTGGACAATCGCCTCAAAGTCAAACGCGTTGTCAAACCCGAAGACCGAGAGCTTGAAGCCATTCTGTCCGCTGGCCCGGCCATGGCAGCCACCGCTGTTGCAGCCGAGTCGGGTGAGAATGGGATTCACATCGCGCCCGAAATCGACGGGTGGCGGAGTTTCCACCCCGGCAACGACAAGGGGTCCCTGCCAGGTGGCTTGCCGCCAGGTGACCCTGAGAGTGGCCTGCCCGTCGCGCAGTCCCACGAGGCGGGCCTCTTCAAGGCGGGCGATCGGCGTCTCGGGGGACTCGGTTGCGGTGTTGCTGGGGGAGAGCAGTTCGATCTGAGCCGAGTGGGTGAGATCGATCTCGCGACCGTCATCACACACCCCGGTGACCAGCAACTGCTGCCGGCGGTTCGAGCCCGACAGCGTCGGGGTGGCTGGTTCAACCCGCAGCGAGACCACCGTCACGTCGGGGGTGGAATCTTCGGCGGCGTGGGAGATCGACCCGGGTCCGCAGGCGAGCCACGTTCCGCAGGCGACAAGGCCCAGCAGCATCAGGCGGGCGACGCCGGCACTTCGCAGCGGGAGAACCAAGCGGGTCATGGAACGGACCACCAGGGAGGGTGTCACACGGTTCACCAACGCCACGATCCCGGGGGAACGCCACCCCGGGGAGACGGGCAGTATACCGGTGGGGGGCAGGGGGAGCCAACGGGGACCAGGCCGACGCACGACCCGCGGACCACGATCCCGTGGGGGGACGTCGGCCGATTGTGCCAGCCTCGCGGGGATTCGATTAGAATTTGCCGGTGATGACTGACGTGCACTCCCCTTCCCCCAGCCGTGACGCCCCCACTCGGTCGGCCAGCCCACCGGGCGCTGGCTGGCGACCGCGCCTGCCACGCTCCCGGGGGCGACGGTTGCTGTTTCTGGGGTTGTATGTCGGCTTTTGCTGGGGAGTGTTGTGGCTGGGGAGCCGGCTGTTCTGGCGGCTGGGCTCGGCTGTTCCCTTTTCGCAACGCCCGAGTGCCTGGGATCACTACTATCCCCGGTTGCGCCAGGCCGGCCTGGTCGATCAACCCGCGTCGCGGGCCGATGGCCGGTTCGACCTGTTGCTGCTGGGGGGCTCGGTGCTTGATCCTGCCTGGGGTCGGGTGGAAGCCGAGCTGCAGCGCCGGCTGGACGAGCGTCTGCCCGGTCGCCACCGGTTGTGCAACCTGGGGCAGGCCAGCTTCACCTCGCGTGACAGCCTGCTGCAGTACCAGCACCTGGCCCGGCAGCAATTTGACCTGGTGGTGGTGTATGACGGGATCAACGACACCCGGCTCAACTGTTGCCCGCCCGAACTCTTTCGCGACGACTACACCCACGCGATCTGGTACCGGCAGTTTGCCGAGGAACTGGCGGGAGGAACCCCCTCGCTCTCCCGGGTTGCCGCGGCGGGAGTGCGGAGCGCACTGGACCGCAACCGGTTGGGGACACCCGATCCCGAATTGTTGGAATTCGCCGCCGATCCCCAGACACCCCGCTGCCTGCGATCCAACCTGTCAACGATCTGCGACCTCGCCCGGGAACGTGCCGATCCACTCGCGGTGCTGACCTTCGCCTGGCACATTCCCGACGACTACACGCTGCAGAAGTTTGGCGACGACGAACTCGATTACGCCCATCGTGGACGCAATCGGTGTGCGGCCGAGTTGTGGGGCAAGGCCGAGTATGTCGCGCGGGCGATGCGGCTGCAGAACGAGGCGATCCGGTCGCTGGTGCAGGAACGCCTGACCGACTCGCCAGGATCGCCGCTGGCACCGCTGCACCTGCTGGACATGGACGGGGCGTTGCCGCACACCGGCGAGAACTTCATCGATCCCTGTCACCTGACCGATGCGGGGAGTGCGGCATTTGTCGAGATTCTCTGGCCCACCGTCGAGCAGGCGATCGTGTCGTTCCTCAACAGCGGTCGGTCATCTCGCTGATGGATGACGGATGGAATGCAGGGAGGTGGAAACGGGATGCCGAGTTGGAATTCGCAGCAGTACCTGAAGTTCGAAGCCGAGCGCACGCGCCCCTGCCGGGATTTGATCGCCCGGATCCCGCTGGCCAGCCCCGGGCGGATCGTGGATCTCGGCTGTGGTCCGGGGAACAGCACGCGGGCTTTGGCCGAGAGATGGCCCCAGGCCGAGCTGCTGGGGATCGACAGTTCGCCGGCGATGGTTGAAGCGGCGTGGCGGACGCGAATGCGGGCGGTTTTCGAGCAGCACGACATCGCGCACTGGTGTCCGTTGTCGGCACGGTACAACCTCGTGTTTTCGAATGCCGCCCTGCAGTGGGTCCCCGATCATGCGCGGGTCTTTCCCCAGTTGCTCGCGGTCCTGGCACCGGGGGGTTGTTTCGCCGTGCAGGTGCCGTGCAATCTCGATGCACCGGCCCACCGGATTGCCCGGGAGCTGGCCCGTTCGTCAACGTGGAGAGAACGGTTTCCCGCCGGGGGAGTGCGCGAGTGGTACGTGCACGACGCCGGTTTCTATTACGACCTGCTGGCCCCGAGGGTCGCCGAGTTCGACCTGTGGCAGACGACGTACCAACATGTGCTGCCGGGACCCGAGGCGATCGTGGAATGGTACCGGGGGACCGGGTTGCGTCCCTATCTCGATCTGCTGTCCCCGGAACAGCAGGAGGAATTCCTCAACGAGTATGGGCGGGAGATTGCCCTCGCATATCCAGGGCAGGTGGACGGGCGGGTGTTGCTGCCATTTGACCGGCTGCTGTTGGTGGCCACACAGGCGCCCTGACAGGCGGAAGAACTGACCGTTTTGGCACACAGCCGCACGGTGTTCGATTCGGACCTCGGTGCGGCTGACCCGACAGCCTGACGGTCCAGGTTGCTTCGGGGAGCAGAGCCAACCCTGGTTCGGCGCGTGAAAGGTTCGGCGCATAAAAAAGCAGCCGATGATTGCTCATCGGCTGCCAAGATTCGTAGGACCGAATCAAGAACCATCAGCCCTAGGCGGGGCGGACGTTCTCGGCCCGGGGACCCTTGGGACCGCGACCGGGGGTATAGGTCACCCGCTGTCCCTCACGCAGATCATCAAAACGCACGCCTTCAACATTCGACGAATGGAAGAACATGTCCTTGTCGGTTCCGGTCTCGATAAATCCGAAACCCTTGTCAGTCAGCCGCTTGATCTTTCCCTCAGCCATTCGTCGCAACTCTCGCAAAGCGTTCTTGTGAGGAAGTCGGGCCGCGATCGGCCCCTAAGCTCACCTCACACAAAGACCGTACCAGAGACCGCGCAACTCCACAAGAGCAACAATTCGCGTTGATGCGTTGGGTCGGGGGTGGGGTTCGCCGTGCACCAAGTGTTGCTGGCGGAGACGTCCCGCTGCGGTCGTCGGGTTGCGGCTGTTTGGAAGGTCGTCCGGATGAGACCATCTGTATCATCATGCCAATCGACAAATTCACTCGACCCGCGGCTTGTCCCTACCTCGGGCTGTTCGCGCCAACGTGGAGGGTGTTGCCCCAGGTTGGTCGCTGCTCTGGAAATGTGGTCGGTTGTTCGAGGTCGGCACGGTCACGCTGGCAATGCGGTGGTCTCTCGCCCAGCAGTGAATGCGACCGTTTTCCCAGCCCGGCATTTGCTCGTTCGTTGGATCTCTGCGGTTCCATGGTCTTCCGCACTCGGGGAGATGTGACTGAGCGTTTGACGGGGAGGCCCTGCCGTGCAGGCCAGATTGTCCTTGTGACACCGCGGCAGGCGATGTTGTGCTCGAGCAGAGGCGTCTGTGAGAGGTACGGATGCGCCTGGTGTGCCCTCATTCAGAAATGCATTCGCGCATGACCCACGAGTGATGTGGAATTCGCGTGACTTGAGGAGACAATCAACCGGGTCGCCCGCGACGACCCGGTTGTCATGCCCCCTCGAAACAGACACCGGCCCGGCCACTACCCGCGACAACGCCGAACGGTGCAGGCCCCGCGGCTGGGGAGCACCTGCGGACAACCCTTTTTCAAGAGGGTTGCCAAGCCCGCTCGCTTCGGTTCCCGCACATGACGACAGATGCTTTGCGATCCAACTGCAACACCCCTGGCGGGCTTGTCCCACGAAGCGTGACACCGCCCGGGCTGTTCGGTTGGCCCTGTGTGCTGGGTGGTCTGCTGGCAGACCAACAATCCTCACGAGACCCAGGAGCCGCCTCACTCGCCGTTTCTGCAGGATCATCCCCCCATGTCACACCCTGTCCCCCGCCGTTCGACCCTCACACACCGTTGTGTCCCACCAGCAGCCTTCCATAAATCGCGATCTCCTCGGTGGTCTGCGGCGAATGCACCAAGACCCGGCGGATGACCTCCAGCCAAGTCTCGGCCTTGAGGCATTGCCGAAAGGCGATTTGCCGAGTGAGCAGGTCCGATTGCGAATCGATGACCGAGAACAGGTATTTCGTGATCTCGGGATCACACGTTTTCATTGCCACCGCCAGGATCAACACGCCCACCGCGGCGAACGGCCGCGTCTCATTGTCGAACCGCGTTGGTCCCAATCCCCACGCCAGAAACCGCAGTGCCGCCGCCGTTGTTGTTTCGCCAAGTTCCAGCGCGCTCTCCACCAGATGGATGATCGTCGAATCAGCCGCGCCATCGAAACCCTGTCCCTCGGGCTGCGCCTCGGCCAGCAAGAGAATGGTGCACGCAAACAGACGGTTCCAGTGGTCGCCGTCGCGACTCCAGCGAGTCAATTCGAGGACTTCCCCCGGAAAATAGGGGATGGGAATGGTCAGACGACCCTCACAGATTTCAGACAGTGCCGCCTCATGCTCGTCTGCATCAAAGCCATAATCGGCATTTGCGATCTCCCTGAGGTTGATGCCGCGGACCAGATCGAACAGGGGCTTTTCGCTGGGGTCCAACCGCTGCAGCACCTTGGCGGTCATGGTCTGTGTCCTTGACCGAGCGGAATACCGCGCGGCCCCCGGATTGTGGAGTGAAGGCTTCCTGGAATGATCCTAACTTGTCGATCATTCCCACATCAATCCATACGACAAGGTGCTTGCTGACAACAGCGTTCGAACAAGCGACAGACCGCGCGAGGGATTGCGCAACGCCCCCGAGTGGGTACGTTCACCTCCCCCGGACGAGGACACAGCGGCCGGCCAAATCATGGCTCGGATCAGGCTGTCTCACGGACTGTTCCGTGAACCGGGGCTGGATCGTCATGGGAATTCCTTCATCCTACCGGAGGTGACTCCGACCTGACTTGTTCTCCCAGGAGACCTCTGACCGGACAGCAGGACACAGGCTGCCAACCATCCGCATGGGTGCAGTGCTTCGCCGCTCACATCCCACGATCACCCGCAACAGGCGATGGCCGCCAGCGCCAGCCCCGCCGTCTCAACCCGCAGCAGGTTGGCACCAAGTGACAGCAGCCCCGCGCCACAGGCAGTGGCCGTGGCCACTTCCTGGTCGGTCCAGCCCCCTTCGGGTCCAATCAGGAACGTCACAACACCGGGCCAGGCCGGGGCCAACTGGTGCATCGCCCCCCCTCCCGGATGCGCCACCCAAAGCGAACCCTCGGGAAAGGGCTGCGACAGGAATGCGGCCACCGGCGTCAGCGGTGCCAGTTCGAGCAGGTCATCGCGGCCACATTGCTTGCTCGCCTCAACAATCACGCGGCGGAGTTTTTCCAGGCGGGTGTCACGTGGCTCGACCACGCTGCGCGCTGTCACCAACGGCACCAGCCGGGCCACTCCGAGCTCGGTCGCCTTCTCGACCAGCCAATCGAACCGATCCCCTTTGGGGACGGCAGTCGCGAGTGTCATCCGCCTTCGGTCCAGGTCGGTGGCCGGCAGGTGGGCTGTGATCTCGATCAGCACCCCCTGGGCATCCACGCGGCGCACGGTCCCCTCGGCCTGCAGTCCCCGCCCGTTGAAGAGTGTCACCCGGTCCCCCGGTGCCCCCCGCAGCACCACGGCCAGATGCCGGCCTTCACTTCCCGCGAGGGTCAGTTCGGCGGTCGTCGGCTGCAGATCTTGAGAGTAAAAGCGACGGCTCATAGGGGGTGTTCCCAGGCCACGGAACAACAAACACGCCTGTTCCCTGGGTGGCACGGAACGGGACGGCAAGGGAGATGAGACGGGGGCTGGCACGGGGTCGGCGGGAGCCAGGCCCACAAAGTCTCACCCCGCCGGCGGTGACTGGGCGGGGGGCAGCTTGTGCAGCTGCGGTGTCGCGCCCGATTGCTCGGGTTGGGGAGCCGCGGGAGGGATGGCCGGGGTTGCCCCCCTCAGCCAGTCGAACAGCGCCCGTGCCGGGCTGCTGAAGGCAAACCCGCAGAAGATCACCGGCAGCGCCAGCTCGCGGACCATCAGCCCCACCACAATTCCCAGCACCACCAGCAGCACGTGGGCATAGCTCTTGCGACCCCGGAAGTACCGGTTGAAGAAATGCGAGTAGCGGATCCGCGAGACCATCAGGCAGGCACACGCCAGGGTCACCATCGGCAGGACCAGCCGCAGTGCGGGGGCTCCCCACGACATCAACGAATGCAGGGTCCGCTCCCACCAGTCGGCATCAACGGGAGGGGCAACGGCGAGGGACTCGAGCAGGGGATAGGCGACCAGGAACGACACCACCGCACCAGCAGCGGCGGGCGAGGGAAGACCGCTGAAGAAGTTGTGCGAGTCGTCCTCTTCGGTCTCGACGTTGAATCGGGCGAGCCGGAGGATGGCACAGATCACATACAGCACGGCAATGCCCCACAGAACGCGGGGATGCAGCGACGGCCCGGTGTAGGGAAGGGCACAGAACTTGATGAGCATGAAGGCGGGGGCCACGCCAAAGCTGACCGCGTCACACAGGCTGTCGAGCTCGGCCCCGAACTGGCTGCTCTGCTTGGCCCAGCGGGCCGCCCGGCCGTCGAGCATGTCGAACAGCATCGCGGCGAAGATCAACAGGGCGGCAATGAACAGGCAGCCGACGTCGTCTCCCCCCCAGCCGGTCTTCTCGATGCCAACCTTCGCCGCAAAGGTCAACGCTCCAAACCCACACACCACATTGCCCAGGGTGAGAACCGTGGGGAGCACGGCAAACAGCCGGGGGCCGCGCCGCAATCGGATCGTACGGGGTGTCTTCATCGCATCCCACTTTCCCGGGACCAGCCCGGGGTCAACAGCGGGGATCAGGTCCCCGGAGAATCGGTCTTCAGTTTCCAGCCCGGCTCGGTCACCGGTGGCTCGGTCCCTGGTTCCACCAGTTTACCATACAACTCGGGACGGCGGGCTCGAAGATAGCGACGACCGCTCGACAGCGACAGTTTTTCCGCGGTCAACAGCCCCACCACCACCTGGTCCCCCAGCTCGGTGCATTCCTGCTGGACCTCACCGAACGGATCGAGGATCAGCGAACCCCCCGGGCGAACCTCTCCCTCGTCAAGACCGATGGGATTGGAATAGACCCCGTAGACGCCATTCTCCCAGCAGCGCGTGGGGAGCCACCGCAGCAACCAACCCCGTCCCTTCGGGCCCTGCAATTCCTGGCGCAGCCGGACCGGGTCACGATGCCGGTTGTGCCACAGGGCCGGGTCGACCGTTCCCCGCCCCGGCATGGTCGATGGGAGGCAGCCGGTGACATGCGGCATGAGGATGATCTCGGCCCCCAGCAGGGTGGTCGCCCGCACATTCTCGGGGAGATTGTTGTCGTAACAGATCAGGACCCCCCACTGGCAGCCGAGCAACTCGAAGTTTGTGAACTGGTTGCCGGGGGTGAGGTAACGGCTCACAAACGTGTGCAGCTTGCGATGCCGGGCGACAAACCCATCGGGACTGACCACGACATACGTGTTGTGAATCTGTTCGCCGCTCCGTTCGAACAGCCCGGCCCCCAGGGCCACCCCGAATTCCCGGGCCATGCTGATCAGCGACCGGACCGACGGACCATCGGGAACCGGTTCGGCCAGGTCCCACAGTTGCTGCCGGGAAAACGTCTGCACGAAGGTGTAGGCCTGGATGCAGCATTCGGGGAAGCAGACCAGTTCCGCTCCCTTCTCGACCCCCTGGCGGATCAGTTCGCGGATCCGGCCAAGGTTGTAGCCCACATCGCCATTGCGGTATTCGAACTGGGCTGTGCCGACGCGGATGTCACGCATGTGCCGTTCCTGTCACGACCCGACCGGGCGGGATCGCAGGTGGGAGAAGTCCAGCGGGGGGCCGCCGGCGATCTTTTCGAAGTACCAGGCGAAGAGGGTCTGAAAGCAGACCGAGAACCGGGAGGGTTCGCGCTCGATCCAGGCGGCGACCTCGGCGAGGGGATGGAACGACACGGCATCGATTTCGAAGGTGTCGATGACGGGCGGGGCATCGGTGGTCGTGCGATAGAGCACGGTATGTTCTCGGGCCGTCTCGGGGGCGGCGGAGAGCTTGCAGACGTACTCGAGCGGGGCTTCGATCCCCAGTTCTTCAAGCAACTCGCGGGGAGCGGCCGCTTCGTAGGTCTCACCGGTCCCCAGGTGGCCGGACGCCGACGAGGTGAACTGCAGCGGAGCCTCGTCCTTGTGCCGCGAACGCATCTGCAGCAGCAGTTCGCCGGCACTGTTGAACACAAAGACGTGCACCGCCCGATGGAGGAGTCCGCGGGCGTGCACCTCGGAGCGGGGTGCCTGGCCAATCACCCGGTCGTGTTCATCGCAGACGTCGAAGATCTCTTCCATGGATGTCACCCTTCGACGGGCAACCGCTGCACTGCCCGTCGATGCCACTGTTCCAGCACAAAATAGCCTCCCGGCTCAAACCCGAGGTTGGCATAGGTCGCATGGGCCCGGGTGTTGTCCTGTTCGACATACAGCCGCAGACCCACCACCCCCGGATTCGACTTGGCTTCCGACTGCAGGTGCTCGAACAATGCCCGGAAGACTCCCTGCCGGCGATGATCGGGATGCACGTAGACACTCTGCAGCCACCAGATATCGCCGTTGCGCCAGTCGCTCCACTCATGGGTGTGCATCAACTGCCCGACGACCTGGCCGTCGCGCTCGGCCAGGAAATACCGCCCCTTTGACGCGTCGGCCAGCAGGGCCTGCACTCCGGGAACGATGTGCGCCCGGTCGAGGACTTTCCCCTCGCTCTCCTCGGCAAGTCGGCAATTGAAATCGACCACCACCGGCCAGTCGGACGCAGTGGCCGGGCGAATCACCAGGTCAGTCGCGGCAATGTCATTCATGAAGGGGAGTCACACCAAACAGCGACAGAACTGTTCGTTCGGCGAACCTTGTGAGACATCAGACGTCGAGTTCCTTCACTTCGAGGGCATGCTTCTCGATGAATTCGCGGCGGGGTTCGACCAGGTCCCCCATGAGAACGCGGAAGATCTCATCAGCCGCGGCGGCATCGTCCATCGTGACCTTGAGCAGAGTCCGGGTCTTGGGGTCCATCGTCGTGATCCCCAGTTCGTCGGAGTTCATTTCTCCCAGCCCCTTGAAGCGGGTCAGCTTGAGACCGTTTTCGCCCAGGCGACGCAACTCGGGAAGGAGGTCGCGAAGCGACGAGAGCGGGACTTCTTCATCGTCGTTGATGAGCTTGTAGGGGTAGATCGGCAGTCCGTTTTTCACCCCGGCTGGCAGCAGATTCGTGAGGCGAATGCCGTACCCGGCCAGTTCCTGCAGCAGCAGGTTGATGGTGCGGGTTTCATGAAGGTCGTAGACCTGCAGCAGTCCTTCGGGGAGTTGGGGGACAGCCGCAGCAGCCCCGGCTTCGGTCCCGGGGACCGGAGGGGGGGCGGGCGGAGTCACTTCCCGATTGGCGTCCGCCACGCGCAGTTCCCGACCCAGGCGTTTCTCTTCCGCCTGGATGAACGCTTCGAGCTGTGCCTTGTCGGCAAACCAGTGCTGCTGGCGGCCGAGAAAGACGCGATAGCGGGGGAGCAGGCCACGCTCGCTGAGGTGTCGGGCCGCGAGAGGCCGCAGGTCGATCCCCCGGCGTTCGATGGTCCGCAGGGGGGTCTCGATCTGGTCGATGAGACCAACCACCTTCTGCAGTTGTTCCCCCTCGAGACGGGTCCCGTCGGTGAATTCCAGGCGGGTCGCATGCAGGCCCAGCCCGACCAGTTCCTGCATCATCGACTCGGCGGTCTGCACGTAGCGGATGTTCTTCTTTTGCGTGACGCGGTACAGCGGCGGTTGGGCGATGTAGATGCAGCCTTCGGCGACCAGCGGCCGCATCTGGCGGAAGAACAGGGTCAGCAGCAGGGTGCGGATGTGACTGCCGTCGACATCGGCATCGGTCATCAGGATGACCTTGCCGTAGCGGCGCTTGGCAATTTCCTCGGAGGACCCCATGGGGGTGATGCCAATCGCCTTGAATATGGCGATGATTTCCTCGTTTTCGAGCATCTTGAGCTGCTGCGCCTTCTCGACATTCAGGATCTTCCCACGGAGCGGGAGGATCGCCTGGATGTTGGAATCGCGCCCGGTGTCGGCCGAACCGCCGGCCGAATCTCCCTCGACCAGGAACAGCTCGGTCGACTGCAGGTCGTGCGAACGGCAGTCGCGCAGTTTTTCGGGAAGGCCGGCCGACGTGAGGGCACCCTTGCGGCGGACCATGTCGCGGGCCTTGCGGGCCGCTTCGCGCGCCTCGGCGGTCGAACGGGCCTTTTCGCAGATCCGCTTGGCGGTGGCGGGATGCTCTTCGAGGTACTTGACCAGCACCTCGTAGACCACCTTGGCGACCGCTCCCTCGACATCGTTGTTGAGCAGCTTGGTCTTGTTCTGCGACTGGAACTGCGGGTCGGGGTGATTGACCGAGACGATGGAGGTCAGCCCTTCGCGGAAGTCATCGCCACTGGGCTCAATGTCCTTGAAGAGGTTTTCTTTCTTGCCGTAGCTGTTGAGAGCCCGCGTCAACGCGTTGCGGAAGCCCGAGAGGTGCGTCCCGCCATCGGGGTTGGGAATGTTGTTGGCGAAGCAACGGACATTCTCGTTGTACCCCTCGTTGTACTGCAGGACGACATCGACCTCGATGGCCGACTGAATCCCCTCGACCTCGATCGGCTCACTTCCCGAGACCGAGATCACCTCGGGAAACAGCACGGTCTCGGTGCGGTTCAACCAGGTGACAAACTCGGCGAGACCACCGGCGTAGCAGAATTCGTCGGTGCGCCCGTCACGTTCATCGATGAGCTGGATCTTGACGCCGCTGTTGAGGAAGGCGAGTTCCTGCAGGCGACGCTGCAGAGCGTCGTACTGGAAATTGACATCGGGAAAGATCTGCGGATCGGGCTTGAAGGTGAGGGTCGAGCCGGTCTCGCTGCTGGCCCCGAGTTTCTTCAGCGGGCTGGTCACCTGGCTGCGGGCGAACTCCATCTGCCAGACGTGTCCCTCGCGGCGGATCTCGACGGTCAGCCATTCGGAAAGGGCGTTGACCGCCTTGATCCCCACCCCGTGGAGACCGCCCGTCCCCTTCTTGTAACCCCCCTTGCGATCGAACTTGCCGCCGGCATGCAGGCCGGTCAGCACGACCTCCACGGCCGGCTTGTTGTCCTGGTCGGGCATGGGGCCGACGGGAATCCCCCGGCCATCGTCGGAACAGGTCACCGACCCATCGACGTTGATGCGGACGGTGATCGTCGTCCCATATCCCGCACCGAACTCATCGATCGAATTGTCGACCACTTCGAAGACCAGGTGATGCAGGCCGCGGGCGTCGGTGCCACCGATGTACATCGCGGGACGCATCCGGATCCCTTCCAGCCCCTTGAGGGCGCGGATCTGGTCGGCACCGTAGTCGACAGCGGGAACGGTCGGTTGGTTGTCGTTGCTCATGGTCGCCACAATCTTTCGTTCATCCTGGAATCGATGGCGGTCTCCCGGGCAACACTGCCTGGAAATCCCACCTCCCGGTCTTCCGTTGCGGGTCGTTTCTGTGCTGATGCCGGGCCTGCTCGCAGGTCGGACATCGTCGGGAGTTCGGGCCCACCCGGGTCAGTCTTCATCCACACCGCGACGGGCAGCCGCCGCATCCAGCCGGAATTTCACATCCTTGATCCGCAACTCGGGGGACTGCGTCTTCAGGCGGGTCACCAGTTGAGTCCGGTAGAAGCCGACGAGTTCCGACAGCAGCACCGAGCTCGCCACGGCAACCTGCAGCACTCCCCGCTTCACCTCGAGCGCTCGGGTCTGCGAGGCGACTGTCTCGCCGGCCACCCGGGCCCACGCCTGCTGCAGTTCGCGGGCCCCTTCCCGACGGGCGTAACCCCGCAGGGCCACCAGCTCGCTCAGCACGTTCCGCAGGGCCTGTGGCCCCCGTTCGTCGCTCATGGGTGTTCCCGGGTTTCCCCGGTCTGGGTGACTGCGGTCCGAGTTCGCCGGACTGGTGGGACAGGTTTCACTGGGACAGGTTGGAGTGGGACAGGTCGTGTCGGGCACGCTGCGGAATGCCAGCCACCTGTCGGCAGACGCGGTTCAGCAGACGCAGTTCAGCGGTCGCGTGACAACGGCATCACGATGTAGACCGCGCCATCGTCGGTTTTCAGCACCACCGCGCTCTCTCCATCGGTCAGCTCGACGTGCACCGTCTTCGACGTGTCGAGCACCCGCAGGAACTCGGAGACGAACTTCGGATCGAGGCTGACCGTCAACGGCTGGGCGTCGTAGCTGATCGGCAGATCGACCCGCGATTCGCCAATGTCGGGTGCCTGGCTGATGAGGGTCATCAGGCCGTCGCGGAACTCGAAATCGACCCCCCGGCTTTCTTCGTTGGTCACGATCTGGGACTGGCGAACGACCGCCAGGAACCCCTCGACTGGCAGATCCAGCGAGACGGTGCACTCGGTCGGAATCACATCCTGGTAGGCCGGAAACCGGCCTTCGACCAGGCGGGTGTAAATCGTCGCCAGACCTCCCCGCAGCAGCATGTCGTTCGACCGGACAGCGACGTGCACCTGGGCCGTGTCGTCTCCCAGGCTGCGATCGATCACCGCGAGGGCCTTCGCCGGGACCACCGGGGCCGGGGTGATCTGCGCCGGGGTCCCATGCACGGCACATTTCCCCTGGGCGACCGAGAGGCGACGGGTGTCGGTGGCGGCCATGGTGACCTTGTCGGTGCCGAGCTCGACCTGAACGCCTCCCAGGGCGTAACGGGTGCTCTCGGTGTCGACCGCGAAGATCGTGCGGCGGATGAGTTGCCGCAGGGTACCCGCGTCGATGACGTGGTAGTTCTCTTCCTTGAAGTCGGCGATGGTGGGGAACAGGTCGGGATTCTCCAGGCCGAGCTTGTAGTCGGCCCGTTCCCCCTTGATCCGCACATTGCTCGCCAGGCTCTCCAGCGTCACCTGCTCTCCCTGCAGTTCCCGCAGGATCGTCAGCGTGCGGCTGGTGGGGAGCAACAGGGCCCCCGGTGTTTCAATCGTCGCGTCGGGAATCGTGTATCGGATCGATGATTCGCCATCGGTCGCCAGCAGGGTCACCGCCCCGTCAAACGCTTCGACCTTGGTGTTCATCAAGACTGTCTTGGTCGTCTTGCCGGGAACGATCCCGCTGACTGTCTGAAAAGCCGCCGCCAGGGCCTGACGCTGGCAAGTCATCTTCATGGAGGAACGCCTTCTCCCCCGGGGGGGCAACGGGTGCACCAAGACGCCGCTCAACCTTCCCAAATGACGTGGATGTGTTGAGGGTGTTCAGTCCCTTCTCTGTCAAAGGTTCAAAACAGTAGTCGTCGTATCAGTGACCACGGGAAATGTGGGAAATCCAGCCCGATTTTTCACAGGTTCATGTTAGCAAAGAGGTTGCAGTTCGACAATCATCCGGCACCCGCTGGGGATATGCTGTTCACTACCTGTGGATTGCTGTGGAGCAGGGGTGGATGACGGGGGGAGTTGCCCACATCCCCCTCCGCAGGGAGCCCGGTTATCGACCCCTTCTCATCGCTCCTCCACAAGTCGCCAACACGTTGTCCCCGCCCGTCGGACGGGGACCCGGTCGCATGTCGCCGGGCTCACGATTCCTGCCGCAGCCGCCGGCGGATCCGCTCGACGCGCGAGGGCAATTCACCATCCGAGGCCAGCAGTTCAGTCACCCGCTGGCAGGCGTGGCCGACCGTCGTGTGGTCCCGGCCGCCATAGAACCGTCCAACGCTCAGCAGGCTTTCTCCCAGCAATTGCCGGGAGAGCCACATGGCCACCTGCCGCGGAAACGCCAGTTCCCGCGTCCGGCGGCTTGACCGCAGATCGGTCAGTTTCAATCCGAACTCCGCAGCCACCTCGCGGGCAATATCCGGCAGGGTCAGGTTGGGAAGACTCGCTTCCCGGTCGAGGTACCGCCGCACCAGTTCCAGGTCGATGGGACGACGGTGTTGCCGCGACATCGACTCCAGCCGGGTCAACACCCCTCCCAGTTCGCGGGGAGTGACGGGAAACTCATTGGCAAGGTGAATCAACGCTTCCCGGGAGAGTCGCAGCTTGCGACCGCGGGCCAGCTGGACCAGGAGTTTCAGCCGGGATTCGGCGGCAGGTGCGGTGATCCGCACGGTGATTCCACCGCGAAACCGGCTGATGAGCCGGGGAGGGAATCCGGTCAATCCCCCCGGGGGCGAATTCGCCGTGAACGCCATCGCCCCTTCATGCTCCCGCAGGGCGATCATCAGGTGCAGCAACTGGACCTGGGTTTCGGGCCGCCCCTGCAGCGCCTGCAGATCTTCGATGACCAGCAGGTCGAGATCGCGCAGGGCGGCCTGGAACAGCGGGATGGTCTGCTGCGAGGATGCGTCCGCCAGTTGGGCGGCAAACTCGGCAGCGGTCAACACCAGGGTGCGGGCCTTGCGGTGGCGGTTCAGAAACTGCTGCACCCCCCAGCGAACCAGCAACGACTTCCCGCAACCTGCGGGGCCCGAGAGAAAGATGACCGGTTCTTCTTCCCCCTCTTCGCGTGCCAGTCCCCAGTTCGCAAACGCTGTGTAGGCCTCGTCATTCTCGGGAATTCGCAGCGGAATTTCCGGTGGGGCAGACTGCTTGGACGAGGGGGGATGGGCCACGGGAAGTCTCTCAGCCGGTTGTGACAACTTCACCGCGGAACTCGGCGGCATGCGTGCTGCGCATCCGCTGGACGGTTTCCGATACGATTCGGATCGCCTCGTCGATGTCGGCATCGGTCGTCTGTGGTCCCAGGCTGAACCGGACGGACGACAGCAGCAACTCGGCGGGGCGGCCCATCGCGACCAGCACCGGGGCAGGCTCGGCCGAGCCACTGGCGCAGGCGCTCCCCAGCGAACAGGCGACCCCGGCCAGGTCGAGGGCGACCAGCAGGGCTTCGCCATCCAACCCCGGGAACCCGACGTTGAGCGTGTTGGGGAGGCGGTGTGTGCGGGATCCGTTGAGCACGACTGGCGGACACCGTTGTCTCAAACCCTGTTCGAGTCGGTCCCGCAGCCGAGTCTGGCGGGCCATGCGCTCGTCCACGTCGGCGTGGAACAGTTCCAGGGCGCGGACCATTCCGGCGATGAGGGGGACAGCTTCCGTCCCAGGACGGCGTTCCGATTCCTGGTGTCCGCCCCACGCCTGGGGAGCCAGGTTCCACCCCCGGCGGATCAGCAGGGCGCCGATCCCCCGCGGACCCTGAAACTTGTGGGCCCCAACGGCCAGCGTGGCGCAGTCGAGAGCCCGGAACGAAACCGGGATCTTGCCGACCGCCTGCAAGGCATCGATGTGCAGGGGAACGCGGTGCCGGAGGCAGGCCTGCGCCAGGGGGAGAGGATCCTGCAGCACTCCCGTCTCGTTGTGGGCCAGGATGAGGGAAACCAGCCGCAGTCGGGAGGTGAACCAGGGACTCTGCTCCACCGGATCGGTCAGGACGAGTCGTCCCTCGGCATCGACCGGCAACCAGGCCAGTTCAAAGCCAGCCGCTTCCCGCGAATGGCAGGCCTGCAGTACGGCGGGGTGTTCCCCCCGGGTGAGGGCAATCAGACCGGGTGTCCCGGCGGTCAAGCCCCGAACGGCGAGGTTGTTGGCCTCGGTGCCGCCACTGGTAAAGACCACTTCATCGGGATGGGCCCCGAGCAGATGGGCGAATGACTCACGGCACGATTCAAGAACCCGGCGGGCCCGGCGACCGAGCGCATGGGGGCTGCCAGGATTGGCGAATGCGTCGCGCGAGACTCGACTGATCACGTCCACCACCTCGGGGTGAGGGGGCGTTGTGGCGTTGTTGTCGAGGTAGATCATGAGAGGAGAGCCGGGGCGAAGAGTGACCTATTATTCGCGAAAACCGGCTCGGTTTGCCAGATCAAACTTTCTTGATCCAAAAAATTGTCTGGACAACTATTGTTTGCACTTCTATAAAGTCGAAGATGAGCTCTGCCAAAACTCAGCGGTCAGCAACGGCCCGGTTCGACTCCCTGGAACAGGAGGCGTTTCTCAGCCTGTGGCGCACCTACGATCGATTGCGGGCACTGGAGGACGAGTTTTTTCGTCCCTACGACCTGACGCCCCAGCAGTACAACGTCCTGCGGCTGCTGAAGGCGCATCACCCGGCCCCGCTGCCAACACTCGACGTGGCGAATCGGCTGGT
>DNUF01000020.1:39288-54820 GCA_003508595.1 Planctomycetaceae bacterium
GAGAATGATCGCCGGACGGTGCTGGTCGGAATCACTCCGGCCGGAGTCCAGATGCTGACGGAAATGCATGAACCATTGAGAACCTGTCACGAGCAGCAACTCGGGCATCTCCCTCCCGAGTCGTTGAGACAACTGATTGACCTGTTGCGGGGTGTTCGAGCCCCGCACGAACCAGCCGACAGTCCCTGGCACTAGGCGTTTTCCCGCCCCGACTTCCCGCCTCCCGCATTCGAGTGATCATGATCGCGAAGCCCCAGACCGACTACGACGTGATTGTCATTGGTGGCGGACCTGCCGGTGCCACCGCCGCCACACTGATCGCCCAGCAGGGTCATCGGGTTGTGCTGTTCGAACGGGATCACTTCCCCCGGTTCCATATTGGCGAATCGTTGATTCCGCAGACCTACTGGGTCCTGAAGCGGCTCAACATGCTGGAGAAGTTGAAGGGGAGCCACTTCGTCAAGAAGTACAGTGTGCAGTTCATCTCGGACAAGGGCCGGCTCTCGGAACCGTTTTATTTCTGGGATCACAACCCGCATGATTCGTCGCAGACCTGGCAGGTGCGACGGTGCGAGTTCGACCACCTGATGCTGCAGAACGCCCGCGAGCATGGGGTCGAGGCGTTTGAAGGGGCCCGGGTCTACGATGTGCTGATGGAAGGGAACCGGGCGGTCGGGGTTCGGGTTTCGATTGGGAAGGAGGCGCCCATCGAAGAAATCCGGGCCAAGGTCGTGATCGATGCCAGTGGTCAGCAGACGATGCTGCTGGGGAAACTGGGTCTGCGCGACTGGGATCCAGTCCTGAAAAAAGCCGCCCTGTGGACCTACTTCAAGGGAGCCCAGCGCGAGCCGGGGCGTGACGAGGGGGGAACCATCGTCATGCAGACCGAGGGGAAGAAGGGCTGGTTCTGGTACATTCCCCTACACGATGACATGGTGAGCGTGGGGGTGGTTGCCGGCTATGATCACCTCTTCAAGAACCGCCACACCACCGACTTTGAGACGTTGTTTGCCGAGGAAGTGGCCCGTTGTCCGGGTGTGCAGCCCCGCATTGCCAACGCGCAGCGGTGCGATGCCTTCCGGGCCCAGAAAGAGTATTCCTACCGCTCGCGGCAGGCGTCGGGTGATGGCTGGGTGATTGTCGGTGACGCCTTTGGCTTCCTCGATCCCCTCTATTCGTCGGGCATCCTGCTCGCCCTCGTCTCGGGAGAGATGGCGGCCGATGCGGTCAGCGAGGGTTTGAACAACGGCGACACGTCCCGCGCCCAGTTGGGGAAATGGGAGACCCACTACAACCTGGGAATGGATCGCATGCGTCGCCTGGTCTGCGAGTTCTACGACGGATTGAACTTCGGGAAATTTGTCCGCAAGCATCCCGAAAAGAAGGGATTGATCACCGATATCCTGATTGGTGACATTTTCAAAGACAGCATCGACGACCTGTGGCCGTTGATCGACGATCTCAAGCGGGAAGAAGCATCCATGGCGGCGATGGAACCGATGGCTGCCTCGTCTTAAAGTGGGCCCAAGAGGCCTCCCAGACGACTCTTCGGCGTGATGCCGGCACGACGCAATCGATGAGATCGCGCGTCTCTCCCGTCAGCTCTCTCCCGGCAACTGGTCGGGAGGCTGTTTGTGCTCACTTACCTCGTTCAGTCTCGGGGAGGGATCGTTCCCGGAGACTGGCGACCGACGGCACGTGAAATGCGCGTGGACAGTGGCTTCTCAGGAAAACAGGGTCTTGAGAAGCGAGAATCTGGAGACGCTGCACGTCATCACGATGGATCCTTCACGCGATCATTCTTCACGGCCGACGTGGTGAAATTCCAACGGCGGTGGAGCGCAGGTGAATCGAGCTGCAATCCCGCGTCCCGGCTCGCGATCATTCACCCCGTCGCATCTGACGGCGGCGTTGATCGCGCCGTTCCCGCCGCGGGACGATGCGACGGGAATCGGGGGTTTCTGACGGGGCGAGGACCGGAGCCGGAAGCAGAACGGGTGGACTTGTGCCAGTGGCGGCCCCGGGCAGCCCCTCGATGAGTGTATTGGGGTAATAGCTGGACCAGGCGGACCAGCGGGTTTCGACGATGTCGACCGCGGGGAGATCGGTCCCGGCCAGAAGTCCGACGGTGATCTGGCCCGAGGGATCGACCAGGGTGCCATCGGAGCCGAGCAACTGAGAGCGGCCGTCGATTTCCACGACCCCCAGTTCCAGCGATTTGCCCCCCACGCGCGGTTCGAACGCCGTCAGGCCTCCATCCGGCGACCGGCAGACCACCAGCCGGCGGTCTCCCAGGCGATCGAGCTGGCAGTTGTTGAGACCGGCCAGGGGCCACGCCTTGGCCATTCCACCCAGCACGACCCCCACCACGCGGGTCTCGGGGGCCAGTCGGTCGTCGACCGCTCCCAGGCTGCGCGTGGCTTGGGGCGACAACTGGAGCGTCTCGCGGGGGTAACTGGTCCGATAGCCGGTTGTGTAGTCGACATTCGGGACTTCGCTCTCGGGGGCCCGTTGTCGCCAGTCGGCCCAACGACCGACGAACACCGGGACGGTGGCGAGCTGGGTCCCCCGCAGGCGTCCGGCAAGGCAGTATCCGGTGAGTGGCGACCAGAGGCTGCCGGTTTCCAGATCCCGCAAGACCATCACACCCAGGTACCACCCCTGGAACCGGAGTGTCAGCAATTGGGGACCCACCTGGGGCACGAGGGCCCGGGCCATGCCCGAATCGACATCCCAGGTGACTGTCACAGGTCCTGCGAGATCGTCGTTGATCACCCGGTGGTCACCGAGGACACGCAGGGGATAGGCCCGGGTCGTTCCACCCCGCCGGAGCCCCACCACGAGTTCCTCATCGGACAAGGGTGTCACAAACGAACCCGGAAGAGTCTGCGGACGCGTCAATTCCTGGAAGGCACCCGGCATTTCAAACAACGTGCCTCGGGGCTGGGCGTGGGCGAACGCCGACAGCCACAGGGCTGCCACTCCTCCCCACAAAAGCCTTCGCACAAGACGCATGCCGAGTCTCACCCGGGGAACCCCTTCCGAGGCCCCCCACATTCTCAAGAACGCTCATTTCCCGGGAGCGATGACCGAACACTCCAGCCCTGACCCTCTTTTGCCGACGACACCTTATCAACTCTGCCCCCCGGGATACGGCAAGTCAAGCAGTGCTCCCGGGAAGAGTGCCGGAAGCTGTGGTATCTCCCGGCACAGCACAGTCTGTCAGCAGGGTTTCTCCAGGCCGATCAATTTGGCTGACCGGTGCTGTCGGCGGCTGTCGAGGCCGCGGGTGCTGCGGTGACCGGGTCCCGCGGTTCGGCCAGTCCCTGTTCGATCAGGCGTCGTTCCAGGTGGGTTTCTGCGAGGTGAAACAGGCTGCGGTAGGCCAGCAGTTCCTGGTGACGGGTGGCGGTCAGGGAGAGGGGTTGATGGGTTCGACGGACCCCCCGCAGCAGCAGGTTCTTGGGGGTATGTTCGAGGTCGATGAATTCGACCATCTGGGTGGAGTATCCCTGCCGTTCGAGGACCAGGGCCCGCAGGGCATCGGTGACCAGGGCCCCCAGGCGTTCGCGGGCGATGCCGTGTCTCAGCAGCGGTTCGAGGGATGCATGAGCCAGTTGCGGTGCCAGTTCGTGCTGGCAGCAGGGAACCGCCAGGATCACCCGGGCCTGCCAGCGCAGGGCCTGGACGAGGGCGTCGTCGGTCGCGGTGTCGCAGGCATGCAGCGAGACGACGAGATCGACAGGTTCGTTGGCCTCGAAGCCATCAATGCGGCCCTGGTGGAACTCGAGCCCGCTGCAGCCCAATCTTCGGGCGACCTCCTGGCAATTCTCGATCACGTCCCGTTTCAGATCGAGACCGGTGATGCGGGCGGGGCGATGCTCGATGGTGGTGAGCAGGTGATGCAGGGCGAAGGTGAGATAACTCTTGCCGCAGCCAAAGTCGATGACCCGCAGTTCCCGGTCCCGGGGAAGTTCAACCAGGGCGTCGCGCACCAGTTCGAGGAAGCGGTTGATCTGCCGGTACTTGGCCATCATGGGACGCAGGACCTGGCCCTGGGGATTCATCACCCCCATTTCCTGCAGGAACGGACAGGGGACTCCCTGGGGAATCAGGTACTGCTTCGTGCGGTCGTGGCCCGCGTCGGGAGGGGGTGTGCCGGCGGGTTTCTGGCGGGGAGTTTCATGGACCTGCCAGGAACCTCCCGGTTGTCGGGGGGGCCGTGCCGAGCACTCGCTGTCGGCGGTCGACCAGTGCACCTGGCGGAACGCCTCGGCGAGCAGTTGGGCGAGGCGCCGGGTTGCCTGGGGGAGATCGAGGTTTTCGTGGATCGCCTGTTGTTCGATCTGCAGGGTGAACTGCCAGACGGGTCGATCCTTCAGGGCGAGGGGCCGGATCTGGACCCGGGCGAGACCCGGGGGGGCCGCGGGACGGCGTTCGCTGAGAGTGATCTTGCGGATGGTCCGATCGCGCAGGGCGCGGGCCAGTGGCGGGGGGAGTTCAAGGGGCATGGGGAGCTCCGCGGACCGAAGAGTATCGCAGGCGGAACGACATCGTCTCGGTCGGCCCCGGGGGAAAAGACAGGGTGCCGCGTCCCTCGAAAGGAACGCGGCACCCTGGGTCAATCCATCATCATGACGTCAGGCCCGGCGGGCCATCGGATCACTTGAACCAGGCAGCGAGCCCGGCGGTGATCTTGTCGAGGATCGGCTTGAGGATGTCACCCACACCGGGGAGTCCGAGGACTTCGGTGATCTTGGAGGTGAGGGCTCCCTGGGCTTCCTTGACGACCGCTCCGACGGCGCTCTGGGCGGCTTCGGGGAGGTCCTTGGTGCCGGCGATCATCTTCTCGAGCACGCTGTACTGGTCTTCGAGCTTGGGCACAGCGGCGGTGGCGGTGTCAGCGTCCTTGATTCCGTCCAGCAGACCGGTGAGATCCTTGAACATTCCCTTGGCGTTGCCGAGGAAAGCCTCGCCCGCTTCTCCGAGGGCATCCTTGGCACCTTCCACGGCACCTTCGACAGCCTTGCCGGCGTTCGCGGCAGCCTTCTTGGCTTCCTCAGTGACCTGGGTGGTCATCTGGGCGGCCTGGTTGGCAGCCTTGTTGGCGGCACCCTGAGCGGCCTCCTTGACTTCCTGGGCAGGACGGGTGAAGAACCACAGCCCGCCGAGGATGGCGAGGGCCCCGAGGGCGAGGGGGAGCAGCTTGCCGATGAAATCGGAGCCGGCATCCGCAGCCTGACCGGCCGCCTTGGTGGCGGTGTGAGCGGCGGCACCAGCGGCCTTGCCGGCCGAATGGGCGGCAGCAGTGGCAGTCCGGGCGACGTCGCCACCGAAGTCGGCGAAGCCCTGAACACCCTTGAGCGCGTCACCGAGGCCCGAGGGGAGGGCACCGAGGAAGCTGCTCTTCTGTCCGACCAGCAGCTTGGTCAGACCGCCGATGTCGAGACCACCGGTCTTCATCTGGCCGGCAATCATCTTGAGAGCCATGGGAGCCAGCAGGGGGAGCAGCTTGGTGACCAAGCCCGCGTTCCCCAGCACCTTCCCCAGGACCGGCAGCAGGGCCATCAGCATCCCCTTGCCGAACAGACCGTCGAGGATCGAGGATCCCTTCTTGGTCGCCTCTTCCACCTTCGCCGGTCCGCCATTCAGGATGGCGTCCAGGTCGAATTCGCGTCCTTCCGACGAGCCCTTGAGGGCTGCGGCAATCTTGTCAGCACCACCGGTGCTCGAAGCGGTCGACGACAGTCCAGCCAGGATTGTCGGCAGCAGCCCCTTCACCAGATTTCCCACATCAGCCGAGTCGCCACCCACGACTTTGGCCAGCTGTCCAACCGTGTCACCCCCAAAATTCTTCAGCAGGGTTTCCAGCAAGTTCATGTTTCAAACTCCAGACGTTGCAAGACCAAGCGCGCAAAAACCAAAAACGGTTTTACTCCGTTTCACGAGCGAAAAGTATACTGCTGTGTCGAGGGAAGGAATACTCATTCGTGGCACGAATCTTGCGGTTTTTTCGGAAGTCTGTCAGGACCGGCACAACCCCTACCGTTCACCTGCCGGCAGAATGGGCCGCGTCGCATCAATTGACGTTGAAATGACCATCCCAGGGAACAAAAAAGCCCCTGCCAGAGAACTGGCAGGGGCCGGTACCGATCGTTGAGTCTCAAGGTTGGAGGCTCGGGGTCAGGCTCAGGGTTGCGATGGTGGGGCACCGCGCCAATTTCTCAGCGCGACTTGCTCGTTTCGCCCCCTTCGAACGACTGCGGCTTGGTCCGCTTGATGCCATTGACGGCGGCCGAGTTCTCGCCACTGGTGAACTGACGATTCTTGGCGTCGACGGCTGACTGGCGGGTGCCCGACCGCAGGGTGAACGGCTCGCCGGGGACGAACAACCGCTTCTGGGGGACATAGCCGACGAACGACAGGAAATCACTCAGGCTGATGATGCGCACCCCGCGTTCGAACGCCTGCTTCTCGAGGCTGGTCAGCAGTTCGTTCATCCGCAGGATGCGGGCCTGCTCGTCCTTGTCCTTGGCGGTCGCCAGTTCGGGCAGTTTCCCCTTCACCAGGAACTTGGTGTTCTCGGTGATCTTGGGCTCACCCCCCTCGGCCAGGCGACCGTTGAGGTACAGTTCCCCCTTCTGGTTCACCAGGTTGTCGATCTTCGCTCCGGTGTTCTGCACCATCTCGTTGAGCATGTCGAAGTCCCCCTTGCCATCCTTGTCGATGTCAATGTCCCCGACAAACGAGATGAACTCTTCCCGGCCCGGGCTCCAGAGAGGGGTGTAGATCGGGTCGCCACTGGCGATCGGCCGATTCAGGTCTTCGTTGACGATGCGGCCTTCGGCCATCTTTTCTTCGACCTTGGTGATCTCGATCGAACCCTTGATGTCTTCAGGGCCCTTGGCACCTGCCGCAGCCGCCCGGCCCACACCCGAGTTCGACTTCTCATAGACGCTGAAGGTCGTCCGGGTTCGGAGACCATCCTGCGATCCGCGGTTGATCCACACCTTGTTGGTGACGGCATCCACCTTCACGATCTGACCCTTGGCCACCTCGAAGCTCTCACGACGCATGTTCTGCACCGCCTGCGTCAGCGACTTGTTGAGGGCCCGCAGGTTGTCGATCTCCTGGTTGGACTTCTTCTTGAAGGCGTCGAACTTCGCCTGCAGCTCTTCCATCGCAGTTTCGGTTTCGCCCCGCTTGCGCCGTTCGTCATCCACCTCGGCCCGCAATTCGTTCTGCTTCTCGTCGTACTGCTTGACCGAGGACGCCTTCCCCTGGTCGGCCAGGTCGCGAGCCTTCTTCTGCTCGGCCATCTGCGCCTGCAGTTCGTTCATCTTGTTCTGGAAGGTGTCCTGCTCGGTCTTGAGCTTGGCCTGCAGGTCGTCGCGGGCGGCCGACGCGTTCTTCGCGGCCTGCTCCAGCTTGGTCAGCAGGTCTTCATAGGTGGTCGAGGCCAGATCCCCCTGCTGACCGTTCAGCCGCGCCCGGATATGCCCCCGCACGCTGTTGACGTTCGATTCATCGTCGCCGATGTCGTCGAGGGTGATCCCCAGCAGCTTTTTGAGTTCGCCCGACTGGGCCAACATCCGGTTGAGGGCGTCGGTCGCCTTTTTCTGGTCCTCCTTCGCCCGCGTTGTCTCGGTGCGGGCTTCGTTGAGCCACTTGTGGTTCAGGATCCAGAAGACCCCGCACACAATGGTGAGCAGCACGAAGCTCACCAGCGCGTAGTGAACTCCAGTGGGTTTCGAAGACGCCATGGTGCGGGAACTCCAAAAGAAAGCGAGAAAACGCCAGCAATCGATTCTACGGGGGGGGGGACCGGTGTCAAGAAAATCCTCAAAACCCCACCTCGCAGAAGTCCCTCGCGCTCCCTCCCTGAACCGCTGCGGACTGGGAATTGCCTTCCCCCTTCCGCATAATCGGCGCCTCCCGCGCCCCCGGAACCTCCCGATGCCTGAGACTGTCTATCTGATCGACGTTTACTCCCTGGTCTTTCAGGTTTTCCATGCGATTCCGGAAATGACCAGTCCGCGGGGTTTGCCGACGAACGCGGCCTTCGGTTTCACACGCGATATCCTCAACATCCTCCGCCAGAAACAACCCACCCACCTCATCTGTGCCAGCGATCCCCCCGGCCCGGGGGAACGCGAAGCGTGGTATCCCCAGTACAAGGCCCATCGCTCCGAGACCCCGGAATCGCTCGTGCCCCAGTTCCCGATGGTCCAGGAACTGATCCGCGGGTTTGGAATCCCCCTCATCGAAATCCCCGGGTGGGAGGCCGATGATGTGCTCGCGACCCTCGCGACCCAGGCCGAGGCCCGCCAGATGGATGTCCGCATCGTCAGTAATGACAAGGACCTCCGGCAATTGCTCAGCGATCGGGTCCAGATCTACCAGGTCCGCAAAGACCTCTACCTCAACGCGGCCGATCTGCTCGCCGACTGGGGGGTCCGCCCGGACCAGGTCATCGACTTCCAGTCGCTCGTTGGAGACTCGGTCGACAATGTTCCCGGGGTCCCCCTGATCGGACCCAAAAAGGCGACCGCGCTGCTGCAGCAGTGGGGAACGCTCGACGAAGTTCTCGCCCATGCCGACGAGGCTCCGGGAGCCAAGCTCAAGGAAAACCTCAGGGTCTATGCCGACCAGGCCCGCATCTCCCGCCGGCTGGTCACCCTGCGTCGCGATCTCCCCATCGACTTCGACTGGAATCACTCCCGGATCGGGCAGTGGAATGTCTCCCGTCTGCAGGAACTGTTCCACGAATATGGATTCCGCCGGTTCGGTGATGAGGTGCGGGCCCTGTCCAAATCTCTTGGCCTGGACCTCCCCCCGCCCCTGCCGGTCGCCGAGGCACCCGCCCCTGCCAAGCCTCCGGCTGCCAAGGCCAAAAGCCGCGGTGTGCAGCAAAGCCTGTTTCCTGCCGAGCCCCGGGGGACCGCGACTTCGGTCCCTGCGCCCCGGGTGGAAGCGACGCTGACCGCAGCCACGCAGACCGGTGTGGGCTCTGGGGACCCCGAAGCGCAGACCACCGAGGGGGCGGAGGGATCCAGGGGGGCGGAAGGATCCAGCCCGGCCGGGGCCCTGCTGCCCGCCGCACCCCGCCGGGAACTCGTCTGGACGGTGGTCGACACCCCCGAGGCCCTGCAGCTTCTTGCGCGGGAGTTGGAGTCCCTCGACAGTTTTTGTCTCGACCTCGAGACCACCGGTCTCGATCCCCTGCAGGCCGAGATCGTCGGCTGGGCTCTCAGCCGGGCCCCCCACCGGGGCTGGTACATTCCGGTTCGCGGACCCGCCGGGGCCCGCACGCTCGACAATGCCCTCGTCTGCGAGACGTTGCGGCCCCTCCTCGAAAACCCCCAGCTGCACCTGGTCAACCAGAACATCAAGTACGATCTGCTGGTGTTGCGGCAGGCCGGGATCCGGGTGACCGGGCTGGGGCTCGACCCGATGATCGGCCATTACCTGCTCGAGGCGGGGGCCCGTTCGCATGGCCTCGATGAACTGGCCCGCCAACTGCTCGGGCACGAGATGATTCCGATCTCGCAGTTGATCGGCAAGGGGAAGACCCAGAAGCGCATGGACGAGGTCGACGTCGACCTCGTCGCCCAGTATGCCGTCGAAGATGCCGAAGTCGCCTGGGATCTCGCGCAACAGATCGCCCCGCGCCTGCAGGCGGAAGGACTGTGGGATCTGTACTGGAATCTCGAACGCCCATTGATTGGCGTGTTGGTCGAGATGCAGGCCCAGGGGATCCGTCTCGAGATTCCGCAACTGGTCGAGCAGAGCGAACGGGCGGCCCGCCACCTCGATGAACTGCGAATCGAGATTCACCAACTGGCCGGGCACGAGTTCAATCTCGACTCTCCCAAGCAGCTCCAGCAGGTGCTGTTCCAGGAGCTGGGCCTGCCGGTGCTGAAAAAGACCCAGACCGGCGCGAGTACCGACCAGGAAGTGCTCGAACAGCTCGCCATCCAGCATGACCTCCCCGCCCGCATGCTCGACTACCGGCAGCTGACCAAGCTGAAGGGGACCTATCTCGATGCCCTGCCGGCCCTGGTCAACCCGCGCACCGGACGGCTGCACTGCTCGTTCAGCCAGGTGGCGGCTGCGACAGGACGGTTGAGTGCCAGTGACCCCAACCTGCAGAATGTCCCGATCCGGACCCCCGAAGGCCGCCTCATCCGCCGGGCCTTCACCCCCTCCGAACCGGGGTGGAAACTGGTGTGTGCCGACTATTCGCAGATCGAGCTGCGCATGCTCGCCCACTTCAGTGAAGATCCTGCCCTGTGCGAATCGTTCCGCAAGGGTGACGACGTCCACACCGCGGTGGCGGCCGAGGTGTTTGGCGTTGCCCCCGGTGAGGTGACCGAGGCCCAGCGGCGGATGGCGAAAGGGGTCAACTTCGGGGTGATCTACGGTCAGAGCGCGTTTGGTCTCGCGACGGCACTGCAGATTCCCCGGGGTGAGGCGGCGACCTTCATCGAGGGTTACTTCGCCCGGTATTCAGGCGTGGACCGTTACTTCCGGCAATTGCTGGATGAATGTGCTGCCGCAGGGCGGGCCACCACCATCCTGGGCCGCCGTCGGCCCATCGAGGGAATCCGCACCGGGGCCAGTGCCGAGGCGGCCGGCCGACAGCGCAACCTGGCCGAGCGGACCGCCATCAACACGGTGATCCAGGGGTCGGCAGCCGACCTCATCAAGCAGGCGATGCTGCTGGTGACGAGTCGCCTGGCCGCCAGCGGCCTCCCGGCGCGACTGCTGCTGCAGATCCACGACGAACTGGTCCTCGAAGCGAGGGCCGAGGATGTCCCCGCGGTGGCCCGCCTGGTGCGCGACGCCATGACCCAGGCCATGACCCTCAAGGTGCCTCTCAAGGTCGATGTGACCAGTGGCGACAACTGGCTCGACCAGGAAGACTTTGAAGACGAGTAGCCACGGCTGAAACTGCGACAGGCCCGGGCCCTGCTGTCGATGCCCAGTGTGAAAGCCCAGTGTTCAAAACCCAAGGTCGTTCGTTCGGGACCGTTCGTCCGTGTTCCCCCCACGTTTCAGTCGCGGGCCGAGTCGGCCGACGTGCCGGAGGTCGCGGGGTCCTGGTCGAAGGGGACGATCCATTCGACCGGGGTCTCGGGGGTGGTCCCGGTCGGAAGCAGGCCGTTTGAGGTCTGCAGGTCCCGCCACTTCAGGGGACCATGCACTCCCCACGGAATGATGCGCAGGCGGCGTTGCGAGACCTCGACCCGGATCTCGCAGAAGCTCTGATAGAACGGGGCGACATTGGTGTCGAAGGCGGCCGAGAGCAGTTCGGCCGAAAAGGGCCAGGCCCCGAACTGTCGCGTCCACCACCAGACGGGCCATTTCCAGAGGGGAGTGGTGGCGTCGATCTTGTCGACCACCTGCTGGCGCGAGGGATGGATGGCCCAGTCGGCCGTTGCCGGTTCCGTCGGCCAGTCGAGCGGGGTGCCAAAACTGAGGTAGGCTCCACCCCCGCCGTTGACAAAGTGCAGTGCCGGGTCGTCCCCCCGCCCCCCCGGCTCGCGGTAGAATTCCAGATCATGGGTGTCCCCCGCCATCACGATGGCGACGCCGTGTTCGCGCAGCAGGTCATGCAGGCGGACAAAGTCGGGGCTTCCCTCGGCCACAAATCGCCCCCCGGCATAGAACGGGTGGCCGAGAATGGCCATCTTGGTCTTCCCCCGGCTCGCCTCGAGTGCCGCGACCAGCCAGTTCCACTGCTCGGGGTCGACCCGTCGGGCGACCCCGGTGTCGACGGCAAACAGCGCGAAATGCGGTGTCTGCACCTGGAAGAAGGGACCAGCCTGCTGGCGGACCGGAACGCCGTATTCGTGCTGCAGCCGGGCTGCCTCGGCCAGGTACTGCTCGATCCGCCGATCGGTCGTGGTGCTGATGCCCCGGTCGACATCGAGGCGGGCCTGCATCGCCCGGCGGGCGGCGTCGGGTTCGAGGAACGTGGCTGCAAACCCCTCGAGGGCGTCGTACCAGTCGTGGTTGCCCGGGATGGCGTAGACCGGCTTGCTGGTCCCCTTGAAGGGGAGCCAGAACTTGAGTTCGTAGTCGCGCATCGCCCCGGTGGGATAGACCACGTCGGACGAGACCACCACGAATTTCACCCCCTCCTGGCGGACCGCCTGCAGGTACTGGTCGCGCAGCACATGCTGCGAGGCGTCTCCCTCGCCGGTGTCTCCGATCACAAGGAATGAAAAGTCGTCGCCCACCCCGGGGGGAAAGACCGCAAAGCGTTCGTCGGCCGGTTCCTCGGCTTCGGCGGGAGCCATGGCCCGCACCATCGCTTCGCGCCAGGTGTCGGTGCGGGCCTCGGCCCACGAGTTCCACATCCCGGCCGCCCAGTTCTCGGTGTCGAAGTACCAGCTCATCCCCCAGATGGGGGCGGTGGCGGCAATGATGGCCGCAAGGGGAAGCCCCACCTGCAGGCCGACACGCAGGGCGACGGGGAGGCTGCGGCGGGCCTGTTGCAGGCGGATTTGCCGTCGGGTGCGGCGTTCGAGAATCCACATCACCCACCGGCGCATTCCCGTGCGCTGGCCCGCGGGGACCTGCAGCACCCAGTTCCACAGGGATTGGGCCACACCCCGGGTCAGCCAGCGCAGCCCCACACCGGCGGGAATCACCAGTGCAAAACCCAACAGCAGCGAGACCCCGAGGTCGCCGAGGACGGCGATGGCCGGGGAGAGAATTCCGAAAACCGTGCGATCGAATCCCATGCGCCCCAGGTGAATGGCAAACAGGGTGGCGATGAAGCCGAACACCCAGCCCCAATCGGCCCGCGAGCGCCACACCTCTTCGGCATTCCAGCGGTCGGCAAACGCCTGGACTTCGGGAGAATCGGGGAGCTGGAGGCTCTCGATCGAATCGCGACCGGCATCTTCAAGTCGCAGCGTGGGGGCGATGCTGAGGTTCCAGGCGGTCCCCAGGATTCTCAGGCAGCCCATGCCGGCGAGGGTGTAGGCGATCCAGCGCCCCCGCAACAGGACCAGGGGGATGACCACCAGCAGATTCCCCACCGCTCCCAGCAGCCACGAGCGGACCGCTTCACCACGCATCAGGGCGCGGAGCGCCCGGAAGAGATGCCGCAGCGCATCGCCGCCAAACCAGACCGCCAGCAGCAACACGAGTCCGGAGGTGGCCAGTGTTGGTGCGAGCAGCAGGCAGAGGCCGATTCCCAGGGTGATCGCGGCCGATTGCCAGGCATCGCGTTGGGCCTGCCAGGTTGTCCGGCGAAACCCCTGGAGCAGTTCCAGCAGCCCGGCCCCCAGCAGCAACAGGCCGACGGGGGTGGCAACCTGCTCAAACTTCAGTGGCACGAGGGCGGTCATCACCGCCAGGAAGGCCGCGACCAGGGCCAGTTCCGGACTGCCAGCCGACGCTTTTCCGGACGGGGAGTGAGAAGACATGGCCCGATGTTCAGAAGAAAAGGGAGAAACTCAAGCCAGGCGCGATCCCGGGAGAGGATCGTCAGAATAGCAAAATTCGGGGTTCCGACGCGGTTCGGGGCTTCGAACGAGCGGATGAGGCTTGGGACAGGGGGGTTTGGCGGCGATTCCTCCCCCGGCTTCCCGGGGCGGGTCCCGCCAGATCCATCTGTTCTCGGGGGGAGACCGGCGGTAAGATTCTGCGACGGGTGCCAGACTGGGCGGCCCGCGATGGATGCTGGTGTACGAGGACGATGCAGGACTACCTGGAGGAATTCGAGCAGGACCGCGAGTTCGTCAAGCTGCTGGGGCGGCGCGATGACGAAGTCGATCTGACACTCGCGGCTCTGGAACTGGCCCGTGACGCCCAGCCCGATCTCGATTTCGAGCCGGTGCTGCGGTGGTGTGATGCGCGGGCGGCCGAATTGGCAGGCCCCATTGCCCGTGCGGTGGGGGACCAGAAAATCCTGAAAGCCCTGACCGATTGTCTGGCGGGTCAGCACGGATTGACGGGCGATGCCGAGGCGTACGAAACGCCCGATGGCAGTTACCTCCCCCGGGTGATCGAGACCCGGCGGGGCATTCCGATCAGCCTCTCGGTGCTTTACCTGGCGGTGGCGGATCGGGCGGGGATTGGACTGAAGGGGGTGTGTGCCCCGGGACACTTTCTGACCCGGTTTGACACGCTGCACAAGCCGTATTTCATCGACGCCTATCACCAGGGAGCGGTGCATTCGATGGCCGCCACCCTGGAGCGGATCATGGAAGAGCAGGAGATGACCCGCTCGGAGGCCCGGAAGGCGCTCGAACCCGCCTCACCCCGGGCGATCATCGTGCGGATGTTGAACAACCTGAAGGCGATTACCGCCCGCAAGGAAGACTGGAAGCTCTGTTACAAGGTGCAGAACCGGCTGCTCGCGCTGCACCCGGCCCAGTACAACGAACGGCGTGACTGGGGGCTGATTGCCCTGAAGGCCGGCCGCCCGGGACCGGCACTGACGATGATCGAGCAGTGCCTGCGGAACTGTCCTGCGGACGAGGCCGAGGTCCTGCGGGACCACGCCAAGCTGGCCCGCGGTGCCGTCGCCCAGTTCAACTGAGACCGAATTGAGCGGCGTCCAGTTCGATGGCGCCCCATACGACCGCACCCAACGGCACCTCGATCGCACTGCGTCCATTTCGACGCAACCCCGCGCGACGCAACGGGCATCAACACGCGCATCCGTAGGCCGGGATGAACGCCTCACGCCCGGGAAATGCCCCGTTCACCAAGGTGTGTCGTCCCCCCGATCTGTCGCGGCACTCAGTTGGGCCGCGTTGTTTGGGCCCCGTGATCGCGTGTTTCAGCGCCGGCGGGACTGAGGGGGATGAAAGCGGCAGCGGGGACGCCAGGGTCAACCGCTTCCGGTGTCGCCCAAGTCGCGGCTTGAAGGGCGAATGACTTCAGCCGTCGCGGTGGCCGGTCAGTCCGGAAACCGGATCATTTCTGGGAGGAAGGGGCGTGGAGCTGCCTTCGCCGATTCACTCCAATCGCCGGTTCGCTGACACATGCAGCCTGAGCCGGGGACCAGAATCCCGGTCCCTCACGGCAACGGCTGCAATGTGTGTTTCGTCCACGCCCCCGGCCCAGCTTGTGACGCGGTCACGAGTTGTGCGCGTCACCAGATCCTGCGGAGGACCAGGGTTGTGGCAGGGGGGGACTTTCTGGGGGTGGACTGCCAGAGAGGAACTGACAGAGAGGGACTGGCAGAAAGGAACTGACAGCGGCAGACTCTACCCCCATTGGCTACTTCTTACCCGCTTCTGCTGCCGCCCGCTCTTGAGCCTTGGCTTCGAGCTTCCTGGCAATCTTCTTGGTAATCCGGGCCTTCTTCCGCATCTTGTCGCCGGCGTGATTCGCGCCCATGACGCACCTGACTCACTCAAAAACAGACTGGAAATGTGAACATCCGACCCCCAGTGCCCAACAGGCCCCGGGAAATCGCGAATCGGCAAGGGTAGCGGGTTTTCGGGGGAAGTCAATTGGAGGTTCGGTGGATTTGGGGGTTTGGGGCCCACGTCAGCTTTTGCAG
>DNUF01000081.1 GCA_003508595.1 Planctomycetaceae bacterium
AAGGGGTGTATCCGCATGAAAAATGAAGAGGTCGCCGAGCTGTACGACTTCCTCGTGGTCGGTTCGGAAGTGAAGATCGAGCGATAGAACGCCGCAGGCAGTGTGTCGAACTCGATGGTTGGCGTCAGCGTCACGCTGGACCGAATGAAGTGCGTGATGGCTGGTGGGCTGCCGCGCACCGATCGGCCATTTCCCCTCGCTGCAATCCCGGCGAACGGGAACAGGTGACGGCGATCGAGAGGGTTGCGATGCGCGAGATCTCTCTCCCGCGTTCCGAGGGGCGACAGACGCGACCGAACCCGGTTTTTTTCACATCGTTTCGCTGTCGCATTGTGGTGTCGTACAGGCAGCGAGGCTGGGGCCTTTGACGCACCGGAGTGGGGGGAACAATCCCGACGCCCCCCTCGCCCGTGACTGACAGCAGGACCTGTCGCACAACCGGGGTGGCAAAGCCATCCCGGACAGGTCCTGCGGGCTCACGCCGACGAGGAATCGCTCCGGGTTCCGGTCCGGAGTCACCCGTTGCCGCGGGATGGGGTTCAAGCGCAGAGTTGAAAGTGGCAATGCGCCTCGGTCAATCTTGTCCAAACGAATCTTCCGCCGCCTTGGTGTCAGCGGCAGGGGGAGTCTCGGCCGGAGGTGTCGCCGGTTGTCCCGGAGCGGGAAGTTTCCGCTTGGGGGGCCCCTTCTTGGTGGGATTCTTGGCGGCTTCGTTGGCAGCATCGATCGCCGCATCGCGAGCATCGTAATCGGCGACCTCCTTCAATTCGGCGAATTCCTCCCGCAGTTCCGCAATCTTTTCGGAACCAAAGTGGACGTTAATGATTTCTGCCGTATCGTCGCACAGTTTCTTCACCCGCGCTTCTGTCTGACGATCGCGGTTGTCACGGGCCATCTTGAGGGCAGGCGACCGGATGGTGTTGAGATCGGCCAGCATCCCCGCCGGCTGAAAAGTCTCACTGACCTGACGCAGGATCTGTGAGGCTTCGGTGAAATTCTTTTCCCCGGCGCGTTTGCGGGCCATGGCCAGCATCAAAGCCCGCTGTGCCGCCTGATCGACCAATCGGGCCTGCAGCAGTGCGATGTCTCCCTCGACCTGCAGCCGGAGCGAATCATCCGACAGTTCCAGTTCTTCCCGGGGACGCATGCCAGGCATGAAGGGAACACGGGCCATTGACTGTGAACCGCTGAAGATCGAGAGCCAGACCGGCTGGCCGCGGGGAACGAGGTCGGGAGGCAGGATGAATTCCCCTCGCCGATCGCTGACCAGGCGGGCGAGTGGTGGAGGAGGTGACTCTCCCTCCGCCACCGGCGGGACGTTCCGCTCCTTGCGGACGACGATCTCCAGACCGGCGATCGGTTTGCTGAAGGGAGGCCTGGTGACCAGGCGCACAACCGTGGAACTGTCGGTCAGGGGAGTCCCGAGCCCCACAGGCTCGACACGTCGCTTACGGGGGCCAATGGCCGCACGCAAACCCGAGATCGTCTGGCCGGGTGAAATTCCCTCACCAGGAATCGGCTCACCACACACCAGGTAGGTCCATGGCATGCGCTGAACCCGCTCGACAAGCCGCTCCTTGTTGAGGTAGCGGTAGTACGGTTCAAAAATGCTGCCATTGCGCAGAGGATTCCAGGCCGGGTCATGGGGGGGAACCCTGGCTGCGCGTCCCCGCAGGGTGATGGATCCATCCTTGGCCTGCTCGATCTGGGTGAGGGGCCGGAACGACGCACGCAGGACCTCGATCGCCAGGGAAGCGACATCACGCGACTCGAATGTCTCGCGTTGAATCACCGGGCCCAGCAACCGCAGCGACCCATCCCATTCGCGAGCCTGGACGATCCAACGGTTGGCAATGCGGGTGACCCCCAGCGCAAAAACCTTGTCGTACGGACCATTGATGTGATGGACGTAGGACGCATCGGTCCGGCGTGACAAATCGGCGGGGGAGACGAGTTCGGATTCCAGGTCACCCGGGAATTCCAGGTTCCAAAACCCACCGACCTGCCCCCTCAGACGCTGATGAATTTCATCGCGCAGTGCGGTGCGCTGTGCGGGAGCATCATCCGCGCCCAGGTCGAGGGCGGCATCAACACGGACCCGATAAGGCACCAGTTCCGCAGGGAGAATCTCGGGAACGACGGCCGCTGCCGCACTCCCTCCACCGGCGGCCGATCCACTGGCCGCCGATGGCGAACCTGTTGACCCGGGTCGGGTTGACGGGGAATTCCCAGGCGATGCATCAGCCGCTGGCGGGTTGGCCGCGGGGGGTTGCGAAGGTTGAGCCTCTGGAGAGGCAATCTGTCCCTGTGGCGACTCCACAGGAGGGGTCCCTTCCTCCGGCGCTGACGCCGGACGACTTGCCGAAGGTGCCTCCGTCTGGGCCCGCAGGGGAACCAGAAACAGACCAGACAGGGCCACACCCAGGAAACCAACGGATGCCAGGGAGCGTGTCATGGGGTGGTCTCCCGAGAGTACCAGGGATCGAGTTTCCACCGGTCCACCCCCTGGTAGGGGCGGAGCGGGCGATCGGGCATGTTTCGCAGGTTTCGCCGGCCGACAAAACGATCATCCAGTTCCCACAGGGGGATCAACTCCACTTCGGCCCACAACTGCTTGTGCAGGCGATGTAGAATCTGCGTGGCGGTATTCCAATCACCGGCGCGATCGAGTTCCAGCAGGTCGCGCCGCAACCAGGCAGCCAGGTGTCGGTAGTTGTCGACGCTGGTGGAAGGGTTCAAATTGAGCAGATGGGCCAACTCAAACGCTGGTTCGGCAAGAGTCTCGGTACGATACACCAGATCCCAATCATCACTCTGCGGATCGGGAGCGGCATCGCCCGGGCCGAGAATCACCAGGTCGGTTTCCACCTTGATTCGTTTCCAGGCCGCCACCATGGCCCGACAGGCAGCGACATGTTCGGGATCGCTCGAACACACCAGTTTCAAACGGGGGAGGTCGGCCTTCAATTCCCGACTCGAGGTAAATGCGAGCGAATAGGCCAGGGAGAGATCGTACTGGTGGGGCGACACAAACGGCGACGTCGCGTAACTCTTGGTCGCCCAGGGTGCCGAGATCAGACGTCCCAGAGTTCCGGGGGCCTCCCGGAGATAGACATCCTCCAGGATCCGGGCCCGATCAATGGCGTAGACCAGGGCACGGCGGAATGATCGAAGTTTGAGAACCGGTCGCCGGTGGTTCATCAACAGCAGATGCGTCGTCGGCAGAGCGTACGCCTGCGTGAAGAACTCCTTGCGGGGTTCCAGGTCGCGCACCATCCACAGGGGGACGCGGGGAAGCATGGTCAGTTCGCCCCGCAGGAGAGCCTGCAGGGCCAGTTCATAGGACTCGAACCGACGTTCAATCACCTCGGCCACCTGGTAATCGGGAAGTCCGTCCCCCTGCAGCACCGAGCGACGGTAGTTTCGCTGGTCGGCCGAACTGCTCTCCGGCAAAAACGGGTAGACATTCTCTCCGGATCCGAACGAGGCGGGACGCTCGTCCTGCGACTCCGGGGTCCCGGTGGTTCCATAGGTCTTGACGGGAATCGACAGCAACAGTTCGGGACGCAGGGGGACCTGGGCCAATTCCAACTGCACTTCGAACGGTCCGCGGATCTCCACCCGCTCGATCATCGCAGCCAGCCGGGCATCGTAAAGCGGGGCGCCGGGAAACATCCGGTCGGCCATCATTCGTGAAAAATCAAATGCCGTCAGCACGGGTTGCGAATCGACCGGAGACTGCCACGATCGCAGTTTCAATTGCAGCGAGTGTCCCAGGTCGCGTGGCTCCCAGTCGGTGAGGAACCGCGAACGATAGCGAACAATCCGGTCATCGAGCATCGTTGGCTGGAACAACGGCATCGTGACCAGTTGCTGCTGGCGCTGGTCGGCCTGGCTGGACAACAGCGATTGCGGCTCTCCCTGCGCGCGGGCCAACTCCACCACGCCAGACTTCAGACGCTGCCAGCGATTCCAGATCCGGTTGTAAGGGGTTGTCAACTCGGGAAGCGTCGGCCAGACACGCGCCGCCTCTTCAATGAGTTCACATGCCTTCCGACGGTCACCGGTTTTCTCGGCTGCGACCGCCTGTTGAACCAGCGCCCGCGCCTGCCCGGTCAACTTGTCGACCCCCTCGGTCACGACCGGATGCTCGGGAAACAACTGCTTGCCCCGATTCAGGAAAAATCGGGCGCGACGGAAATCCCCCGCACCGTTGGCCGAAGCCAACAGGTTTGAAATGATGTTTCCAGTGAGTTCCGGCAACCCGTTGTAACCGGCGTTCTTGGTGTGCAGCGCTTCGACCAGGGCGAGGGCGTGTTCGGGCTGAGAGCGATCCAGCTTGATCTGGGCGTCGACAAACAGGATCTGATCTCGTCGGGGAGCGATGCCAGGCCATTCCGCGTCCCGTTCTTCCAGTGCGGCAAGCAGTTCGTAGGCTTTCCGCAACTCCCCCGCCTTGAGCAGGTTGTCGATTTCTTCCAGCATCATGTCTTCGTGATAGACGATGCTCTTGATGTGCTTGATGTCCAGCAGGTACTCGCGTTCCTCCCCCTCCAGGAGGGTCACCGGCAGTTGTCGCAGGGCGAGCCGTTTCTTCTTGGCGGCCTCTGGCTCGGACTGTCCCGCACGGGGCGCCGCCTTCCGCATCTGCTCGGTGATCTGCTCGACGGTTCGGGGACGGGGAACCACGGGCTCAACGCGCAGCACGTGTTCCCGGGCAAACACCAGCCAGTCCACCGCGGGTCCCGCCATCAGTTCTTCGAATGTCGGCTTCTTCAGTGTCTCCAGCAGTGGAAGATCGTTGAAATCGTCGGTTGTCGAGGGATCTTCGGTGGACTCGTCCGCCGGGGGTTCCTGGGGATTCGGCACTGCCTGGCCGGCGGGAGGTTGCGCCCCGGGAACCTGACCTGTTGCCGGTCCGCTGTCCAGGCTGGCCAGCAGCAGGACAATCACCAGCCCCGGGAGTCGGCCGAACCGCTTGAAACTCTTCATCAGCGTGCTCCTGCGACGGCCAGGGAGGATGACTGCAAGGGCAACGACAGCAGCGATCCGTCGATCGTGGCGACAACCAGCCTGTCTCCCCACAGTCGGGGGCCCCACAGAAGCCGTTCGTGCAACGACACCGTCTGCTTCACCGTTCCACTGGCCGGATCCAGCAGCCACACCACACCGTCATCGCGGGCAACAATCAGCCGGCCCTCGTGCTCGACCGCTCCGACCGGCACCGCCCCCTCCAGCGGGATTTCCCAGGCGGGTTGAAGCTTCTGCTGAAGGTCGAGGCAGACCAGTTTCTGCCGGGCGGCATCGACGAGAACATGATTTCCCACCACCACCGGACTGTGTGCCGCCGGACGGGGAAGGGCGTACTTCCCAATCGGCTCCAGCGATGACAGGTCAATTGCGAACACATTGCCATTCGAGGCCGCGATGACCGCCTTGTCGCCGGCCAGTTGCGGAGCGAGGTCGACAGCCGC
>DNUF01000083.1:0-227 GCA_003508595.1 Planctomycetaceae bacterium
TCGCGTCGACATTTTCTCAAGATTGGGGGATTGGCACTGGGGGGCTTGGGGCTGCCCCAGATTTTGAGGGCCCAGGAGACGGCCCCCCTCGGTGGACAAAAACTCCCGCACAAGGCGGTGATCATGGTCTTCCTGTCGGGAGGCCCCTCCCACCAGGACATGGTCGACCTGAAGCCCGATGCTCCGAAGGAGATCCGGGGGAGCTTCCAACCGATTCAGACGAACGT
>DNUF01000083.1:472-4312 GCA_003508595.1 Planctomycetaceae bacterium
CAGATGATGGACAAGTTCGCCATCATCCGGTCGCTGTACGGGAGCCCGGACCAGCACGCTTCGGATATGTGCGTGAGCGGGTTTCCGATCGGCCCCAAAGGTCGGCAGGACAATCATCCGTCGCTGGGTTCGGTGTTGTCGAAACTGCAGGGCCCCGTCGATCAGGCGGTTCCCCCGTTCGTCGGGCTGACCATCAAGACCAAGCACGCCCCGTACTCGAACCCGGGACTCCCCGGCTTTCTCGGACAGGCCCATGCCCCCTTTCAGCCCGATGGCGAGGGGATGGAGAACATGAGGCTCAACGGGATCAATCTCGACCAACTGCGTGACCGCAAACTGCTGCTGGGTCAATTCGACTCGTTCCGCCAGCAGGCTGAACGAAACCCCGTTTTCCAGGGGGTCGACTCGTTTACCCGCAAGGCGTTTGACGTGTTGACTTCCAGCCGATTGGTGGAGGCGCTGGACCTCTCGAAGGAAGATCCAACCCTGCGTGACCGTTATGGACGGGGGAGTGCCGACCCGGCGTTTGGCGAAGATGCCGGGCCCCACTGGATGGACCAGTTCCTCATGGCCCGCCGACTGGTGGAGGCGGGGGTGCGCTGCGTCACCCTGTCGTTTGGCAGTTGGGACCGCCACGGAGCCAACTTCGAGCGATTGCCGGAACAACTGGCAAAACTCGACATGGGCCTGACAGCCCTCGTCGCCGACCTGCACCAGCGGGGGCTCGATCAGGATGTCAGCGTGATTGCCTGGGGGGAATTTGGCCGGACTCCCCGAATCAATCCGGGAGGCGGGCGCGACCACTGGCCACAGGCGTCCTGCGCCCTGCTGGCAGGGGGCGGAATGAAAATGGGTCAGGTCATTGGGTCGACGAATCGCCTGGGAGAGGTCCCCCAGGACCGGCCGATTCATTACCAGGAGGTATTCGCCACGCTGTATCGACAACTGGGGATCGATGTTGCGACAGCGACCATTCCCGACCCCAGCGGGCGTCCGCAGTACCTGCTGGACCTGCGAGATCCCGTTCGCGAGCTGATCTGATCGCACCGCAGAGTTGGGCGGGCCAGGTTCGCCGGAGGGGACTCCCCTTGGCGAAAGCGTGCCACTCCCGGTCGCAGGCTCGACACGTTTGAACGCTCCTGGCGGTCATCTTCCCGGCAAACCCTTCCGGGTGGTATCGACGACTGGGGACCCACGTACACAGGGAGAACGCCGGGCCGGTGAGGAGGGGCGACCCGATGAGGGGGGCCGGGCCGGGCCGATTTTCGATGACATTTGACGGGACAGATCAATCGCTGTCGGGGGTGGCCACACCCTATAATCACCCGGGAGGTTTCGCTAACCTTCCCGGAGCCTCTCTCCGGCGAATCAAGACCTGCAAACGAGAACACTGTGACCGCTCCCGATTCCTCGGCCAGCCCTTTGTCCCCATCCCTCCGACAGGTGGAACCTGTCGGCGTGGAGCGGCCATGGCGGCTCCCCAGTTTGTGGTTTTCCGGGCCTGGAACTCCCGACTCCGAAAAAGAGCGGCTGGGCCCCCGCAAGCCCCTGAGCCAACCGAGCCGCAGCGGTCCATTCGGCCCGTGGGCCTTCATTGCCCTGTCGGCGGTCGCCATCACACTGGCCTCGATTTTCTGGTCGCCCCTCATCCCCTCGACGGTTGACTACAGCTTCTTCCGCGAGCAGCTGAAGAAAGACAATATTGAATCGCTGGAGTTCCTGCGGGAGCGGATCTCGGGGAAGTGGAAAGAGGCCCCCCAGGACCCCGAGAAACCCGAAATCAAGCTTCCCGAAAAATTCTCCACCATCCTGCCTCCGGTGGATGACAAAGATCTGGTCAACGACCTGCTGGCGAAGAATGTGAAGTGGAAGTCCGATCCCACCAGCTGGACCGAAGGTCTGAACATGCTGGTGTCGTTGCTGGGCTTTGCGATGATGTTGGGGGTGGTCTGGATCCTGTTCCGGCGCAGTGGTGATCCCATGGGAACCGGTTCCATGGTCAGCAATTTCATCCGCAGCCCCGCCAAGAAATTCCTGCCGGCCGATCAGCAGAACACCTTTGCCGACGTCGCCGGGATGGAGCAGGCGAAATACGAACTCCAGGAAGTGGTCGAGTTCCTCAAGAACCCGGGGAAGTTCCAGAAACTTGGGGCGCAGATTCCCAAGGGGGTGTTGCTGATGGGGCCTCCGGGAACCGGCAAGACCCTGCTTGCCCGGGCGACAGCCGGCGAAGCCGGGGTTCCCTTTTACTCGATCAACGGTTCTGAGTTCATCCAGATGTTCGTGGGGGTTGGCGCGAGCCGCGTCCGGGACATGTTTCGGACCGCGAAGGAAAGTGCCCCCTGCATTCTCTTCATCGATGAAATTGATGCCGTGGGACGGATCCGCGGGGCGGGAGTCGGCGGCGGCAGCGATGAACGCGAGCAGACCCTGAACCAGATTCTCAGCGAGATGGACGGCTTCACCCCGAGTGAAGCTGTGATTGTTGTTGCGGCCACCAACCGCCCCGATGTTCTCGACTCGGCCCTGCTGCGTCCTGGACGGTTTGACCGGCATGTGACGATTGATCGTCCCACCCGCGAAGGCCGCGTCGGGATTCTCAAGGTCCACACCCGCAAAGTTCCTCTCGAAGACAATGTCAATCTCGAGACGATTGCCGGGGGAACGATTGGATTCTCGGGGGCCGATCTGAAGAACCTCGTCAATGAAGCCGCGCTGATGGCTGCCCGGGCGGGGAAGTCGAAGGTGGGCATCGCCGACTTCGATTCGGCCAAAGACAAGGTGATGATGGGCCCCAAGCGGGAAGAGGTGCTCAGCCAGCGGGAGCGGGAGATGACCGCCTACCACGAGGCGGGACACGCCCTGATCGCCTGGCTGCTTCCCGAACTCGACCCCGTGCACAAGGTTACGATCGTTCCCCGCGGGCGCGCCCTGGGGGTGACACAGCTGGTGCCGGACGAGGAACGGTATCACATGGGAGAACGCCGCCTGCACTCGCACCTGGCAATGGCCATGGGGGGGCGTGCGGCCGAAAAGATGGTTTTCAACGAGTTCTCAGCCGGGGCCGAGAGCGACATCAAGCAGGCCACCAGCATTGCCCGCCGCATGGTGGCCCACTGGGGGATGAGCGAGATCATTGGCCCGGTCGCCTTCCAGCAGAGTGAAGAACACCCCTTCCTCGGAAAAGAAATCCAGGAAGTGCGTCAGTTCTCGGAAGAGACGGCCCACATCATCGACCAGGAAGTCCAGCGGTTCGTCAATGACGCCGCCGGGCGGGCGTTGCAGATGCTGGATCATCATCGGGTCCCCCTGAAGGCACTGGCCGATGCCCTCCTGGCCAACGAAGAACTGACCAAGGACCAGGTGGCCGAGATCCTGGGTCCCCGTCCCGAACGAGAGTCGACGGGTCCCATCACGACCCTCTCGGCCTGACCACGAACTTCCCCTCCCAGGAACCGGCATGTCGTACCGGCTGCCCGAACTCTGTCGCGTGGGAATGCGCGTCGGGCTGGCCGCCCTGCTGCTGGGTCGGTTGTTGACCCCCACCGAGGGAGCCCCCCTGGGTCAGACCCTCGCGTGGCCATTGCTCGCCCTGGCGACCCTGTCACTGGCGGGGCTGGCACTCGCGACAGGAGCCTGCCGTTGGCCCCGCTTCGCCGGTGTGGATTTCGGCTGGATCGCGCTCACTCTCGCACCGCTTGCCTGTGCCGTCATTCACCGGGGACAGGGTGACGATCGCGCCGCGATCAATCTCGGCTGCGAATGGGTTGGACTGCTGGCCACCTGGGGGTCGTTGCGCATCCTGCAGAGTGAACCCGGTGCCGAAATGGGCTGGCACCG
>DNUF01000185.1:0-12679 GCA_003508595.1 Planctomycetaceae bacterium
ACCCCGGTTTGACCCCGGTTTGACTTGGAGTACGGTGCTTCCACCGTCTTCGCATGCGGTCGGCGGCCTCGTGGGTCGCTCGAGCCCGGGCTCCCGCACAGCACCGCGATGGCGACTTTGCGGCGGCCCGCGTGATTTCACCCGTCGTGGCGGAGTTGTCGAGGACCGCCAAAACTGGAGGTTCACCCCCCGGTGTGGACTCGGCCCTTCCCCAACGGGGTTCGTTCACTCACCCCAGGGTTGCCACCTCGAGTGGCTGCGGGGATCGGGAGAAACCTCAATTCCGAAGGAATTGCTGAAACGCATGGTTGATGAATTGAAGGGAGTTGTCCTGCCAGAAAGGGGAAATGAGCCGGGGGTCGTGCTAAGCGACCCTCCCGGCAGCTGTCTCCGAATACGGCTTGGCCCCCGAGAGGGGGGCCTGAACGCTCGCCTTGGGACACCGACTTTGGGCGTGTTTAATCATCGGACGTCTTGTTGCGAAACAGCGGCGTCGAATTGCAAGGAATTCATTCGGCCCCGGTTGCCCCGGCATTCCCCCGATCCAGACGCTGCTGTAGTGTATCGTTCGAGTGCGACTCTCCAATTCGCCACTCGTCGGGTCAGCAATTCCCAAATGGGTTGTGTTGGGGCGTCTTATAGATGCTGCGGGACATCGGGTTTATCGGCCAGCATTTGGAAAGGGGAGGTGAGGGAACATGATCGAGGGCAGTTGCGGCAACTGTGGTGTGAAATATTCCGTTGACAACGCACATGCTGGAAAGAAGGGACAGTGTCGGAAGTGTGGAGCAAGGATCACTATTCCGGAACCTGAAGGGATCATCACGCAGACCGATTTGCCAGAGGTCGAAGAGGAAGCGCCCGTCACTCCCGCCTGTCAGATAGCCACGACGGATTCGATTCAGGGCTGGACGATCGTGAGCTACAAGGGATTGGTGACTGCACACATCGTGGCTGGAACGGGTTTCTTTTCGGATTTCACTGCAAGAATTACGGATGTGTTCGGGGGTCGATCACAGACCTATCAGCAGCAGTTGGCGGCCATTGAGTACGAAGCGATCGATGAACTCCGCAGTCAGGCAATGTCGCGCGGGGCGAACTGGGTGATTGGAACTCGCATCGACTTCGACGAAATCTCGGGGAAAGGAATGCAGATGTTTATGGTGTCGATTCAGGGGACGGCAGTCAGGGCCATTCCCGCGCCGGTTGCGGTGGACGGTCCGGAGATACCGCTGCGCGTCCCGGGGACTGTCGTTCGCGAACAGATTCGTAAGGATGGCATTCGCCGTCGGTTGCCTGCTCTCGAAGCGAGCGTCAACTCCATACCGGAAGAGGTTTTGGAGTCAATTTGCGAGCTGCGCCTACCGGAAGCCGTCCCGCTCTGTGTACGTGTGGCCCTGTCGGATGATGAGCTTCAGAATCCACGTACGAAACAACTGGCGAAACAGGCGCTGCGCCAGTCGCCACGCCAGGCTGCACGTGATGCAATTCACGCGATGTTGCTGCAGAATCCTCAGGTCATTGGGGCGAATACATTGTATCGTGATCTGGAATTGCTGGACGTGCGCTGGGTGCTGCAGCAGATCGAGGGGCCCGACAAACATTGCCGCGAAGTTGGTCTGCAGGTTCTCAGTCATGGGGTCGCTGCGACATACACCGAACAAGACATCCCAGTGATTCGGGCTCTTCGGGACGCGCTGCCGCGGGCGTTTCCGGAAACGGCCCGCGAGGTTGAAGTCAAAGGTCTGCTGGGAGGAAAGGGGACCAAGTGGAGGTGTGCAAACGGACACAACAGCCCGATGGAGTCCCGCCACTGCGTGACCTGTGAGATTGATCGACATGGTTTGCCGCGCCGCGAGTTCAACCTGGACACAGCCATCCGGGCCGTCGACAGCACCTTGACCATGCTCGAGTCAGTTTTCCGACGGTGACCGTCCCAGAACCGGGGCCAGCCACCGTTTGGAACGTGTTCAGATTCTGACCAAGGGAACGAGCAACAGGCGAATGAGCTTAGTGAACGGAACACCGCCACCAGGCATACACGCACCACAAGAGATTGCCTCACAATGACTTGTAACTTCACCTTCGGTGTCCGAGGGAACAACCAGACCACTCCGCCAAACGGTGGGTGGCCCCGGTTTGGGTGGGTGGCCCCGGTTTGGGTGCCGAACGGTGGATGGCCCCGGTTTGAGGTTTGCGACTTGAAGGGAGGACGGGTTGTTTTGGTGGACTTGAACCCGGAATGCATCAACGAACCCATATGCATTGGCAACCACCGCTTTATAAAACCAAACGTGATACGGGGTGTGGCACGGCAACGGATCAAGGGACACTTGTTATGGGCATCCTCGGCTCACCGGACCGCGCGGGCTACCAGAAAATCCCAGCGAACTGGGTTGTGGATTGGCAAGCGAGACATACATCACCATCCATTGATGTGTTGGAGATCTCCGCTTGATAAAACCAAAGGCTGTTTTGGAGCGGGGAGGGGTTCTTTTTGATTCGCCACGCAACCTGTTCGTCAGACCGACGGTCGTGCTGGCCGAGGGTCGCGCTGGGGATGACCATCTGAGTTGGTTGAAGCCGTTGTTCGGGTTCGATCTTCCCCTCTCGAAAACAGCCCCCGCCGGGGGTTCGCTTGCGGAGTGTTCCCCGCCCGGTCACCATGCAGCACGGCAACCGGTCCGACGCCACTGGGCGACGCGGGATGGTTGGTTTCTCCTCTTCTCCTGATGATTTCCCTCCCCCCCCTGCCATGAGCGCCTCTCTCCCCTCGGAACAGTCGAATCGCCGGTCGTTTCTGGAACAGCTCGCGCTCGGTGGCGGGGCCGCCGCCCTGCTCGCCGGTTGTCAACCGGACGCCGGGCCCGGAGCCACAGGCCCCACCACAGGAGCGGCTGCCGCCGACGGTGCGGTTGCTGCCGGTGGCTCGGCTGCCGCTGGAGGCTCGGGAACCGGCAACCGCAGGCTGCGGGCTGCGTTCTCCAATGCCGGGCTGCAAAGCACCTGGTGTGCGCTCGGCAAGACCACAGCCGAGTTGTGGGGAAAGCTGCTCAATGTCGAAGTCGTCTGGTTCGACGGTGAATTCGATCCTGAAAAGCAACGCAACAAGATCGACACCATCACCGGCGACGACTGGGACTTCTGCTGCTTCCAGGCAGTGCAGATCGATTCCCTCAAGGAACCGGTCAGCCGCCTGAAGGCCCGCAACATCCCCGTCATCTCCATGGACACGCTGCTGGTCGCCATGGACGAAATGCGCAACACCGGCGTCTGGGTCGAAGTGACCCCCGACCAGGTCTTCATGGGCGAGAGCAGCAGCCGTTATCTCATGGAGAAAATCGGCGGCAAGGGAAAAGTCATCCACATCGGTGGCCTGAGTGCCCACAGCGGTGCCCAGGGACGCCGGCAGGGCTTCGAAAACGTCCACAAAAACCACCCCAACGTCGAGGTGCTCGGCGGGGGAGTCCGCTGGTGCGACTGGAAGGAAGAAAAGGCCCGCGACACCTTCGAAGCCCTCATCGCCCAGGAACAGGAGCCGATTGCCGGGGCGTTCTTCCACAGCGACCAGATGGCCCTCGCCTGCCTCCCGGCCATTAAGAATACCATCCACAAGAACATGGTCGTCACCGCCGTCGATGGGCAGAAGGAAGGACTGCTGGCGGTGAAGGAAGGCCGGCTGGCCGCCACCACCGTCAATCCCGTCTGCCTGATCCACAAGACGGCCCTCTTCGTCGGGCAGTTCATCGTCCGGAATGCCGAGAAGCCCGACTCGGTCCCGCTCGAGATCATCACCCCGGGCCCCCTCGTCTCGCTCGAGAACAAGACCACCCTCGACGCGATGTTCTACCTGGCCGATCCGACCCACTGCCTCGTCTGATGCCCTTGGCGGCTGCGGGGTTCTGCGGGTGTCCCTCACCTGTGGAACCCGCCCTCGCCCCCCGCTCGTTTCCGTTCACGACTCCCCCCGTCCCGATCACCCCCTTCCCGGGAGTGCCCCCGTGGCAGTCACCCCTGCTGACTCCCCCGCCAAGACCCCTGCAGCGCCCCTCCTGCGCTGCACGGGCATCGTCAAGCGGTATGGCGGCGCAGTGGCCCTGCAGGGGGTCGATTTCGACCTGCAACCGGGCGAAATCCACGGACTGGTCGGCAGCAACGGCGCTGGCAAAAGCACGCTGATGAAGATTCTCGCCGGGACGATTCCCGACCACGAGGGCTCCATCGAACTGGATGGCCGACCGATTTCCCTGCGCAGTCCCAAGGGGGCCCGCGACCAGGGGATCGCCATGGTCTACCAGGAACTCTCGGGGATTGGCTCGCTGTCGGTGGCCGAGAACCTGTTTCTGGGCCGGCAACCACTCACCGGGTGGCAGTCTGTCGACTGGAAGACGATGAACCGCCAGGCGGCCGAGTGGCTGCGCGAACTGGATGTCGACATTGATGTGCGCCAACGCCTCGACCGGTTTCCCCTGGTGATCCGACAGATCGTGGAGATCGCCCGTGGCCTGCACAGCGGGGCGCGCGTGCTGATCCTCGATGAGCCGACCAGTTCGCTCAGTCCCCCCGAGACCCGCCGGCTGTTCGGCCTGCTCTCGCACCTGCGCCAGCGGGGCCTCTCGATGATCTTCATCAGCCACTTCCTCGAGGATGTGCTGGAGATCTGCGACCGCGTCACCCTGCTCAAGGATGGCCGGCATGTGTTGACCGAATCGTCGCGTGATTTGACCAAGCACGGGCTGATCGAGGCGATGCTGGGGCGGGGCCTCGAATCGACCGAGTCGGCCTACGAATCGGCAGTGACCCTTCCCCGCCCCTCGGAAGCGCCGGTGATGCTGCGGGCCGAGGGGCTCTCGCGGGCCGGACTGTTTGAGACCATCGACCTGACCGTGGCTGCGGGTGAATGTCTCGGTCTCTACGGCTTCGTCGGGGCCGGTCACCAGGAACTGGCCCACGCACTCGCCGGGACCCTGGCATGCGATGCCGGCCTCCTCGAACTGCACGATGGACCACTCAAGACCGGTCGCGTTTCCCAAGCGGTCGCCCGGGGAGTGGTGCTGGTGGCGGGAGACCGCTCGAAGACCCTGGTCCGCGGCAGCGAGATTTACAAGAACACCACGCTGGCCCACCTGCGGCGCGGGGTCGGGTCGTGGCTGACGCGGAAGCGGGAAGTCGCCGTGGTCAATCCGCTGTTGCGGCAGGTGCAGTGCCGGCCCGCCAACCCCGACCTCAAGGCGGGGCTGCTCTCGGGGGGGAACCAGCAGAAGGTGGTGCTGGCGAAGTGGCTGCTGGGTCCGGTGCGGGTGCTGGTGCTCGAAGAGCCGACCCGGGGCATGGATGTCGGTGCCAAGGAAGAGGTGATGCGGCTCGTTTCTGATCTGAAGCAGCAGGGGGCGGCGGTGATCCTCGCCTCCACCGAGCCCGAACTGGTCCTGGCGCATGCCGACCGGATCGTGGTGCTGCACCGGGGGCGGATCTCGGCCCAGTTCGCCGGGACCACGCTCGACAAGACAACCTTGATGAATCACGCGTGAGGTCCCGCGTTCGATGAACCTGCCCGAGTCTTCGTCCCGTCCGACCGCTACACCGTCGGCTGGCACAACCGTCGAGTCCATCCGCACCCCCTTCGACTGGCGCAGCCTCGCTCCGCTGGCGACGCTGGCCGTGCTGCTGATCTTTTTCGGCCTGGTGACCCGCAACTTCTTCTCGCTGACGACGGTCGAGCAGGTGCTGCGCCAGGGGGCGGTGCTGGGGATTGTCTCGGTCGGTCTGACGTTTGTGCTGCTCTGCGGTGAGATTGATCTCTCGGTGGGGACACTGGCACTCTGGACCGCCTGTTCGTGCGGCGTGCTGTTCGAGCGCTACGCCGGTCGCGGCGGAAAAGAAGCCATTCACCCGCTGCTGCTGGTGTTGATCATCCTGTTGCCCCTGCTCAGCAGCCTGGCACTGGGACTGCTTTCGGGATCGCTGACTGTGGCCTCGCGACTCCCCAGCTTCATCATCACCCTCGCGATGATGAACATTGCCCAGGGACTGTCGCGATATCTGACCAAGAGCGAGAAGTTCGCCGTCCCGCCTGTGCTCGCGGCCATCGGCAATGAAGGCCCGCTGCTGACACCGACGTTCAAGCTCCCCTACAGCGCACTGCTGGCGGGGGTGGTGCTGCTGGTCGGGCATGTGATCCTGCAGCACACGCGGTTTGGCCGATTTGTCTACATGACCGGCGGGAACCGCGAGGCGGCCCGACTCGCCGGGGTGCATACCCCCACGATCGTCATTCTCTGCCTGGGAATCTGTGGATTGACCGCCGGAATCGGAGGGCTGGTGAATGCCGGTCGCATGAACTCGGTCAGCCTCGACCAGAACGCCGACCTGCTGCTGAACGCCGTCGCCTGCGTGGTGCTGGGGGGAACGAGCCTGTTCGGTGGTGAAGGGGGCATGCTGCGGACCCTGCTGGGGGTCATCACATTCAGCGTGCTGAACTACGGCCTCAACCGGATCACGTGGGTCGAAGACCTGATGCGCCCCTTCCTGCTGGGGGTGGTGCTGATGGTGGCCCTGGTGATCAACGGCCTGCTGGGCCGGCGCCGTTGACCAGTGTTCCGGTGGCCGAATACTTCGGCGTCAAGCACGTCGGCCTGACGGCCGCACCGTCACCACCGGCACAACCGGACTGACCGCTGATCACATCCCATTGTGAGGGCTACGCCCGGGACTTATAATTTCTCATCGATGCGTTCGCCGATGACTGTCACTCAGTCCGCACCCAGACTCCCGCCTGCGACCTCCCCCCCATGGTCTCGATTGCATCCCGCCTGGCTCTTCTCGCTGCGCTCTGCTGGGGATTGATTCCCCAGTCTGTACGGGCGGCGGACGACGAAGTCCCCGAGAAGATTGAGTTCTTCGAAACGAAGATTCGGCCGCTGTTTGCCGAACACTGTGGCGAATGCCACGCGAATGGCAAGGCGAAGGGAGGCTTCAGCCTGGAGACGGCTGACGCGGCCCGACGGGGGGGAGACTCGGGTCCGGCGTTCACCCCAGGCAAGCCCGACGAAGGGCTGCTGATGGAGGTTTTGAAGCATACGGGGGACATCAAGATGCCCCCGGCTGCCAAGCTGGCCGACAGCCAGATTGCCGACATTCAGAAGTGGCTGCTGCTGGGTGCTCCGTGGCCGGCCGACAAGGGGGGAACGGAACCGATTCCCGGAGCAGGCTTCTCGATCTCCGACGAGCAGCGGCAGTTCTGGTCATTCCAGCCGGTGCCGGCGACCGTGGTTCCTCCGGCCGTGAAAAACGAAAGCTGGGCTGCCGGTCCCATTGACCGGTTCGTCCTGGCCGAACTGGAGGCGAAGGGGCTGACCCCCTCACCCCGGGCCGACAAGCTGACCCTGATTCGCCGGGCGAGCTTCGACCTGACGGGGCTGCCCCCGACGAAGGCCGAGGTGGAGGCGTTTCTGGCCGACGAACGTCCCGAAGCCTGGGCCGATTTGATCGACCGCCTGCTCAAGTCGCCGCACTATGGCGAGCGTTGGGGCCGTCACTGGCTCGATGTCGCCCGTTATGGAGAAGACCAGGCGCACACGTTTGCCGCGATCTCGTTCAACAATGGCTTCCGCTACCGCGACTGGGTGGTGAAGGCGCTGAATGAAGACGTGCCGTACAACGAGTTTGTGCGGGCCCAGATTGCCGGCGATCAACTGACCGACAGTCCGCTGCACGAATACGACCGGCGTCTCGCGATGGGCTACTTCGCACTGGGTCCGATTTACTACGCCGACGCCGGCTGTGCGTTCAAGGCGTCGCTCGACGAGCTCGACGACCGGCTCGACACACTGGCCCGCGGGTTCCTGGGGCTGACGATTGCCTGTGCCCGCTGCCACGACCACAAGTTCGACCCGATCTCGCAGAAAGACTACTACGGTCTGGCGGGGATCTTCCGCAGCTCGAAGTATCATGAGGCCCCACTGGTGACGCCCGAGGTGGTGCAGGCGTTCGAGCAGGGTCAGCAGGCGATCCGTCAGAGCGAACAGGCGGTCAACAAGTACCTTGACGATCAGACGGTGGTGCAGTCGGAAGCCAACGCCCGTGTGGCGGGCAGGTATCTTGCGGCGGTCTGGCGGCTGGTTCAGCCCGCACCGGGGACCGAGGCCCCCAAGCGCAATGAACTCGCCAAAGAGAGCGGCCTGCACGAGTTCCTGCTGGAACGCTGGCAGAACTATCTCGTTCCCGACAACAAGGGGAAGCTCCCCACGCTGAACCGCTGGTTCGAATTGCGCGAGCAGGCCGCCAACCTGAAGGTCCCCACCGGTCAACACATCCCCCTTGAAGTGCAGGCCGCCGCCGACCAGATCCAGGCGTCGGTCGTGGGAGCGCTCGCCGAGCTGGCGGAAGCCCGCCGGCTGTACGACGCCCGCATGGCGACACTTCCCGAGGGAGAACGGGGGCAGCATCCCAAGCCGGTGCTGGACCAGCCCCGCAATGACCTGCTGACCGCCCTGGCGACGCCGGGTGGTCCGCTGGGCACTCCCCGTGACAAGGTCGAGGGGGCGCTGCCCGAACCGCAGAAGCAGGAACTGGCCACCCTGAAGCAGGGTGTGGAGACGGCCAAGAAGAATGCCCCCGCCAAGTATCCCTACGCCCACTCGCTGACCGATGGGCAGGTGGGGAACATGAAGCTGCACATCCGGGGAAATCCCAACCGGACCGGGGATGAAGTCCCCCGCAAATTCCTGGAGGTCCTGCAGTCGGTCAATCCTTCCCCCTTCACCGAGGGAAGCGGCCGCCGCGACCTGGCGAATGCGATTGCCAGCCCGAACAATCCACTCACTCCCCGTGTGATGGTGAACCGGTTGTGGCAGAATCACTTCGGCAAGGGGATTGTGGCCACACCCAGCAACTTCGGTTTGCTGGGAGAACGCCCGACCCACCCGGCCCTGCTCGACTACCTGGCCCGCCGATTGATCGAGCAGAACTGGTCGCTGAAGGCGCTGCACCGCGAGATGATGCTCTCGGCGGTGTATCAGCAGTCGAGCGCGAGCGTCCCTGCGAATGAGCAGGTGGATGCCGAGAACACCTGGCTGTGGCGGTCGAACCGTCGCCGGCTGGATGTCGAATCGTGGCGTGACTCGCTGCTGGCCGCGTCGGGAACCCTCGACCGAACTCTCGGAGGGGCTCCCGGCAACCTGGGAGATGCCAACTTCAACCGTCGCACGCTGTACGGCTTTGTGAGCCGGCATGCCCTCGACAGCCTGCTGCGGCTGTTCGACTTCCCCGATCCGAACATCACCAGCGAGAAGCGAACCGTGACCACGGTTCCCCTGCAGCAACTGTTCGTGCTGAATGGGGAGTTCCTGATGAAGCAGGCACGGCAACTGGCCACCCGTCTGCAGGCCCTGCCCGCCGACGACGCCACGCGGATTCGCGAGGCCTACTGGCTGCTCTACAGCCGGCCGGCTCTCGACGAGGAAGTTGCCCTGGGACTCGCCTATCTGCAGGCACCCACCGCTCCTTCGGGAGAGGGTGCCCCCGCCCCCAGTGGCCTGAGCCGCTGGGAACAATACGCCCAGGTCCTGCTGGGATCGAACGAATTCACCTTTGTGGATTGACCGCTGACCCTGCTCGATCCCGGTCGATGGACCGGGCGGGGGAATTTCCCCCAGCCACATCGACCGACCGCTGAATCTTCCCCCTGACCTTTTTCGACCTGCCGAACCGGGACGACGCTGACCATGAACACGATTCCCTCCGCTGGCTGGCCTGCCCTGACCCGTCGTGATGCCATTGCCCGACTGGGAGGGGGACTGGGGATGGTTGGCCTGGCCTCAGCCCTGGCTGAGGAGACCTGGGGTGCCGAGGCGACCTCGGCCACCGCCGGCCCAGCCGCCTCTCCGCTGATCCCACGGGCACCGCACTTCCCGGCGAAGGCGAAACGGGTCATTCACCTGTTCATGAATGGCGGTCCTTCGCAGGTCGATACATTCGACCCGAAACCGGCCCTCGAGAAGTACGCGGGCCAGGAGCCGCCCAAGGAACTGGTCAACACGATGCGCCGCACGAAGGGGAAGCTCATGGGCACCCCCTTCAAGTTCGAGAAATATGGCCAGGCGGGCATCGAGGTGAGCGAGCTGTTTCCGAACATCGCGAAGCAGATTGATGACCTCTGCGTCATCCGGTCGATGCACACAAACCTGCCGAACCACGAACCCTCCCTGTTGATGATGAACTCGGGGGAGACGCAGCCGACACGCCCCTCGATGGGCTCGTGGCTCTCGTACGGGCTGGGGACCGACAACCAGAACCTGCCCGGCTTTGTCGTTCTCTGTCCCGGCAAACCGGTCGTTGGACCGCAGCTCTGGAGCAACAGTTTCCTCCCCGGAATCTTCCAGGGAGTGCACATCAACAACGCCAATCTCGACCCGAAGAAGGTGATTGGCAACATCGCGAACACCCAGATCAATTCTGCCGACCAGCGTCAGCAACTCGACCTGATGCGGCAGCTCAACGGGCTGCACCGCGACCGCCGGGGGGGCGACCCGCAACTCGAGGCCCGCATCCAGGCCCTCGAGATGGCCTACCGCATGCAGGGGGAGGCCCAGGAGGCGTTTGACATCAGCCGCGAGAGTGCCGAGACGCAGAAGCTCTACGGGGACGGAGAATTCGCAAAGGCGTGTCTCACCGCCCGCCGCCTGGCCGAACGCGGCGTGCGAATGACCCAGATCTACTACGGCAACGGCCAGCCCTGGGACGACCACGGCGACATCCTCAATCACCGCGATCACGCCCGGAAGAGCGACCAGGCGATCGCCGCCCTGCTCGTGGACCTCAAGTCGCGCGGCTTGCTCGACGAAACCCTCATCGTGTGGGGGGGAGAATTCGGGCGGACACCGACCGCCGAGGGTTCCAAGGGACGTGACCACAACAATCTCGGCTTCTCGATGTGGCTCGCGGGAGGAGGCGTCAAGGGGGGATACGTGCATGGCTCGACCGACGAAATCGGCTTTGCCGCGGTCGACAAGAAAGTGCACGTCCACGACCTGCACGCCACGCTGCTGCATCTGCTGGGGATGGATCACACCAAGCTCACCTACCGCTACAGTGGTCGCGACTTCCGCCTGACCGACGTTTCGGGAACGGTGGTGACCGACCTGATCGCCTGAGACGACGTGCCATGCGTCGCGGCCCGACCGGACTGCGGCGCATGACCTGCGACCGACATCCGGTGGACCTCGGGAGGCTGCCATGCTGTATCGTCGTGATGCCCTGCTGCGCCTGGGCCGGATTGGCCTGGGAGCGGTGACATTGCCGCAGTTGCTGCGGGCCGAAGCCGAGCGCCGGGTCCTGGGGGCCGAGTCCCTCACCGGTCGCAACCTGACGGGAGGCCGGGCGAAGTCGTGCATCCTGATCTACCTCTGGGGAGGCCCGCCCCAGCAGGACATGTGGGACATGAAGCCGGAGGCCCCCGAGGGAATCCGCAGCCAGTTCCAGTCGATTCCCACGGTGGTCCCCGGAATCGATGTCTGCGAGCACATGCCGCTGTTCGCCCGCCACACCGACAAGGTGGCCCTGGTCCGCTCGGTGACCCACCCCAGCAACAACCATGAACCGAGCGTCTACCGCACGTTGACCGGACGGATCAATGAGACCCTGGCGGTGCCGCGCAACCAGCGGAACCGCAACGACTTTCCCAACCTCGGATCTGTGGTGTCGTGGTTCACCCCACCGGGGGTGATGCCCGCGTCGGTGACCATTCCCCGACCCATCGGGCATGATGGGGTGACCTACAGCGGCACACACGCGGGGTTTCTGGGAGGCCGGCATGACCCGATGGAGGTCGCGGCCGCCGAAGAGACGAAAGAACATCCCACGCATTCCATTGCCCTCCCGGCCGAGGTGGCCGAGACCCGCCTGCTGGCCCGCCGGGGACTGCTCAACGTGCTGGAAGATGCCGATCGGCGTTTTCAGTCCGAACGGTCGGCACGGGCGGTGGACAGCTACCGCGAACTGGGGTTCAGCATGTTGTCGTCCCCCACGGCCAAGCGGGCGTTCGACCTGAACCTGGAGAGTGACGCCACCCGCGAGAAGTACGGGCGGAATGAATACGGCGAAAGCATCCTGCTGGCCCGCCGGCTGGTGGAATCGGGCGTGCGGCTGGTGACCATCAGCTGGATGTACATCCAGAAGGGGGGCAACGTTGCCAACGTCTGGGACAATCACGGTCCGTTTGAAGGGCTGACCGGGACCAACATGCTGAAGGCGTACTACTGCCTGCCGGCACTCGACCGTGGTCTCTCGGCCCTGCTCGAAGACCTGCAGCAGAGCGGCCTGCTCGACGAGACCCTCGTGGGGCTGTGGGGGGAATTCGGGAGGACGCCCAAGCTGAACCCGGCCCAGGGACGAGATCACTGGGGGGCGTGCCAGACCGCCTGTTTCGCGGGGGGAGGCATTCGGGGAGGAACGGTGTACGGTTCCAGCGACCGCGACGCCGCCTATCCGCGAAGCCATCCGGTCTCCCCCCAGGACCTGCTGGCGACGGTGTACCATACCCTGGGGATTCCTCCCGAATCCGAGATTTACGATCCTCTCAACCGCCCCCATCGTGTGATCGACGGCAGGCCACTCACCGAGCTGCTGGGGTGACTCACCCGGCCGGACCGCCCCTCGGCAAGCCCTGCGTGCCGCCACG
>DNUF01000185.1:12967-14721 GCA_003508595.1 Planctomycetaceae bacterium
CCCGTTTTCTGCGACTCTCACGTCCGTCCCATCTCTGCCAACAGCCCCGTTGTGAACGCTTACCTGCTGGTGATCCAGGGTCCCGACCAGGGACAGCGATTTGAGCTGACGGCCGACGAGGTCAGCCTGGGCCGGGGTGTGCGCAACGAAATCCGCATCCAGGACAGCGAGGCCTCCCGGTCGCACGCGCGGATTTCCCGACGTGAGGGGCGTCTCATCCTGACCGACCTGAAGAGCTCGAACGGCACCTACGTCAACGGACGTCCCGTCAGCACGCATGACCTGCGGATTGGCGATGAGCTGCAGGTGGGACGGACCGTGCTGCGGTTTCTGGCCCCGGAAGAATCGGTTCCGCGCTCGACGCGACGCGTTGACTGGCGCGAGGGACGGGAGGTCCAGAGTGCCGACCAGATTGTCAGCTCGGCGAACGCGAACGATCCCTCTGTGCTGGTGGAACCGGGAGACCCGGGCCGCAGTGCGCAGTCGCTGCTCAACCTGCAGGTGCTCTACCGGATCGCCGAGGAAACGGTGAGCCCCGCAACCTCGATCGAGGCACTGCTCGCGCGGATTCTCGATCTGGCCTTGCAGGCGGTGAAGGCCGACCGGGGCTGCGTGCTGTTGCGGAATGCCACCACGGGGACACTCGAGACAGTTGCCTCACGGGACCGTCGGGGGGACCTCGGTGCCGAGCCGATGCCGGTTTCGCGCAGCATCGTCGACTACGTGCTGAAACACCGGCAGGGAGTGCGCACCAGCGACGCCCGGACCGACACGCGATTTACCGCCGGGGCGAGCATCCTGCAGGCGGGGATCCGCGAGGCGATCTGCGTGCCGATGCAGGGACGGTACGACCTGCAGGGGGTGATCTACCTCGACATCACCACCCCGGCCGACTGGCTGATCCTCCAGGGGGGAGGAGTCGCCCGCTTCACCGAAGACCTGTTGTTGCTGATGGTCGCCATCGGCCGCCAGGCGGCACTGGCGGTGGAAGACAACCAGTACCAGCAGGCGCTTGTGAAGTCGGAACGGTTGGCTGCGGTTGGCCAGACCATCGCCATTCTCAGTCACCATATCAAGAACATTCTGCAGGGCGTGCGCGGGGGAAGTTTCCTGATCGACCGGGGATTGAACACCCACGATGAGCCGATGGTGCGCAAGGGATGGACCATTCTCGAAAAGAACCAGCAGCGGATCTATGACCTGGTCATGGACATGCTCTCGCTCTCCAAGGAACGGCAGTTGATCCTGAAGGGGGGAGACCTCAATGGCACCGTGGGGGAGGCGTGTGAACTGCTGCAGGCACGGGCGGCCGAGCTGAACGTCGCCTTCACCTGGACTCCGCAGCCGCAACTCCCGCCGATGCAGTTTGATGCCGAGGCGATCCACCGGGCGGTGCTCAACATTGGCGGAAATGCCCTCGAAGCCGTGGAGGGGGGCGAACAGCCGGCCGTGCAGATCTCGACCGGCTACGACCCGGCGGCCCACCTGGTGCTGATCACCGTGACCGACAATGGGCCGGGGATCCCGCCCGAGGCCCTTGCCGGACTGTTCAACATCTTCGAATCGTCGAAGGGCTCGCGGGGGACGGGCATCGGCCTGGCGGTGAGCCGGAAAATCATCCGCGAGCATGGCGGTGACATCGAGGTCCGCTCTCCACCGGGAGACGGGGCGACGTTCATCCTCGCCTGGCCACTGATTGCCGAGGAACCGACACTGGTCCCCCCAACTGGTGAGTGACAGCGGGGCGAGTGACA
>DNUF01000185.1:14937-15931 GCA_003508595.1 Planctomycetaceae bacterium
AGTGACACAGCGGGACCAGTGACAGCAGGGCGATGGCGGGGAGGTGCCTCCCGACTGCCATCGGCCCGATCGTGAATCTCAAGACCAACCCGACCGTGGCCGTTCTCTCCCGGCGAACGGGGCTGGGCACACCGGTCTCTTAAAACAGTTCCAGCAGGGGACCACTCGACTCGACGAGGCTGAACGGTCGGTTCTGCCGGTCGTACGCGGTGAGATCGTCGATGCCGAGGCTGTGATAGATGGTGTGGGCGATCTCGGCGGGACTGCAGGGGCGGTCGGCCGGGAACTCGGCGTACCGGTCACTGGAGCCGTAGGCCTGACCGCCACGAATGCCTCCCCCCGCCAGCAAAACCGACTGGCAGGCGGGCCAGTGGTCGCGCCCGGCTCCACCGGGGCCCCCCGAACGGGGATCGCCAATCTTCGGTTTGCGTCCCATTTCGCTGGTGACAATCACCAGTGTTTCATCCAGCAGGCCCCGCTCGGCCAGGTCCTCCAGCAACGTGCTGAACGGCCGGTCAAACTCGGGAAGCAGCCGGTCTTTCAGGCAGTTGAAGTTGTTGCCATGCGTGTCCCAGCCACCGCCACTCTTGCAGAGACTGTCGAGGTCCTTGTTCGCCTTGTAGAAGACGGTGATGAAGGGAACTCCAGCCTCGACCAGGCGGCGGGCCAGCAGCAGCGACATGCCCATGATGCCGGTCGAGTACCGCTCACGCAGCGCCTCGGGTTCGGCCGAGAGATCGAACGCGCTATTGGTGGTGGGCGAGGTCAGCAGCGAGAACGCCTTCGACTGGTGCTTGCTGTAGTTCCCCAGTTCCCCCCGCGCCTCGGCCCGACGCTGCGCCAGGTCGACCTGTTCCAGCAGCGTGCGGCGGTGCAGCATTCGCTCGGGAGAAAGGTCTCCCTGCAGGGCCAGAGCCGGGGTGGCGAAGTTGAGGGGAGACTCGCGCGAACCATCGACGAACAGCGGGTCGTACTCGATCCCGAGGCGGGCGGC
>DNUF01000185.1:16214-66159 GCA_003508595.1 Planctomycetaceae bacterium
GGCCGTTTCGACGAGACGACCGAGGCGATCGAGGGCCAGTCCTCAGGATACGGGGTGCGGGCGTTGAGCAGCCGGTGAAAGGTCTGGTCGGGAGCATGCCCGGTCAGGTTGTAGTAATAGCCGGCATGATGATCGCCGGTCCCCCGGCCTTGATCCCCCACCGACCGCACAATCGCCAGGCGATGCGCCTGCTGTGCCGTGAGGGGGAGATGTTCGCACAGCTCGATGCCGGGGGCGTTGGTCTGGATCGGCTGGAAGGTGCCGCGGTACTCGGCCGGGGCCTGGGGCTTCATGTCCCAGGTGTCAATGTGCGAGGCCCCGCCCGAGAGAAAGATGAGAATCGCCGATTTGGCCGGCCGGGACCCCGAGAGACTGGGAGCCGCCAGCACGGGAGCCGCGAGATTCGTCCCCAGATACGACAAACCCCCGGCGACCAGGAAGATCCGCCGGTCGAGCGGGAAATGGGGAGTCCAGTGACGGGCGGGGGGGACGTTGGGCATGGGAGCCTCATTCCAACGGCAATGGCGGGACCGACCTCAACGCATCGGAGTCGACCAGTATATCGGTCCCGGTGGGGGGAGTCGATCAGGGCGGCAGCTGCTGTGCGTCCGGGTTTCCGGCGATTCGCAGCCAGATCGCCCGTGGTCACCGGCCTCGGGCAGGGGAAATCAGCCTGGCGGAGCCTGTTCGCGTTCCCGCGCGGAGAGTTCCCGCAAGCGACGCCGTTCGCGCCAGAACTCGAACACCCCCGGCAGGATCGAGACGAAGATGATCCCCAGAATGACCAGCTTGAAGTTCTTCTGGACGGCGGGCAGGTTGCCGAACCAGTACCCGGCAAAGAGGAACAGCGTGATCCACACAACCCCGCCGATGACGTTGTAGGCCATGAATCGGCGGTAGGTCATCTTCCCCATTCCGGCCACGAACGGAGCGAACGTCCGGACGATCGGAGCGAAACGGGCGATGATGATGGTCTTGCCCCCGTAGCGTTCGAAGAACTCGTGGGTCCGTTCGAGGTGCTTGGGGTTGAGAAACCGGATTTTCTCTCCCCGGAAGATGCGCGGGCCGAGCCACGCCCCGATCCAGTAGTTGAGGGTATCTCCCAGGATGGCGGCGATGATCAACGAGACCAGCAGCACGGGGAGGCTGAGGGCCCCCTTGGCGGCATAGGCCCCCAGGGCGAACAGCAGCGAATCTCCCGGGAGGAACGGGGTCACCACCAGCCCGGTTTCACAGAAGATCACCGCGAACATCAGGACGTAGATCCACGGCCCCAACTGCCGGATCCAGCCTTCGAGATGGACGTCGAAGTGCAGGATCATGTCTTTCAGTTGCAACAGCAGGTCGATCATCAGGATGTCGAAGGGGTGAAAGTTCAGGTGCCGGTGAGGCCGATCCAGCTCGCGGGGCACAACCCAGAGGCACAACTCCAGGCCACGGTGCAGGCTACCGCCGGATCGATGCGGGAAGTTCCGTCGCCAGGGGAGCCGAGTGGTCGGGCTCAGCCGAGGCGGGGCCGCGCGGGGCAAATTCGTAGACGTCGTAGCACAGGCGGCGGTAGCTCTCGGAGTCGAAGGCCCCATCGGCCAGACGCACCTGGTGCTGCAATCGTCCGACGAGAGTGTAACGCTGCCCGAGCCCCTCCAGCCAGCGCTGCAGGGCCTGCTCATCGCAGGGAGACGAGTGGGAATGGAACACCACGCAGCGGAGCGACTTCTGGCCCTCGGCCACCAGCGTTCGGGCCGACTCGGGGGTGACCCGACGCTCGCGATAAATCTCCCGGTAGCAGCGGTAGGGAGACCAGTGGATGTCCCGGTAGAACTGTTCCCCCAGGTCATCCGCCACGCAGAGGGTGACCACATCCGGATTGGAATTCCAGAACCAGCGGGCAAAACCCTGGTGGACGCTGTCGGTCCGTGATTTGAACGGACGGGCGAAGTCCCGCAGGGTGGTTCCCATCGCCAGCAGCAGGCAGCCGGCAATCGCCATTCCCAGCGCCAGACGCCGGGCTTCGACACTGCGCAGCGCCTCGATGAGAGCTCCGACACCGACGGCAAACGTCAGCAGGATCGCCGGGACGAGGTGCTGTGCGAGACGGGCGTGTCCCCCATAGGGATACCGGTGCAGGGCGGCCGCCGCGAAGGTGAGGGCAAACGCCCCGGCTCCCCAGGCGAGCCACCACCGGCGTCCCGTGCGCCAGCCATGCACGGCCCCCAGCAGGCAGGCGAGGGTCGTGAGAGTGCTGCCACCGTTTTCGGCCCCCAGGGGATAGGCGAAGATCACCCCGGTGTGGGCGTCGAGCAACCAGGGGATCAGCCGCGCCGGTTGCGCCAGCGGTGGGAAATGTTCAGCCCAGCAGGCGGTCATGTCATTCGCGGTCGCCTGGTACTGCTGCGAGGCATTCAGCCAGAGGACACTGCCAAAGCCCGCCAGCAGCAGCAGGTGAAAGCCCACCGCCGCTGCGAGTGTCGAACGGCTGGGGGTCCGGCCCGCCCGCCAGTCGTGCCACAGCACGGCTGCGATCGCGAGGCTGGCCGCCCCCCCGGCAAACACCGAGGGGAACGAAAACCAGAGCATCGGCCCGATCAGAAGTGCCAGGATCCAGAGCCAGCGTGATCGCCGGCCAGCGTGGTGCCACTCCACAAGGCAGGCGAGGATGGTGAGGGAGCAGAGCAGGTCGCCGGCGTACGGCTTCACCTCGGCCGAGAGCCGGATCGGGTAATATGCAACCGCCAGGGTGGCCACGGCAATGACCTGGGCCGGTCCCGTGAGCAACCGGGACGCGATGCGACGCATCACGAACAGGCCGGCAAGGCCGCACAGCAGCGGGAACAGGCGCAGCGACCACTCGCGAAACCCGAAGAGCAGGCTGCTGGCCTTTTCAGCCCAGAGGAACCCCACAGGGGCCACCTGGTTGTTGCGCAGCGGGCTGAGCAGTCCCTCAAAGTTGCGGTCCAGAAAGTTTTCGGAGAGCTGGTACTCGTCGCACCAGAGAGGGAACGGGAGCAAAAAGCGAGTGATCCGCAGGCCAACCCCGAGGAGGACGAAGGCCCACATCCATTGGCCTGGAGAAGCGTCCAGACAGGTTCGCAGCCAACCCCACCGGGACCGTTCCCCTGCAGGCCGAGATCCTTCGGGAGCGCTGTCAAAGCGAGGCAACGGAGACAGACCGGTGGCGGTGGCGACCGGGGTCGGGATCTCGTCCATGAGGCTGACAGCTGAGGTTGGAAAAACGGGCGTGTCGCATCCAGAAGGAAATCAGGGCTGGAGCGGGGCGGGTTTTAGCATTGGGAATGGGAAAGGCCCAAGATGAATTGCCCCGGCCCGGCAGGCAGCACTGTCTGGTCCTCGAACCGATTCAGACAACCTGTTGAGGTGGCAAAGCCAGGTTCACTGGGTTCGCCCGGCGGAACCACCCGATCTCTCTGCACCACAAAAAAGTGGACTTGCCAGAAAATATTAACGCACGTACATTGATATTTATGAACACCACTACAGACCAGAGACGGTCGGAACGGTGATGGCGGAACAGGTTTCACGATGAGACGGGGAAAGCCGTGGCCTGAACCGACAGGTTCGAACCGGAGGTTGGAGAACGACACGGTTTCTGTGACCAGCCAACGTCCGAGGGACCAACTTCCAATTGAATCCATCAGAGTTGACCGATACATTGACTCAAGATCCGAGGGGATCTTGGATTCCCAGGCACTTGGCTTTTGAGTGCCGCCTTCGGCGGCCGGTGGTTCCCGCCCATGAAATTCCACTCCTGTCAGCCGCCCGAACATGCCGGACATGCGTTTGGGGGCTGGCGTGCCAGGGAGCACGAGGGGCTGGCCCTGGTGGACCGCCGGGGGATGCTCAAGGCGGGACTGGCCGGATTGGGGGGGCTCAGCCTGCCCGGGTTGTTGGCCCAGCGGGCCCAGGGGGCAGCGGAAGGTCGCCCTCTCTCGCACAAGAGCGTGATCCTGCTCTGGATGGCCGGGGGTCCCAGCCACATTGATACCTGGGATCCGAAGCCCGAACGGCCCTTGATGAACCGGGGCCCCTTCGGCGTGACGCAGACGAAACTCCCCGGGATCCAGATCTGTGATCGCCTCCCGCGGCAGGCGGCGATGCTCGACAAGTTCACGATCCTGCGCTCTGTCGATGCCCGCTTCAGCAATCATGAGCCGAACACGGTCTTTCAGTCGGCGAACCTGGCTGCCGAGCCCCGGACCAATCCCGAAGCCGAGCAGTACCCGGCCATCGCCTCGATTGTGGCCAAGCTGCGCGGGGCCAATCATCCGGCGTTGCCCGCCTACGTCGCGTTTCAGAAATCGCGTTCGCATCTCGCCTACGGCGGGTTTCTCGGGAAGCAGTACGACCCGTTCCTGGGGAACCAGGCGGCCCGTCTGCCGGTTTACGACAGTGTCGGGACCGACCTGGGGACGACGGCCGGGGGAGAGATCTTCCATCTTCCCGGCAATCTCAGCCTGGAACAGATCCACAGTCGGCGCACCCTGATCGAACAGTTCGACCGCCTGCGAACAGGTCTCGATCAGCAGGGGGTGATGGAGGCGATGGGAACCTACGGCCGCCAGGCGGTCGAGATGGTGCTGGGGCGGCAGGCGCAAAACGCCTTCGACATCGAGCAGGAACCCGCCTCGATTCGGGACAAGTTCGGCAAGCACCTGTGGTGCCAGCAGGCGCTGCTGGCCCGCCGGCTGGTCGAGTCGGGGGTGTCGTTTGTCACACTCGACCTGAGTTATCACACCGCCTCAGGGACCTGGGACACGCACGGCGACAACATCCCCCCCTATGGCGGGATCGAGCGGGGACTGGGACCGCTGCTCCCCCTGTTCGACCACCTCATCACCACCCTGGTGACTGATCTTGAGGAACGCGGCCTGCTGGACGATGTGCTGGTGATCGCGATGGGGGAATTCGGACGGACTCCCCAGATGGGAACCCAGGACAGTACCGATGGCCGCAATCACTGGCCGGTGGTCATGTCGATGTGCCTGGCGGGGGGAGGCCTGCGCCATGGACAGGTCATCGGCTCCAGCGAGGCGGACGGCGGAAACATCAAGGAACGTCCCGTCACGCCGCAGGACCTCGCGGCGACGATTTACCGGCACATGGAGGTCCCCCTGGATGCCGTCTATCTCGATCACCGCGGCCGTCCCCGGCCAATCGTCGACAACAACGGTCAGCCAATCCGCGAACTGTTCTAGGCCGGTCGTCGCACGGAGCGCCGCCACTTCTGCCGGTGCCGGTTCCGGCACCGGGGTCACCCTGCCGGGCCATGGGGACCGAAGGGAAGCGAAATCGGTCGGCCGATTTCGCACTCCCGTCAAACACCCATCTCTCTGCACCTGGGGTCGCGAGTTCCCGCCGTGCAGAGCGATTGATCCAGACTGTGCCGACCGGAGTTCGTTACGCCAGCAATTCCGGGATGACGTGTGCCGGCTCCACTCCCGTGAGGCGGCCGTCGAGCCCCTGCACGCGGTAGGTGAACCGCTCGTGGTCGAAGCCCAGCAGGTGCAGGACCGTCGCGTGGAAATCGCGGATGTGGACCGGATCCTTGACGATGTTGTACGAGAAGTCGTCGGTCTCGCCGTAAATCGTCCCCGGTCGGCTCCCTCCGCCCGCCATCCACATCGTGTAGCAGCGCGGATGATGATCGCGGCCGTAGTTCTGGCGTGACACTCCCCCCTGGGAGTAGATCGTTCGTCCGAATTCCCCTCCCCAGATCACCAGGGTCGAATCGAACAGCCCGCGCTGCTTGAGATCCTGGATGAGGCCCCAGCAGGGCTGGTCGACATCCCGGCACTGGTCGGGAAGCCGTCCCGCCACATTCGCATGCGTGTCCCAGTTGTTGTGATAGATCTGGATGAACCGCACCCCCCGCTCCACCATGCGGCGGGCGAGGAGGGCGGTGTGGGCGAACGTCCCGGGCTTCTTCGCCTCATCGCCGTAGAGCTGGTACGTGTGCTCGGTCTCGCCCGACAGATCGGTCAGCTCGGGAACGCTGGCCTGCATCCGGTAGGCCAGTTCGTACTGGGCGATGCGGGTCTGGGTTTCGGGATCGCCGACCTTTTCAAACGTCACTTCATTGAGACGGCGGAGTCCATCCAGAGTGTTCCTGCGAATCTGCGCGGGAACCCCCTCGGGATTGTTGATGTAGAGAATCGCGTCGCCCCCGGAACGGAACGACACCCCGGCATGTTCGCCCGGAAGATATCCCGACGACCAGAGCCGGGCCGAGATCGCCTGGACCTGCTCGGTATTCGTGGGCTTGGCGACAAGCACCACGAAGGTCGGCAGATTCTGGTTCAGCGAGCCGAGACCATACGAGGTCCACGAGCCCAGGCACGGCCGGCCCGTGATCTGGTTGCCCGTCTGCATGTAGCTGATGGCGGGCTCGTGGTTGATCGCCTCGGTGTTGAGGCTGCGGATGAAGCACATGTCGTCGACCATGCTCGCGGTCTTCGGCAGGAGCTCGGTCACCCACATCCCCGACTGCCCGTGCTGGGCGAACTTGAACCTGGTGGGGGCAATCGGGAACCGCGCCTGTCCCGAGGTCATGGTGGTCAGCCGCTGACCCTTGCGGATCGTGTCGGGGAGATCCTTGTCGTACCACTCTTCCATCTTGGGCTTGTAGTCATAGAGATCCATCTGCGGCGGCCCCCCCACCATGTGCAGGTAAATCACATGCTTGGCCTTCCCCAGGAAGTGGTTGAGGCCCCCTCCCTCGGCAGGACCGGGGGGGACTTCGGCGGCACGGCCGGAATTGGACCCCATCAGCGACGACAGGGCGGCCCAGCCGACGGCGTTGACACCGCGCCCCAGCAGGGCCCGGCGAGTCTGGTTTTGCAACAGCGATTCGAGCGGAGACATGCAGCACCGTCAGGAAACGGGAGAGATCGGGGGAGAATGCGGCAGCAGGACCGGGGCCTGAGGCGACGGTCGATGAGGCTACTTGGTCAGAACCTCGTCGAGGTTGAGCAGCTCGTTGGTCAGGAGGGTCCAGGCAGCGAGTTCCGACGGAGGCAGAGCCGGGTCGGTGGCCGCCGCTCCGGTCTTGAGAACCTTGGCCGCTTCCTCGGGATGCTGCTGATAGTACTCGAGCAGTCCAGCCAGACTCTCGCGGGCAATGGTGCGTTCAGCCGGTGTGAAGGGACGCGCCAGGACGCGGCTCGTGAGGAAATCGATCCGCGATTCCGGAGTCGCTCCCCCGTCCTTGAGCGCACGGGCGGCGAGAACCCGGGCCGCCTCGACGAACTGGGGATCATTGAGGGTGACGAGGGCCTGGAGGGGGGTGTTGGTCCGCTCGCGGCGGACCGTGCACAGTTCCCGCGATGGAGCATTGAAAATCTCCATCGAGGCGGGAGGGGCCGATCGCTTCCAGAACGTGTACATGCTGCGGCGGTAGAGATTCGCTCCGGCATCCGCCCGGTAGTCGCGGGTATTGCTGCCAATCATCGCCACAGCCTCCCAGACACCATCCGGCTGGTACGGCTTCACACTGGGGCCGCCAATCTTTTCCACCAGCAGGCCACTGGCCGCCAGGGCGTAGTCGCGAACCATCTCGGCATCCATGCGGAACCGCGGCCCGCGCGACAGCAACCGGTTCTGCGGATCTTTCTCCCGCTTCTCGGCGGTCACCAGGGCCGACTGCCGGTAGGTGGACGACATCACCAGCAGCTTGAAGAACCGCTTCACATCCCAGCCATTCTCGCGGAATTCCACCGCGAGCCAGTCCAGCAGTTCCTGGTTGACGGGAAGTTCACCCGCCACCCCAAAGTCGCCGGACGTGCGCACGAGCCCGGTCCCGAACACTTCCTGCCAGAACCGGTTGACGGCGACGCGGGCGGTGAGGGGATGCTCGGGCAGCAGCAGCCACTGGGCGAACCCGAGTCGGTTGCGGGGCAAGCCCTCGGGCATCGGCGGGAGAACGGCCGGCGTATTCGGGCGAACCTCATCACGCCGCTGATCGTACTCTCCGCGGAACAGCACGAAGGCCAGAGGCACGTCGGGCTTTTCCTGCATCACGTGGGCGATGGTTCCCCGTCCGGCAATCTGCGACCTCTCGGCTTCGAGCGAGGAGAGTCGGGCGGTCAAATCGCGTGTCGGTTCATCCTGCCCGGCGAGCCACCAATCGAAGAGCTCATTGCGTTCGGCCTCATTGCGTTCGGCCTCGGGCTTCGAGGCCAACCAGGCGCCACGGGTGCCGGTCGCCAGGTGGAGGGCTTCTTCGGGAGTCAACACCCGGTCGTACAGCCGCAGGTCCTGAATCCCGACCCCATTGACCTTGTCGGTCGATTCCCGCTGGCCGATCTTCAAGGCCACCCCGGTCTGGACAGTGCTCTTGAGCACGTCGACGGGGACAGCCACCGGCTGCAGTTTCCCATTGAAGTAGATCTTGATTCCGGCCCCCTTCGACGAGCCATCGTACGAGAGGGTCACATGCTGCCAGCGGTTGGCTTCGAGCGGGGCGTTGGTGACCACCTTGAAGGCGTCGGAGGGCCACTTCGAGACGAGGTGCATTCCCAGTCGACCTCCCTCCAGCCAGAGATCCCAGCCCCGGTAGTCGGAACGATCATCCATCCGGGCCACCAGGGAGCCATTGGCGCCGCCGCCGGTGCTCTTCACCCAGGCGGCAATGGTGAAGGGTCGATCGCGTTCGAAGTTTCCGACGTCCCCCAGCACGATGGCATTGTCGGGCTTGGTCTTGAGCCCCTTGCCGGCAACCGCACCGTCGTCCCAGTCCAGGGGTTGGGCCGCACTGGCCTGGCGGGCTTCCCCCTGCACGGTATAGGCAATCGAGTTGCCAGTCCCCTCGGTCAAGGGGGCCGAGAGAGTCTGCCCCTGCGTGGGGATCTGTCGGGCCAGCTCGGCCGCCGTCACGGCGCGAGACCAGGCTTCGAAGGCCGGCTTCGCGGCGACCCGGCGGTCGGCCAGCTGCTGGCGTGTCTCGGGAATCAACCGGGCAATTTCCTCAAACCGGGGACGATCCTCCTCGAGCGGGACCGGAACGATGGGAGGTGTATCCTTGGCATTGCCGTCCATGGCCGGCTGCGTCGTGTTGTTGAAAAACGCCGCCATGCTGTAGAACTCGCGCTGCGACAGTGGATCGAACTTGTGGTCATGGCAGACCGAGCAGCTGGCCGTCAGCCCCATCCAGACCGCCGAGGTCGTTTCGGTCCGGTCGCGGGTGTAAAGCACCAGGTACTCTTCGGGAATTGTTCCCCCTTCGCTGGTGGTGATATTGCAGCGGTTGAATCCCGATGCGACCTGCTGGTCGAGCGTCCGGTTGGGAAGCAGGTCTCCTGCGAGTTGCTCGATGGTGAACTGATCGAAGGGGAGATTGCGGTTGAACGCCTGCACCACCCACTGGCGATAGGCCCAGATTTCCCGGTAGTTGTCGAAGTGAATGCCGTGACTGTCGGCATAGCGGGCGGCATCGAGCCAGTATCGCCCGCGATGCTCGCCCCAGCGGGTCGACTCGAACAGCGTGTCGACGAGCTTTTCCCAGGCGTTGTCGGACGCATCGTTGACGAACGCCTCGACCAGTGCCGGGTCCGGAGGCAGTCCGGTGAGGTCCAGGGCGACCCGGCGGGCCAGGGTCCGACGGTCTGCTTCCGGGGCGGGGGAGAGCCCGTCGGCTTCCAACCTGGCGAGAACAAACCGATCGATCGGATTCCGGACCCAGCCGGGGTTCTTGACCTCGGGTGGGGTCGGACGGACGGGAGTCAGGAAGGACCAGTGCTTTTCATACTCGGCCCCCTCGGCAATCCAGCGCCGCAAGATTTCTTTCTGGGGCCCGGTGAGGGATTTCTTGGTGGCGGGGGGAGGCATGACCTTCTCGGGATCGCTGGTCAGCACCCGCTCGAGCAGGGAACTCTGATCGGGCTCGCCAGGTTCGATGGCGCCCCCTTCGATCGCCGCCGGCCGCTGGTCGATTCGCAGCCCCGCCTTGCGGGCGGCACTGTCGGGACCGTGACAGGAAAAGCAGTTCTCGGCCAGGATCGGGCGGATGTCACGGTTGTACTGCAGCTTGTCAGCCGCAGTGGCCAACCGGCCCAGAGCGAGCAGAACCAGGGAAACCCGGACCAGGGTGTGACGAAGGCGGGTGGGAGAAACCAGCAGCCGATTCATGGGGTGTTCCTCAAGATGCGTCCCAGGGAGGACGCCCGCTATTCGGAGGGAGACTTGGAGGACATCAGGGGGAGCCAATACCGGATCGCAGTCCGAATGTGGCGAGACATTGCACGGTGGGCCTGGCGACGATCTCCGGCCTGCAAAGCGGCCACGATCGCCAGGTGTTCATCCGCCTCTTCCAGCAACCGGCGGTGCTGCGGCGTTCCAACACGTCGCCACGCCGCATCGCGCACCGCCCGAAACAACAACTTCAGCCGGTTCAGCTCCGTCACCAGCAGCGCATTGCCACAGGCGGACGCAATCGCATCGTGGAGCTGGTTGTCCAGACGTCGAGCCAGATCGACAAACCTCTGCCCGCGGAGATCCCGGGCGGTGAGCAGCCGCCCGAACTGCCACGCCAGATGGTCAAGCAACTCGGTCGAGACACGTCCACAGGCCCGCCGGATCGCCTCACATTCGAGAGCCCGCCGGACATGGACGAGGTCGATGAGGTCACGCGGGCCCATCCGACGAACCACCGCCCCCCGATTGGGACGCAGTTCGACAACACCGATCCCCGCCAGGGTCGAGAGCGCTTCCCGAATCGGGGTATGGCTGACCGCAAACCGCCGGGCCAAATCCTCGGTGATCAATCGCTCCCCCGAGGCAAACTGCCCGGCAACGATGTCGTTGAGCAGAGCTTCGACAATCTCCTGCCGACGTCCCCTCGGAGTTCGCGTTCCACGATCCTCGGCCGGCGGGGCACCGGGCGGAACGGGAGCAGCGTCGTCGTCAGAGGAGATCATGGCAGGTCCGAGAGAAGTCTCGAGGGATCAGCGGACCAGACCTGACAGGCAGGTCGCGCTGTTCCCCAATCTAAATTACCCTGATTTCTGGAGGAATGGCACCATTTTCTATAGAACGCGACCGCGATTCTATAGAGTGGGAAATCACCACAGCAACAATCGCACCTCCCCATCTGTCCACGATCCAGGCAGAAATCATGCAAAAAGCCCCTGCCACACGGTGCTGTGGCAGGGGCTTCGGCAGACTCACCACCAATTCCCGGGGGCCCTATTTGGCGCCGATGGTCTCCAGTTCGACCACAGCGCCCTGGGACTGGGCCAGTTTCCGCATGTCTTCGTTGATCCGCATCGAGCAGAACTTGGGTCCGCACATCGAGCAGAACTTCGCACTCTTGAAGGTCTCTTGAGGCAGGGTCTCATCGTGCATGCTGCGGGCCCGTTCGGGATCGAGCGACAACCGGAACTGTTCGTTCCAGTCAAACTCATACCGTGCCTTCGACAAGGCGTCATCACGGTCCCGAGCCCCCTTCCGCTGGCGGGCGACATCGGCAGCATGGGCGGCGATCTTGTACGCGATCACTCCCTGGCGGACATCCTCGGCATCGGGCAATCCCAGGTGTTCCTTCGGAGTGACGTAGCAGAGCATGGCCACCCCATGCTGTCCCGCAATGGCCGCACCGATCGCACTGGTGATGTGGTCATAACCCGGGGCAATGTCGGTCACGAGGGGGCCCAGAACGTAGAACGGGGCCCCATGACACACCTCAATCTGACGCTGCACATTCATCGGAATCTGGTCCATGGGAACATGGCCAGGCCCCTCGATCATGACCTGGTTGTTCTTCTTCCAGGCCCTAACGGTCAGTTCTCCCAGCGTGTCCAGTTCCGAAAACTGGGCTTCGTCCGAGGCGTCGGCGAGGCAACCGGGACGCAGTCCATCTCCCAGGCTCCAGGTGACATCGTACTGGTACATGATGTCACAGAGGTCTTCAAAATGCGTGTAGAGCGGATTCTGCAGTCGGTGAGCCATCATCCACTGGGCCATCAGCGAGCCACCCCGGCTGACAATCCCGGTGATCCGCTTGAGCGTCTTGGGCAGGTGCTCGATCAGGACCCCCGCGTGCAGGGTCATGTAGTCGACCCCCTGTTTCGCCTGGTGCTCGACCATGTCGAGCATGTGCTGCGGCTTGAGATCGAGGAAATCCTTCAGGTTTTGCACGACCTGGTAGATCGGCACGGTTCCGATGGGCACCGGCGAGGCGTCGATGATGGCCTGCCGAATCGTGTCGATCGAACCTCCCGTCGACAGGTCCATGACCGTGTCGGCCCCAAAGTGCACAGCCGTGTGGAGTTTTTCCAACTCCCCATTCACATCGCTGGTGACGGCACTGTTGCCGATGTTGGCGTTGATCTTGCACCGGGCGGCGATCCCGATGCCCATCGGTTCCAGCTTTTTCGTCAGATGGACCTTGTTGGCGGGAATGACCATGCGGCCCGCCGCCACTTCATCCCGAATCAATTCGGGAGGCAGTTCCTCGCGGCGGGCGACGTATTCCATCTCGGGGGTGATATCCCCCCGACGGGCAGCTTCGATTTGAGTCATGCTGGTGTGCGCGGTGGCGCAGGAAGTGCAGGTGTGAACAGACTGCATTCCATCGTAGTTGGCGGGACCCCAATGTCAACGAGTGTTCCCGGTCCCGCCGAGCAAGGGGAGGCGAGGTCGAGTTTCTGCCCGCCTGCCGATAAACTCCCGTTGCGTCAACCAGCGACAGTTCTCCGGCCGGCCTCCACGCCTCGCGTCGCCCGGCCTTTTCCACCGACCTCCCTTCCCGATTCTGCCAAAACTGTATGACCTACGACGTTTACGGAGTGGGCAATGCCCTCGTTGATATCCAGGCTCGCATTCCCGATTCGGTGATTGCCGACCTGGGCTTCCAGCGGGGAATCATGACCCTTGTGGATGAGGCGATTCAGCGTCGGGTGCTCGCAGCCCTTGCCGGTACGCCGTTTTCCCGCTGTGCCGGTGGTTCCGCCGCCAACACCATCATTGCCGTGGCCGACTTTGGAGGAAAATCGGCCTATGCGGGTAAGGTCGGCCCGGATGAGCTCGGGAAGTTTTTTCTGGATGACATGCGGCAACTGGGGGTGACCATCGAGGTCTCGCCAGCAGCCGGCGAGACCGGGACCTCGGTGATCCTGATCTCCCCCGACGCCCAGCGGACCATGCTGACCCACCTGGGAATCAATGGCGAACTCTCGCCCGCCGACATCCAGGAGTCGGCCATCCGCAACTCGAAATATGTCTACGTCGAGGGATACCTGTTTGGAGGTTCCCCCAGCCAGCGCGAGGCGGCATTGCGGGCCATGGAACTCGCCAAAAAGAATGGCGTCAAGGTCGCCTTTACCGTTTCGGACCCCTTCCTGATCAGCCTCCACCGTGATCTGTTCTGGTCACTGATCGAGGGCCCGGTCGATCTGCTCTTCTGCAATCTCGAAGAGGCACGGGCCCTGACGGGACGACAAGACCCGGTCGAGTGTGCCGGCGAAATCCACCGGCATGCCGAAAACGTCGCCCTGACCCTCGGAGCCGACGGGTCACTGCTGATGCATGAGGGGAAGGTGATCCCCGTCGAGGGGGTCGCCACCAGTGCCATCGACACCACGGGAGCGGGTGACATGTATGCCGGCGCCCTGCTGTACGGCATCACCAACGGCCTCTCGTGGAAGCAGGCGGGGCACCTGGCCTCGCACGCCTCGGCCCGGGTCGTGTCTCAATTGGGAGCCCGCCTGAAGCAGAAGTTCACCCCAGCTGAAGTCGAGCAACTGAGGGGTTGACGACCGATGGAAAGCCGGTCGGGTGGGATGCTCGGGATGACGGAGCCCAACCCGGCCAGGAGGGCCCGTCACTCACCCGGCGGGGGCAGATCGCCTATCGCGAGACAAGCTGCCGGCCCAATTCCCAGCCACTCAGGAAGGCCCCTTCGACCCTCGGCCCGCCGCACCAGTCCCCACAGACACTCACATGGAGGGTCTCATCGGCCAGGAAGCGTTCGGACAAGGGTGACGGCGGAATCGCGTATTTCCAGCGCTGGCTGGAACTGGCCAGAACGTCTTGGGGAGCACACCCCACCGCCTCCCACAAGGCATCCCTCAACCAGGAATCGATGGTGGCGGGAGGCTCGTCAAACGTGGCCTGCGACCACTCGGGCCCGGCATGCAGCACCCAGCATTCCGAAGCCGGACGCCCTGGCTTGCTGCTGTTGCTGGCGATCCACCGCAGGGGGGAATCGGCGACAAACGCTCCGGCGTAGTCCACTGGCAGGGGCCGGGCCAAATGCAGCATGAGCGCCCAGCAGGGAGCCAGGGTGACCGCCTGCATCTCCGGAAGAAATTCCACGGGATGCTCCTGCAACAGGTCAATTCCCTGCGGAGCCGGCAGTGCGCAGACGAGGTGCCGGTAGGGACCGCACAGCCCCGCTTCTTCGGCGAGCAGCCACCATTGCCCCTCCCGTCGTTCGACCCGGGTGACACGGTCCGCAAGATGAATCGGCAAGCCGCCGGCCAGGGCGGCCGCGAGGGCACTCATTCCCGGGACTCCCACATATCGGGTGGTCGGGGATGGTTCCGGTGTGATGACCCCCCGGGACAGAGACACCAGGCGTCCTGACCACTCGGCCACCAGTCCTGCCGCGAGGCGAGGTTTCAGCCAGTGCTGAAACTCCGGATGTCGGGCCGTGAAGTATTGGGCTCCATGATCGAACTCGAGCCCCCCTTCCAATCGACGTGTGGCCACCCGCCCGCCGGGACGGCGTCCCTTGTCGAACAGCTGCACGCTGCGACCGGCGGCATGCAATTGCGAGGCACAGGCAAGACCGGCAACACCGGCTCCCAGGATGGCGAATTCAGCACTCGAGGGGGGGGTCACAGGCACCATCCAGACGGGGAACCAGGAATCAACCGGAACGCAACTCACCGGAAGTCAACTCACCAGGGCAAAACGCCAGTGGAACCCTGACAGACCGCCGGTTGGCGGAACGATGCGAAAAGATATAGTCGCTCTCTCTGGAGATGGCGAATCCTGACGATGGTGCCGGTCTCGGCTGGGAGCCGAATTGTCGGACAATCCATTTTCAATTACTCTTCCTGTGCAACGTGACATGCGGCCGCCTCGGCGAGCCCCGCCCCTCCTGGATGTGTTGATGCCTGTTCTGGTCAAGTGTTTGGTTCCTGGGTTTCCCTGCCTGGCCGCCGCATCCGGCGGAAATGCGACGGGTGTCCTCATTGTCCAGTGCCTGCTGGTCATGCTGGCATCGCTGCTGGGGGGCTATATCCCGTCATTGTTCCACCTGACCCACAGGCGGATGCAATTCCTGATCAGCCTCGTCGGAGGCTTGATGCTGGGGGTTGGAGTCCTGCACCAGTTGCCCCATGGCTATGTGATTGCCCACGAAGGGGGGCTCGGACTCGACTGGTGCGTCCGCTGGCTGCTGGGGGGAATGGTCCTCACCTTCTTCCTGATGCGCTGGTTCCATTTCCATGCGCACGTGGGGATGCCCGGCGGCGATGATGAACTGTCCGGAACCGCCGATGGACAGGACCTGCTCCGCCTGCATGGTCATGATTGCGGTCACGACCATGACCACAGCCATGATCATGATCACGCCCCACACGGGCACGATCATCACCACAGCCATTCGCATGCCCCCGCCAGTTGGCTGGGGATCCTGATCGGCCTCTCGATGCACACGCTGCTGGACGGGATCGCCCTTGCCGCTCATGTTGCTGCCGATGTCACCCACCTCGGCAACATCGGCCAGGGGTTGTGGATGGCGGGGGTGGGAACTTTTCTGGGCGTCGCCCTGCACAAACCCCTCGACTCGCTGTCGATCACCACGCTGATGGCTGCCCGGGGTTGGTCGCGGCAGTCTCAACTGTTCGTCAACCTTGGCTATGCCCTGATGTGCCCGCTGGGTGTCCTGCTGTTCCAGTATGGCGTGACCCGGTTTGAGGGCCAACACGCCGCGATTGTGTCGGCCGCGATGTCGGCGGCCGCCGGGGTCTTCATCTGCATCGCTCTCAGCGACCTGTTGCCCGAAATCGAAATGCACTCCCACGACCGGTTCGGGCTCTCCGCCACCCTCGTGGTGGGGGTGCTGATGGCTTGGGCCATCGGCTTCCTCGAACCGGCCCACACCCACGATCACGGTGGCGGTTCCACCGAGGCACCGGCACACGATCATGACCATGATCACGATCATTGATGGCGATCAATGAACTCGGCAGGCCTGATGCAGTTCAGGTCAAACCGCCGTGTCTAAACAACGATCCTCTGTTGGAATGGTCAGAGTTCGCCACGTCGCTCCAGTTGCTTGTACCGGAATAATGAATACGGGACCGAAACCAGGGCCCCGAGGATCAGGATCGGGAAACAGAGAAACGGTTTCAAACCCCAGACGGGCAACAACAACGCTCCCAAAATTCCCAGGCAACCGGAGACAAAGAAGAGCCACGCTGCGACCCGGTGGGTGTCGATCCAGACTCGTTCACTGGCAATCGTCCAGGGAGTTCGGACACCGACAAAAAAATTCCGCTGAACCTTCCCCAGCACGTTCCCCAACAGCATGAAGAATGCTGAAAGGATCACCATCACGGCGGTGTCAACCGGCAACGGGATTCCCACCGACGGCAGCAGAAACAGAACATGCAGACTGGCAAACAGCAGCATCATCAGGACGATGATGAAGTCATAAACCTTGCGGAATGAATCGATCTCAAACTGCTGGGGCGACAACCAGGGAAGGGCCTGGAACAGGAACAACAGGCCCACCATCATCCCGGGCATCATCCAGGCGGCCCAGTGCTTGTCTCCCCAGCCATCGATTTCTCCCTTCCAGTTCCAATGGGTGGGAATCCGGTCGGGCATCCGGGAATACAACACCGCCGAGAACAGCAGGGCGGCCGCGCAAATGGCGAGTGGAAACCAGAGCTTTTTCCAATTCATGAAGCATTTGACTCCCGGGCAGGCGGACGCGAGGGACGTTGGTCCCCCGCTTCTGTCCTGGGAAAGGCGTCCCACAACCAAGTCAACAGGTCCTGAATGACGGTCGTGTTCAGTGAATACAGAATTCGCTGTCCCTCGCGACGACTGCGGATCAGGTCGGCTTCTTTCAGGACTGCGAAGTGGTGCGACACCGACGGCTTTGTCATGTCGAACTTCTCAGACACCTCCCCGGCACTTTGTTCCCCACGGGCCAGCAAGCGCAGAATCTCCCGGCGGGTCGGATCGGACAACGCCTTGAAGACTTCGTTGGAAGACATGGCCTGTTCGCACGCCGGAAACTGTTAGACAGACGTCTAATTATTAAGGACCGGCTGAGAATTGTCAATTCAAAGCCATCCGCAACCTGACAATCCCAGTCAAGGTCCGGAAGGGACACAGCCGCCTGTGCCAGCCAACGACGGCAACACTGGTTGGACCATCACCACGGGATCATCTCCGCGGAACCGACACCCTGACCATTCCCGACTTCAATCGCGGACGACGCGATTCCCGGCCATTGCGAAACTCGCTTTGAGTTCCGGGACGGGGAGGGGATGGCCGCAAGTCGGGTCCAAAAGATCGGATCAGATCCTCGGACCTGCCAGATGATTCTTCCTGAAAGGGAATTGCATTCACTCTTTCAAACCCGCGGCCTGACGCAGTGCTTTCCACAACCGTGCAGCAATCGCTTCCATTCCCTTGTCACCAGGGTGAGCGGCAACGCCGGCATGCTCGAACTTCCGCTCAGACCCGGCTGCATTCGACGGGTCCTTCCCCAACGTCTCAAGATCAACAAAGACCGCGTTGGCGCGCTTGGCCGATTCCTGCATCAATCGGTCCTTGTCGTCATCGGGCCAAAACGAATTGCGAACCAGGACTGTCGGGTTCCCATGGTCGGCCAGTTTCGCCAGAAGGTTGTCGAACGCCCGGGAAAAGGTTTCTCGCTCGGCCTCTGTCTTGGGGGACGTTGCATTCTCCCCCAGCGCCACGATCACCAGGTTCGGCTCGAATGCCAGTTCTTTCTGAAGTCCCTCGTCAAGTGGGAATTCGAGAAGGCGGCGTTCGAAGTCGGCCAGATTGCGGATCTTGACCTCAGGTTTCCCCCCAGCCTCACGCGTGATCCGGTCCACCAGGAGATGCACAAAGTCCTTTTCCCGGGCACTGGCTGCCATCCCCCAGTTCCCCGTCCACCCGATATCCGCCTTGGGACCGTGGAGGGTGATGCTGTTTCCGAGGAAGAGGATCTTCCCCACGGCAAGTCGCCCCAGCTTCAACTTTCCCTCGGAATTCGCATCGACTGGTCGACTGCACCAAGCCCAGCCTGCCAACAAGGCCACCCCCAAACACACACCGCACCATCGACGAGTGACCTGTATCGGCATGACTTCGCTCCTGCGATCGGAATGACACGTTCTGCACTGCCCATCGTACGAGAATCAATTCCCGGGGAGGAGCCTGCTGCCTGGATACGACGAGCCATGCAGGTCTCGTCCGATGGCTCTCGCAGATTGGTCGTCGATGTGTGGGTCTGGCTCCCTGTGAGTGTCGACAAGTGAAAGATCTCCAGGCCCAACCGCCACCCCGGGCATTCGCAGACACCGCAAATTTCAAGATCTCGTCTTTCCCTCTACAATCTTTGGTGTTAATCCAGCGAGAGCGGCTGTTGTCTTGAGAACAGGCTTTCGATCCCCCGTTGTGTCCGTTTGGGAAAGTGCGTGGTCCGGTGGCTGAACAGTATGACGCGCTGCTGATTGTTGGCTTTGGTGGTCCCGAGGGAATGGCCGACGTCATGCCGTTTCTCGAAAACGTGCTGAGGGGCCGGAATGTTCCCCGGGAACGGATGCTCGAAGTGGCCGCCCATTACGAGCACTTCGACGGGATCAGTCCGATCAACAACCAGGTTCGGGAACTGATTGCCGCCCTGCAGCAGGAACTCGATCAGCATGGGCCCCACATTCCCATCTACTGGGGCAACCGGAATTGGCATCCGATGCTGACCGACACCCTCAAGCAGATGACCGAGCAGGGGGTCCGCCGGGCCTTGGCTTATGTCATCTCGGGGTACTCCTGTTACTCGGGCTGCCGCCAGTACCGCGAAGACATCCAGAAGGCCCAGCTGGCGGTTGGGGATCAATCTCCCCATGTCGACAAGATCCGGGTGTTTTACAACCATCCCAGGTTCATCACGGCCAATGCCGATCGACTGCGCTCCACACTCGAAACGGTCCCCGCCGAATTGCGGAATACGCTGCCGGTCGTCTTCACCGCCCACAGCATTCCCAACTCGATGGCGGGGGGTTGCGACTACGAGAAACAACTGACCGAGGCATGCCGACTGACCGCCGAGGCGGTCGGCATCTCGCGCGATCGCTGGAAGCTGGTCTACCAGAGCCGCAGTGGACGCCCCGAAGATCCCTGGCTTGATCCCGACATTCTCGATTACATCCGCACCCTCTCGGGCCAGGGAGCGCCGGGGCTGGTCATTCTGCCGATCGGGTTTCTGTCGGACCACATGGAGGTGATGTACGACCTCGATTACGAGGCGAAGCACCTCTGTGACTCGCTGGGAATGCAACTGTTCCGGGCCCCGACTGTGGGAGTGCATCCGGAGTTCATCACCATGATCCGCGAGTTGATCGTCGAGCGGATGAACGGGGCTGGACCGCGATGCTCCATCGGGCTTTACCCGGCCAATCACGACGTCTGCCCGGTCGATTGCTGCCCGGCTCCTCAACGCCCCGCAGGACGACCCGGAGCTCCTGCCGGAACCGGTGGTCCGCCGGGTGCCGGAGCCGCCCCCGCAGGCCGTCCTGGCTCGCCGACCGGAGGTCGTCCCAGCGCGGGCTGAGCGGGATCCTTCCCGGGATCCCGAACCGGTGCGGTCCCGCGGATCGGTCCCTCGGGGGGCTGTTTGGCCTGGGCTTCTCAGGCCGCACCCCCACGTTGTTGCACCCAAAACTTCCCAGCCGCTGCCACGCTCGGACCGGGGTGCATCAATCAGGGCTGATCAGTCGTGCCGGGAATGGCAACTTCGGTTGACTTCTAGGGGTTCCCCGTGGGAAAACCTTGAGCACGGCCATTCCATTGGCCGCCGTCTCTGAACCGATGTCCCTCAGGGCATGGGTCCCAGCGGTCGATTGGCCCGGATCACCGGGTCCGGTCGGCCGTTTTGTTTTCTTTTGATTTCGGATTGGGCTGAGTCATGCCTCCCCGCGTGCTGATCACCGACAACCTCGCTCCCGCCGGTCTGGACCTGCTGCGTCGTGCCGGCCTGGAAATTGACCTTCGATCCGGGTTGAATCCCGCTCAAGTCCGAGAGGCCCTGCAGACAGCGGACGGGATCATCATTCGTTCGGGAACGACCCTGACTCCCGAAATCCTCCAGGGACAGCCGCGTCTGAAGGCGATCGTTCGGGCCGGGGTCGGGGTTGACAACATCGACATCCCCTCGGCGACCCGGGAGGGGATCGTCGTGATGAATACCCCCGCCGGGAACACGACCAGCACGGCGGAGCACACCATTGCGATGCTGATGGCATTGTCCCGAAACATCGGCCCCGCCGCCGCCAGCATGAAGTCTGGCAAGTGGGATCGCAAATCGTTCACCGGGACACAACTGGCCGGGAAGACGCTGGCCGTTGTCGGGCTGGGTCGCATCGGCATGGCGGTCGCCCGGAGGGCCCTTGGGCTGGAGATGAAGGTCATTGGATATGACCCGTTTTTGTCGACGCAAAAAGGAGCCGAGCAGGGGATTGAGGTTGTCCGCAACATTGATGACCTGATCGACCGTTGCGATTTCCTGACGGTGCATACTCCCCTGACCGATGAAACCCGAGGCGTCATCAATGCGGCGCGGATTGCCCGCATGAAAAAGGGGGTGCGGATCATCAACTGCGCCCGGGGGGGGATTGTGGATGAAGGCGCGTTGGCGGATGCGATTGAGAGCGGGCATGTCGCCGGCGCCGCCCTCGACGTGTTTGTCAAGGAGCCTCCCGACGATCAGCGATTGATCAAGCTGCCCAACGTGTTGGCAACCCCCCACCTGGGTGCCTCCACCGACGAGGCCCAGGAACTGGTGGCGATCGAGGCGGCCGAGATCCTGGGAGGGTTTCTCCTGCGGGGCGAAGTTCGGCACGCCGTCAACATGATGCCCCTGACCGCCGCCGAGATGAACGACGTGCGAGTCTATCTCGACCTCGCCCGTCGCCTCGGACTGCTGCTGGCCCAACTCAATCGTGGGGCGCAGGTCACTGCTGCTCAACTCGTGTTCCGTGGCGAGGCGGCCTCCAAGAACACGCGGATCATCACCTCGGCCTTCGCAGCAGGCCTGCTCGAACAGGCCATGGACGCGTATGTCAACATTGTCAATGCCGAGATGCTGGCGAAGGAACGGGGAATCCGGATCAGCGAGCAGGTCTCGACCGAGCAGGGGGATTTTGCAACCCTGATTCGAGCCACCGTGGAAACCGAATCGGGCAAGCTTGAAGCGGCTGGAACGGTGTTTGGCCGACAATTTCAGCGGTTGGTTCGATTTGACGAATTCGCCCTCGATGCCCATCTCGACGGTGTCCTGCTGATCTATCATCACCGTGACGTACCGGGGCAGATTGGTTTCCTGGGAAGTGTTCTGGGGAAACACGGTGTGAACATCGCCCACATGGCGCTGGGCCGCGTGGCTCCCGGAGGGAGTGCCGTCGGGGTCTTCAACCTCGACAGTCTTCCGCCCGAATCGGCCCTGGCCGAGATCCGCGACAACCCGGTCTGTACCGGGGTCAACGTCGTGCAGTTGCCCGAGCCGGGAGCTCCCCTCCCCTGGCTGGTCAGCCCGTCGTGAGCCGGTCCGGCCAGCCACAGTTCCCCGGCCCCAACCCCAGCCACGCACCCGCCCCACACGCATCGGCCGATTTTCTTCCCTCGGCCTCGTTGCAGACACTGGTTCTGCGTGCCGGTGCCCTGGCTGGAACCCGCCGGTTCCTGGATTCCCGCGGCTACCTGGAGGTGGATGTCCCCCTCCTCTCAGCCGATCGGGTGATCGACCCCAACCTGGCTCCCTTTGCGGTTCTCAATGCCGATGGGGAGCGGAATGCGGAAGTTTCACGACCGTACCACCTGCAGACTTCGGTCGAATTCGGCATGAAGCGGCTGCTCGCCGCGGGTGCCCGGGCCATTTACCAGCTCAGCCATGTCTTTCGGGCGGGAGAGCGGGGCCCCCGTCACAATCCCGAATTCACCATGCTGGAATGGTACCGTGTGGGCGACACCCATCTCGAGCAGATGGCGGAAACTGAAGAACTGGTGGTCCACCTGTTTGCTCTCTGCGGACGATCGCTCCCACGACCGTTCGGGCGGATCACCTACCAGGCCGCCTTCGAACGCAGCCTCGGGATCGATCCTCTGCGGGCCTCCACGGGCGAGCTCAGCCGGGTGGCCCGGGACCGTCAGTTGCCGGTTCCCGACTCGCTGGAACTCTCCGATCGTGATGGCTGGCTCAACCTCCTGTTGGCGTTTTGTGTGGAAGAATCCCTGGGCGTGGAACGCCCGGAATTCGTCTGTGATTATCCGGCCAGCCAGGCGGCCCTCGCGAGGCTCCGGCCTGGGGACCCTCCCGTGGCCGAGCGATTCGAGCTCTACCTGCGGGGGATTGAGCTCTGCAATGGCTATCATGAGCTCACCGAAGCCCATGAACTGCGGGGGCGCATCCAGTCCGAATCCGACCGCCGGGCCGGTGCAGGCCTCCCTCCCCTGCCCATCCACAATCGGCTGCTCGAGTCGATGGAGCACGGACTCCCCCCCTGTGCCGGGACCGCCCTCGGATTCGACCGGGTGTTGATGCTCGCGCTGCAGGCCGACTCGATCGACGAAGTCATTCCCTTTCCCTGGGACCGGGCCTGAGGATCAGGCGTTCCTACGGCCGGGAACTGAATCCCAGGGCGGCATTGTCGGGAAGTTCGCGGCGCATCGCGGCCGATTCCGCCAACAGTCCCGCGAGTTGCTCGCGCCCGGACTGCGTCTCACGACAGGCCTCTTCCAGTCGGGGAAACAGGCCCCGCGCCATTTTCTGCTGCGCCAGGGATCGGGCCAGGTCCGACACCCGCTCGACGAGCCCCCCCCGCAACCGGGAGGTGAACAACATCACCAGCACTGTCGACACAATGACGACGAACACCAGGCCGTGGATGTAGAAGTCGGAAGAGATCAGGGGCTTGTCCAGAAACGGGTGGGCAATGAAGAAGTTGTAGGCCGGCCACCCGATCACGTAGGCCAGCAGCAGGCCCAGGATTCCCTCATAGGCGACACGGGGCCAGAGACCGGAATGGCGTGTCGCCAAATCGTCGATGATGCCATCGATCCCAGCGGCGGCACTTCCCAGGAACTGTCCCTCGACAGCCTGGGCCTGTGCGCGGAGTTGCCCGAGATCGGTGGTTTGGACCAGGACCGGGTCCATCCCGGCATCGCGGACGAACCCGGTCATCACCAGTTGATTCTCCCGCAGCAGGTTGTCGTCCAGTCCCAGTTCAGCGACCTGCTCAATCCGGGCTTCGGTCTGCTGCTCCTCCCGCTTGGCATGGATCCAGCGGGCCCCCTGCAGCGCTCCCAGCAGGGCCAGTTGCACCGAACTGCGGGCCCTCAGAAAACTGGCCGACGCCAACAGGGTCCCGAAACTGTTGTAGACGCGCAGCACGGCCGAAAACGGCGTCAAAGACCAGCGTGTCGCCACCTCCTGTACGAGCCGTCGTTCCCACAACTGGCGGGCTGACAGAAGCTCGTCCCGCAGCTTGCGGGACATCAGGTCAACCTGTTTCTGGGCCTGGCCCCCCAGGGTCTGTTCCAGCCGGGACAGGGCCGGAGCTCCCTCGTCGACATACTGCTGGCAGCGTTCCAGGGTCGAGGTGGTCAGGTCGAGAAGGTTGGCCCGACGGATCTGGCCCCGCCGACCCGCTGCCAGTTCGGCCATCAGGAGGTCGCGCAGTCGGGCGAAGTCGCCGGTCAAAGCCTGGGACGCGTGCTGTTCCCGCAGGGCCCGCAGCGAATCCACGAAGAAAATTTCGGGGACCGAGTAGTGGGGGGCCAGTTGCCGCCTCCAATCGTCTCGGATGTCGGTGTCGAGATCTGCATTGGTCTGCACAAACACCAGCCGGCAGCCCACGGCCGCCTGGACCAGTTCATTGGTCACCCGGGCAGAACGGTACTTCTGCTGGGTGGAGACATACAACAGCACATCACACCAGGGGAGCAATCCGTGGAGCAGGGCCAGGTTGCTCCCGGCCGTCTCGGCTTCGTTGGTGTCGGGATCGGGACAGTCGAGAAGTACCAGGTCGCGCAGGACAGGAGCCGACACCCGGCTGATTTCGAACGAGTCCAGCGGCAATCCCAGCAGACGCAGATCGGTTTCCGGATGGACAATGAGCACCGGACGGGTTGTCGTGGGGCGCTGCCGCCCACTCGCAGTGCATTCCTGCCCCACCAGGGCATTGACCAGTGCGCTCTTGCCGGTTCCAGTCCCTCCAAAGGTGGCCACGACGAGTGGGGCCTGCAATCGCGAGCGCAGCGTCTCCGTCCGTCCGAGCAGTCGCGCCACCAGCGACTGGCCGCGGGAGAGAGGCTCCCAGGGGGACTTTGCAATGGCAAACGCCTGGAGACGGCACAGAAACCCGTCAATCTGGGCCAGGGACTCGAGTTGATTGAGTTCTGTGGAGACGGTGGGTGACATGCTCTTCCGGTCGTTGGCGTCGTGACAGTCCCAGAGAACGGGACGAGCCCCGGTGACCGTCCGTTCGGGATTCGGCTTCCGAACAGTCTTCAGAATTCACTATCCCCTGCCCAGGGGGGTCAATTCAAGCCTGACAGCCCAACGTTTCCCGAGGGGGCTCTCTGGCCGGGCCCGGCTGGGGAGAATCAGCAGGAATCCGATTCAGCGACCAAAGACGACGCCCAGGATGGTCAACCCCAGCCACAGCAGGCCAAAAAAGCCTCCCGCCAGGATTCCGATCCAGGCATGGACAGTTCCCTTCACCTCGGGATGCCGGGCGACCTTCCGCAACCCCAGGATCCCCAAGACCAATCCCGCCAATCCGATACAGAAGCAGGGGATGATCGAAAACACGCCACAATAATAACCGATCAGGGCGGGAACGTTCTTGTAGGGAATCAACCCTCCCGTACCATCGCCCGCGGGCTCATCCCTCGCATCGGCCGGCTCGTCGAACAACTCGCCGCAAAACCGGCACTTGCGCGCTGCCGCCGCGATTTGCTCACCACAGACAGGACACGGTCTTCGGTCAAGGGAACTCATCTGGCAGGATCCTGGGGCAGGTGATTGAAGACGCAACACACCGTTCGAGAGTCAGACGATGGTCAGAGCCCCCTCATCCGATGACGGCTCCCAACCAGGAAGCAATTCCTCACGGACTCGGCGGCGAACCCTGCCGCCATCGCCCGCCCAGCATCCAGCTGGCCAGAGAGGTGGTCAACCTTCGCGACGAAAGCCGGGTCCCGAAGGCCAGCATATGGTTGAACAATCCGGGAATCTTGAGCCGTTTCCCTTTCTGCAGCGCCCGGTAGCCCGCATCGACGCACTGGCGGACCGACATCTTCCCCCAGCGGAACAGCGGACTCTCATGCATCGTCGCCCGACTGGCAAACTCGGTCTCCACCGGACCGGGGGCGAGGCAGGTGACAGTCACCCCCGTCCCGCTGACTTCAAACGCCAACGCCTCGGAGAACGACAGCACAAAGGATTTTGTGGCACAGTAGACGGCAAATCCAGGTCCTGGCTGAAATGCCGCGGTCGAACTGACGTTGAGAATGCGCCCCGTACGGCGGGCCAGCATCCCCGGCAAGATCCTGCGACACAGTTGCACGAGGGTCGTCATGTTCAATTGCATCAGTTCGACCAGGTCACGTTCGGACTGGTTCGAAAAGGCACCCGACAATCCAAACCCGGCGTTGTTGATCAGGACGGAGACATCCTGCAGCCGGTCCCCCAAGGCGTCGGCAATCCGCTGGACGGCTGACGGCAGAGTGAGATCCACCGCCAGAACCTCGGCCCGAATCCCATGCGACTGACGCAATTCGTGAGCCAGGCGCTCCAGTCGCGAATAACTGCGGGCGACCAGAACCAAATCGTGACCATCGGCGGCCAGTCGGCGGGCGAACTCGGCTCCAATCCCCGACGAGGCCCCCGTCACCACAGCGAGGGGACGCGGAACTTGCGCAGCAACAGAAGGCACGGGAAACGGTCCCCAGGATGTCAGTCAGAGTGAGCCATCGGGAGATTCTCAGAGCCCCATCAGGCCCGACAATTCTTCCCGGCACCTGCACTCTATCTCACTCCCCGGCCATTGACCAAGGAAGCATCCCATCCGACTGGAAAACACCAGCCCGCAAACTCTGCATCCGGCATCGGCAGACAACCAACCGCAGCCGGCATTGCTTGACCGATCGGTCCTTCCGAACCCAGGAGGCGGATCACCCCGTCGGCCGCAAGCCTTCTGCGACACGCACCGCTGATCAACCAACCAACTCACGAATCGGTCGGCCATTGGTGATCATGGGGGTCGGTCGACCCGCTGGATCCTGGTAGGCCAGATCGCGATCCAGCCCCAGCACGTGGAACAGGGTTGCCATCATGTCCTGGGGGGTGATGGGAGACGATGCCGGGACTTCCACCTTGGGGCTGGACTCGCCAATCACCTGCCCGTTCTTCAATCCCCCCATGGCAAACGCCAGCGTCGACAGGGGAGCCCAGTGATCGCGACCAGCCGAGCCATTGATCCGGGGAGTCCGTCCAAACTCGCCCGAGATCACCAGCAGAATCTTCTTGTCGAGGCCCCGCTGCACACAGTCATCGACAAAACTGGCCACCGCCTGGTCCACCTGCGGACAGAGGGACTGCAGGCCCTGCACGATCTGGCCGTGCATGTCCCAGCCCCCATGATGCAGGGTGACAAACCCGCACCCGGCTTCGCACAACCTGCGGGCCAGCAGCATCTGCTCGCCGACACCGGTCCCGTACTTGGCGCGCACTCGGGGATCTTCCCGGTTCAGGTCGAAGGCGTCCTTCGCCCGTCCCAGCACCAGGTCGAACGCCTGGGTCTCAAAAGAATCGAGACCCTGCATCGCCCCCGTCCGATCCGCCTGACGATTGATTCGGTCCAATCCCGACAGCAGCCCCCGCCGGTCCCCCAACCGGTCGAGCGTGATCTGCATGTTCATATTCCGCTGCGCCTCACCCCCGGAATCGAAGGGGCCATAAGCGGTTCCCAGCCACGCGGCACCGTCTCCATAGATGCCATTCATCCGCACATAGGTCGGAATCCCGGTCTGGGGATGACTTGCCCCCCGCTCGCGGGCGACGATCGCCCCGAGGCTGGGCTTGATCGGCGGCATGTTCTGGTCGGCGGGCGGATAGTCGTATCCCGTCATCACATAGTGCGTCCCTCCACCGTGACCACTGTTGGTATGGGCGAACGAACGGACAAAGCTGAATTGATCGGCCAGCCCGGCAATCTTCGGGAACAACCCTCCGATAGTCACACCGGGCAGAGTCGTGGCGACTTCCCCGACTGCTGAGCGATACTCGGCTGGGGCTGACATCTTGGGGTCAAACGTCTCCACATGTGTCGCCCCACCCCCCAGCCAGAGCCAGACAACCGAGGTGTCGGAAGCCAATCGCGAAGGAGCCGCACCAGCCCGAGCCCGCAACAGGTCGGCCAGCCCAAATCCACCAAGCCCCAACGAGCCGACTTTCAAAAAGTTCCGGCGATTGACCCCATCACAGGTTCGCGAGGCTACGCTTCCCAACAGATTCAACATGACCGTTTCCTCTCACTGAGGGGGGCTGGACACGCACCGGCGCGACACGTGCCAAGGGGGACTCGGTTTGCACTCCCACCGGGCTGTCAATCTCTGGATATATCAACGATCGTCGATGCAGGCAAGAAGAACCCAGAAAAAACCTTGTCGTCAAAAGTTTTCCCGGAAGGTTCATCCCAGGTCCCGATCCAGGTCGCCGTGCGGCGAAGTCCCGGTTTCTGGCCGCAGGATGACCGCAGTTCTCCCCGTCTGGTCGAAAAACAGAGCAGGCTTCCCCCGTCGAAATCAACGGGGGAAGCCCGACAAGAATCGCACAGCCAGAGCGGCTAACGTCGCCGTCCGCGACTGCTCAGCGGCGGCTCTTCATCGTCGTCCGCCTCGTTGTCAAATTCGAGTTCTTCGATCTGAACAGCCGGTTCCACCGCAGGACTTCGTCGCGAGGCCCCCTCCTGGCCCGAGGCCCCCGGCTTGGCTGAACGGGGCCGCACCGGTTCAAAGCTCAGCTTGAACGAGGAACCGTCTTTCTCGGGGCGGGCCCGGGTCGAACGCAGGGGATCTTCACCAGCGTCTTCATCGCTCAGGGAAGTCCGTGTCCGGGGAGGTTCGAATCCGGGAGGAAGGTCGCGGGAAGGCGAGGGGTTGCGAACATCTGATCCCGCGATTTCCGGCAGCACCAGGGTGACACCCTCAGGCACATCGTCGACACCCCGCAGGCGATCCCGGTTCGCCTCATAGATCTGCCGGTAGTACCGCCGCGCTCCATAATGCTGTTCCGCGATTCCAGAGAGCGTCTCCCCCGCCTGGATGGTGTGTGTACGCGTGCCTCCCCGGGGCGACTTGGCCGTTCCTGACACCGCTTCCGCAGTCGGGGCTCCCGGTGAGGCCTTGCGGGGAACCGGTTGCCAGTCGCGATTGTGACTCGGACCGGTTTCCGTTGCGCTTTCGCGACGATTCGCGACCGGAGGTCTCAGCGGATCGGTCTCAGACTCGGCATCCCGGGGGGCTTTTGCCGAACCCTGGACCATTCCGGACTCCCCAACATCAGCGACCGTGGCCTGCTCGGCCGCCTTGTCCAGGGCCGCCTCGGCATCAAACGGGGCTTTCTGCGTCCGGTGGGCCACAACCGTTCCCGCACTCCCCGCGGACGGTTGGTCGGACACATCGTCGATCACATTGGCGTAGGGTGACCGTCCCGCCTCGGCGATTTCCCCATCGATCTCCGCCAGGTTTTCGAGGGCCGCCAGAGGCTCTTCGCGCAGGGGAGGATCCCGGCGAAAGAACATCATTCCCACCAGGCCCACCAGGGCCAAACCCACCGCCAATCCAGTTTTCACATCCGGTTGCATGCTCAGGTTCCTCTCCGCCATCGTCGGGACATATGGTCGACGTCCCGTCGCCGCAGCCTGACTGTCGTGTCAGACCGCACCTTCACTCTGGACTCTGCCCGGAAGGACGCAGCCAAAACTTGAACGAAATGCCGCTGTTCGATTCCCGCAGAATTCCCGGAATTCCACCCGTAACAATTGGGAAGCTTTTGCGGGATGAGTTCTTCCCCTTCGGCATCTGACTCAATGGCGATACCGCGATTGGCACTCGCGAACTGACGTCACGAGGACTGTGGAGAACCGCTGCAGGAAGGGAAGCGAGGTCTCACGTCCCGGACTGGTGAGCACAATCCCATCTCCTCCGCCGTCGAGAATGATTGGGCATCACAGGGCTGCTTGAGCGGGGCCGCAGGGGCCGACTCGCACGATGGCGTACCTATCCAATAAAAAACCCCTCGCCTGCTGGAAATCAGGCGAGGGGTCAAACGCACTTCGACGTCGGGAGGAAGAACCTCCGTCAGACGCTTAGTACATGTCGTGGTCGGCGTGACCCTTCTTCTTGTCGTCCTTGGGCTTCTCGGCGATCAGAGCGTCGCTGGTCAGCAGCAGCGTGGCCACCGAGGCGGCGTTCTGCAGGGCCGAACGGGTCACCTTGGTCGGGTCGATGATCCCGGTCTTGACCAGGTCTTCGAACTTGCCAGTGGCGGCGTTGTAGCCCATGTTGCCCGACAGTTCCCCGACCTTCTCGCAGATCACGCCACCATCAACGCCAGCGTTGTTGGCAATCTGGGTCACGGGAGCCTTGCAGGCCCGCAGGATGATGTTGAAGCCAGTGACGGCGTCATCCGACAGACCGCTGGGCTTCACGGAGTTCGACGCCCGCAACAGCGCGACGCCACCGCCGGGCAGAATCCCCTCGGCAACAGCCGCACGGGTCGCGTGCAGTGCGTCTTCGACGCGGGCCTTCTTCTCCTTCATTTCCGATTCGGTCGCGGCACCCACGTTGACCTGGGCAACACCACCCGACAACTTGGCGATCCGCTCGTCGAGCTTTTCGCGGTCGTAGTCACTGGTGGAGTTCTCCCGCTCCTTGCGGATCTGGTCAATGCGGGCCTTGATGTCGGAGCTCTTGCCATGACCCTCGATGAGGGTGGTGTTGTCCTTGTCGACCACCACCTTCTTCACCCGACCCAGATCCGACAGCTCAATGCCGTCGAGCTGGATGCCGAGATCTTCGAAGATCGCCGTGCCGCCGACCATGATGGCAATGTCCTGGAGCATCGCCTTGCGGCGATCGCCATAACCAGGAGCCTTCACGGCGACGCAGCGGAAGGTGCCGCGGAGCTTGTTGATCACGAGGGTCGACAGGGCTTCCCCTTCGACTTCCTCGGCAATGATCAGCAGGGGCTTGCCGGCGTTGACCACCTTCTCGAGGATCGGGATCAGGTCCTTGATGTTCGAGATCTTCTTCTCGTGCACCAGGACGTAGCAGTCTTCCAGCACCGCCTCCATCGTCTGGGGATCGGTGACGAAGTAGGGAGACAGGAAACCGCGGTCAAACTGCATCCCCTCGACCACGGTGTAGTCGGTCTTCAGGCTCTTGCCTTCTTCGACGGTGATCACCCCGTCCTTGCCGACCTTCTCCATGGCGTCTGCCAGGATATCGCCGATCTCCGAGTCGCCATTGGCCGCCACGGTGGCAACCTGGGCGATCGACTTCTTGTTGCGGCACTCGATCGACATTCCCTTCAGCTTCTCAACGACCGCTTCGACGGCGGCGTCCATCCCCCGCTTCATCTCGACGGGATTGACCCCCGAGACGACCGCCCGCAGCCCCTCGTTGTACACCGCTTCCGCCATGATCGTGGCGGTGGTGGTTCCGTCGCCGGCGACGTCAGACGTCTTGCTGGCGACTTCCTTCACCATCTTCGCGCCCATGTCTTCGAACTTGTCCGACAGTTCGACTTCGCGGGCAACGGTGACCCCGTCCTTGGTCACTGTCGGAGAGCCAAAGCTCTTCTGCAGGATCACGTTCCGCCCGCGGGGTCCGAGAGTCACCCGAACCGCCTTGGCCAGCTTGCTGACCCCCGCGCGGATCTTTTCCTGAGCTTCCTGATCGAAAGCAATCATCTTCGCCATGAACGCAATCTCCTGAGGCCGGGTCGGCCGATTCTCAAAGTGGGAAATCTGGAGGTCAGACCGGGGCGGAGTGGCTCACCGCCGATCACCCTGCCCGTCAACCCGGTCCCTCGCCAGTCGTGGCCAGGATCCGGGACGGTCGGCAGGAACTAGAAGGTGGCCAGGACGTCGCTCTCGCGGAGCAACAGGTACTTCTCGTCGCCGACATTGATCTCATCGCCGGCATACGAGCTGAAAATCACCCGGTCGCCCGGCTTGAGGGTCAGCGCGTGACGCTTGCCGTCGCGGGTGATCACACCCTCGCCGACCGAAATCACAGTCCCCTTCTGGGGCTTGTCCTTCGCCGTGTCGGGCAGCACGATGCCCCCCGCTGTCTTCCCCTCAGCTTCATCCCGCTTCAGGACAACACGGTCATGCAGCGGAACCAGCTTGCTCTCGCCGGAGCTCTTGGTTTCCTTCTTGGCCATCGAGTGACTCCTCAAGGTTCCAGTACGACTCTGTGAATTGGTGATGGTGGATTCTTGCAGTGGGTGTGCTGTTGTGGACAATCGCTCAGCCTGGATTGCACCAGCTCATCCAGTCCACCACTGGATCAGCACCGCTTCCGGACAACAATCTCTGCGTGACACTCCCTGTAGCACAACCCATGCCAGAGTCGATGAGAATCCATAAACCATTACTAAGTATCGTCTTACGGCCAGATTCAGCAACTGCACTCCTGCCAGACTCGGTGATTGGTTTCGCCCGACCCCTCCGGCCCTGCCAAAGTGGCAGCAGAGGCTGGCCGCAGCACCGGTCGGATTCGGCAGGATGGCCTCGCATGGGGTGGCACCCTGCTCGCCAGGGTCGACGGCAACCCCTGCCGGGCCTGCCACGTCGGCACAGGGGCCCCTTCAGTCCCGGGGGCAATCCTCCGCCCGATCGAAAATTCGGGGCTGGCCCGCCTCGCCAATCCGGAACTCCCGACCTTCCGGGATCTCCGCGCCAATCTGCCCCACACCGGGCACACGTGACTCTTCCCCCGGGGCCATGCCCGCCGGCCAGCGCCCCGCCGGCCGCCTTACCCACCGCGAAGCTTGGGCCCCACAAACCAGAGCAGTCGCCCCGATCCAACTGCCAGGCGCGGCAGTTCGATCGCCGCCACACACCCCTTGTCGAACACCACCTCACCGCCACCCAGCAGTGCCGAGGTGTTGATCGCCAGATCCGGCTGATGACCGACGACCGCGACCCGCTCGACTTTCAAGCTGGCTGCCGCCTCGAGGATCGCATGAGCCGTACAACCCGGCCCCAGCGAGGACTCCTGCCGAACTTCCTTCTTCTTGTGCCCAAACGCCTTGCTCAACAACTCTGCCGTCTGCACGGCTCGCACCAACGGACTCGACAGGATCGCGTCCGGTCCGTCGGTCTCATCCGCCAGCCACTCGGCAAACTCCTTGAACCGCCGGATTCCCTTCTCGGTCAAAGGCCGCTCGGCATCCGACCCGTCAAACTCCTCAGGCTCCACCGCCACCGCATGTCGAACCAGCCAAATCTGCATTGTCTTGTCCCCATCTCACCGCGAGGCAATCGCCCCAATCCAGAAAAGTCCGGGGAGGCACCGTGATTTCGGTCAATCCCCGACCACAGCAAAGCACTCTGTCGCTTCCCAATGCTCTGCGTCAACCCGATCCCGGCCCCGCACATCCACATGCGGGACCCGCCCGGCAGGCGCATCGCAACTCCCACAGTCGGCGGACCGACGGGCAACGTCCTCCGCGTTCCCGAAAACCAACCCCGGCAAAACAATCGCACCGCGGATTGGCCGAAACCAACCCGCGGTGCGAAAATTCAGACAGCCGACTCCCCCGCCCGGTTCGACCCCGGTCGGAGAGTGAGTTCAGTTGGTCTTCTTGGCCAATTCCGCTTCGATCGCGTCAATCACTTCCTTGGCGTCAGGCTTGGTCCGGGGTGCGAACCGACCGACGACCTTGCCATCCCGGCCCACGAGGAACTTCTCAAAGTTCCAGCTCACTTCGCCTTCGGGACCGCCGGCGATCTTCTGGGCAGTCAGGTACTTGTAGAGATCACACTTGGTGTCTCCCTTGACCGAGACCTTCGACAGCATGTCGAACTTGACGTTGTAGTTGTCCTTGCAGAACTTGGCGATTTCCAGGTCGGTGCCCGGTTCCTGCTTGCCGAAGTCATTGGCGGGAACGCCAACGATCGCCAGACCCTTCCCGGCATACTTCTCATGCAGGGCTTCCAGTTCCTTGTATTGCGGGGTCAAACCGCACTGGCTGGCCACGTTGACGAACAGCACGACCTTACCCTGGTAGGCAGACAGGTCGGCATCCTTCCCGTCCAGCTTCTTCATCTTGAAATTGAAGACCGCGGCCACTTTCTTTGCTCCCTTGTCGTCGGCACCCACTGTCCCCACCACCAAGGCCAGGGCCAAACCCATCGCCACACACACAATTCGCTGCATCGAAGTTTCCCTCGGCTAGAACTGATCTGAGCGCCTTCCGAAAGCCCCATGCTCCCGCCAGGCATCAACCATTCCTGATTCTAGGAAGGGGACTGGTCGATTCCCAGTGGGCACTGCCAGTTCCTCGGCGAGACGAATGGTCGGACCACCGTCATCGCCGGCTGTATCGGGGGAAGGGTGACCTCTCAATCCCCGGGGTGGTCGGCATCGACCGGGGGTGACTCTGGCTCGGGTGACTCTGGCTCGGGTGACTCTGGCTCGGGTGACTCTGGCTCGGGTGAGTCCGGCTCGGGTGAGTCTGGAACAGCGGGGACCTCTGCGGCCACCTCTTCGGGAACCGCCTGCAATTCGATCCAGTCCAGTTCGGCAGCGAGTGTTCCGCGACCGAACTGCAGCCTGTTGAGTCCTGCCTGCAAATCGACCTGAACTTCCATCGTCTGCCACTTGTCCCAACCCGTGTGGGGATAGCAGAGTTCCTGGGGCGGGGCGTCGTTGAGAGTCAATTGATGCGTCGACTGCTCGCCTCCCGGCGAACCATTGGCATATCGCACGCGCAGGATCCAGGGGCCCGCTGCCGCCACCCGCACTTCGAACAGCAAGGAACTCTCCGCCGAATCGAAGAAGCCCACCTTGTACCCTTCCGAGGCCTTTGCCTGGGGGACCTTGCGGGCCTTCCCGGCCAAAGTCCCCTCCTCGGCCTCACGGTGCCAGGGGCCCGACGTCCTGTCGAGTGCGGGCTCGGGGAGATCGAGGTGCTGACGAAAGAACGCCACAACCCGTTTCGCGCTCACAGGACTTTCCCGCAGATCATGCCCGACCCCCGGCAACTCGACATAGTCAATCGGCGCCCCCAGTTGTTCGAGCCGCTTCACAAACCGCCTACTTTGGCGGACTGACACAATCCGATCCTGCTCACCATGCACCACGAGGATGGGGGGCATCTTCTCGGCGATGTACGACATGGGACTCCCCGACTGAAACAACTGCGTCCGTTTGGAGTTGCTGAGGGAGTCGCGCAGTTTCAGGTTGTCGGCCGCCGGCCCGAGGTAAAGCCGCCAGAGCATCTCCTGCGACACCTTCCGGTATTCCTCGGCCGAATCCTCCACCAGCCGCTGGAGGTCGACCGGGCCTGACCAGTCACAGACCGCCTGCAGTGCGGCGCGATTTCCCCCGCCGGGGTTCACAGCCAGCATGGCCGCCAGGTGCCCTCCCGCGGACTGTCCCCAGACCCCCACGCGTTCGGGATCGATCCGGTACTTTTTCGCAGTCGAGCGCAACCAGTTGACAGCCGTCTGGCAGTCTTCGAGCTGCGCGGGATAGGCGGCCACTGTCGCGGGGCGATACTCGATCGAGGCGACTGCGAATCCTTCCGAGACCAGCGCCTCGGCGGGATTCTCCTCGTCCTTGTCCCCCGTCACCCACGCACCGCCATGTATCCAGATGACGACGGGAACGGGGCCCGCACTCCGATCGGGAAGAGCGAGGTTCAATCGCTGGTACTTCTTGTCCCGCCCATAGCCCAGATCCTTCACGACCGTGGGCCCCAGGTCCGTCCGGACGTTCCTGCGACTCTGGGCGCCCAGGCGTCCCGAATTCAGCACGAACAGCAGGCAGACGATCAGCCGTGCGCACCACCCCCAGCGATACACCGGAAGCCGGGGCCCACAAAGTCCGGGTCTCTGGATGTCACCGCTCACAGCCATGCGAATGACCCTATTTCGAGGTCGGAAATCAGCGCACACATCCCCGCCAGCACAGATTCCGTCCACACCATATTGCCGTTGGCCCACTCGGGGCTGACGCACTCGAGAAATGGACACCACACCCATGCTGCCGCAGCCCGATTGACACGGAAAACCGTTGCAGCAAAAACCGGGCCGTCCCCGCTCGGGCCGATCGCCTGTCCCCCGGGAAGTTCCGGGGGACAGGCTGCCACTCGTCCGGAGCGCCTCACACCACGATTTCAAATCCCTTCCGCTGCTCGCGCCCTTCCCACTGCGCCGCTTCGGCATCGTTCACGATGTGCTCGGTTTCGGGGTTCCACTCGATCTTGCGCCCCAGCCGGATGGCGATGTTCGCCAGGTGGCAGGTGGTCATCGCCCGGTGGTGGGTGTAGACGTCCGAAATCGGCTGCGTCCGGTCCTTCAGGCATTCGAAGAAGTTCCCCATGTGGTTGCCGGGCTTCTTCCCCTTGTAGAGCTTGGCCATGACCTCTTCGGGCAGCGGAGTGGTCTTGAGGTCCTCGACCGGCTTGCCGGTGATCTTGCCACGATTGACGAACAGGCGGGCATCGGTTCCCTCGATCAGGATCCCGTTGTCGAATTCGGGATGGGTGTCGACGATGTGCAGTTCGGCTCCATTGGCAAACAGGCACTTCACGTGGAATTTCTCGGCCACGTTGTAGCGGTTGGTCTGCTGGGGAACGCCCCCCTTCATCTCGCACGGATGGGTGGCCGTCCCCTCGATCGAGATGGGGCCGGTGTTGTCGAGCCCCATCGCCCACTGGGCGATGTCGACGTGGTGAGCCCCCCAGTCGGTCATCTTGCCCCCCGAATACTCGTACCACCAGCGGAACTCGTAGTGGCACCGGGTCTGTGCATAGCCCCGTTCGGGGATCGGTCCCGAGACGTAGTCGGTTTCGGGGGCCTGGCCCAGCCAGAGATTCCAGTTGAGTCCCTTGGGGATCTCGGCCTTGGGCAAATCGCCGCTGGTGGGGGCCGCGCCAATCGCGCAGGTCACCTTCTTCACCTGCCCCAGCCGGCCGGCGTGGGCGAGCGCGACCGCCGTGAGGAAGAACTGCGGGACATCCTTGTTCCCCATCTCGCTCCGCTGCTGCGTCCCCACCTGGAAGACCCGCTTCGATTCCTTCAGCACGTTGATGATCTGCTTCCCCTCGTTGATCGTCAGGGTCAGGGGCTTTTCGCAGTAGACGTCCTTGCCCGCCTGCAGCGCCTCGATGGCGATCTTGCTGTGCCAGTGATCGGGGGTGACGATTGTCACCACGTCAATGTCCTTGCGGTCAAGGATCGCGCGGTAGTCTTCGTGGGTCGAGACCTCGCGGTTGACGCCCCGTTTCTCCTGGGTCTTCTTGACCTGCTCGGCCGCCCGGCCGACGTTGTTGGCGTCGACATCGCAGACCGCCGTCACATCGCCAAACGCCATGACGTTGGGACCAATCCCGCCGCGCCAGCGGTCCCCCACGCCGATGCACCCCACCACCGCCCGGTCGTTCGCCAGCGGGAGGGCGGCCGAGACATCGGACGGATTGGCCCAGGGGAATACCGAACCGGCCAGCGCCGCGAGGGACGCCTGTTGCAGGAATTCACGGCGGGTGGCCGCCGGGGAAGAGTCACGAACAACGCGGGACGAAGCAGCCATGGCAGACAGGTCCTGGAGCGGGTCGGTTGAAGGAGAAACCACGTCGGACGGCCCGGGATTCCTCCCCCGTTCCGACGGTTCCTGCAGTCTACCGCACCCGCCGACCCGGGTGAAATCCACTTCCCCACCAACCACGATTTCCCGCGTGGCCCGATCGCAACCGCGGTCCGCATCGGAATTTCCCCGACATCAACCGCCACCTCCCGGGTGAATCCTCTCCGCGCACCGGCCCGGAATCGCGTTTTCCCCGAGGAAATCTTTCCGCCACCCACGGGACAATCTGCAGACAAATTGCCATAATCCAACGATCTTCTCTCCCACCAGCCTGGCATTCGCAGACTCGGGCTGACTGGCCTCTCCTGCTTCCCTTCGACATCTTTCTCAACCCCGGACGATTGCTTCATGGCCTCCTCCTCGGCAGAGCGTTTGAGCGACAATGACGTGCAGGCCATCGACCAATTGCGGGAGACCTTCACCCGGCTCAAGGCGGAACTGGGGCGGGTCATTGTGGGACAGCAGCCGGTCATCGAGCGGCTCGCGTTCTGCCTGTTCGCCCGCGGTCACGCCCTGTTGATGGGGGTCCCCGGGCTGGCCAAGACGCTGCTGGTCAGCAAGCTGGCCGAGACGATGTCGTTGCGGTTCAACCGCATCCAGTTCACCCCCGACCTGATGCCGATGGACATCACCGGGACCGACATCCTGCAGGAAGGGGCGGGCGGCAAGCGCGAATTCCAGTTTGTGCACGGACCGGTTTTCGCGAACATCGTGCTGGCCGACGAAATCAACCGCGCTCCCCCGAAGACCCAGGCGGCCATGCTTGAGGCCATGCAGGAGCACCGGGTCACCGTCGTGGGCAAGACCTTTCCGCTCGAGCAGCCGTTCCTGGTGCTGGCGACGCAGAACCCGGTCGAGCAGGAAGGGACTTACCCTCTCCCCGAGGCCCAACTCGACCGCTTCATGTTCCTGATCGAGCTCGACTACCCGTCGGAACTGGAAGAGATCCAGATTGCCCGCACCACGACTGGCGGGGCGCTGCCCCAACTGGCGCACCTGTTGACGGGCGAGCAGATTCTCGAACACCAGGCGCTGGTCCGCCGGGTGCCGGTCCCCGACCACATCTATACCTTCGCCGCCAAGCTGGTGCGAAAGACCCGCCCGCAGGATCCCTCGGCTCCCGCCTGGCTCAAGCCGCTCGTGGGATGGGGTGCCGGTCCCCGCGCCGTGCAGTACCTCATCCTGGGAGCCAAGGCCCGGGCCGCCCTGCTGGGGAGCTACATGGTCCGCCTCGAAGATGTCCAGGAAGTGGCGGTTCCCGTGTTGACGCACCGCGTGATCACCACGTTCACCGCCCAGTCGGAAGGGGTTGACGCCCGGCAGATTGTGCGCCGCCTGCTGAGTGAAACGGTGGCCGAGGGATAACCGGCGGTTTCCGGACCGGGTCTTTTCTCCGTTCACCAGTCCCCCGTCGTCCCTGGCATGTTTCCCGACCAAAGTTCCCGCAGCTTTCTCGATCACCGCGTGTTGTCGCGGCTGGCGGCGATTCCCTTTTCGCCCCGCTTCCCGATGCTGGGGACAGTCTCGGGCCGGCATTCCAGCCCGCACCGGGGTTCCAGTGTTGAATTTGCCGAGTACCGCAAGTACGTCCCCGGCGATGATCTGCGCCGGCTCGACTGGCGTGCGTTTGGCCGCAGCGACCGGTATTACGTCAAGGAGTTTGAGGCTGACACCAACCTGCGGGCCTGCTTCGTCGTCGACACGAGCGGCTCGATGGCCTTCGGCTCGACCGGGACCACCAAGCTCGACTACGCGAAGAAGATCGCCGGTTCGCTCGGTTACCTCGCCCTGCAGCAGGGGGATGCGGTCGGCCTGTCGTGTGTCGCGAAGGGGATCGTCAAGCACATCCCTCCCAAGCGCAATCCGGCCCACCTGATGGCAATCTTCGACACGCTGGAGCAGACCCGCCCCTCGGGCGAGTCGCAGTTGGCACCGGTGCTGCATGAACTGGCCGAGACGACCCGGCAGCGGGCGCTGATGATCCTCATCTCGGATCTGTTCGTGGAGCCAGAGACGCTGCGCAGCTGCTTCCAGCACCTCCGTTTCCGCAAGCATGACGTGGCCGTGTTCCACCTGCTCGATCCGCAGGAACTGAAATTCGACTTTCGCCGTCCGATGCGGTTTCTCGACCTGGAAGGGGGTCCCCCCCTGTTTGCCGATCCCACCGAGATCGCCGCCCGCTACCTGGAGGCGGTCCGGCAGTACCTCGATCTCATGAAACAGATCGTGCTGGAATCGGGGGTCGACTATCACCAGGTCTCGCTCGATGAAGATTACGAACAGGTGCTGATGCGTTTCCTGATCCGGCGGACCCGCACGCGGGGTGCCCGATGAACTTTCAACAGGCCGCCATCCTGCTGGCCCTGCCGCTGGCCTCCATTCCCCTCATCATCCACCTCATCAACCAGCGCCGTTTCCAGACGGTGAAGTGGGGGGCGATGATGTTCCTGGTGGCGGCAAACCGCCTGTCACGGGGCTACGCCCGCATCCGGCAATGGCTCATCATGGCCTGCCGGATCCTCGCCCTGCTGGGATTGATCCTCGCCGTCGCCCGGCCGCTCGCGAGTGGCTGGCTCGGCTGGGCGGCCGGCACCAAGGCCGACACCACGCTCGTGCTGCTCGACCGGTCCCCCAGCATGCAGCAGACCAGCGCCTCGGGAGGACTCTCGAAACTCGAAACCGCCCGCGCCCAGCTCGCCTCGACCCTGGCGACACTCGGCTCGAACCGCTGGCTGCTGATCGACGGCCTCAACCCGCAGCCGCGTGAGTTGACCGGGCCGAAGCAACTGGCCGACGCCGCGCTGGCCGAACCCCTCAGCAACCCCGCCGATCTCCCCACGCTGCTGGAACAGGCGCGGGGGTACATCGAGGCGAACAACACGGGACGCACCGAAGTCTGGATCGCCTCCGACCTGCGGGCCAACGACTGGGATGCCGAGGGAGGCCGCTGGGACGCCCTGCGGCAGTCGTTTTCCGCCCTGGGAAAGCGTGTCCGCTTTCACCTGCTTTCGTATCCCGAGACCGCTCCCGGAAACCTGGCCGTACGGGTCACCGATGTCCGCCGCCGGGCAGTGGGAGAAACAGCCGAGTTGCTGCTGTCGCTGCGCATCACCCGCGAAGGGGAGGCCAGCCAGGGAACGGGTCCGGCGGGTGACAGGCAGGTGGTCCCGCTCCAGATCGAGCTCGACGGTGCCCGTTCCGAGCTGACGGTGGAACTGGCGGGCCCGACACTCGATCTGAAGGATCACCGCGTTCCACTCGACAAATCGCAGGTCCGGGGTTGGGGACGCGTGCTGCTGCCCGCCGACGCCAATCCGGGCGACAATGACGCCCAGTTTGTCTACGACCAGGCCCCGGCCCGCCGGACCGTCGTCGTGTCCGAGAATCCGTCAGCCGTGCGTCCCTTCGAGCTGGCCGCCACGATCTCTCCCGAATCGCTCCCCGCGGGTCAGGTGGAATCGCTGGGGCCCGACCAGGCCGCCAGCCTGAACCTCGATGGAGTCGCCCTGCTGGTCTGGCAGGCCCCGCTTCCCGAAGGGGAGACCGCAACCCAGATCGAGCAGTATGTCGACCGGGGGGGAGTCGTGGTCTGCATTGCCCCCAACACCCCCACCGACACCCGCCTTTTCGCGGCTGGTTGGACCACATGGTCGACCGAAGACCAGACCTGGCCCCTCGAGACCTGGCGCGCCGATGCCGACCTGTTGGCCAACAGCCTCGCCGGTCAGTCGCTGCCTGTGGGAACGCTTGAGGTCAAGCGTTTCTGCGGGGTCGCGGGGGAACTGATTCCCCTGGCCAGCCTGCGCGGCGGGGGCCCGCTGCTGGCCCGCGTCGCCACCACCCGTGGCGGAGTCTACTTCCTCGCGACCACTGCTGCCCCGCAGGATTCGAACCTGGCCACCAATGGCGTGGTGCTCTATGTGCTCGTGCAGCGGGCGCTTGGCCTCGGAGCGAGCACGCTCGGCGATACGCGTCTGGCCTCGTCGGGCGATCCCGCCCTCGGCGATTCCACCGGCTGGCAACGCCTCGCCGGTGGAGAAGACGCCATCGCCACCCCGTGGGCCTACCATCGCGGCATCTATCTCGATGAACAGAACCAGAAGCTGTACGCCCTCAACCGGCCGGTGGCCGAAGATCAGGCGGCGGTCCTCGCCGACAACCGGGTCGACTCGCTGTTCGATGGGTTGGAGTTTCGCCGGGTAAGCGAGACTGCGGGCAACCGCTCGGGGCTCGTGCAGGAGATCTGGCGGCTCTTCCTGGGGGCGATGCTGATCGCCCTGGTCGGAGAGGCCGCCCTGTGCCTCCCCTCGGCAGCGAAGCAGGCGACGATTGAGTTGCGGGGGGGAACCGGCACCAGTGCCGCGAAGGGGGCGGCAGCATGAACAGCCTCTCATGGCCCCACCTTGAATGGACGACCATCTCGCTGATCGGATCGTTGCTGGTGATCCTCGCCACGGCCATCCTCGGCTGGATCGCCTGGCGAGCCAGCGGGTGGCGCCGCTCGATCGGTCTGCTCGAACTGTTCCGCTTCGCCCTGGTCTGCCTGGTCGCCCTGCTGTTCAACCAGCCGGAATGGATTGAGCAGTTCCGCCCCCGCGAAAAACCGACGGTCTACGTCCTGGCCGACCGGTCTCCCAGCATGGAGACCCGCGATGTGCTTCCCGAAGAGGGAGATCCCGCGATGGGGACCGCGGCCCAGACCCGCCTGCAGGCCCTCGCGCCGCTGCTCGATCCCGAGTCGTGGAAGTCGGTCTCCGACCGCCTCGAGGTGGTCATCCAGCCGATTGCCGAACCCCAGGCCGGGCATGGCACCGACCTCACCACCCCCCTCGCTGCCGTACTCGAACAGGGGAAGAACGTGCGCGGGGTGGTGCTGGCTTCCGATGGAGACTGGAATGAGGGAAGTCCCCCGGCCCAGGCGGCGGCGAAGCTGCGGCTGGCCGGGGTGCCGGTGTTTGGCGTCCCCGTCGGCAACCGCACCCGCCTCCCCGATCTGGAACTGCTGACGCTCGATGTCCCGACGTTCGGCATCGCCGGGAAGAGTGTGCGGATTCCCTTCACCATCGACAGTTCGCTGCCGCGGGAGCAGACGCTGACCGTCGTACTGAAGACCTCCGATGGCGACGAGGTGTCACGCGAGGTGCGTGTCTCAGCAATGGGACGCACCTCCGACTCACTCACCTGGAAGCCGCGCAGCGTGGGAGATTTCAGCGTCACGCTCTCGGTCCCGGCCCAATCCGATGAACTGCTGACCGAGAACAACAGCCTCACCGCCCCGATCTCGATCCGCGAAGAGAAGCTGCGGGTGCTGGTCGTCGAATCGGTCCCCCGCTGGGAATACCGCTACCTGCGAAACGCCCTGTCGCGCGATCCGGGGGTCGAAGTGTCGTGCCTGCTGTTTCATCCCGGGCTGTCGAAGGTGGGGGGAGGCAACAAGGATTACCTCAAGCAGTTCCCCACCGGTCTCGACGAACTCTCGAAGTACGATGTGGTGTTCATCGGCGACGTGGGGGCCGAAGAGGGACAACTGACCGCCGAGCAGTGCCGGTGGCTGAAGGGGCTGGTCGAGCAGCAGGCGAGCGGGCTGGTCTTTTTGCCGGGATTCTACGGACGGCAATTCTCGCTGCTGGAGACCGAGCTGGGGGAACTCTGCCCGGTGATCCTTGATGAAGGACAGCCCGGAGGCTGGGGCTCGCGTGTCGCCAGTCATTTCGAGCTGACCGAGCTGGGCCGGCGCAGCCTGCTGACCCGCCTGGCCGACACCGCCGATGAGAACCTTGAGGTCTGGGAGGGGCTTCCGGGCTTCCAGTGGTACGCCCCGGTCCTGCGGGCCAAGCCCGGTTCGGAAGTGCTGAGTGTGCACAAGGACGCGTCAAACGAGTACGGCCGGCTGCCGTTGCTGGTCACCCGCACGTTCGGCGCGGGGAAGGTGCTGTTCATGGGGACCGACGGTGCCTGGCGATGGCGCAAGGGGGTGGAAGACAAGTACCACTACCGGTTCTGGGGTCAGGTCGTCCGCTGGATGGCTTACCAGCGCAACATGGCGAAGGGAGAAACCATGCGGCTGTACTACTCTCCCGACCAGCCGCAACTGCGCCAGTCACTCGCCCTCAATGCCAACGTCATGGATCGCGGTGGTGAACCGCTCACCGCCGGTGAGGTGTCGGCCCGCATCACCGCCCCCAGCGGCAAGAGCGACACCGTGCAGTTGACCAGCGAAGGGGACGAATGGGGTCTCTTCACAGGTCGGTACACCCCGGTGGAACCGGGCCGGCATGAGGTGAAGCTCACCAGCAAGACCACCGGTGGCAGCCTCGATGCCACGTTCTTCGTGCAGGGTGAGGCGACCGAGCGGATTGGCAAACCGGCCCGGCCCGAGGTCCTGGAAGAAGTCGCCCGCATTACCCGCGGACGGGTTCTTTCTCCCCGCAAGTGGCGCGAGGTGGTGCAGTCACTCGCCGACCTCCCGGAACCTCCCGCCATCGAACGCCGGCTTCAGCTCTGGAGCCACCCCGCCGTGATGGGAACCCTCATCGCCCTGCTCAGTCTGTTCTGGGCACTGCGCAAGTACATCGGCCTGTTCTGAGATCCAATCGACCCCGCTTGCTTCCACGTCAGGCAGCACAGGCGCGGCAACTCCCTGCAGAAGGCTCACGGACTCGGGTTCCCGGTCGCCGCATCACCGGTGACCGCAACGGGTCCCTCAACAGAGCCAGTCGCCCGGTGGATGATTGGCGCCGATCAACGGCGCAGATCGCCGATGTCGATCGACCGCATCGATCCATGGGGTCGTTCAACAGTGTCCATCAACGGGCAGCGATCAGCATTCTCAGCCCCTGCCGCAATCGGGGACACCAATTGAGTCCCGGTGGTTCACCCCGGCCGCGCCAGAACCTCGACAGCCTCAGGTTGCGAAGCGGTGGTGTTCAGCGCCGCATGGGTGGGCGATTGTCGAAGACCCCCAGCAGGCGCTTGAGGGCATCGTCAAGGACGGGAATTGGCCGGGTCTCGGGACGGGGATCCTTCAATGTCCCCTCGACGTGGATTCCAACCCAGCCCTTCGTCAACTCGTTCGCCAGTTCACGGACCACCGGAATGGGAACCTGCCGGCGCCCCGACGCCGAGTAGAAGTCGAAGCGGATCCGCTTGTCCGACATCCGCACATTCCCCCGTCCGAACAGGCTGATCGATTCCCCCTGCAGGTTGATCCGGTCGAACAGCACCATCCCGTTCCGCACATTGAAGTCGAACTGGGCCCGGTCAAATGCCGCCGCGTCCCCCCGCTGCAGCGACAGGACTCGCAGGATCGCAAGGATCAACGGCAGGTCGTACAGGTCGGCCGGCTCGATCAGCATGCGGCCATTCCCCTTCAGCTGGCGAAAATCGGTCCCCCGCCCGGTCAGGAAGACGACGCCGTTGATCACCCCGGCCAGTCGTCCCTGCCCCGAAAGATACATTTCGTTGAACCGCTCGAGCAGCCCGTTTCGCAGGCCGACCCGCACGTCATAGCTCATCTGGTCACCGAGGCGGATCAGTGCATCGACCGCGAGCACCCCCTCGATGAACTGGGCGGTCAGTCGTTCCGAGTCGGCAATCGACGTGGCATTCCCCTGTTCCAGCACGTTTTTCGAACCGAGGATCAACTGCCCGTTCTCAATGCGGATCGGCCCCTGCACCTGCTGCAACTGGTAACCCAGCACCTTCACCGAGTTGAGCGAGAGCTGCCCATTGGCCCGCACCGCCTCGCCATCCCACGTGCCGGTGAACTCGGTCTTGCCATGCATCTCCTGCAGCTCGACCCCCGCTGTCACCGTGTTGCCGTTGTACACGGTCGTCAGGTTCCACGCCGCCGTGATCGGATAGTCTCCCCCCCGCACGCCGCGCAGCTCGAGCATCCCCGAGAGGGAGACATCCCCCCGCAGGTCGAACGCCTCGACGACCGAACGCAGGGCCCCGGGCAACGCGCGTCGGAACGAAGTCCCCGCATCGAGGTCATCAATCAGCAACGGCTCGGCGCGGAACCGCCATTCCCCATCGTCCCCCAGCGAGGCCACCGCCTCGCACTGCAATCGGGTCTCATCGTGCCGGCCCCGCAGTTCCCTGAGGGTGATCTTCCCGGGCTTCACGCTGACCCAGCAGTGGATGTTTCGCAGCGGGTAGGGAAACGAACGCAACGCGACCGAGACATCCAGCATCTCGGCTTCCAACTGCACCACGGGCCGCCCCCCCCCGGGGACCCATTCCAGCGTCCCGTCGAGATGGCAGCTCCCTTCCGGATTGACCTCGTACCACAGGCTTCGCATGTCGTCGGGGAGCGCCTCGTACAGCGCCCGGTCGAGACGCACATCCTCGGCCAAAAACTTCAGCGAGAGCCGCGAGACCCCTGCGTCGTCCGGTCCGAAACTCCCCGACCCGGTCACCGGCGTCCGGTCATGCACCCCCTTGCAGTTGGTGAACGTCCACGACTTCCCCGAACCACGGATGCGGGCTGAGGCCTTGGTCAGGTTGTAGGGAAACGCCTTGGGGTTCAGTGACCCATTCTTGAGCGTCACATCGACCGTGGGGGTGGTTGGCTGGGCCAATCCCGGCGGTCGGTACAGCGTCACCTTCCCTCCAATCGTCCCCTGGACCTGCAGTGCGTCGATCACCTTCTGCAACGGCGGCGGAGCGGCCTCGCGCACCCGGTTGTCGATCGGCATGCCCTCCAGGGTGATCTCGTAATTCGACTCGGCCTCGGGGCCTGGGTTGAGTGTCTTGCCGGCGAACTTCACCGGCTGCCGGCCCGCGGTCCCGTGCAACTCGGCCCGCACCACCCCATCACGCTGTGAAATCTCCCCCTCAACCCCTTCCACCAGGTAGGGAAACTGCACGTGCCGGGCCGTGCAGTCGCGCGGGTTGACCGACCACTCCACCTGCCAGGCCCCCGCCCCGCCAGTCTCGGCCGCAACATGCACATCGACCCGTCCCGTCGGACGGCAGTCGAGATAGATCTTCCGCGGAGCTGGCGGCAACAGGGCCACCACCCGATCATCCAGCGGCAACTCTGACAGGTGCAGCTCAAAATGGGCCGGACGTGCTTCTCCTTCGTTCTCGACGTGGGCCAGCGGCACCGAGATGCCGATCGGCCCACTGCGCCCAACCACATCGCGGAACTCAATCTGCTGGTTGTTGATTGTCGCCCGCCCCTGCAGATCGGTCAGCGGGAAGTCGAGCGGCGGATGGGCAATCGCCCCGTCGTGAAGCTGCACCCGCACGCGGTAGTCCAGCGGTTCTCCCGGCCCGGGCATCCTCACGTCGAGATTGAGGTCTCCCAGGGCCGAAATCCCCAGTCGCTGGAAGGGTTGCGTCGCGGCAAGTTCTTCTCCCTCAACCCCGGCAGTGGGATGACTGTCCCCCTCCGGGTGAATCCGGTCCTGGATCGACTGGAGTGCCCGTTGTAATCCGGCCTGGAACTCGGGCGAGAATTCCTGCAACAGATCGAGCAGGCTGTCGTCGGCATGCAGCCGGGTCAGATCTCCCCCAACCTGCCAACTGCGGGCGTCGAGGTGCAAGGTCCCCTCCATCTTCAGGGTCTCGGCGAGGCTCGATCGGCCCCCGAGGCGGAACTTGTACTGCCGCCGGCCAATCGCCGAGAGTTGCAGCGAGGCCTGGTCCACCCGGTACTCGAGCGGCTCCAACCCTCCCTCACGCTCCACCCGCAACTGCACCGCCAGCGGCGTGAGCGTCCATTCGGGCAGGACCCCGGGGGTTCGCCGGGGGGGTGGCAGCCCGGTGACATTCCACTCTCCCGATGCATGCCGGGTCAGCCAGACCCGCGGCCGAACCACTTCCAGCCGGCGGATCAGCGGATTGCTGTCGGCCAGCCGGCCGCCGTCGATCGTCAGAATCACCTCGTCGGCATCGATAAATCGCTCGCGGGCCTCCCCCACTGTCCATCGCAAGCCGTGGGCATGGATCCGCCCCTGGAAGTCGAGACGGGCGCGGGCGATCGAGATGTCGTAATCGGGAAACATCTCCTCGAGCCGTTCCACCACCGTCTTCCGCAGCAGTTCATCACTGCGGTTCCACATGACATACGACCACGTCCCGGCAGCGGTCGCGGCCGTCAGCAGCAGGAACAGGGCGAGCAGGAGTGTCCGGCGCATGGGGCTGGCCCTAACCCTTCCCTGTCACAGGCGGGACGGGCGAACCGGGTCCGTTGATCACTTGCGCTTCCGTTCCCGTCGAACCCATCAGCCAACGGCCCCCGCCCAGGTCGAGCCAACCGAGAGCTGCAAGTGTCAACAGGGGCAACTCGGCGGGCAGGCGGTATCGCACCGAACCAATGAAGACCGCATGGATGGCCCCGAGAAACAGAATCGGCCCCGCTGCGAAGACCCACAACCGCACGTCGCGCCACCGTCGGGCGAGTCCCACCAGGCTCAGGGCAAACACCGGTGCCGACCACAACGCAAACAGCCAGCGCAGCACCGGGTGCCCGAACTGTTCGGCATTCGGCAGGGGATTCCAGTAACGGCCAAGTTTCACGAGGGCCAACTCGCAGGCGCGGGCGGGCTCGGCCCGGACAAACGCCCGTGCCGCCTCCCGGTAGTGGCGGTCGGCGTCATATTCCGAGAGCCGCTGGTAAACCTGGTCGGTCTCGATGAACTGCATGTCACTCTCCCCGGTCGCCTGGGGATTGAGTCCGTCGTACAGGCTTGGCCCCGCCCACAGCGTGGTCACCACCGGGTGCCCGGTCACCTGGAGATTGCGGTAGACCCAGGGAGCCATCGTGGCAGCCAACCCCGCGGCGATCAGCCCCGCCGCCCGGCACCGGGTTGCGAACGGAACACGGCCCCGAATCGGCCAGACCAGCCACACTCCGGCCACCAGGGGCGCAAACGGCAGCCAGCTCGGGCGAATCAACGTCGCCACTCCGGAACAAACCCCCGCTGCAAGAGCGGGCAACGTCAGACCAGCTGACACGTCCCCGGCATACCCCGAGAGATTCGCGGTGACCCGGGTGAGGCGATCCCAGACGGTCACGAGGAACCACAGGTTGACGACGATCGCGAGGGCAAACAGTGTTTCGCTGAGGAGCAACACGCTCAGCCCCGCGAGTGGCGGCGAGAGTGCCGAGAGCCAACCGGCGATCAGCCCGGCTTGGTCACCCGCCAATCGCCGGGCGAGAAGCGCGGTCATCGCACAGGCGGCGGTCCCCACCAGGGCCAACCCCACCCGATGCCAGACGACCCGTTCGCCAAACAGCCGCATCCCCCCGGCCAGCCAGAGCGGAAAGCCCGGCATCCGCAACACCCTGCGGGGAGGATCGTAGATCGCGAATTCTCCCGTGCGAACCAGTGACTGCGCCAGGCCCCAATACCCTTCGGCATCCCCGGCGATCAGGCAGAGTCGGCCCGGCGTCCGAGCCACCCAGCCCTGGACCGCGAAGGCTGCCACAAGGCGCACCCCCAGCGCGCAGACCATGAGGGCCGCGAACTGACGTTGCCACCGCGAAGACTCGACACGCACGCAGAACATCCCGGGGGAAAGGAGTGTCCCGAACCCGCGCTGCAGGACTAGAGCGGTCCAACCGCTCCAGCCTCGGCCCGGAAAAATGGGGGCGGATCCTACGCCCGACCGTTCTCCAGGGTCAAGATGAACCCGGCACTCTGCGAAAGCCGCGCAATCCGGGGGGAATTGTCAAAGACCAGGTCTCCCGGCCACCGATTCCGCCCCCGGGCAACGGCTCAGTCGTCGTCGTCGAATTCCAGTTCGGCAGCCGGTTCGTCTTCCCGATAACACCGGCACTTCAGGCAGCGTTCTTCGCTGCTGGGATTGGTATTGCCGCACTCTCCACACTTCCAGGGACGGGTCATGTGGTCGATGTCGGCCGCCGAGAGCTCGAGAACCGTCGTTTCGAAGTCCCGTTCACAGGTGTCGCAGCGAACGAATTCCGAAACGGTCCCCAGGGGAATCAGCGGAATGAAATAGAGAGTGAAGTACCGCTTGATTGCCTTGTGATCGCACTCGCTGTGCTCGCGACAATTCGGGCAGAAGAACTCGGTCGACTCGAGGGTCTTTTCCTTGGTCGTCCAACCATAGATGATGATCGCGAGCATGGGTTCCTTCGGGTCTTGAAGACGGAACGAATTGCAGTCGCATCCCCAGACGACCAGTCTACCGGCCACTTTCCAAAGCTGCCATTCTCCCGCGCGACACCAAGACCGGCTGAGACTGGGTGAGACCGCAGGCACCGGCTGGTTACAATCCCGACAGTCACCCCTCTGGCCTCCAGCCTGCGTCCTCCCGCCCGCCCCATTTTCCCGGCGATCACCTCCATGCCTGTGACCCTCCAACAGCAGCGACTGACCAGTTCTCACCCCGGCCCTCACGTGCTGATCACGGGGGGCGTGCATGGGGATGAATGGGAACCGATGGCGGCGATCCGCCGACTGCTGACCCGTCTTGACGGACGTCTGCAGAAGGGTCAGGTCACACTGGTTCCGATTGTGAATGAGGGGGCGTTTATGCGCGGTGCCCGGACCGCCGACGACGGGCTCGATCTCGCCCGCACCTGCCCGGGTCGGGCCGACGGCTCGATCACCGAGCAGACCGCCCACGCCCTGTCGGCCCTCATTGCCCAGGCTGCGGCCTACATCGACCTGCACACGGGGGGCACCCGCCTGCAGGTGCTCCCCCTCGCCGGTTACATGCTGCACCCCGATGCCGGCGTTCTCGAACAGCAACGCCGGATGGCTCGGGTCTTCGGACTGCCCCTCGTCTGGGGGACCGACTGGCGTCTCAACGGCCGGTCGCT
>DNUF01000185.1:66351-66735 GCA_003508595.1 Planctomycetaceae bacterium
CTGGCGTCTCAACGGCCGGTCGCTCTCGGTCGCCCGCGACCACAATGTTCCCGCCATTTACTGCGAGTACCTCGGCGGGGGCCTGCTTGCTTCCGAAGGGGTCGAGGCGTACGTGCGCGGCTGCGAGAACATTCTGACCGATCTCGGCATGCTCCCTGGACCGGCACCGCAGGTTCCGTCCGGTCAGCGGGTGATTGAGGACAACCGCCCTTCCGCCGGGCACATGCAGATCAACCATCCCACCCCGCATGGGGGATTCTTCGAGTCCGCCGTGGCCCTGGGAGACCGGGTGACCACCGGCGATCTGCTGGGGACGGTCTACGATCCCCTGGGGCGTACGCCGGTGGAGATCCGTGCTCGATACGCTGGTCAGGTGATCGTGCT
>DNUF01000059.1:0-8931 GCA_003508595.1 Planctomycetaceae bacterium
CAGCACCTCAATCGCCACGGGACGCGATTGCAGCGAGAGGGGGCGGGAGAGCGGCGGGAGGGGGTCAGCCGGGGCCGGGGCGGGGTGGGCCGACTCGGGGGTGGTTCGCACGCGTGCTGGGGGAAGTCGCTCGGGTTCGGTTCCCACGGGGTCGTAGCGGCCGGCCCACTCGGGCTGGTGCTCGGGAGCCACGCAGGGGCGCAGCACGGCAGTCTCTCCCAGGCGGCTTCCCAGCCGTTCGAGCAATCCCTCCCATTCCCGATCCTGCGCCTGTTGGGCCCGGTCGACAAACAGTGTGACCTGCCCGGTTTCCAGCGGGGCCATGGCCAGCCCCTCGATCTGCACCCGCACCACATCGGCCGGCAGGGGTTGCCGTTCCAGCTGCAGTCGCAACAGGTCGTGCCAGTGCCGGACCTGAGACCGCGGACGGACTGCCCCCACGCTCAGCACCACCACCTCGTGGCCCGGGCAAAACAGCCGGCAGTCCAGCCGGCGAATCCCGCGGTGCTGCCGTTCCAGGTCGGCCAGCAGGTCTCCCAGCAACTGCCACAGCACGGTTTCGAGGATGGTGCGGTCTCCCACCGGTTCGTCGAAGCTCCAGTCGCGCACCGCCGGTTCGGGAGGGGTGAGCGGGACGATTTCTTCGGGGGCCAGGCCATCGAGCTGATCGAGCCGGCGGAGAATCTCGGGGCCCAGCCGCGAGGGAAGGCTCGAACGGGGCAGCTGCCGCAATTCTCCCACGGTTGTCACCCCCAATTCGTCCAGCAGTTCGAGCAGGGAGGGTTTGAGCCGCAGGGCGGCCAGGGGCAGCAGGTCGAGCCAGCCCCGGCAGGCGGGGTCGGTGGCCAGGGCACCGGGGGGGGTGATCAGCAATTCTTCGTTGGGGCGGGCGAAGTGACGGGCGAGGCCCCAGGCGGCTCCGGTCGTGGGGGCGACGGCGAGGCGCACATGATGGCCTCCCCGTTCGAGATCATGGGAGATTTGCCGGGCCAGGGGATTTTCTCCTCCCAGCAGGTGCGCGCAGCCATCGAGCGAGATGAGCAGCGCCTCGGGAGTGGGGCTGTCGACCAATCCCACCAGGGGGCTGTAGCGCTGGCACCAGAGCGCTCGTTGTTCGAGAGCCAGCCGATCGGCAGCCCGATCTTCAGGAAGGATGATGGCGGCCCCCCAGGTCGAGCGCGTTCCGGGCGGGGGTTCCAACAGGGCCTCGGCCTCGGCCAGGGGTTGTCCCACGGTCACTCCCAGGTCGCGGGCTGGCCGGGAGGCAAACCGGACCTCGCGCCCCCGGGTTCCCCGGCCGGCAATCACCACAGGACGGTTTCTAAGCTCGGGCCGTTCGAGCAGCAGCCGTTGCAGGGGCCACTGGGGAAACCACACGCACAGCACCCGTTTCATCGCACAGTTCCAGGTCCAGTACTGCGCCCGGGGTTCCCCCCCGACACTGCAGCAACTCAATCTGCAACCGTCGTCCCGACGATTGATGCCCTTCGTCTCCCGGAATCCGGGAGGACGGGGAGGGGGGGACTCCCCGCGGCTGAATCAACCACCGGGCTTCCGTGCGGGCCAGGGGGGGGCGGGGTTGGGCCGGGCTGGAGATCAGGCCCAGGCCTCCTCCCGTCTCGGCGGCCCGCTGCAGCCGGTGGTAGATCCGCTCATTCCAGAGCTGGCTGCGGCACCAGGCGGCGCCCACTCCGGGAGTGCGCAGAGCCTGCTCGAACGCCCAGAGCCCCTCCCCCCGACTGCGGGGCCGGACCACCACCGTCCGGGTCAGGTCGAGCCCCAGCCCGGCGAGTGCGGGGGGATACAACTCGTGCTCGACATCGACCAGCAGCAACGGTCCGGTGACTCCCAGGGTCAGCCACAGGGCCAGCCAGGCACCCCCACCTCCCGGACCAACCGAGACAAACTCGAGCAGCCCCCCGGCCGGCAACCGCCCCCCGGGCAAAAACTGCTGCAGAGGCCCCAGCTGTGTGGGCGTGAGTGAGGCCGGGGGCGCCAGTGGAGATGTCGCCCGATCCGGAAGCCCGGTGGCCAAGGCGGGCCTGTTGGAAAGGCGGGCTGGCGGGGCAGTGCTGTGTTGGGATTCGGGTTGGGATTCACGCCGGGAATCGCGGCGAGAGGCCAGCTGGTCTGCTGTCTCTACCTGCTGAATCGAGCGGGCAAGCCGCTGGACCAGCTCTCGCCGGGGTGTGTCATCCCGGGAAATGTCATCCCGTGTGGAATCCATGGAACTGCGAGTCGAGACCGGTCTGTCGGGGCTGGTTGTGAGGTGAAGCGAGTTGCCCGGAGGCTGCACCGGAGGAAGTTGCATCAACTGGTTGCATCAACACTGGAGACGGGGAAGTCCCACCCGACCCGAGGGCTCGGAGGGAGAACTGTGGTGGGAAGAAGACCGAGTGAACAGGCGACTCTTCTTGTTGTCTGGATGGATGCAAATGGCCAGTCTTATGATCGGCTATTCATTTTATATACCTGCGTATATTATGGGTGTCAAGCGTTTATTTCATCGGTCGATTGATCACGATTTTTGGTGCGCACGATCACTCTTTCGCTCCGAAATGGCCAGAAAATCTTCCTGAAAGGGCCCCGATCACAATCACTAGCGGGAACTAACGATCAAATTGACATCGTCTCTTTTGTTTATCTCTTTTCGGGGAATCAGGTGGAATACTGATTTTGAGAACAGATTCGGATCCTGCCGCAGCGATGCGGTGGTGGCCATCCATTCCCGGTTTCGTGATTGCAGCAAGGGGATCTCGGGTGTCTGGATGTCCTGGACTCTCCACCAGAACCGATCCCCGGAAAGGCGGATCGTGCTGCCGACCCGTCTCCTGGAACGCCGGAGAGCGGGGGGGGAAACCACCTGGGTGGGGGGCCACGACCAGACAGGTCCGAACCGCAGATCTCTGAAGTGAAATCACAAAACCGGCGAGCCCCGGTCTGGATGACCAGTTTGTTCCACGCCGTTCAGTCGGACGGACTGAGCGTGGTCAGCAATTCGCCAATCGAATGGTGCATTTCCAGGGGATGTCGCAACTTGAGCCGCGAGTTGACCCGGTAATGATTGCGCCGACCTTCCTTGGTGATTTGCAGATAACCGGCCTCGGCCAGTTCCGCGACGATGCGCTGCACCATCCGTTCGGTGATTCCCACCGACAGGGCGACATCCCGCAGGCGTTCATCGGGATTGCGGAACAGGCACAGCAGCACGTGCGTGTGATTGGTCAAAAAGGTCCAGCCGGGGGAAGGCGAGGCGGCGGTGGGCGAAGCAGGGCGGACCGTCTTTTTCATGGCAATGACCCGGTGTGCCGATCAACTGGGGCGTCACAAAAGCGAACAAAAGTTCGTGTATTCTGCTCTGCCCAGCATATCCGGTCCTGCGGGGGGTGACCATGCTGCCGGTCGGGAGCAGAGAGCGTTCCCCCTCGGGCCCGTCGGGGAATTCCCGGAAGACCCAAGCCAGACAACCAAGCCGGGAGAACACAGCCGGGGCTGCGATTCAACTCCAGAGATGGACCCGGTCTTTCAACCCGGCTGGCAACCGGGCCTCGACCGCGGTCCGCAGGTTCTTTTCGAGATATCGCGTGCTGAAGTGGCTGAGGATGATCAGTTCATTCCGGAACCTGTCGGCCCGCTCGAGGATGTCGTCCAGGTGGCAATGCCCGAACTTGTGGATCTTCTCTTTGCGGTGTTCGGGACGATAGAAGGTCATCTCGGTGATCAACACCTGGGCCTGGTAGACGGCCGGGTCGGCATCCAGCCCGGCAGGAGCGGTGTCTCCGGTGTAGCAGACCAGTGGAACCCGTACCTCGTGGGTCACCTCTTCGCCCGCCAACCGCCGCTCGCGGATGTCGTTTTGCGAGAGCCCCTGCAGTTCGGGACGCAATTTCTTGCGGCGATCCCAGACCACGTAGCCGACCGAAGGAACGGTGTGCCGGGTGGGGAAGCAGGTCACCACATGCTCGCGCGAGAGTTCGATCTCATCTCCCGGTTTCACGCCGATCAACTCGCAGACCATCCGGCCCCGATCCACCCGCTGCCACGCCTGGAGGATGCGTTGCACCCCGTCGACGACCTCCTGGGGAAGGTAGATCACCGGGGGCTCCATCTTCATCATGCGCCGACGGGCGACGAAGACCGGAATCGCAGCCAGGTGGTCGAGATGCGCGTGCGTGACAAACCAGTGTCGGGTCCCCAGGAAACTCCAGGGGCTGCCCCCCAGGTCGAAGCCCAGTTTCAACTCGGGAATCCGCCAGTACGACTGGACCGCGGCACGCGAAAAGCCCTCGATCGTCAGCGCCTTGTGCGTCAGGGTGCGGACAGGCAGGTTCTTGATCATGACTCGCTGTTTGTAGACAAAATCGGGGAATTCCGCCAGCGCACGCACGCTGCGCCGGAACCAGACACCACCGAGGAGTCGGGGTTCAGTCGGAATTCTCTGAAACACGTTTTGTCGTCCTGAACAGCGGGCAGCGGGGGGATCGTGGATCACACCCCCACGTTCGAACGGCCAGTTCGTATCGGCTAAACTCCCCATGGCGTGCCGTGGGGTTGGGACCACGCGAAAAGTCTCTTCGTTTTTCCCTCATTCAGGGCCAGTGATGGCCAGAGAGCCTGTGCGGATGGCTGCTGTCGAGTTGCGACGTCTCGGTGCCAGTGGCCTGGAGGTCACCCCGATCGCGATGGGGTGCTGGCCGATCGCCGGAGTGACCAGCCTGGGAGTCACCGAAACCGAAAGCCTGCAGACGCTGGAGGCGGCGGTCGATTCCGGGATCAACTTCTTCGATACCGCCTACTGCTACGGTTACGAAGGGGAAAGTGAGTTGCGCATTCGCCGGGCGCTCGGTCATCGCCGGGAGGAACTCGTGCTGGCCACCAAGGGGGGGATTCATTACGAAGACCGCCGGCAAGTACGGGATGCCCGTCCGGCGACGCTGCGCCGGCAATGCGAAGAGAGCCTGCGTCGCCTGGGGACCGATCGGGTCGAACTGCTCTACCTGCATGCTCCCGATCCGCAGGTTCCCCTGGCGGAGTCGGCCGGTGCTCTGCGAGAACTGCTGGAGGCAGGGAAGACCCGCAGTATCGGGTTGTCGAATGCCACTGTGGCGCAGATGGAAGAATTTGCCCGCATCTGCCCACTGACCGCCTGCCAGCCGCATTTCAACATGCTGCAGCGCGAGATCGAGGCGGATGTGCTTCCGTGGTGCCGGCGAAATGACGTGGCCGTGGTGGTCTACTGGCCACTGCTGAAGGGACTTTTGGCCGGGCAGCTTTCGCGGCAGCACGTGTTTGAGCCGGGAGATGGCCGTCCCAAGTATCCGATGTTCCAGGGGGCCGAGTGGGATCGCAACCAGGACCTGGTCGACGAACTCCGGCAGATTGCCACGGAGGCCGGCCGGACTGTGGCCGAGCTCGTGCTCAACTGGACAATTCATCAACCCGGGATCTGTGCGGCACTGTGTGGAGCCCGCCGTCCCGGGCAGATTGCCGAGAACGCACGGGGGATGGGTTGGCGACTGTCGGAGAGTGAGAGGGGGGCGATTGACGCCGCCCTGCTGCGTCGCGGCACCCCTGTCTCGCGCGGAGCGGTGACATGAGTGCCCGGCGGAAGAAGCCCGAGTCGCGTCTGCTGGGAAATCATCAGCGAAGCTGGTTGTGGGGACGCAACCTCGTGCGGGAGACGGTCGCAGCCGGTGAGTGGCCGATTCTTGAACTCTGGTTGGCCGATGATCTCCCGCGCGATCTCTCCGACCTGCTGGTTCGCCAGGTCTCACTGCGCTGGGGTTGCGAGGTCCAGCGTGCCGGTCGCGATGTTCTGGAACGGCTCTGCCACGATTCGGCCCACCAGGGCTGCCTCGCGCGCATGGGGCCGTTCCCCTATCGCACCCTGGACCAGTTGCTGGATGGGGCTGCCGAGAAGTCTGCGTTCCTCGTACTCGACGGGATCCAGGATTCGTTCAACCTCGGGGCCATCCTGCGGTCGGCCCAGGCACTGGGGATTGCCGGTCTGCTGCTGGGGACCCGGGGGCAATCCCCGATCACCAGCCAGGCAGCCCGCAGTTCGGCCGGGGCGGTCAATCGTCTGCCGATCGCACAGGTGGAGTCTTTGCCAACGGCCCTGGGCCTGTTGCGGTCTCGCGGGATCCGGATCCTCGGGACCGACCCCCATGCCGGAACCAGTCTTCCGCGAACTGACTTGACCGGTTCCCTGGCCGTGGTGGTTGGAAATGAATCGCAGGGGATCTCGGCAGAGGTCTGGGAATGCTGCGACGACCGCGTTCGAATTCCCCTCGGAGGCGAGGTGGAGTCGTTGAATGCCGCAGCCGCGGCGACAATCGTCTGTTACGAACGACTACGGCAGAACCCCACAGATTGCTGAGCCAAAGTCGGAGAGGGTGTGAAAGGGATTTTTCGTTTTGGGAAATGATTTGTCTTTCGGTTTGGTTTCGATTACCATTTTTGACGGTTGTAGTGATCGACAGACGAGATCGGATGTTTCAGGCGGAGTGAGGGATGGGTTTCTTATGGGTGTGTGGCGTCCGCGTTGACTCTCAGGATCTCGCGGCCTGGGACCTGGTGGGAGTCTATACCGACCGGTCGTTGGCCGTTCAGGCGTGCCGGGATGAGAACCACTTTTTATTCCCGGTAGTCGCCAACATGGAATGTCGTTCGGAAACGAAGGCCCCTGCGGGCGTCGAATGGCCGCATCGGGAGATTCCTTCGGTCCATGATTGGGAGTGGCCGCGGATTCCCCGGTAGTGGCGGCCTCTGGGGGCTGGCTTTCTTCCGTGGGCCGCCAAGCCATGACATTGGAGTATCAACCGAGGGGAATGCGCTGCAGTTTGCCGAGATCGTCGAACAGGGATTCGAGGCAGACAGCGGGGGCAACATTCGCCTCAATCTGACGGTCGGCCAGGAGGCAGCGTTCGAGCAATTCGATCACCCGATCGATTGCGGCCTGGGGTGAGGCGGAGGCTCCGCGGGCCCGTTCGTTCAGCGAATGAACAAGACGCCCGACCTGATCGAATTCACGGGACGGGACAACTCCCCGGGAGAGGGCCAGCAATGCCTGGCGGTAGAATTCGATGCAGAAGCGGATCATCCAGCCCGCGTGCGAGCGTTGCCCCGACTTGGCAGTGGAGGCTCCTTCGACGAGTCCGCGGGCGAACTCGCCCAGCTTGAGACTGTCAAACCGTGGCTGCGAGAGTTGCTCGTACAACTGCTGTCGTTGGCGGCGCAGTTCGGGATCGAGCAGTTGCCGGGCGGTTTCGATGCTCCCCTCCGCCAGCAATGCGATCGAATCGAGATCATGGGCCCCCTGCAATTCGGGATCCCGTTGCAGTACCGTCTTGAGGTCGGCGGCCTCCAGCGGTTGAAAGGTCAGCAACTGGCAGCGCGAGCGAATCGTGGGGAGCAATCGTTCGAGGCCCGCGACCACGAGGATCATGATGGCCCCGGGGGGAGGCTCTTCCAGCGTCTTCAGCAGGGCGTTGGCCCCTTCTTCGTTCAGCGACTCGGCTTCGTCGATGATGGCGACTTTCCGCCGGCCCAGCAGGGGGTGCAGGGCGATTTCGTAGCAGAGACCGGCACGCCGGCGTTCTTCCTTGTCGCCAATAAACGAGGCGACCGGATGTTCGGCCTTTCCTGGGGGAAGATTCACCAGCAGCAGATCGGGATGGATCCGGGCTGCAACCTGCTGGCAGGCGGGGCAGGTGCCACAGGCATCGAGGTCATGATCATCGGCCCGTTCGCAGAGCAGGGCCTGGGCAAAAGCAAGGGCACATTGTCTCTTCCCGACTCCGGGGGGGCCCAGAAAGGCGTAGGCCTGACCCAGTCGGCCAGCAGCCGCGCTGACCTTCAGCCGGCGGATCGGCTCGGAGTGTCCGAGGACATCAGACCAGGGCATGGAGGTTGATCGGGGAGTTCAAAAACAGACAGCGACCGCAGTTGGTCGATGACGTGGGCGGAATCGTGTTGGGCTGCCCGATTATGTCAGTTCGCGGAGCATCCTCCCAGTCACGCGGGTCGGCGGGTTTAAGGGAGAAATGGGTCTGCCGCCATCGGCGGCAACGTCCAGGCCGATGCCAGACACACGATTCCGCCGGTCATCGCGCGAAAAAAAACCGCCACCAACGCGACAGCGAAGGTGGCGGTTGAAAGCAACCGTCGTTGGCCGCCAGCAGGGCCTAGTAGCGGTAATGCTCGGGCTTGAAGGGGCCTTCGGCAGAGATGCCGAGGTATTCCGCCTGCTTCGGGGTGAGCTTGGTGAGCTTCACGCCCAGCTTTTCGAGGTGGAGTCGGGCAACTTCTTCGTCGAGTTTCTTGGGGAGCACATGGACTCCGATCTCGAAGTTTGCCTTCTTGTCCCAGAGGGCAATCTGGGCGAGCACCTGGTTGGTGAAGCTGTTCGACATCACGAACGAGGGGTGGCCCGAGGCGCAGCCGAGGTTCACGAGGCGACCCTCAGCCAGGATGATCAGGGCCTTGCCATTCGGGTAGACGAACTTGTCGACCTGGGGCTTGATGTTGATGCGGGAGATGTCCTTGCGATTCTTGAGATACGCCATGTCGATCTCAATATCGAAGTGACCGATGTTGCAGACGATCGCCTCGTGCTTCATCGCATCGAGATGTTCGGGACGGATGATGTCACAGCACCCGGTGGTCGTCACGAAGATGTCAGCCGTGGCAGCGACATCGTCGAGCACCGTGACCTGAAAACCCTCCATCGCCGCCTGCAGGGCGTTGATCGGATCGATCTCTGTCACCACCACCCGGGCCCCAAAGCTCTGCAGGGCCTGGGCACAGCCCTTGCCCACATCGCCATAGCCGCAGACCACAGCCATCTTGCCGGCGATCATCACATCAGTCGCCCGCTTGATGCCATCGAGCAGCGACTCGCGGCAACCGTAGAGATTGTCGAACTTGCTC
>DNUF01000059.1:9138-18658 GCA_003508595.1 Planctomycetaceae bacterium
GTGACCGAGTCATTGACGTTGATCGCGGGGACGGCCAGTTTCCCTTCGCGGAACATCTGGTAAAGGCGATGGACGCCGGTGGTGGTCTCTTCGGAGATCCCGCGGATTCCGGAAAGCAGTTCGGGATACTTGTTGTGAACCATGATGGTGAGGTCGCCACCATCATCCAGAATCATGTTGAGGGGCTGTCCATCGGGCCAGACAAGAGTCTGTTCGATGCACCAGTCGAATTCCTGCTCGTTCATCCCCTTCCAGGCGAAGACCGCGATGTTCTTCGCGGCAATGGCCGCCGCGGCGTGGTCCTGGGTGGAGAAAATGTTGCAGCTCGACCAGCGGACCGTGGCACCCAGTTCGATGAGGGTTTCGATCAGCACGGCCGTCTGGATGGTCATGTGCAGACAGCCGGCGATTCGGGCCCCGGCCAGAGGCTTCAGCGGCCCGTACTTCTTCCGCAGGGCCATCAGGCCTGGCATCTCATTCTCGGCCAGTTCGATTTCCTTGCGACCCCATTCCGCCAGCGAGAGATCTTTGACTTTGAACGGGAGGGTAGAGACTTCAGCGGTGGCCATGCGTGTTCCAGCAGAAAGTGCCATGAAGGGGGGGACTGTGTGTCAGGGGATGGCATGACACCATCCAAAGCTCCCCCGGTCAGAAAGGGACTTGATTATAGACTGTGGGAAGGGGATTGCATCCCTCCGCCACACTCTTGAACGCCGAGCGATTCTGGAAAACCGCCGAAATCGCCTGCCGATTCACCACGGTTCGATCGAAATCGCCGGAATCGTCCCAGTCCGGAAACGGATCAAACCTCGCCGGTTCAACGATTCCCCAGTTTCCTGGGATTTTCAATCCCCGGGGAGGCCGATGTGGTCTGGTGTCTATCGGGTGAGGCTCCCCACCGGAGATTGCCTCCCCAGAGGGGGAATGCCGCGTCGCCTGTGGGCCGTTGTCTGCTCGGACAGGCGTGTGTCACGTACTTTCGTCCGCCCGACACGACCAGGGTCAGGCCGGATTACTTCCCGGACTTTGAGAAGTCGCCGGCCGTGATGATGAACAATTTCCTGAGATCCAGGCGTCGTTTCAGGGTCTGGAGAACCTCGTCCGCCTTGAGATTTTGGATCCGGGCTTCCAGAGCGGCATGAGCCTTCATGGTTCGACCGGCCTGGAGGTTGGTGGCAAGTTGCTCGACCAGCATCAGGTCGTTGGAACGGGCCACCTGTTGCTCCTGCAACCAGCCGGTCTTCGCACTGGCCAATTCGTCGTCGGTCACCCCCTCGGCGAGCAGGCGATCGAGTTCTTCCCGAATCGCCTCCGAGGTCCTGGCCATGTTGCCTGGATTGGAAATCGCGTAAACCATGACCACCGATCGCGGATCCACGGCGGACGATTGCAGCATCGAGGCAATGCCATACGACAGCCCTTCTTTTTGTCGCACCCGGTCCGCCAGACGCGACGAAAGCCCCCCCCCTCCCAGGATGAAATTCCCCAGGTCGAGCGGGGCGTAGTCGGGGTCGGAATCTTTCAGCGGCAGGACCTGGGCCGCGAGGTAAATCGCGTTCTCCTTGTCGGGAGTGTTGATCTGCTGGCTTCCCCCTGGAATTCCGGGAGGGGCGGTACGGTCAATGCGCTGAAAGGGCTCGGACGATTTCCAGCCCTCCAGGAGACTTTCGGCCGACGCCACCAGGTCATCACGGTCGAAATCGCCGACCGCCACGAGTTCGCCGTGGGTTCCCCCCAGGAATCGCTGGTAGAGTTGCCGCAGTTGGTCGACCTGGATTGCCTTGAGACTGGCGAGTTCGGCCGCGATCGCCGGGGCGTGCCGGGGATCCTCAGCCGGGTAAGGGGCCAGGTGTTTGCGGATGGCCGTCATCGCGAGCGCCTGGGGCTCGGTCTGGGCCTGCTCCAGTTCCGCCACTTTCTGCTGCCGCAGCAATTCGAGTTCATCCGCCGGGAGGGTCGGCTCGCGCAGCATCTGGCGAACGATTGCCAGCACCTCGGGCAATGTTTGTCGGCGGGCCATGATCGTGAAGACGACTTCGCCAGGGCGGCCCGTGGCGGAGACTTCAGCCCGCAGACGGTCGAGTTCGTCGGAGAGTTGCTGGCGGTCCAGGGCTTTCGTTCCCCGGGTCAGCATCTCGGGGAGCAGTTCCGCCGCGAGTCGCTGTCCCTTGAGCGACGCGAGGGTGCCATAACGCAGGGTCAGTTTGAGGACGACGGTGTTTCCGCGGGTCTGCTTGGAGAGCAGGGCACCCCGGACCCCGGAACGGAGCGTCACGAATTCGGTCCGCTCGTCAATATTGGTCGGGCTGGCGTCAAATTGCTCGCCGGCGCTGACATCTTCACGGCCCTTGTATCCCTGCAGCGTCTCGCGGATCGAGGCGACGCGCGGCACCTGGGTCCGGTCGGGGGCCGTTGTCGGTTCGAAAACCCCCACCGTGCGATTGTCGGGCTTGAGGTATTTCGCGGCGGCGGCGGAGACCTGCCCGGCTGTGACCTGCTCGAGCCGGTCGCGATGGAGGAAATACAATCTCCAGTCTCCCTGGGCGGCCCACTCGCTCAGCTGGATTGCCAGTTGACGGCTGTCGGCGGCGGTCAATTCGCGTTCCTTGAGCATCGCCGCCCGCACCCGTTTCACCTCGTCTTCCGTCACCCCGCCGCTGGCGGTTTCATCAATGGTGGCCAGCAGTGCCGACAGCAATTGTGGACCGGTCGTGTCCCCGGCGGCCTGGGCGAGGATCTCGATCACCCCGGGATCGTGCAGTGAATAGGTCAACCCCCCCACGTCGGCCGCCAGGCGCGTCTGCACCAGCGACTTGTAGAGCCGGCCCGAAACCTCGGTCGTGAGGATGCGCTGCAGTACCTCCACGGCTGGGAAGTCTTCGTGTCCCCCCGCTGGAATGTGGTAGACAACACCGGCGAAGGGAGTGGAACCAACCCGTCGCAGTCGCACGCTGCGCTCTCCATCCTGGGAGGGCTCTTCGGTGTAGGTTGCTTCGCGGGGTTCCCCGGAAGCCTCCAGCTTCGAAAAATGCTTCGCAATGAGCGATAGGGTGGCCGGGGGTTCGAACTTCCCGGCGACGATCAGCAGGGCATTGTCGGGCTGGTAGTGGCGTCGGTAGAAGGCCTGCAGTGCACGGATCGGCACCCGTTCAATGTCGCTGCGGTTGCCAATTGTCGACTTGCCGTAGTTGTGCCATTCGTAGGCGGTCGCCAGCATGCGCTGCGAGAGGACCCCCTGGGGGCTGTTTTCCCCCATTTCGAACTCATTGCGGACGACGGTCATTTCCGACTTGAGATCGGCTTCAGAGACGTGACTGTGGACCATGCGGTCGGCTTCGAGTCGCAGGGCGAACTCGAGGTTCTCGGGAGTCGCCGGGAATGTTTCGAAATAATTCGTCCGGTCGTACCAGGTGGTGCCGTTGAAGTCCCCTCCCCGTTCCTTGAACGCCGCGGGGATGTTGGGATGGTCGGGGGTTCCCTTGAACAGCAGGTGTTCGAGAAGATGGGCCATCCCCGCCTCGCCGTAACCCTCGTGTCGTGAGCCGACGAAGTAGGTGATGTTGACCGTCACGGTTGGCTTCGAGTCGTCGGGCAGCAACAGGACCCGCAGTCCGTTGGGAAGCTGGTACTCGGTGATTCCCTCGATGGTCGAGACCTCCTGGATCCCGCCCGGCAGGTCTGTCTCCTGGGCGAAGGCGGCCGGGGTCATGGTCAGCAGGGGAACGAGCAGGCCCAGCATCAGGCCCCACAACGGACGAATCATCAGCGTCAACTCCTGCAGACCGAAACGGACAGAATCCAGCGGTCGGGATTGTCGTCGAGTGGTCCCCGGAAAATCAACCACTGGGGGCCACATCTGGGCTGGCATTCTGAGAGTCTGAACGCGAGAGTGAAGGGAGGTGTGTTGGCTTCTTGACACTCTTTCGAGGTGTGTGTCCCGATGACTGGGTTCCCCCCGCCAGACGAGGATGACCAGGGAGACTGGGCCGCGACAATCCGGGCCATTCATGCATCCACGGTTCGCCTGGTGCTCGCCATCACAGGGGGCGGGGCGGGAGCCATTTCCCGCCTCCTCGAAGTCCCGGGAGCTTCCCGCAGTGTGCTGGAAGGCCGGGTGCCGTATTTCCCCGCGGCTCTCGCCGAGTGGCTGGGGCGACCCCCCGAGCAGGCGTGCAGCCTGACCACAGCACTTGGCATGGCGGCGGTGGCCGAGCGGCGCGCCCGGCAGCTGGATCCGGAAACTCCCCAGTCCCCAGAGGGGACCCCGCACTGGCTGGGAGTCGCCGGGACGTCAGCCCTCGTCAGTGATCGCCCGAAGAAGGGGGAGCATCGCTGTCACCTGGCGGTGCACTCGTCATTGGCCACGCACGCTGTTTCGGTCACCCTGGCCAAGGGGCTGCGGAGCCGGATGGGCGAAGAGCGACTGGTGGCCGATCTGCTGCTCTCGCTGATCGCCGAGCAGCTGGGCATCGAGCCTCCCGTCATCGAGCTGCAGGAAGGGGGCGATACCTTCACCGAGCGGCGCGTCGAAGCGGATCCTCTTGAGCGGGATCTGCTGGCACAGGCACGCGACGTGGTGTGGCGCCGGGGGGCGGAGCCGGGCGAGGCCCAGCCCCGAACGCCCATCCGCGGGGTCCTGCCCGGTTCGTTCAATCCGGTGCATGCCGGTCATCGCCAATTGCAGCAGATTGCCCGGCGAAAATTGCAGGGGGAGGTCGCCTGGGAGATCTCGGTGGTCAATGTCGACAAGCCACCGCTCGACCTGATTACGCTCGAAGAACGGTGTGCCCAGTTCGCCGGGGAACCGGTCGTGCTGACCCGGTCTCCCCTGTTCGCCCAGAAAGCCGCAGTCATGCCGGGGATGGTGTTCGTGGTCGGGGCGGATACCGCAGCCCGACTGGTGGATCCCCGGTACTATGCCGGCGACCCCGAGACGATGTCCGGTTCCCTGAAGACGATCCGCGACCAGGGATGCCGGTTCCTGGTCGCGGGACGCGTCCAGGACGGGCAGTACGTTTCGCTCGGGCAATTGCCGATTCCGAACGAGTTCCAGGGGTTGTTTGAAGAGATCCCCGCCGAGGAGTTTCGGTGCGATCTCTCGTCCACCGAGTTGCGTCGGCAACGGCAGGCGGCCGACGGGGGCTGACTGGGGATGGAGTCTGACTGGGGACGGGACGCACTCAGCCCGACCTACTGGGCGCTATGGATGTCGGGACGCAGGGATTTCGCGTCACGCAGGTAGACGTGGACGATGTCCTTGAGGGACTTCGTGGTATTGACGTGGAGCAAAACGCGGACGCATTTCTGCAACCGACCCGGAACGGCAATTTCCGAAGCGCACAGCAGGGGGACCAGCTGCAGCCCAATCTCGCGCGCCGCCTCGGCTGGGAAGGTGGCCGTGAGGTCGGGAGTGGTGGTGAACAGGATGGACGCAATGTCCTCGGGGTCGGTGATCTCATTGACCCGCAAGACCTCCTGCAAGAGTTCCCGCGTCGCTTCGAGAACGGCTTCCCGGGTGTTTTCGGAGGCCGTGGTGGCCCCGCGAATCCCCCGAACCCGCCAAGGTTGAGACATGAAATGAGTCCGTCAAAAAGCCAACAGCAATCAGTGTGAGTCGTGGCCGGGGAAACGTCAGGCTGCGTGCAGGCCGACATGGTTCCCTGGGTAGCGTCGCGGTTTCCACCGGCCGTTTTAAAGCGACCAGCCTTCCCGGACGGGAGGGTGGATCAGGGGGGCCAGGTCGGGATGGTTCCGGGCCGACTGGGATTCGGAGTCCCAGTCCACTGCGGGACCATTCGACTGGGGGCCGGGCCCCATCCACACCGCAAGGTTCCCCAACAGAACGGTTTCTGACAAGGGACCGCCCACCGTCACGAAATCGGACGAGGCGGGCGGCCCGCCGTGAATTGCCTGAATCCACTCTTCGAACAGCCCGGGGGCAGGCTCTGCCGAGGCGGAATGGGCCTCTTTCGTGACCTGATCATGCAACAGAACAAAGTCTTCCGTCAGATCGTCCCGCAGCCAGAGTGAGTCGCGTTCCCCAACCAGCAACAAACCGCTGGCCGACCGGGCACGTCCGAGAAACAGCTCGCGGGACGGGCGTTTTCCGCCGTCGTACCAGGTCAGGGTCAGGGGGGGGAGTGGGCCACGTTCCGGAAACTCATAGCGCACGACCGACCAGGAGGGAAACTGGTCCCGGTCATGCCCGGCATGCGCGGCGGCAATTCGGGTGGGGGCCGCCAGTTTGAGGGTGCGGAACGGGAGATCCAGCAGCTGGCATCCCTGGTCTCCGAGGGCCCCGGAACCGAAATCCCACCAGCCACGCCACTTTCCGGGGTGGTATACGTTCGCCGCGAAATCGCGCTTCGGCGCCGGCCCCAGAAACAGGTCCCAGGCGAGACCGGCAGGGGGCTCTGCGGCGGCGGGACGAACTCCCGTCCCCTGGGGCCAGGTGGGGCGATTGGTCCAGGCGTGCACTTCCCGGATCGCACCCAGGGCCCCCGTTTCCAGGAAGGCGGCGGCCCGCTTGAGGGGGCCTGAGACGCTGCTTGGGTTTCCCAGTTGCGTGGCGACTTTTTTCTCCTGCGCCGCCGCCATCATTTGACGGACTTCACCCACCGAATGGGCGAGAGGAGTCTGGCAGAAGCAATGCTTCCCCAGACGCATCCCGAGAATCGCGGCATGGGCGTGGGTATGGTTGGGAAGACCCACGATGAAGGCGTCAAAGCCGTCGGCGAACTCCTCAAAGAGTTGGCGGTAGTCCTGGAACTTCCTGGCCTTCGCGAACGGTTCCTGGGCCGATCGCTCGCCCAAAACCTGATCGTCAATGTCGCAGAGGGCAACCACATCGCCCAAGCGGGCGGCAGCGGTGGCATCGAGCGCTCCCTGGGCGCCCAATCCGAGGCATGCAAACCGAAGTCGGTCGTTCGCGCCGGCCCGTGCCAATCCCGTCGCCTTTCCTCCGCTCCAGAGTCCCATCCCCAGGAGGGTGGCATTCCGGAGGAACTGCCGGCGACTGCACGGTTTGGCCACGAAACTTCACTCCTCGACCCGGCGGACGAAATTGGGGGACGGAATTGGAGGGGGGGAGAACCAGACCGTTGCCGCCTGTGAATTGGGCCGGTCTCGGGACGGTGAAAGCCTGCGACACCCGAGTGTCGCGATCCCTCGGTTTCGTCGATCTCCAGTCATCTGGAGAAACATCCCTTCACCACGGTTTTCGACCTTATCAACCAGTTTTCAGGGCTGCAACCAGCCCTTCACCGTCGGAACCGAAATCAGAACGATCGAACTGCACCGGGCAGCGTGATCCCGAGTGGATTCTGGGATTTCCCTGTTCCGAAACGCCTGCTGATCGGACAGATCGGGGCGGTGAGTAACTTCGTGATGAGTCGTGTTTTTTCCCAAGGCCATTGCGGGCTATTTTCTGGGGCAGGCGCCCTGAGCGTTTGTTGACCCCGCTGGTTGGGTGTGATTGTGGAAATCTGCGGGGTATGGGTCGAATGCGTGGTTTGTTCCGGCTAATATGCGATGGGGCGCTGCCGCAGAATTCCGCAAAACCTGTGCGGGTTAATCCGGCCAGTGGTGACCCTGCCGGGGGATGGTCGGCTGATCGAAGCCGACCGTTGCGACGGTCGATCTTCTTCGAGCCCGAGAGTTTCGCTGCGTGTCTCATGAGGAGGGATGAGCGCGGGGTGAACGCCGAGGCACAGACGACAGTCGCGATTGGATTCGGAATTCCCCCCTACGGACAGAAGTTTGGGAGCTGACGTCAACATGAATCTGCGCAGCATCGCGAAGCGGTTGGCCGGTGTGTCCACCCTGGTGGCCCTGGGGATTTCGCCCGGGTGGTGTGAAGCCCAGGTGCGCGGACCGCTTCGTCAGAATGGCGTCGCTCAACCGGTGCCCCAGCAGGGGGGCCAGAACCGCGGTGTCGCCGGGACTGTGGCGCCGGGGGCCAGTCAGGATCCCCTCAGCCGGTATGCCGGGATTCTCGACCAGCCGGACCAGTTGTCGCGGATCCCCCAGCAGGATCTGCTCGCACTTGCGATTCGGGAGACGTCTCGCCGGACGCTGGTCGCCGATCGTCATACACCCTGGCAGGTGGTGCATGGGGTGTTGGCCCTGCGGTGGGATCTGCGTCTGCGTGAGCAGCAGAGTGGGAAGTTGATCAGCGGCATCGAGTGGATCATGGGGGGGGCGTATTACGACAACCAGCCCCTCTGGCAGGAAACGCCCTACGGCGGACAGGGTCATCCCTTCACCCGACCGTACGCGTTCGAGGGGCATCCGACCCAGTTCCTGGGATACATGTGCCTGGCGAACATCCCGCTCGATTACGAGGTGGCGACACCCACCAAGGTGATCACCGTCCGCGACATCGTGCAGGATGCGAAGATGCAGGTGCGGACCGGGCGTGAAATCACCTGGACGCTCTGGGCGCTGGCCCACTACGAATCTCCCGATTCCCAGTGGACCAATGCCGCCGGGGAAGCCTGGAGCATCGAGCGTCTGCTGAAGATGCAGGTCGATGAGCCGGTCACTTCGGGAGCGTGCGGGGGATGTCACGGCCTGTTTGCACTGGCCTACGCCCGCAACATGAAACTCGACACTGGAGAACCGCTGCGTGGAGTCTGGGTTGAGGCCGATCAGAAGGTCAAACGGTACATCGAAGAAGCCCGGTCGCTGCAGAACGCGGATGGGTCGTTTTCTTCCAATCACTTCCTGGGCCCGGGAGAGACCCGCGAATTTGGGAAGCGGATTTCCACCTCGGGGCACCAGCTGGAATGGCTGATGATGTCACTCCCCCAGGACCGCCTCAATGAGGACTGGGTCCAGAAGGGGATCACCAGTGTGGCGCGGGACCTCGTGGTCAACCGCAACACCGAGGCCGACTGCGGACCGCTGTTCCACGCGCTGCATGCCCTCGTGCTGTACCGTCAGCGGACAGTCCCGGGATACGAGCAGCCCAAGATCAACTCGGCCCTGCGATTGGCGGAACGTCAGCATCGCGGGAAGGGGGTTCCCCTCGCCGATCCCTCCCGTGGGACCCAGACGGGCAACCGGACCGGAGCCCAGGTGCGCCGGACTGCGGCCGACGAACTGCGGGATGTTGGAGATGTGACTCTGCCCGAACCCGGATCTGAACCGGTGAGTGAGTCCATCGCGGAGTGAGCTGGCCCGGCGTTTGCCGGCGTCAGACCCGGTTTCATCTTTCCACGAGACCTGCCACCATGGCTGAATGGGAACTCGCTCAGACCCATCCCTCCGAGCAACTGGCCCAGTTGCACTTCTTTGCGATGAAGAAGGTTCAGGCCAACGGGGAGATTGAGTTCCGGATCACCGTGCGGGAGTTTGTGGCACAGCAGGACCGGAGCATGCGTTTTTTTGCCGAGGCCGATCGGCAGACAAACCAGAGCGTGGCCCCCTTCACCCCCTGTGGCTGGGGCAGCACACTGGTGAAGGCCCTCTCGGAATGCCTGCGTGCCATCCACCGCTTTCCCTATGAGGGGCCTCTTCC
>DNUF01000059.1:18861-19337 GCA_003508595.1 Planctomycetaceae bacterium
AAGCTTCCCTGAAAACGGGACGGGGCGGGTGATGGGATCAAATCGTGATCGCGGGGTCTGGCAGGAGTTCGATTTGTTGGGAAATCGCTCCGGCCGGAGATCGCTCAGCGGGCGGGTGGCAGGGGGACGATCCTGAAGGTGCTGCCGCGGGTGAGAATCAACTCACGATCGGTTTCTCCGCCGGGCGCAGTCTGTTTGACACCGTCACTCCATTCCACCTCAATCGAGTCGTAAGTCGTTTCGGGACCGACTCCAAAATGCAGCCGGGGATCGTGGCTGGCGAGATAGCTGGCGGAAGGGTTCATCTCCCGCGTCCATTGCCGGTTCCCCGCGTGGACTGTCACCCGGGCACCGACCGCATCGCGGTTTCCGAGAGTGTCGACCAGCCGTATGCGCAGCCAATGACCGATCCTGGGGGTGTCGTTGCGCCAGAGTGAGGCAGGTCCCTCGCACGTGGTGTTGAGCAGGTCCAGATC
>DNUF01000059.1:19542-37306 GCA_003508595.1 Planctomycetaceae bacterium
ATCGCCATCGTTGTCGAAATCGGCACAGGCGAGGGCCCGGGCGACAGAATTTCGGGTGCCCCATTCGCCACAGAACATGGCGGCATCCTGGAAATGGGCCCGTCCATCATTGACAAGCATTTGGGCAGGCTCTGCGTAGTCGTTCCAATAACTTCCCAGTTGGGACGAGGGGAGCGGGGCATCGCGCTTGACCCGTCCATTGACGACCGCCAGATCGAGGTCGCCATCAAGTTCAAGGTCGAGGGCGGCGGTCCCAAACCCAGTGCGTGTCAGGCTGGCCGCTGCCAGACCAGACAGTGAGGTTCCATCGCGGAAAGTCTCCTGTCGCGTGGCCAGGTAGAGAATGTTGACCTCGCCACGGATGTTCGTGATGAACAAATCGTCGAGATCATCACCGTTGAAATCGCCCATGGCGATCCCCATGCTCGCCTGGGGTTGCCCAAGCCCGTTTGTGGCCAGTCCCCAGTTGGCTCCCTCTTCGCGAAAACGTCCGTCGGCCTGTTGCAGCAGCAGAGGGTTGGACTGCTGGTCGTAGGCCATGTACAGGTCGGGACGGTGGTCGCCATTGAAGTCCCGGCAGATCAAACCCAGGCCAGGGCCCGCCGGGGCCGCCGCCACTCCCGCCACCCCCGAAACATCCAGCAGGGAATACCCCTGGGCGTTCTCTTCACCGAGATTGCGATAGAGCTTTCCGAGAGTTCCCTGGAAGGCCTGAGGCCCGCAGTAGTCCGGCCGCTGCCGACTGTCGTCACAGGCGGTCCCGGGGAAATAGTCGAGATAATTCACGACAAACAAGTCGAGGAATCCATCCTGATCGTAATCGAAAAATGTGGCTGCCGTCCCCCAGCGGGGATCCCGCACCGACAGTTTCCGGCTCGATTCCTCAAACGTGCCATCCCCCAGGTTGGTCCACAGGACGTCAGGCCCGTAACAACTGATGAACAGGTCGCCGTCGCCGTCGTTGTCGTAGTCCCCGATCGCGAGGCCAGTGGCGTAGCTTGAGAAAGATTCGAGCCGGGCTTGTGTCGACACGTCGACGAAGGTCCCGAGGCCGGTTTGGCGGTAGAGTCGTACGGCAGAACGGGTCTTCTCCGCTTCGCCCCCCCAGGTGGCATCGAGCAGGACGAGATCGAGGAGGCCATCGCCGTCGAAATCGAAAAAACCGGACCCCGAGCCCATGATCTCGGGCATGAAATAGCTTCCCTCAGCCTCGGGTCGCCGACAAAAATCGAGACCGGCTTCGACCGAGACATCGACCAGCCATGGGGGTTGGGTGATGCGGGGTGGCTCGTTGACGCTGGAGGGCTGTTCCACACGATCGCCGCGGGCATCGCATCCGCAATCGATCACGCAGGCGGCCAACAGCGCAGACCACGCGAGGGGACGCCAGCAGTCCGTTGTGTTGAACGCCACAATTCGCCCGAACGAGAGGGGTTGAGGACCCGGCGGATGGAGGATTTCCACCGTCACGGAATCTTAGCAGGGAATACCCGTTGTTTTCATCACGACGACCGTCACAATCGGAATTCGACGTGGCGACTGCGGGGAGGGTTGGCCTGAATCCTGAGGACAGTCGGCGTCTGGCGATTCCACCGAGACGCTCAGCGGAACAGGATCGGGGGCCCCGAGCCCCTCGAAAGCAACATTGCCTGCCCGTTGCGAATCGCTTCTCACACCGCACTGGGGTGGCCATGCCATACGGGGCTCGCTGGCATTCGATTCCCTCAACTCTGTACAGTGTAAGAAGGGTTTTGCCAGGCGGTCCAGGCGGCATTTCTTGCGCCGTTTACTCCGCTTGCCTTGACAGAGTCCGAGCCACGTTCGGGAGATGGTCGTTTGATGAGCAGTGTTTCAAGCCTGAACCGCGGCTGGCTGGCGATGATGCTGGCGGTTTTCGCGAGCCTCGGCATTCCCGCAGTCAGCTGCGCCCAGTCCAGTGATGCGGGTCAGGCTCAAAAACCGGTCGCGCCCGACGCGGGGGGAAAGTCACCGGCGGCTTCGGCCTGGGACCGGCTGGTCTATGTTCCGTTTCGCAATCTCCAGCAGACGCTGGCCGGCGACGGGGCGGTGGCAATTGTGCCCGTCCGGGTCCTGAATGACTGGTGGCAAAAGCTGCAGGCGCTCGAGGCCCGACCCGTGGGCGATGCCGCGATTGGCGGAGGTGTTGCTGAAGCCCGTTACGACGCCACCATTGAGGGGGACTTGGCACGGGTGCGCGTGGAACTCGCAGTCCGGGCCCTGACCACTGAGGGATTGCGGCTGCCTCTGCGGTTTGGTGAAGCGGCGCTGGGGGAACTCTCCTGCGAAGACAAACGAGTCTGGTTGCGGGCCACCGGTGATGGCGATTACGAAATCCGGCTTCCCGAGCCAGGGCTGTATCGCGTCCAGTTCGAAATGGGGGTCAAGGTCAAGACCACACCCGATGGACGGGAATTGGACTTCGAGACCCCCCGTGCCGTGACATCGTCGCTGCAGGTGAAGGTTCCGAGTGCGGATCAGGCGTTTGAACTGGAACCGTCGGCCGCTGCCGTGGAGACCGCAGTTGACGAGGGTGCCTCGCGCTTGACCGCGCGTTTGCCGGCGGCGGGGCGGCTTCGTGCCCGTTGGAGACCCCGCAGCGGCGATTCGCCGATGCAGGATGCCCTGGCGTCGGTCCGCAACACCACCATGGTGCGCCTGGGGGACGGGTTGATCCAGACGGACAGTCGCCTGGATCACCAGGTTCTGCGGGGAGGATTGGAGCGGGTGGAAATCCTCGCACCAGTGGGGGCCCGCATTCTTGAGGTGACCGCCCCTGGGCTGAAGACCTGGAACGTGGCCCCGGGAGAGAACCGTCAGACTATCACGGTGGAATTGCTGGGAAGTGAAACCAAGCGTCTCCCCGTTCGGGTGTTGACCGAAGCTCCGCTGCCGCTGGAGACCTTTCCGGTGGCGGGACTCGTTCAGGACGCGCCTGTGCATGGGGTCCATGCGGGGGGGGGCTGGCGCGAAAACGGGGTGGTGGTGCTGTCGGGGACTTCGGACCTCGCAGTTGTCGTTGAGCAGCAGCAGGGACTGATCCGGATTGAACCCGGCGAGATCCCCCAGGAATTTGCCCGTCCCGATGCGCTGGCTTGGCGATACTTCAATCCCGGGTTTGACCTGCAGGTGACTGCCCGCCCCATCGAGCCACGTGTGCAGGCGCAGCGGCAGTCTCGCGTCGTCTTTCGCGAAGACGAAATGGAGGTCGCGGAGGATTTTGAGTTCCAGGTTGAGCGGGCTCCCGTGTTCGAACTGCGGTTCGGGATCCCCGAGGGGCTGGTTGTCGACCGGGTCGACTGCGAGTTGATGAAGTCGCACCAGGTTCTGTCCGACCGGCAGGAACTGGTTGTGACCCTGCGGGATGGATGCAAGGGAGATGTTCGGCTGCAGGTGACGGCGCGGCGCCCGCTTGGCCCCATCGATGGCACGCCGCAAGTGCTGAAATTGCTGGAGCCGCGGGGTGTGGCCCGCAATCGTGGTCAGGTTTGGACGGCGGCGGCGCAGAACCTCGAGCTGGTGTTTGACGACCGGGTGGTGGAGCGGTTGCAGGCATCGACGTCGCCCCCCGGGAATCCCCCGACAGGGACCCGCTGGCTGGCAGGGTGGGAGTTTCCGTCGCTTCCCGAGTTCACCTGGAGAATGACCCGCAGGTCTCCACGCCTGTCGGCCACGGTGGCCACGACAGTTCGCGTTCGTCGTGAACTGGCAGAAGTTGAGACGCTCGTGGCGGGAAGCGTGCAATATGCCGGACTGGATACCATTCGCCTGGCGATTCCCGAAAGTCTCGCCGATTCGCTGCAGGTGATGGCTGGGGATGTTCAGACGCCACCCGTTCGCCAACAGGGGCGTGAAGATGGGGCTGAGCCGGGGTGGGTCTTCTGGAAAGTGGTCTTGCAGCGCCCCGTGCTGGGGGCGTTCCAGTTGCGACTGCGTGCCGATCAGAAACTGACGCTTCCCGCCGGTGCCCGACAGACCAGTTTTTCCATCTCACCCGTGCGGATCTGGAACGGGGGGCTCGAGGGGACCGAGACGGTGGTGAATCCCACCTCGGTGGAGGGGCAGGTGGTGCTGCAGCGGGACCGGACGTTGTCGGTCGGTGCCGAGGCCGATGCTGCTTTTGAATCAATCGATCTGCGGGAGTTGACACTGCTCCCCCCGGAGGGAGATCTGGCGTTCCGGTATTATTCCCAGCCGGAGGGATTGTCGGTTTCGCAGGCATTGACCGTGGCGGCAACCCAACTGGAGATCCAGCCGGTGCTGGAGACCCTGGTCTCGAAGGGAGTGATCGAGGCGGTGGTGACCGAGGATGCCAAGGTCACCTGCCGGATGCGTTACGAGTTGCGGACAAGTGAACGCCAGCGGTTGGACCTGGAATTGCCCAAGGATTCCATCCCGCTGGATGCAGTCGTTGATGGGAAGCGGGTCGAACTCGAACGGGCTCCCGTGGAGTCGTCGGACAAGCGGTGGGATGCGTACCAGATCCCGGTCAGCCGGAATCGTTCCGCCGACCAGCCCTTTGTGATGGCGTTGATCTTCCAGGCCCCGTACAACCCGCGACCATTGCCGGGAATGGGGGGCAATCTTCAGCTTCATATCCCGCGGTTGGGGCGAAGTGGAACGGGAGAGGGTGTTGTCATCCAGCAACTGCGGGCGGCGATCTGGGTTCCGCAGGAATTCGGCCTGGTGGGGGCTCCCGAGGGCTTCACTGCCGTTCATCCCGCCAGCCTGGATTGGCTGGAGGGGGCCCGTGGCTTCACGACCGATACTTCGAGCCTCGATCAATGGTTTGGAAACGGGGGGGCGGGATTGTACTCGTTCCAGACCGCGGGGCGGGCGTACGAATACTCGCGACTTGGTGAGACCGCGTCGCTGACGGTTCCCTACTGGAAGACCAACTTCTTCACCTGGTGGATTTCGGGCGCGATATTCGCCGCCGGGGTGGTCTTGACGGCGACCTCCTGGACCAATCGCGTGTCGATCCTGCTGCTGGGAGCCCTGCTGTTGTCGCTGCTGGCCCTGTCGTCCCGCGAGCTGGTCATCCACCTGCTGGGAGCGGCGCGGTTCGGGCTGATCGCCGCCCTCGCGTGGTGGTGTGTTCAGGGGCTGCGGAAACTGCGGTTGCCAAGGTTTTCGGAGCCACTTCCGGTTCCGCTGGTTTTGCCCCCCGGGGAACCCCCGGTTCGGCGCTCCGAGTGACCGCCATGGGGCGCGGTTGGAGTCGGGCCCCGTTTCGCTGCAAAGTGGGGGTGTTTTCCAGAAAGGGATTTGACGTTTTCTTTCGGGCAGCCGTAGTATGCCCGAGTGTGACGTCCCGAAGTTTCCAAGGTGTCGCGGTTGGCGATGTGGCCTTTCGCCCGTCGATCGATTCGACCGGGTTTGTGGACCCGACCCCGATTCATTGTCGTCAGACCGTGAAAGGATCCCAAGATGCTGGGAGAACTGGTTCCCGTGGGAGGCGGAGACACGATCCCCCTGCTGCGTCCCCGCCTGGTGGTGGGCCGACGCGAGGGATGTGATCTTGTCCTGGAGTTCTCCAATGTTTCCAGCCGTCATTGCGAACTGGAACTGATCGATGGCTTCTGGCTCGTCAAGGATCTCAACAGCAGCAATGGGACGAAGGTCAACGGGGTGCGGGTGAAAAAGACCTGGGCACTCCCCGGCGATGAGATCACGATCGCCCGTCACGCCTACAAGATCGACTACAACGTGATCCCGGGAACCACCCCCCCCGTCATGTTTGACAGTGGGGAGGACATTCAGTTGAGCCTGTTGGAAAAGGCCGGATTGCAACAGGCCGAGCGTCGCCCGCGACCCCCCCAGGGGCGTCCATCCCAGGGCTCGTCTCCGGGCAACCGCCCGTCTCCGCGGAATGATGAGGAACGGGCACTCGAATGGCTGCAGTCGGACGAATGACTTGGCTGGGGCTCACGCTCGCAGACGATGGGACTGGTGAGTTCGCCTGCCTTGGGGAGTTTGCCTGCTGATGAACCAGCGCAAAAAGCGGGTCGACCTGAGGAAGAATCGTGGCAGTTCGCCCCGGCGGCGCAATCTCAAGCCACTGGATGAAGGTCAGCTCGAATCCCTGGCCGGTCACGAGCGGGTTTCGGGCAAGGGGGATTTCTCGCGACGGCGAACAATTGTCTCTGCCTCCGACACGGAATTGCTGCGTGAGGTTGAGGCGGGAACCCTCAAGCCAGGGCGAGTCCTGAGTCCGCGGGGAGGCGGTTGCCTGGTCGACTTGGGCGAGGGGTTGATCGTCGATTGCACCGTCCGGCAGGTCTTGAAGGCCCAGGCCGTGGAGGGGCGAACGGTGGTGGCGGCGGGAGACCGCGTGCTGGTCCGTCCGATGGATGACCGGCAGGGAGTGATTGAGCACGTGGAGGCCAGGACCGGAATCCTGGCCCGCAAGATCCGCGAGCGCAAGCATGTGCTGGTGACCAATGTTGATCAGGTCCTGATCGTGGGATCGGCGGCCACTCCAAAGCTGAAACCCACCCTGATCGACCGGTATCTGATCAGCGTGCTGCAGGGGGGACTGAGTCCGGTCCTCGTCATCAACAAGATCGATCTCGTCGACCTTGCCGAGTTGCAGCCGCTGGTGGGGATGTACTCGCAACTCGGATATGAGGTGATTCCCTGCAGTACGCGAACCGGGCGTGGGCTGGCCCGGTTGCGTCACCTGCTGAAGGGGCGGGCGACTGCCCTGGCAGGGCAGAGTGGTGTGGGAAAGTCCTCTCTGATCAACGCGGTGGAACCCGGACTCAACCTGCGGACCCTGGAAGTGACCGAAGAGACCGGGAAGGGACAGCACACCACGACCAGTGCCCGGTTGTGGCCACTGTCGATGGGGGGCTGGGTGGTGGATACCCCCGGTGTGCGCCAACTCGATCTCTGGGATGTGATCCCGGAAGAAATCGAAGGGTATTTTGTCGAGTTTCATCCCTATGTGCGGGCGTGCCGATTTGCCAACTGCTCGCACATCCATGAGCGGGACTGCGGTGTCAAGCAGGCGGTCGCGCGGGGCCAGATCACCCGGCAGCGGTTCGCCAGTTACTGCAGGATCCGCCTGGGGGATGGTGATCTGTAGGGGACCATCGGCCCGGGACGTGCTGACCACGCTACCCCACTGCGGCGTGGGTCCCGCGCGTCGGCATCATCCCCGATGATGATGAAACCGTCGTGGCGTCCCCGGATCAAGTTGGCCCGCTGACCATGTCGACGAGTGACCAGACCTCAACGCCGCGGCTCATCGTGTCGGGAGAGTCTGGACCATGGGATCGCGGGGCGTCATGGGGAAGGATTCATCGAGTGGGGACTGGTCGAGTTCCACGAGAAAATCAGACAGACGCTGCACCAGCACCTGCATCAGTCGGTGTCCCTGCTCGGCAGTCGCCTCGTGAGGGTTGCCCGCACCGGTATTGGTCGTCAGCAGGTGCCACGGCCGGCTGATCGACACCCACCCGCGGTTGACCGCCTCGAAGCGGCTTTTTTGGATGGCCCCACCGTCAGCCTCCAGGCCCCCTGTCTGCGGATTGCGGACCACCAGGTGTTCGAAGAATGCGAGGCCAAGGGCGGTCTCCATCGCCCCGGCATGGTCCCCCGGTTCGCGGAATTCGCTCCGCTGGACGTCGGCCGACAGACCCTTGAACCAGTCGCACAGGAAGAGGTGCACCCTGGTCTGTGGCATCAGTTCGCGCAGCATCGGTTTGAAGTCATTGCCGCCATGACTGTTCAAGAGCAGCAGTTTTTGAATCCCCGATTGCTCGAGGGAGACCAGCAGATCGCGCACCACCGCCAGCAGGGTGCTGGGATTCAGGTTGAGGGCCAGGGGAAACCGGGCGAGATTGGTCTCGGTCCCGTAGGGAATGGTGGGGAGCAGGGCAACACGGGCCCCCCGTTGCCAGGCGGCTTCGCAGGCCCTCGAGCCGATTTCCCATGCCTCGTAACTGTCGGTTCCGTACGGGAGGTGCAGGTTGTGTGGTTCCGTGGCACCAAAGGGGAGAACCGCGACGCGGTAGGGATGTTGTTTGACGTGGCCATAGTTGGCCTCGGCGAGGATCCAGGGTCGCATCGGAGGACTCTCCCGGGCAGGGGCGATGATTGGGATGAGCGTGGGGAAGGGTGGCGGGAGCGACGGTCGCCCTTCCGGTCCTACGACTCGCAGAGGCGCGTCACCACGCCATCAAGGAAAAATGCCAGGCGAGTCGCCGCCTCATTGGCGGCAGTCCGCAGTTGCCACAGTTCCGAGGCGCTCCCCGGACGCTTCCAGAGCGAGGCGATGGCCGCACCGATCTGGACTGCTCCCCGATCGCTGAGAATGGTCAGCGCTTCGTCCGGAAGGGTCTGGTTCATCTCGTCGGAGATCACCCGAACCGCCATGAACCGGACCTTGCGTTCGCGACAGACCGCCGCGACCGCCGCACTTTCCATGTCGACCGCGAGGGCCCCTGTTTCTCGCCCGAGTCGTTCTTTGTCGGCTGCCGTCTTGGCCACTTCTGGAATGGTCAGCAGGCGTCCCACGTGCAGCCCCTGGCTGGGATTGGCCGGCATCTTGAGGTCGATTTTCAGCTCCTTCCCCTCGGCATCGAGGGTCGAACTGGCGACGACAATGTGTCCGGTTTTCAGTTCGGGAACGAGGGCTCCCGAGAAACCCGCCGAGATGACCCAGCGGGGCTGATGCCCATCGAGCAGGGCGTGTGTGCCGCGTGTGGCCCGCTTGGGACCCATGCCAACCTGCATGAACGCGATGCGATGATCGCGCCAAAATCCCCCCCGCACCACGAAGTGATCGTCCCCCACATATTGTCGCAACCGGTCGCACCGCTTGAGAAACGGATTGATCTCGATGGCCGTGGAATGCACAAGACCCAGGTGGGCCGTACGCCGATCGATGGCGGGTTCTTCAGGAGCGGGCATCAGCAGGATGGGGGGACGGAGAACCGCTCAGGCAGCGGATGCGTGGGACTGCTCAAAATCGCTCAGCAGGGCGATCAGGGCGTCAACGCCCGCCGCGGGAAACGCATTGTAAATGCTGGCCCGCATTCCTCCCACACTGCGGTGCCCCTTGAGTCCATCGAGTCCCTCGCGGGTCGCCCGCTTCAGAAAGGCGTCGTCGAGAGCGGGCTGGCCCGTCACGAAGGTGACGTTCATCAGGCTGCGGCTTCCCTTCTCGGCGGTTGCGCGGAAGAGCCGGCTCTGGTCGAGGAACTGGTACAGCTTGCCCGCCTTGGCCTCGTTCTGCCGGGCGATCGCGGCGAGTCCTCCCTGGGCTTTGAGCCACTTCAACATCAGGCCCAGAACATAGATCCCGAAGGTGGGGGGGGTGTTGTAGAGAGAATTCTCGTCGGCATGTGTCCGGTACTGCAGCATGGTCGCCAGGTCGCGCGGCCCCTGGGCCACGAGATCCTTGCGAATGATCAACACTGTGACCCCCGAGGGCCCGAGGTTCTTTTGGGCCCCCGCGTAGATGATCCCGTAGCGGGAGACATCCAGGGGCCGACTGAAGATGTCGCTGCTGGCGTCGCAAACCAGGGGAATACTCGCCGGGATCGCCGGTTCGGCCGGGAACTGCGTGCCAAAAATTGTGTTGTTCGAGGTGAAGTGGACGTACTTGGGCCGGGCGCTGAACTGGCACTGGGCGGGGATGTAGCTGAAATTGCGGTCGGCACTGCTGCAGGCCTCATGGACCGTTCCCACCCGTCGGGCCTCAGCGACCGCCTTTTGCGACCACATCCCGGTGACCAGATAGTCGGCGGTCTCTCCGGGGGCCAGGAGATTGAGGGGAATCATCGAGAACTGCAGCGATGCTCCCCCGGTCAGAAAAAGAATGTCGTAGTCGGCGGGGACTTGTCCCAGTTCCCGAATCAGGGCGACGGCCTCTTCATGGACTGCCATGTAGGCCTTCCCGCGGTGCGAGTGCTCGAGAATGCCGATGCCGGTGTTTCCGAGGCTGAGAAGATTCTCCTGGGCCTCGCGCAGAACCGATTCGGGAAGGCAGGCGGGACCGGCCGAGAAGTTGAAAATGCGCTGCGTCATTCCGTTTTGTTCACGTGGTCAGGTGTGGAATCTTTTGTTCAGTGGTTCGCTGATTCCAATGCAAGATGCTATACCGTGCAGCGACAGTAAGCGTCAATCACCGGGTGGGTCGCAGTCATGCCGCGGGGAGTCATTTTCGACATGGATGGAGTCCTGGTGGATTCGTACCAGGCCCATTGGGAGAGTTGGCGGTTGATGGCGGAGGAGTTTGGGCATTCGCTGACGGAAACCCAATTTCAGTCGACATTTGGTCGGACGAGCCGGGAAATCATCGCCACCCACTGGGGGGACGGGGCTTTGAGTCCGGACGAGATTGCCCGGTTTGACCAGCGGAAGGAACACTTGTACCGCGAGCTGGTCGAAGTCGATTTTCCCGCCATGGCGGGAGCGGCAGAGCTCATTCGGGACCTGTCGCGGGCCGGTTTCCGGCTTGCAATCGGGTCTTCGGGCCCCCCCGAAAATGTCTCGATGGTGATTGACCGGTTGGGAATTTCCGGACTGATGCAGGGGACGGTCACGGGGCGGGATGTGAGTCGGGGCAAGCCTGACCCCGAGGTGTTCCTGAAAGCCGCCGCAAAGCTGGGTTTACCGCCGGCGGACTGTGCCGTGGTCGAGGATGCTCCGGTTGGCATCACTGCGGCGAACGCCGCCGGGATGGTCAGCATCGCCCTGGTGAGTACCGGGCATCTTGCAGAGCGTGTTGCGCACGCGAAATGCGTTGTGCACAGCCTGCGGGAATTGACGGCCGAGTCGATTGCCCGGTTGATCGACAGCGCGCCGCGGTGAGTTGACGGAATCTGGAGAGAAAACAGGGGTTTTTGGCAGGATTTACAATTGCCCCAGCCGACAAGGGAGTTAAACTTGGTGGAGCAGGGAAGCTGCGCGCCGTGGCAGTAGGGATTTGGTCATTTCGGTTCGGAGTGTCACATGTCGTTGAACCTGGGTCTGAAGCGGTGGCTGGGGAGTGTGCTGGCCCTGGTGGCGGGGCTGGCGCTCTGCACTGATGTGGCATGGGCACAAGGTCAGGGGCAGGGAAAGAAGACGCAGGCGGGGAAACCGCTGCAGCCGGGGTATGACCCGGTTTTCAGCGGAAGGCAGTCTTTGCCTGGGGGCAAGATCGTCGCTGGCCCGGCTCGGGGAGGTGCTGCCGGTGCCAAGAAGGTCGGGGCTGGAGCCGCCGCTCCCGTGGCGGGACAGGGGCGGATCGGTGGCCAGGGAGGAGTGATTCTGCCTCCGGGAGGTGGTGTGGTGGCAGGGCTTCCCGATGACGATCTCTATCCGGTTCCTCCCCAGGAGACCGTGGACAAGGCGAACAAGGCCCAGCACAGTGTGCGGAAAGAGATCCTGGCGAAGCCGGGTGTGATTGGCATCGGAACCTGTCTTGAAGAGGACGGGACGGTCGTGATCAAGGTCATGCTCAATGGAATCGACAAACCCCAACTTCCCAAGCAGGTCGATGGCGTCAAGGTCATCACAGAGGTGATTGGGGAATGGAGGCCGATGCAGACCATTCCGACTCCTCCCCCGGCTGGTCCCGCCCGTCAGCGTCGATTGCCCCGTCCGGTGCCGATTGGAGTTTCGGCATTCCCCTTCGACCCCGACATTTGTGCTTCGGGAACCTTGGGATGCCGGTTGCGAGGTCGCAATGGTTTCTATTACGCCCTGAGCAACAACCACGTGTTCGGGCTGGAGAATGAGGCCATTCCCGGTGTGACAGAAATTACCCAGCCCAGCGCGGGGGACGACAACTGTCCTCTGGCAATTCTGAACGAAAATGTGCTCGGTCGGGTCGCCGGGTATGTCACACTCACATTTGATGAAGAAGACCCCAACCTGGTGGATGCGGCCGCCATTTTCACGGAACCGACCCTGACCGGGGTCTCCACCCTGCCCGACGGATACGGTGTTCCCCGATCGACGACGGTTGACGCGTACCTGGGACAGCGAGTTCAGAAGTATGGGCGAACGACTGGTTACCGTGTTGGGGTCGTGACAGGGATTGATATGGCGGTCGGACCGGTGGGTTATGATGCTGGGGATGCCTATTTCATCGAGACGATGGAAGTGACCGGAACTCCTTCGGATATGCCTTTGGGCCAGCCGGGTGATTCGGGGTCGCTCGTCGTCGACATGAATCGCAATCCAGTCGGGTTGCTGTTCGCTGGTGGAGGATTTCCCATCGTGCGAACCCTTTGCAATGACATTGATAACGTGATGGCGTTGATGAGGATCCAACTGCGCGATCCCACCTTGGTGATTGACAACAGCACTCCGACGATTCCGCCTGGGAAGGTGGGCAATTCGTCGCCACTGGTGCCGGTGTCCCCCCTGTTGCCCGTGGTGCCGTAATGGCCCTGTGGGCCAGTTCTGGTGACCGCGATTCGTGAGAAAAAATGAACCCCTGGGAGCGATCCCAGGGGTTTTATTATGAGAACCGGAATCCGTTGCCCCAATTGCCCAGATTGCCGGGGCGGGATCCGCTTGGGCAGGATTTCGCGCCGAGTTCGACTATTCCGTCTGTACGGGTGCGGCCGATGAAAGGGGGGACGCGTTGGCGGGCAGGGAGTCCTGCCCGAGGAGAGCCGCCAGCGCGACGAACTTCTGGCCACTTCCAGGGAAGGTTGGGCATGTCGTCGATTTCGTGTCGCCGCGCGCACAAGATGTTGCTGTGGGGAGTGGCGGCCGCCAGTTGCTGGTTTCCAGGAAACTCGCTGGTGTGCGCGCAATCGGGTACCGAAGTGATTCGTGCCCACGAAGAGGCCCCTCCCGAGGAGGGTCCCACCGTGTTTGGACGGGTCGTTCAGGCCGGGGCCAAGGTGCTGGGGAAGGGGAACAAACCCCCGTCCGAGAAAGACATTCTGGATGCCGAGCCCAAGGGCTCGTCGAGTGCCGCCGACAAGAAAAAGGCCCTCGCCCTGCTTCCCCTTGATCAGCTGACTGCCGAACAGCGCGAGCGGATTGCGTTGATCACGAAGAACGTCAGTTACTACCGACGGCTGCCCAAGGTCTCGTTTCCGGTGGAACCGGAAGTCTACCGGTATTTCCTCGCCCACCCCGATGTTGCCGTCAGTGTGTGGCGCGCCATGGAGATCTCCAAGGTCGAGATGTACCAGACAGGTCGGTTCGAGTATGAGGCTGACGCCGGGGATGGCTCCGTCGGTCAGATCGAAATCCTCTACAGCAATGCCGACCGGCATCTCGCCATCTGCGAGGGGTCATTCACCAGTCCGCTGCTGAAGCAGCCGATTGAAGCCCGTTCGCTGCTGCTGCTGCAGACGAGTTTCATCACCGAACCCGATGGCAGCGTGTCGGTCAGTCATCGGGGCGATCTTTTCATCAGTTTCCCCTCGCAGACCCTCGACGTGGCGGCACGGGTCTTTTCGCCATTGACGGTCACCCTGACCGACCGGACGTTCACCGAGGTCAGCATGTTCGTGCGGATGATGTCGCTGGCCATGTCGCGGCGTCCCGACTGGGTCGAGCAGTTGACGGAAAAAATGAACGGTATTCCCGCGCTGCGAAAACAGCAGTTGCTGGACCTGACGTCGGAGGTGCATGTGCAGGCGATTCAGCGGGCCGCCGACCAGGCGGGCCTGGAACTGGGGGAATTCTCCCCCGCACAGCCTTCGGGAACCGCCCCGGTACGGCCTGTGGAAGGGGGACGGGCAGAAGTGGCGCCCCCCAAACGTTTGCCTGCCCGCGGACCGGCCGTCCCCTGAGTCCACAGCCGAGACTTCAGGCAGGCGCCCTGTGCGCCGGACATGCCGCGATTCGAATGGATGGAAAACGCAGTTGCCATCGTCGATTCCAGCATTTACGATTATCTGGAGTTGGGTAAAGGGTGTCGGGAGTCGATCATGCAGAGCCTTCCGCGGATCTTGATACTGGGGGAGAGCGGCACACAGTCTGAACTGTGTGAGGCGTTTGGAGGACGGTTCGAACCGGTCTGGTCCCATGACCTTGGCGACCTGTGGAAGGAGTTGCAATCGGGTTCACTCGCCGCGGTCTGCGTCCCCCCCAAACGGATCGCCAGCCTTGCTGGAGATCTGGTCCTGCCGCATGCGGGAGGAGTCCTGGCGCACCTGCCGGACGGCATCGCGGTGTTGGACCTGCGCTTGCAGATCCTCTGGTGCAATCCCGCCCTCGAACGTGAAGTGGGGGGGGTGGGCGTGCGCGGGCGGCAGATCCAGGAACTGTTTCCCGGAGAGTTTCTGCCCGGGGCCGATCCCAATCCCTTTCTGACGGCCAGCGAAACTCACCAGTCGGCGCGGACGCAGATCGATCTGGGCGAACGCGGGTTTGTGCAACTGGATGTGGTCCCCGTTGAAGTTGCCCCCGGAGGTGAGATCACTCACTTTGTGGTGGTCGTTCGCGACATCACCCACGATACCCGTCGCCAGCGGAAGTTGAGCGCGATTTTCGAGGCGGGCCTGGAATTGGGAGACATGTCTGCGGAAGACCTGCGGGATATGTCGGTCGAAAACCGGATCGACCTGCTGAAGGCGCAGATCATCCATTGCACGGCTGGCGTTCTCGAGTACGAGACGGTTGAGATCCGATTGCTCGATCACGAGACCAATCGGCTCAATCCCCTGCTGAATGTGGGCATGTTGCCTGAGGCGGCCGCCCGTGAGTTGTGGGCACTCCCCGAGGGGAATGGGGTGACCGGGTTTGTCGCGGCCCATGGGCAGAGCTATCTCTGCAAGGATTCACTGCACGATCCGCTCTACCTCGCCGGAGCGGCCGATGCCCGGAGTTCGCTGACCGTTCCCGTCAAGTGGAATGACCGCATCCTCGGGACCTTCAACGTTGAGAGCCGACTGCCCAATGCATTTACGCAGCAGGATCTGCAGTTCCTCGAACTGTTCGGCCTGGAGGTCGCTGCTGCCCTCCACCGGCTCAACCTGTTGACTGCCGAAAAGATCACGACAGCGCGTGAAAGCACCGGCCGCATCATGAATGAAGTCGCGCAGCCGGTCGACGTCATGCTCAACGATGCCGTCTGGATTCTCGACAAGTACATCGGCCACGATCCCGAGGTGGCACAACGGCTGCAGCAGATCATTGCCAAGGCACGCGAGATCAAGCAGAAGATCCAGGCGACCGGCGAGCAGTTGACTCCCGACGGTGCCGCCGAGATGCCCCGGGCGAAGCAGCGTCCCCGGTTGCGGGACAAGCGGGTCCTCGTGGTTGACAATGACGCCGCCGTCCGCCAGCGGGCACACGAGTTGCTTGAGCCGTATGGTTGTTCGGTCGAAACAGCGCACGACGGGGCCGAGGCGCTGTTGATGGTGAAGAATCTCTCCTATGACGCGGTCCTGGCCGATATTCGCCTTCCCGATATGAGTGGCTCGGAATGTTTCCGGCGGGTGCGTGCGATTCGGGCCGACATTCCCATCGTCCTCATGACCGGGTTCGGCTATGACCCGGGGCACTCCATCGTCAAGGCCCGGGAAATGGGGATGCGCGGTGCCCTGTACAAGCCCTTCAAGCAGGAAATGTTCCTCGAAGAGGTGGAAAAGGCAGCGAATAATTATTCGGCCACCATCGTGAATCAGGGCAGCTCCGCCGGCTCAACGGCGGCCGATGTCCGGCTCCCTGGCTGAGCCGGGACCAGCGGCACTGCGGTTGGGAACTCCGGGCGAGGTCTCTGCCCATGCCCATCGACTTCCTCCGTACGGTTTGCAACTCCGGCTGCGGAATGACCGGCTGTCGCGACCGAGTGCATCGCCCGATATGATCCGGCCGACGCCCCCAGGGGCGTCGTTGGCTGCGAAGCTTCCGGTTCCATTCCTCTGCAGATGGTCGCCATGGTTCCTCAATGGTGGAAGTTCGGCATTGTCCTGACGGGTGTGTTGCTGGGTGGGGCGGGAGTCAGTCCGGCGGAGGATTTGAAGAGCGTCCTGTCGGCCCCGCTTCTGGCCCCCGGGCAGAGCCTGAAAGAAATCCAGGACCACACCTTCCAGCGGATTCCCGCTCTCCGCCCGGTGACCACGCGTGAGGCCTGGGAAGAGGCGGCCGCCCAGATCCGTTCGACCGTGTTCGAACGGGTCATTCGACGTGGTGCCGCCGCCGGGTGGCACCACGCCCCCCTGCAGGTCGAATGGCTCGATGAGTTGCCGGGTGGGCCCGGCTACACCATCCGACGACTGCGGTACCAGGCCGTGCCAGGCTTGTGGATCCCGGCGCTGTTGTATCGTCCGACCCAGATCACCGGAAAGGCCCCGGTCTTTCTGAATGTCAACGGGCACGATCCGATCGGCAAGGCGGTCGATTACAAGCAACTGCGGTGCATCAACCAGGCCAAGCGGGGAATCATCGCCCTCAATCCCGAGTGGTTTGGGATGGGGCAACTGCGGACCGAGGGGTATGTCCACGGCCGGATGAACCAGTTGGACCTCTGCGGAACCAGCGGCCTGGCCCCGTTCTACCTGGCGCTCGAGCGGGGGCTTGATGTCCTGCTGTCTCTGCCGGAAGCTGACCCGCAACGTGTCGGGGTGGCCGGGCTCTCGGGGGGAGGATGGCAGACGATTGTCCTCTCGGCCCTGGATCCACGGGTGACGCTGTCGAATCCGGTGGCTGGCTACTCGAGTTTCTTCACCCGCGGAAAGAACTTCGGCGACCTGGGAGACTCGGAGCAAACGCCGGTTGATCTGGCGACGGTGGCGGACTATTCGCACCTCACCGCGCTGATGGCCCCCCGGGCCACGCTGTTGACGTACAACCTCAATGACAACTGCTGTTTCAAGGCCGACCAGGCCCTGCCACCCCTGCTGGCGGCGGCCCGGCCTGTCTTCGGTCTGTACGGCCGCCAGGACCACCTGCGATATCACATCAATGCCGAGCCCGGTGATCACAACTTTCAAAAGGACAATCGCGAAGCGCTCTACCAGATGATTGGCACACACTTTTTTCCGGACCAGGCAGATTACAACCCGCGGGAAATTCCCAGCGAAGCGGAATTGCAGCCCCCCGGGCAACTGGCAGTGCCGATTCCCGAAAACAATGCCACGTTTCAGTCGCTGGCCCGCGACCTCGCCGCGGGTCTGCCACGCGAGGGGGGACTGCCTGCCAATCTGCCCCAGGCCCTGGAATGGCAACGGGAGCGAAGGGCGATTCTCGCCCGGCTTGTGAAATCGGTTGGTGTGAAACCCGAGGCCCGGTTGCTCGACCAGACGCTGTTGGCCGGCGTGGATGTGCAGTCGTTTGCCGTCACTCCCATGCCTGGCTGGACCCTGCCAGTGGTCGTGTTGACCCCCGAGAAACCGCTCGGGACGACCCTGCTGCTGGGGGATCGGGGGCGTGCTGGTGTTGCTGCCGAGGCCGAGAGGCTGGTGAACAGCGGGGTTCAGGTGTGCGTGGCCGACCTGCTCTTCACGGGAGAGTGCAGCCAGGGGAGTCGGGACTACCTGTTCGGACTGTTGTTTTCAGCGGTGGGGGAACGTCCCCTGGGATTGGCCGCCAGCCAGGTCACGGGACTGGTGCAATGGCTGCAGCGGCTCTCGGGGCGGGACCGGATTCGGATTTGGGCTGAGGGGCCGCGTGTATCGCTGTCGGCCTTGACGGCGGCGGCTCTCTGCCCGGACGCCGTGGACACGCTCCAACTGAACCAGTCCCTCATCAGCCTGAAGGAGGTCATCGAGCGTAATCTGCGGGTTGAGGACGGGGTCGAGTTGTTCTGCTTTGGATTGTTGGAAGAGTTTGATAT
>DNUF01000029.1:0-1395 GCA_003508595.1 Planctomycetaceae bacterium
CCCCCCCACCTTGACCTTGATGGTGGTGAAGCCTTCCTCGACAAGTTCGCGGGCCCGATTGCGGGCCCGTTCGGGTTCATACGCCCCCATCGAAAACCGGCAGCGGACGGTCAGCGGACGTGCCGGGCCCCCCAGCAGTTGATACACCGGCTGCCCCGCCTGCTTTCCCTTGATGTCCCAGCAGGCCATCTCGAGGGCCGCCTTGGCGAACCAGTTGTGACGGCAGGTCAGTTCGAGCCGGCGGTCGATTTCGGCAATGTCGGTCGGGTCGGCCCCCAGCAGGGCCGGCCCCATGAGATGATCGATGATCGTCTGGGCACTCCAGACGGTCTCGCCGCTCCAGCGGGGCATGACGGTCGCTTCACCGACCCCCTCCAGCCCGGCATCGGTGCCGATGCGCACGAGGACATAGTCCGACACATTGTGCTGACCGAGCGCGGTGATCATCCGCCGGGCCGGCTTGAGGGGGATGCGGACGGGAATCGTTTCGACGTGCGTGATGCGCATGGGGCCGGTGAAAATCGGGAGGGACCGGAAGTGGAGGGGGTGGGAAGCGCAGAACCACGTGCTTATACTGCCAGCGTTGACCTGTCCGCCACTCCTCCAATTGCCCCCCCGCCAGTCGGCGGTCTCCATGACCCGCATTTTCTCTTCACTGGCCACGATCTGCGTGCTGGCCCTGTGCACCTCGTTCTGGTTTGGGTGGTCGATTGGCGATGCCCGGGTGAATGATCCCGAGATCCAGTCGCGGGTCACTCTGCACCTGCTGTTCGCCCTGGGCTCACTGGTGTTTGCCGTACTGGTCCACGCCCTCGTTCTGACCTACTTCATGGGGACGGGGCGCTGGCTCGAAGAGACCTGCAACGCCTACCGGCTGGGAGGGGAATGGCAGGCCGAGAGCAAGGGGATGAAGATCCGGATGTACCCTGGCCTCACGCTCTGCCTCGTGCTGCTGATCACCACTGGAGGCTACGGTGCCGCCGCCGACCCGGCGAGCGCCCTGGGATTCCGGGGCTACGGCCCGTTTACCGCCCGACAGATTCACCTGGGAATCGCCTTCGGCACCATCGTGATCAACACCGTGGTCAGCGTTTTCGAGTACCTCGCCCTGCGGCGGAATGGTCAACTCGTGGACGATGTGCTCGGCCGGGTGCGGCAGATTCGAGTCGAACGGGGACTTCCCGTCGAATGATGTCTCGGGAGATCGCCCGGGGAACGGTCGCCCGGGGAATGGTCGTCTGCGGAACAATCCCCCGGGAATGCACTGCCGTGCGTCGGTCGCGGTTGGGGACCCGGTCAGTCGGGGGTTGATTGCTGGCGGGGCGGGCTGGAGGGGGCCGACGGCTGAGGGGCGGTCTGCAGGCGCGTTTGAGCCAGATCGGCCCAGGGGCCATG
>DNUF01000029.1:1457-7728 GCA_003508595.1 Planctomycetaceae bacterium
GAATGGTCGTCTGCGGAATGGTCGCCCGGGGAATGGTCGCCCGGGGAATGGTCGCCTGGGGAACAATCTCGCAGGAATGCACTGCCGTGCGTCGGTCGCGGTTGGGGACCCGGTCAGTCGGGGGTTGATCGCTGGCGGGGCGGGCTGGAGGGTGCCGACGGCTGAGGGGCGGTCTGCAGGCGCGTTTCAGCCAGATCGGCCCAGGGGCCATGCTGGTCGTGCTGCAGGTATTCGGTGAAATGCCGGCACGCCTCGGGGTAGCGCCCCTGTTTCCAGAGGGCCTCGGCCCGGTGGAAATGCGCCTCGGCATAGTCGGGATGGACGTCGAGGGCGATTTCGAAGGCGAGCAGTGCCTGGTCGGTTTCATCCAGTCCGGCATGCACGCAGCCAATCTGCGTCCACGCCTCGGGATAGTCGCGATCCAGTTCGACCGCCATGTAGTACCGCTCGAGCGCCGCCCGTTCGTGCCCCTGCTGGTACAGCAAATCGGCCAACTGGAAGTGCACCTCGGGAAAGTCGTAATCGAGCATCAGGCTCATGCGCAGTGACTCGATGGCGCCGCTGAGGTTCCCTTCGGCCGAGAGTCGTTGCCCCTCTTCGAACCACTCTCCCCGCCCCCAGTGGAGGCGTTCAGTGCCCGGCTCCCGATCGGCCCCTTCGACGCCGGGCGTTGCCACCGAGGGATGCTCGAGCGCGGGGTCTTCGGCCCAGTTCTCAAGCCGGGGTTCCCGGCGGGGGGCTGGTTCGAACTCGATGAGGCGCTGCCCACCGGGGGTGATCAGCCGACCATGCCGGTCGCGGTAGGCGAGTTCGCGCCGTTGCTCCAGCAGTTCGAGTTGCGCGAGGGCGGCGGTTGAGTCACCGACCCAGGGAGTGAGTTTCTGCAGGCTGTCGCGCACCTGGTCGGCGGGAACACCGGCGGCGAGCAACTCGGCCAGTCTCTGGGCCGAGGCGACCTGCCGGAGATCGAAATAGGGCAACCGGTGCACGCGGCGGACCGGCTGGATGAGCCCCAGGCGCTCCCAGCGGCGGACGGCATGCACGCTGACCTTGAGCAACTGGCTGATCGAGGCGGGGGTGTAAATCTGGGCCCGGGTCGCGAGCCGGTCGTCGAGCCCCACAAAACCGAGCCACTCCGACTCGCTGGCAATCCGCAGCGACTGCCCGTCGGCCAGCAGGCGCTGGGCCTGCTGCAGTTTGACCGACGGACGGCCATCCGCCTCCAGGGGCCAACCCTCTTCTCCAATCACCAGCAGGGTCGTCTGGCGGGAGACATGCTCGGAGGCGAGGCCCCCCCGGCGTTCGACCCATTCCCACGCTTCGCGATGGGTCATCGACGCCAGGATCCCGGTGAAGACCACCCGTTCGCCGGCAAGCGAGTTCTGGGCCGAGGCCGACAGGGGCCCGGTGGCGGGAGGGATCTCACCAGCCAATGGAGCGGAAGAACCGCTGGAATTTCCGGCAGACACGCGGGGGAGAAGGCTGATCTGTTGGGGGAAGAGTGGCAGGCCTGATTCCGGGAGAGTATAACGAAAATCGAGTCGCAGTTTCGATTTGGCCCTGCTTTCGTCCCCAGGACGACCCGGCGGGTGCCGATCGCGATGAGCGGTGATGATTGGGGTGAATGGACGGCCTGGCCCAGCCCGGCGGCGTGTTGGTTCGGGAGCGACCACTGCGGTTACCACACGGGAACAGCTCCCAAAGGTGATCATCCGGTCGCTGGGGATTGGTTGACGGACGGGCCGCGAATGGCCTGGCCTGATGGACTGGTTCGGGCTGACTGACCCGCGGCAACCGAAATTGTTGGGCCGAAAGACCTGACATACGGTGACCCACTGGGGTGACACCCCGGGTGACTCCTCTGTCTGTTCGTCCTGGAAGCGTGTCTTGAGGGGACGATGTCCCAGGGTCGGGTGTTTGGCCCGACCTTCTGAGTGGTTTTCTCCTGTTCTTGTCTGCACACATGTCGATTCTCGCCACTGCCGATCCCACCCTGTGGGCCGCGATTCAAAATGAAGCCAACCGTCAGCGGGACGGGCTCGAGCTGATTGCGTCGGAAAACTACACCAGTGCCGCGGTCCTGGCCGCCGCCGGGACGGTACTGACCAACAAGTATGCCGAGGGCTATCCGGGGAAGCGGTACTACGGCGGCTGCGAATATGTCGACGTGGTCGAGTCGCTCGCCCGCGAACGGGCGTGCCAGCTGTACGGAGCCGAGCACGCCAACGTGCAGCCCCACTCGGGCAGCTCGGCCAACATGGCGGTCTACCTCAGTGTGCTGCAGCCGGGGGACACCTTCCTGGCACAGAACCTGGCACACGGAGGTCACCTGACGCACGGGATGAACCTCAACTTTTCGGGCCAACTGTACAAGGCGGTGCATTACGGGGTGCGTGAGTCGGATCAGCGAATCGACTTCGATCAGGTCGCCAGCCTCGCCCGCGAGCACAAGCCGAAGCTGATCGTCGCCGGGGCGAGTGCCTACCCCCGGGAAATCGACCACGCCAAGTTCGCCCAGATCGCCCGTGATGTCGGCGCGCTGTTCATGGTCGACATGGCCCACTACTCGGGGCTGGTCGCGGCGGGAATCCACAACAGCCCGGTCCCGGTGGCCGACTACGTGACCAGCACGTCGCACAAGACACTGCGCGGCCCACGGGCGGGATTCATTCTCACCCGCGAAGCCAACGCCAAGGCGATCGACAAGTCGGTCTTTCCCGGCATGCAGGGGGGCCCGCTGGAACACATCATCGCCGCCAAGGCGGTCTGCTTCCTCGAGGCGATGCAACCGGCCTTCAAGGACTACGCCCGCCAGATCGTCGCGAATGCCCGGGCCCTCGCCGAAACCCTGATCGCCGGCGGTCTCTCGCTGGCGACGGGCGGGACCGACAATCACCTGATGCTCGCCGACGTCACCCCCCTGGGACTCTCGGGGGCGATTGCCGAGAAGGCCCTCGACCACGCTGGCATCACCGTCAACAAGAACATGATCCCGTTCGACAAGCGGAAGGCACTCGACCCAAGCGGGATCCGTCTGGGGACCCCGGCCCTCACCACCCGCGGCATGAAAGAGGCCGAGATGAAGAAGGTGGGAGCGTGGATCCTGCGGGTGCTGAAGAACACCAGCGACGAAGCGGTCCTCAAGACGGTGCGGGGCGAGATCGCCGAGTTCTGCCGCAGCTTCCCGGTCCCCGGGATCAACTGACCGCCAGACTCTGCGTGGTCGCCTGCATTGTCGCCGACATTTCGAGTCCGTTTCTCCGCCGGCCGGGCTGTTCGCAGCCGGCCGGTTTTTTTGTGTCGGGTGGCGGCCCACTGTGCGGCTGACTCTGCGCCATCACGACTGCAGGGCACGAGCGGTTTCCAGGGAGACTGAGTGATGGACGATCGCCCGGTGGATCCAGTTTCCCGGCTGCCCCGTACGGTCCGCGTACTGGGACTGGCGAGCCTGCTCAACGATATCGCCAGCGAGATGATCTTCCCGCTGTTGCCGAAGTTCCTGCTGGTGACCCTGGGGGCCTCGCGAACACAACTGGGGCTGATCGAGGGTTTGGCCGACACGACCGCCAGTCTGTTGAAACTGCTGTCGGGACACTGGTCCGACCGGCTCTCACGGCGCAAGCAGTTCGTGGTGGCGGGGTATTCACTCGCCTCGCTGTGTCGCCCCGCCCTGGCGCTGGCATCGGGAGCCGGGCAGATCCTGGCCCTGCGATTGGCCGACCGTTTGGGGAAGGGAATTCGCACCGCGCCCCGAGATGCCATGCTGGCCGATGCCGTCGCACCGGGGGAACGGGGCCGGGCGTTTGGCTTTCATCGGGCGATGGATCACCTCGGGGCGGCCATCGGCCCCCTGCTGGCCCTGGGATACCTCGCCTGGGCGGCCCCGGAAGGGAGTTCGCCCGAGCGTCTCGAGACGGCGCTGCGCACCCTGTTCGGCTGGGCCCTGTTGCCCGGGCTGGGGGTCGTCGCGCTGGTCGCCTGGGGCATTCGCGAGACACCTCCCGCCACCGGCGTCGCCCGTTCGGGAGACCCGGCCCCGCCGTCCGCCGAGGCCGCCGTCCCCGTGGCCCCCGCCACACTCTTCTCTCCGCGGTTTCGCCGGTTTCTGCTCGCCCTGGGTCTGTTCACCCTCGGGAATTCCAGCGATGCCTTCCTGCTCGTGCGGGCGGGAGAGGTGGGAGTTCCGGTCGCCCAACTGCCGTTGTTGTGGTGCCTGTTCCATGTTGCCAAGACGCAGGGGAACCTCTGGGCGGGCCGACTGGTCGACCGCATCGGGCCGCGACCGCTGATTGCCGGGGGCTGGACTCTCTACCTGCTGGTCTACCTCGCCTTCGGCTGGGCCAACGCCCCGTGGCAGGTGTGGGGACTGTTCCTGCTCTACGCGGGGTTCTACGCCCTGACCGAGCCGGCCGAAAAAACACTCGTGACCCAGTTGACTCCCGCCGTGGCCCGCGGAAGTGCGTTTGGATGGTTTCATGGCATCATCGGCCTGGCGGCGCTGCCGGCCAGCCTGTTGTTTGGGGTGATCTATGACCACTGGGGCCCTCCGGCAGCGTTTGGAATGGGGGCCGCCCTGGCGCTGGCCGCTCTGCTGGTGTTCAGTACGATCCCCGCGACCGACGACCCCGCCGACCCACCAGCACGTTGACCGGCCTCTATGATTCCCATTGGCGTTCCGGCACATTTGCTGCCCGTGCCGGGACGGTTCGGTTTGTTGCCCAGATCCCTGCGCCAGGAGTCAGAGTCATGCCAATCAACGTGCGAATTGCGGGGGGCTGCCTCGCCCTGGTGGGAATGTTCGGTTCAGCGTTCGTTTCCGCAGCCGACTGGTCGCAGTTCCGGGGGGGAATGCGGCTGAGCCATGTTTCAGATTCGACCCCGGCCACGTGGCAACCCGCCGAGGCCCCGGCCTGGCGCACCGAGCTTCCCGGAGCGGGACTGTCGCAACCGATCGTGGTCGACGGCGGCATCTATGTCACCACGGCTGTTGGCTCGGGAATCGCCCGCCCCAAGTCGATGGCGGGAGGAGTGGTCGATCCCAGCACCATGGGACGGCCGCAGATTCCGAAGGACAAGGTCCAGTTCCAGTTGATCCGGCTCAATCCGCAGGATGGCTCGATCGCCTGGACGAAGACCGTGGCTGAAAAAGTCCCCGCCACGGGGACCCATGCCTCCAACAGCTATGCCACCGAGACCCCCTGCGGCGGGGATGGGCGGGTCTTCGCCTACTTCGGCGCCACGGGTGACCTGGCCGCCTTCGATGCCGAGGGGAAAGAACTCTGGAAGCTTGAACTCGGCCCCCAGCAGATCTCGAACCAGTTCGGCAGCGGAGCCTCGCCGGTCCTGCACGAGGGTCGCCTGCTGATTCCGCGGTTCAACGAGAAAGAAGGCCGACTGCTCTGCCTCGACGCGGCGACCGGGAAGGAACTCTGGAGCTCAGAAGCCCGTGAAGGAACGTCGTGGGCGACTCCCGTCGTCTGGACGAATGGTGGAAAACTCGAGGTGATTGCTGCCGGCAATGGGGTCGTGCTCGGGTTTGATCTCGAGACCGGTGCCGAGCGGTGGCGTCTGGGAGGAATCGACACCTCCTTCTCGTGCTCGGTCGTGGCCGATGCCGCGGGGGTTTACTTCGGCACCTCCAGCCCGGGCAGCAAGGGCCCGATTTACGCCATCAAGGCCGGTCAATCGGGTGACCTGTCACTCGCGGGAAATGCCACCAGCAGCGAGGCGGTTCTCTGGTCGAAGACCAAGAGTGGTGCCGGGATGCCCTCCCCCATCGTCGTCGACGACCTGCTGTATTTCTTCGGAAACACCGTCACCTGCTACGAAAAGAAGACCGGGACCGAGGTCTATCGCAAGCGGATGCCTGCCGGTCAGATGGCAGCCGGTTGCCCCCTGGTGGTGGGCCAGACGATTCTCGTCATCAACGAGACCGGCAAGCTGTTTGCAATTCCCGCCGGTCGCGAGTTTGCCGAGCCAGACGGAGTGCAGGTGGGAAGCGACAAGGAAGTCTTCTGGGCCTCTCCCGCCCTCGCTGACGGGACCCTGCTGGTCCGCTCGTCCGAAGCGCTCTACGCCATTCCGGGCAAGAAGTGAGGTCGTGCGGCTTGGGGGGCCGGGAACTGTCGGATCGATTTGGCGGTTCTATGGCCAAACGATAGAATTGTCGGAATGTTCAGCCATCCGGAGAATGCCGCGGGGCATTCTCCGCGGACGTTGCTCCGACCTCTCGCCCGCCGACCTCTCGCCCGCATCCCCCTCACCCGCATCC
>DNUF01000029.1:7930-20619 GCA_003508595.1 Planctomycetaceae bacterium
CCGCATCCCCCTCACCCGCATCCCTGGGTGCGTGAAAGCAGACATCATGACCCAATCTTTCAGCCTGCCGATGGGGCGAGTGCTGGTTGTGCTCGCCTGTGCCCTGGGACTGACCGTCACGGCCATGGCCGACGATCAACCGGCCGCGCCGGCGGGAACCCAGAAAACCACGAATGACAAGCCGGCGGAAGGAAAACTCGCCAAGGCGGTCGTCGCCGGGGGGTGCTTCTGGTGTACCGAGGCGGTGTTTGAAGAGATTTCCGGGGTGGTCGAGGTGGTCAGTGGGTACGCTGGGGGATCGGCCAAACAGGCCAACTATCGGGCGGTGTCGGGGGGGCAGACCGGGCATGCCGAGGTGATTGAGGTGACTTACGACCCGGCGAAACTCGACTACGCGACCCTGCTCGAGGTCTTCTTCGACGCCCATGACCCCACGCAGTTCAACCGGCAGGGACCGGATGTCGGGACGCAGTACCGCTCGGCCATTTTCTACGCCAACGACGCCGAGAAAGAGATTGCCGAGGGGGTGATCGACCGTCTCAACAAATCGAAGAAGTACAAGAAGCCGATTGCGACCACACTGGAAAAGCTCGACAAATTCTACCCGGCCGAGGAATATCACCAGGACTACTCGGCCCGCAATCCGTTCGATCCCTACGTCCGCCAGAGTTCGACCCCCAAGGTGGTCAAAGTCCGAAAACAGCATTCGAAGCTGCTCAAATCCAAGACGGAGCCGGCGAAGGCGAACGGCTCCAATCCTTAATCAATAACCCCCCCGGTTCCAGACTGCGACAGCCACATGCTCACCATCATGTGCGTCTGTCATCCACCACATGACCTGACAGTCGTGAACTGCGAGGCCAGACACAACTGGCAGAGACAGGTTGCCGTGGCAGTTTGCGTTGGGCCGGAACCAACAGGATTGCGTCGGATGCCGTCTCACAGAGATGTCCCCTCAGCGCGATCTCCGCAAGCCCGGCGAAGGCCTAGAGCAGCAGGTCGGCAATCGGGGTGCCGGGGCAGATGACCTGGGGACGATTGGCGTTGTCGGTGAGGACCAGCCCGGGGGGAACGCCGAGGCAGTGGTAGATCGTGGCCGCCAGGTCAACCGGCGGCACCGGGTTGACCGTGGGATAGGCGGCATGCCGGTCGGACGCGCCATAGACCTGCCCGCCGCGGATTCCGCCCCCGGCAACCACGCTGGTGAAGACATTCGGCCAGTGATCGCGCCCATCGCGGCCGGCCCCGGCATCGCTGTTCCGCTGTCCGATGCGCGGGGTACGGCCAAACTCACCCGTCCAGACCACCAGCGTCTCATCCAGCAGCCCGCGCTCTTCGAGATCGTCGAGCAGCGTCGCAAACGCCAGGTCGGCCGGGGGCATCAGGCGATCCTTGAGATCGATGAAATTCCGGCTGTGAGTGTCCCAATACACCGAGACATTCTTGATGCCGTCGTTCGGCCAGAAGACCGTCACCAGGGGGACCCCGTGCTCGACCAAACGCCGGGCCTGCAGCACCGACTGCCCATGCGGGTTGAGTCCATAGCGGGCCCGCATCTCGGGCGACTCGGCAGCGAGGTCGAATGCCCCCTTGCTGGCGGCCGAGTGAATCAGGTCGAAACTCCGGCGATAGTGCCGGTCCATCACGCCAACCGTCCCGGGAGCATCGGCCGCGCGCAGTTGCCGGTCGATTTCCCCCAGCAGGGCTTGGCGGTCTTCCAGCCGGCTGACAGAGATCTCGGCCGGTCGGTTGAATTCGCCGACCCGGTAGCCGGGGAGTGACGGATCATCATCGATGGTCAGCGGGTCGAAGTTCTGCCCCAGCCACCCGGCCCACTGCCCCCGGCTCTGCTCGACGAAGCGGGGGACATCTCCCGGCAGCTTGGGACGCATCGAGACGAAGGGAGGCAGGGGATCACGCCCCCGTCCGAGGCGGGAGAGCACCGCCCCCAGGTGGGGCCAGTCGGTCTCGCGGGTGCCACTCGGAAGCGGCGGCATCCCGGTCAGCAGGAAATGGGTGGCGACGGTGTGATCGACATTGTTGTGCGTCATCGACCGGATGATCGCCAGCTTGTCGGTCCGCTGGGCCAGCAGCGGGAAGTGCTCGCTGATCTGGATGTCGGGAACGCGGGTGGCGATCGGGCGGAAGTCGCCCCGAATCTCAGCCGGGGCATTCGGCTTGAGATCGAACGTCTCCTGCTGGGCTGGCCCTCCCCACATGAACAGCAGGATGCATGCCTTGGCCCTGCCAAACGCCCGAGAGTCGGGAGCGGGGTTGGCCGACGGCTCTTGCCCGGCGAGCAGTCGGGGCAGCCCCAGTCCCAGCAGGCTGAGCGAACCGGCCCGCAGCAGGTCACGCCGGCTCTGCGACTGGCTGAAATGGAAGTTGGGGCAGGCAGGGGTCAACATCGCGGTCCTGGCGGGAAGAGACCGTGTTCCGCAGGGAGGGAAACTGGCCTCACTCATCGGCCATCCACCAAGTCTACCATCAGCCCCCGGGGACCGGGTACTGGTTCTGCCGGTGCGGTCATGCGGCCGCCCCGCCCCCCAGAAGAGTCCTGCACTTGGCTTCCCGGAGAACTTCTCCGAAGACTTGTGCCCCCCGGAGTCCTGTGCCCGGGGGTGGGGGAGCGATGCCCGGCCGAGCGAGTCACTTTCCAACCGCTATCGGGCGGACTTGGGCATGGGGCCCGCCTTGCCGCGGGTGATGGAGAGAATGTCGTCCGCGAGACCGCGGTTGATCGAGATGCCGTTGCCCGACCAGATGCTCGGCTGACCCATCCAGTCGACAAACGAGCCTCCTGCTTCGGTGACGATCGGAACGAGGGCGGCGGCGTCCCAGGGATTCATCAGGGGGTCGACCATCACGTCAGCCCGTCCGGTGGCGACAAGGATGTGACCGTAGCAGTCTCCCCAACCCCGCAGCAGGTGCGCCTGGGCGACCAGCGATTCAAACACATCAAACCGTCCGACCCGGGCGTAACCCTGGACTGTCGTGAAGCAGACCGTGGCATCGGTCAGCCGGTTGACCGACGACACCCGGGCGGGGTGCACCATGCCATTCCCCGTCCGCCACCAGGCCCCCAGTCCCCTCCCTCCCCAGACGGTTTCATTCATGGCGGGGAAGTGACAGACTCCCGCCACACATTCAGTCCCGCGCTCGATGCCGATGAGGGTGCCGAAGAGTGGCACACCGTGGATGAACGACTTCGTTCCATCCACGGGATCGAGAATCCAGCGGTACCCCGAGGTGCCCGGCTTTTCGCCAAACTCTTCTCCCAGGATGGCGTCATCGGGAAATTCGCGGGCGAGGCGGGCGCGGATCAATTCTTCGGCCCCCCGGTCAGCCGCGGTGACGGGGCTGGCGTCCCGCTTGCTCTCCACCGCCAGGCTCGATGACTGGTAGTACGAGAGGATCAGGTGGCTCGCCTCGCCAGCCATCGCGAGGGCAAGGTCCAGGCGTTTTTGAAGCGGTTCGCGAAGATCAGCAGGGTCATTCATGGATCACATCATCCGGTGGAAAAGTCGGAAAACAGCGCAGGCCCGACGGGGGGGGGGCGCTGTCAGGAAGTCTCGGAGAGGCGGTACAGCATCTCCCCCGCCTTGCGGACCAGCAGCACCCCCTCGTCTTCGCGGTTGGCGAATGACTCGATGTCGATGCTGGCTGGGTCGCGGTAGCCGAGGTTGATCCGTTGGCACTCCGCCTCGGGAATACCGGTGGCGAGAGTCACCTGGACCCGGCCCCGCTCGCGGCCGGTGGCGGCGTCAAACGTCCCCTGGCCAAACACATGGGTCGAGTGGGCGAGCACTCCCCGGGGAATGTGGGCGAACCGTGACCACTGCTTCACAAAGTAGTCGCGGCAATGGTAGCCCACCTGTCCGATCAGGGTGCCGTGCGTGACCGAAATCTCGTGCAGGTGCGGGGCGTAGATGATCAGCTCGCCCCCCTCGGCCACGACCGGCTCGAGCTTGTACATGCATTTCCCGGCCACCCACAGTTCGTCGTACATCGGAGGGGCGCACGACAGCACCTGGCGAAAGGGGGCACTCGCCCGGGTGATGTGGACCTGCGACGAAAGCTGGCTGGCCTGGCGCCAGGCCACTTCGGGAGTTCCGTAGAACAGGTCGTACACCCCCGCCTGGGGCGTGACGACAAACGCAATGCAGCGACGGGGGACTGGAATGAGGGCCGCCGCCCGATCGACGACCGCCCGCACCGGCGTGTGCGGGACACCGATGATCGACGCGTTGGTGATCAGGGCCCCCAGCCAGTGGAAGAAGTTGAGGATCTCGGGGCCGGCAATGCCCGGGAAGAAATACTTGTTCCCCCCCGAGAAGCCAACCACCTCATGGGGAAAGACCGGTCCCAGCACCAGCAGCACGTCGTAATCGGTGATGCGGGCATTGATCTCGACCTGCACCGACTCGGCCAGCAGCCCTCCCGAGATCTCGCGGGTCTCATCGGTGGAGAGGGTCCCCAGTCGGGTGAGCCGGTCGGGGCGATCCCATTCGTGATTGAACAGCCCGACCTGCCCGAGGGGTCCGTCCGTCTCGTCATCGGTGATCCCCAGCAGGGCCCGGAGAGCGGCCGGGGACATTGGGGGATGGGTCCCGAGGGCGACCAGCACATCGAGCTTCCGGACCACCGGGGCCAACTGCTCGTAGACGCCGCGGAACAAGAGGGGCAACGGCGCGGTGCGGGTGGTGTCGGGGACGATCAGCAGCACGCGCTGGCTGCGGAATTCGTCCACCGGGACCTGGGTGGCCAGCCAGTTGCGCACCTGTTCGGTGGAAAGGGGCGAGCGGGAGACCGGGGGGAGCAACTGGGGCATGCGGGAAGAACCAGGGGAGAGCACTGCGACTCGACCGTCAGCCCGACGCGGCCCACAACCGGACCCTGCCGGTCGTCAATGCCGGGGAATCGATGCCGGGTCGAACTGCCGGGGTCAGGCGGCCTGGATTTCGAACGGGTTCTTGTTTCCCCCCCCTCCGAACCGGCACAGCAGGATGCCAAATTCGTAAAGAATCAGCAGGGGAATCATCATTGCCAGCATGCTGATGGGATCGGCCGGGGTCAGCACCATCGAGAGGAAGGCGATGATGAGGATCGCCCACCGGCGGTGTTCGCTGTAGAGCCGGTTGGGGACCAGGCGAATGCGGTCGAGCACCACCATCACCAGGGGCAGCTGGAAGCTCAGCCCGAACATCAGCGAAACCACCAGGGCAAACATGATCCAGGTGCCAATCTTGATCTCGGGACGCACCGCCAGTTCGATGTTGAACTTGAACAGGAAGGTCAGCATGAACGGGATCACCACGAAGTAACAGAAAGCGACCCCGGCAAGAAACAGTCCGATCGAGAGTGGCAGGTAGCGGTAGACATACCGGCGCTCGTTCGGGTAGAGCCCCGCGGCGACAAACTGCCACAACTGCCAGAAGATCCAGGGGCTGGCCAGCACGAAGCCGACGACCAGTGAGACCTTCAGGTAGATCATGAATGCCTCGTCGACACCGTCGGTGCGGGGCCGCATGTTCTCGATCTGCAGGTCCTTGAGGAACTTGCCGAAGGGCTGGTCGGCAAGCGACACCTCGATGTTGACCTCGGGGGCGTCGGCCGGAAGCTCGGGGTAGAAGGCGGGCTGCGCCGCGTGGAGGGCCCGGGCCACCTGGCGGCCATCAATCTTGAGCTTGAAGGCGGGATCTTCGGGGGGGGCGGGGGCGGGAACCTCGGGCTCGGTGTCCTCGCGGCCGAGCCAGCGGTTGAACGTGCGGCGGGCCGAGTCCCAGACTCCCGGCTGCGTCGCCTTGTCGACCGCCTCCTGCCCGGTGACGGTGACATTCGCCTGGCTGTCGATGAAGACGCTCTTCATCGCATTGTTGACCGGGCGCTGCATTTCGATGATCACCGGCTGCGAGATCCAGAAGGCGGCCACAGTGGCAATCAGCCAGCCGACAATCGCCTTCCAGAGATGCAAGCGCAGTGCTTCGAGATGCTCGCCGAATGTCATCGTCGAGTCGTCGAAGAGATCCTTGTCGGTCATGCCGGGGGTTGCCTTTTCGGGGCGGGGTCGCGGAGGGAACAGCGAAAAATCGGGCGATCTGTCGAATCGGGAGGGAAGTGTCCCCACGTCAATCAGTCGATGATTCCCATGGCCCGCGCCCAGCTGTCGGGAAGCAGCACGTGCTGCTTGTTGGTGTAGAAGTAGTAGATGACGTTGGAGGTCAGCGTGATCGCCACGATGGCGAAAACAAGCGAGCCGTATTTCTGCATCGGCGACTGGATCGGATTGCCAAACTTGTCGAGCTTGACCTCTTTTTTCTGGTAGACCTTCTCGGCCACGACGGTCTGCAGGTCCAGCGTGTCACGGAAGTAGTAGGCCATGAGCCCCAGGACGCGGGCCAGGAAGACCTCGCCAAACGCCGCACAGAGTGCCGCAAACACCGCGCACACCCCGAGGACCGTCCAGCGAATCCAGTCGAACTGGGGCGTCACCTGGTTCTGCATCGCCTCGAGCAGGGCGTTCCCCATCATGGCACCGACGATCCCCGCGGGAATCGCCACGGGGAGGGTCCACAGGAACCGCATCACGAAGTAGAGCAACACCGCCCCAAAGTGCTTCAACGCCAGGCCCATCGTGACCCAGGCCAGCCAGGCCCGATAGGGGACAGGCATGGAAAAGTGGATCATCGAGATCGGGTATGCCAGGAAACCGAACGGCATCCAGATATGGCTGATGGTCCAGACAACGTACTTGATCCCCAGGGCGATCGAGGTGAACATGTCAAACTTGACGTCCTTGAGGGAGGTCTTTTTGACCGTCGTCAGCTTGATCGTCTCCACATTCAGGTGGAACAGCCACCCGGGAAACACAAACGAGCACAGGACCCCCAGGAAGCCCCAGAAGGTCTTGGGGGGGCCATCCGAGCACCAGCCCACCATGAAGAAACAGCCCCACGCCAGGGACGAGAACATGAACAGGTAAAACGCCGTCTGCAGGACCGACGCGAAGTTCTCGAGGGTGAAGTCCCACGCATCGCGCCAGACGACCTTGTAGAACTCCTGCGGGTCGACCCCCTTGAGGCTCTTGCGGCGGCGGGCCTCCTTGCTGAGTTGCCCCGTCGAGGGATCGGTGCCGCACTTCGGACACTCGCGTGCTCCCTCCGGGATATCGGCACCGCACTTGGGGCACAGCTCGGTCTCGGTATCGACCGCCTTCGACAAGTCGAGCTTGGCGAGGAGGTTTTCGTCCTCCTGGCCGGTCTTGGGATTAGTGCTGCCCGTCCCACCCCCCTCCCCGGCCGGGATGCGGACCTTGGTTTCGCAGTCGGGGCACTTCAGGGCCTTGCCGCGCGCCGCATCGGGCGCGGTCAACACCTTGCGACATCCAGGACACCGAACTTTGACCGGCATGGGCGTGGGTGACAGGGGTCGGAACAGGGAGTCAAACGGGAACGAACTGCCAGTGTAGCAACTCCCCGGGCTGAGTCACGCCGGGGAGGAACAGGTCGTCGGGTTGCGTTGGAGACGAATGACCGCGACAATTCTGCAGAATTCCCCAGTTGTTGCGTGAGCACCCGGGGATGACCGTTTCTGACCCAGTCGCACGGTCCTCGAAGTCACACGATCCTCCCCTATCCTCCTCCGGCGGCCCGCTTCGGCCCTGGTCGGGGACACCAGTTCATGAATCCCTCCGCCCTGACCGTCTTCGTCGCGAGCCTGTTGCCCCTGGCGGAACTGGCTGGGGGTGAGACCGCAGGGTCGTCCACCGCCACCACCCTGCTGCAACTGGCCCTGCTGGCCGTTCTCGTCTGCGCCAATGGCTTCTTCGTCGCCGCCGAGTTCGCCCTCGTGAAGGTGCGTCTCAGCCAGGTCGAGAATCTGGCCCGCACCGGTTCCTGGACGGCGGGAGTCACCCGCAACGTCTTGAGCCATCTCGACGAGTACCTGTCGGCCTGCCAGCTGGGGATCACCCTGGCCAGCCTCGGCCTCGGTTGGGCGGGTGAAGCGGTGGCCCACCGACTGCTCGAGCCGGTCTTTGGCTGGATCGGCTTCCCCGGCGCGACGCAGTATGTGACCGTTCCACTCGCCTTCCTGCTGATCACCTTCCTCCACATCTCGCTGGGGGAACAGGTCCCCAAGATCATGGCGATCCGGTCGGCACAGCCGACGGCCCTCGCCGTCGCAGTCCCGCTGACGATCTTCTACAAGCTGCTCTGGCCCTTCATCTGGGTGCTGCATGCCACCAGCAACCTGATCCTCGCCACCCTGGGTGTGCGGGTCACTGCCGGGCATGAAGAACTGCATTCGGAAGAAGAGCTGCGGCTGATCCTCGCCGAGTCGGCGGCCGGCGGCCAGGTGACACGCGGTGAGCGGCTCATGATGGAGAACGTGCTCGATCTCGAAGACAAGGTCACCCGGCAGGTCATGGTTCCCCGGCGGGACATTGTCTACCTGAACAACCGCCGCCCCATGGTCGAGAACGTCGCCCTCATCGCCGAATCGCAGTACACGCGATTCCCCCTGTGCGATGGAGACCTCGACCGGGTTGTGGGAATGGTGCACGCCAAGGACCTGCTGGCCAGCCTGCACTCGGGAAAGCCGATTCCCAGCCTGACCGAAATCGTGCGCCGCCTGCCGTTCTTTCCCGAGACGATGCCCCTCGATGTCCTGCTGCGCGAATTCCAGAAAAATCGCACGCACGTGGCGATGGTGGTGGATGAGTACGGAACAGTCTCGGGCATGGTCACGTTCGAAAACGTGCTGGAACAGGTCGTGGGACCGATCCAGGACGAATTCGACCGTGAGTTGCCAATGATCATCCGCCGTTCCAACGGTCGTTACCTGGTCGACGCCCTCTGCAACCTCGACGACCTCGTCGAACAATGCGGGGTGGCCATTCCGAAGGATGTCACCAGCGATACCGCCGGCGGATTGATGGTCGAGTTGCTGGGGCATATCCCGGTTCCCGGCGAGAAAGTCCGGTTGGGGAATCATGAACTGACGGTGCTCGATGCCGAGCCGACCCGCGTGCGGCGGATCGAAGTCCAGGAACTCACCCCCCCGTCCGCCGAGACCCAGGCCCGCGAATCGGCCAAGGGCCCCGCGGACGACAATTGACTTCTGCACTTCGTCGGCATGTCCCTGCGCCGAATCACCCGCGGTCATTCTGCCGTTCATGCGGTTGAATGGTCTGGATTGGCCCTGGTGTTGATCTGGATACTCGCCACCGGTGCCGTGGCGTGGCGCTGGAACTCCGAAACCCGCTCGGTGGCAGTCCTTCAGCGACTGGGAGCGGTTTGCCGACAGGTTCCCGTCCCCCTCCCCGACCTGGCATCTCCAGGGCCGGGCCTTCCGCCCCTGCGGCGATCTCAGACGCGCGAAGTCACCTGGCAGCCCCGGGCCGACGCACCTGGCCAACCGGCGTGGTCGCTGTTCCGCGAGTTGCCCTTCCTCGAGTGTGTGGCGTGGGAAGCCAGCCCGTTGACACCCGACGACCGTCAGGCGATCTCTCACCTCAGTCATCTCCAGCGACTGCACCTGCGGTCGGTGTGGATCCCGGAGGGATTGCTGACCCAATTGGCCTCGCTTCCGCGACTGGTCGAACTCCGGCTGCACGATTGCCAGTGGACGCCGGGAGAACTGTCCGGATTGGCCACCGCCCCCAGGCTGGAAGTGCTGCAACTCGATTTCAGCCCCGTGCAGGCCTCCGACCTGCGGGGCCTGGCGGACATTCGCACGCTGAAACACCTCAGCCTGACCGGAACAGGACTCGTGGAGAGCGAGAGCCAGATCCTGTTGGGTCTGCGTCCCGATCTGGAGCTCAGCGATGACTGAGACTTGTGCCGCCGGAAACCGGGCCCGGCAGTCAACCGGGCACCACACCCGCTGCTCTTGGACGGAACGGGAGCGAGCCCGCCCGACGAGCCGACAGCCACTTTTCGGCCAGACTGTCTGACACTTAAACGCGACACCCGTGGCAGTGCCCGTCGGTTCCGCAGGGCCCTGCCCGAAACAGGCCGGGTCTGTTGCACGTGCGCACCGACTGCCGTAGCGTATGGAGCAGAAGTGCGGCTCTCGGCGGGGACCGTGTCACCCGGGATGAAAGTTCTGGCTTTCCCCGGCAATGCAATTCTTCCCGCGAGGGACTCTCCCGGCAGGAACCTGCGGGCGTGGGAGAGGGTTGTGCGATGTTGGTTTCGCTCTTCTCTTTCGGGATTGCTGCATGATTCTCACCGGCGGCGAGATCAAGGCCCAGCTTGGGAAGAACGTCATCATCGATCCATTCGATGAACGACAGTTGAACCCCAACAGCTACAACGTGCGCCTGCACAACGAACTTCTGGTTTACGAAGAAATCGTACTCGACATGCGCCGCCCCAACCGGTACCGGCGCTACACCATTCCCGAGGAGGGACTGGTGCTCAGCCCCAACCAGCTTTACCTGGGGCGCACGGTCGAACGGACCGAGACCTACAACCTGGTCCCGATGCTGGAGGGCCGCTCTTCCATCGGGCGACTGGGACTGTTCGTCCACGTGACGGCCGGGTTTGGTGATGTGGGCTTTCGGGGCTACTGGACCCTCGAGATGTTCGCCGTCCAGCCAATCCGCGTCTATCCCGGTGTGGAGATCGCCCAGATCTTCTACCACACCATTGAGGGGGAGGTCTCGGAATACCACGGCGGGAAATACCAGAACAACCAGGACATCCAGCCCAGCCTGCTGTTCAAGGACTTTGAAGAACAACGCGATCCGCAACTCCGGCTGTCATTTGGCCAGGAACTCTCGCACTGAGCCTGCCGGGATGCGACCGCGACCGCATCACGCGCCCCGCCACTGCCCCAACGTGTCACTGGGTGACTGGATGACTGGATTCCCAGTGGTTGGACTTCGGAGTGACTGGGAGTTGGAATTCGCCCGACTCCTGCCTGAGGTCACGCTGACAGAGAGTCGCTCGCAGCGATGAACCGCCCGTCCAGTCGGGGTGATACACCGACTGCCGACAAGGCATTCAGCCCCACAACTCGCGGATGGGGGTCCCGGTGGTGATCGTCACCGGGCGGCCGCCTCCATCGGGGAATTGTGTTGCCAGGTCGATCCCCAGGTGACGGTAAATGGTCGCGAGCACATCCTGCGGATCGATCGGCCGCTCGACGGGATAGCCAGCCTGCCCATCGGTCGCTCCGATCACCTGCCCCATCTTCAGGCCGCCCCCAGAGATCAGGATCGACTGTGCCCCAGGCCAGTGATCGCGCCCCCACTGCAGCTTCCGGGTTGCAGTCCCCTCCTGCAGGGTGCCACGGGGGGTCCGGCCGAATTCACCGGCAGCCACCACCAGCACATCCTCGTCGAGCCCCCGGTCATACAGATCATTGATGAGGGTGGTGACCACCTGGTCGTACACAGGGAGGCGATGCCGCATGATGGTCGGCAGGTCGATGTTGACCGCGTGGTCATCCCAGCCGGGTGCATCCATCGCCTTCACCCCACCGGGAACACTGATCGTCACGAAGCGGACTCCCGCCTCCACCAGGCGCCGCGCCACGAGGGCATTCTGACCCCATTCGTCTCCGTAGGCGGCGACCAGTCGCGGATCTTCCTGCGAGAGATCAAACGCCGCCCGGGCCTTGTCGGCCAGCAGGATCTCCACGGCCGTCCGCTGGAACTCGTCGAGAGCCTCCATCGTCCCCTTCTGGTCAATCTCACGCCGCACCTGGTCGAGTTGACGCAGCAACCCGAGCCTGTCTTCCAGACGCGAGCCCTCGACAGTCAGCGTCGAGTTCAACAGTCCGTTCTTCGTGACAATCGGCAATCGCCACGCGCTGTTCCAATAACCCTCTCCAATGCCAGGCAGATAGTCACCGAACGCACTGTTGTAGACCACGAGGCCCATCCCCACCGCAGCCGGCAATCCCTGCACCCGCGTCCGCAAAGCCCGGCCCACGATCGCCCCCAACTGGGGATGTGTCGATTCAAACGTCCCGGTCTTCAACCCCGGGTGCCCCGACAAAAACCGGCCATGCGCCTCGAAGTGCCCCCCTTCGCCATGAGTACACGACCGAATCAGGCTGAAGCGGTGGGCCACTCCGGCATGGAGAGGCAACAACTCGCAAAGGTCAAGACCGGGGACGCGGGTGGAGATTGGCTCACACGGACCGCGGACTTCGGAAGTCGCCTGCGGCTTGAGGTCGTAGGTCTCCAACTGGCTGGGACCACCATGAAGAAACAGGAAGATCACCGACTTGGGGGTTGCACTTTCGGCCAACCCCGGACGATGCCAGGCCAGGTATTGGGCGAGTGTCAGGCCACCCGTTGCGAGAACCCCCGCCCGCAAGACCCCCCGACGGGGAATCCGACTGGGCGACGGGGATAACGGCGAAGGGGATAAGGGCAATTGAGACAAATCGGACAAACGGGACATGGCGGACCACCGCGTCTGACGCTGGAACAAAGGAGACGCGAAGCAGACGATTGTTCGGACTCCACCCCGCCCCTCGCGACAACAACCTGCGGGAGTCCTGAACCATATCGGATTTCCAAGGCTCAGACGAGAGGAGCCAACCCGCGAAGCAGGGCCTGTCGCCGACCGCGTTTGGGAACGAATCACACCCGGCGGTTTTTTCTCAAAAAACCTTGGCGGACATCCCGCCGGTTTTTGACAACTCACGGTGTCGCCGGCTCAAACAGCCGG
>DNUF01000062.1:0-3334 GCA_003508595.1 Planctomycetaceae bacterium
TGCGGGGCTGCCAGGGGATCCCCTCGTCCAACCGGGCCTCGGCGGGGCCTTTCGCAGGCGTCGACCGACGCCCTGCATCGGCCTGGGCCGGTCGTGCCCGGGTGGCCGTTTGGCGTGAGTCCGCTGTCCCGTCGGCGGTGATTTCCTCTTGGCGCCCCGGGACCATGAGCGGGTCGCCGCACTCACGGCACTTGATCCGACGTCCGGCAAGGGTGTCGGCCACACGGTACCTTTCCAGGCAGCTACCGCACTGAACCTCAATCGACATACAGCACCCGTCAGGCTGGGAGTGATCTGCAGTTGCCCCGACCCCGGCAGGAACCGGTCCGAAGCGGACGGCGATGGAATGTGTTCTTCAAGATCGGTCGAGCAGTGGACGTTGTCAACAGTCTCGGAAAAACGATCATGACCGAAAAACATCTAAAGGCCGGGGCCACCCTTTGTTGGACGCGGCCACAACATACGACGCGAGTCCATATCAATAAACGACTTTTGGATCGTCAGTTCAATCGATTCGGACCGCCAACCCCCTTGATGTTGGACAATGGACGGCCCTGGTCTGCAGGGGGGATGCGGTGCAGGTTTGGATCAGACCCGGGCATGACGGTGCATCGAGGGATGCCGCGCCTGCGGTGGAGAGCCTCGGCCGCATCGCCCAATCGCCTCCCGGTCAAGGTTGCCGGATCAGGTCCGATGGGTGACAATCGCGGGCAACCTGCGACGAGGTGACGGTTCTGTCACAGTGCCGCCACAGTGCCGTCCCAAGGAGCGAGACCAAAGTTTGGGCGGTCAGTCGGTCCCTCGGCATCCGTCGCGTCGGCAGTGGCACTTCGGTGTCATGTTACACCCTAGCCGGGGCCACCCACCGTTCTAGATGACACACAGGTCCAACCGGGGCCACCCACCGTTCTTGGGCCATCCACCGTTCTTTGCCAACTGCACGTTCAACCGGATCAACCGGGGCCACCCACCGTTCTAGGGGACACAAAAATCGCAACTCCCGTCCTCTCTCGGCGTCTGTCAGCGTCTACACAAACCGGCGGGAAACCGGTGCTTGCGGTTTGGATTGGGTTTGTCTCACGGGGTCGAGCGTTCACTGACCCCGCTTCAATAGCCGATCTGACACTCAACTGGATCGGAACCCCATCGCTCCGGTCGGACCTGGCAGTGACCGTCCTGGTCGGACCTGTATTCGCACAACGAAACTGGTTGTTTCGGCGTAGTCTGTGAGACCCGGGATCACATCAACAACGGTCCTCTCGCCCTAATTCATCCCGGCGACTGGGGCTGCTTTCGCGACGCCAAAGATTTCGCGACTGTTGGCGATGCCGTGGATCCACTTGCGTCCCCGGCGAATTGCCTCGGCCTGCAGAGCCTCGGGGCGTCCGGCGGCCCTTCGTTTTTTCTTCCCACCGAACAAGGCGACAAATTTCAGCCAGGCTTCACCGTCGATTCCCAATTGCTCCAAAACAGCGGGTGGGTCTGCTGGCTTTATTCGGGAGGAATTCTGCTGGGGCTGATTCTGTTCCGACGCGTTGGCTTTCTGCCAATTCCGTCCCGTCCAGACAAGCAATTGTACATACTGCGAGATGGTCATATTCAGGCAACCGAGATTGGAGGCCCGACACGAGGGAACCGGCTCCTGCAACAACGACTCACTGATTTCCAGGGGTGCCAACCAGGCCGATCGCGGATTTCTCGTGAGTCCTTCGGCAATTTCATTCAAGGACCATTGCCGAAGGGTGGGGTATCCTGCGTTGTTCGGCAAGGGGGAGACAGCCGTCTGGGAGTCCGTTGCCTGCGCACTGTCGAGGCCACCTGGGTGGTCGGACCGCTCATGGTCATTGGCTGCGGGTGTTGAATTGACCCGCGACGGGAACCCGGACTGATAGCCGTACTCCTGCTGCTCAGCCTCGTCGAGTTTCGCGAGGAACGCTTCCATGATTCCTCCCAGCCGTTCAAAGAGGGAAGTGTACTCGCAGTCGTCCGGATCGCGGGCGATTCCCGCCCGCAGGGGATTGAGGTCGACATAGACCAGGCAGGCGGCTACCGCCCATTCGTCGAGGAGTCGCTGCATCTTGAAACGGCCTTCCCAGAACCTCCCCGTGCAGTTGTCTTCCTGGTTGGCCACCCGGGCCAGCTTTTCGGTGAGAAAACGCATCATCCACGACGGATTCGACAACCGCAGTCGCAATTCAGCAACGCGCTCGGGACTGTTGACGATTGCTGCGATGTCCGCATCTGTCAGCTGCTCGACCGGTTCCCACGTACCCGGCTGGTGGGGTGGGCAGAGCGTGAGCCATCGCCGGGCGACTTCCTCGGCACTCCAGCCATCTGCAACATCGGGACGATTCCGCAGGATGGCATGGAGATGATTGGACATGAGGGTGAATCCCTCAACGTCAATGGCCATCACGCCCGCCAGGAACCGGAGGCGATTTTGCAGCCAGCGTTTGCGGTGTTCGTACGACTTGCCGGTGAGCAGATCGATCCCGCACAACCGGGTCCGACGGACGCAGCGGTTGATGCAGTGATAGACGCCGACCTCGTAAGGGTCGAACACAACTTTGCGAGGAAGTCTGGCCATATGCACTGAGTGAACGGTAGAGTTCGGCATGTGCTTATTACATATACACAAATATAAAGAATATGCAACTATGTATATATCAATTTTCCGTGGCCGATGAGAAAGCGACACAAGGGCATTGGTGAAAACAGTTTATGAAACTCGAGATGAGAGAAGGGCCTTGGTTTCGAGCCATGTATTCGGAGGGAACCGACGACCGCACGGGAGAACAAGAATGCGAATGTCGTGGAAAAAAACCGGGCACGCCCCATGTGCCGCAATGACTTACGTCGACAACTGGGGAGGTAGACCTAGGGATTCGTCGTCCAGCGAACTGTCATAGGTTGATCACCATCGCAATGAGATAGTGGACGAAATGGTGGTCAATAAGTTCATATGTAAATGTGTAGACCGGATTCCCGGAGTTTGATGAAGAGCCGAGAAAAATTGTGTGACCGAGTTGTGTGGAGCTTGAGATGGTCCGGAAGACGGTGGATGGCCCTGGTTGCCGGTTGCCCTGGTTGCCGCGAGTTGCCGAATGATCAGGCGAAACATTCCGTGAATGATGGAAAGTGTTTCTCCGGCGGGCGTTATGGAAAAAATGCTGGCTGGGAAAATGGTGGGTGGCCCCGGCTAGTAGTTATTGAGACGGGTGGGGGAGGGCGCGGTTGAACGACCAAAAAAAGACGTGTGGCGATTCTGGTCTCCTGAACAACGATGGGTGGCCCCGGTCATCGGTCATCTTTGGTGGGTGGCCCCGGTCATCGT
>DNUF01000062.1:3550-16395 GCA_003508595.1 Planctomycetaceae bacterium
CGGTCATCGTGGCCCTGATCGGGTCATCGTCATCGGTCACGGTCATCGGTCTTGCCAATGCGGGAGAAGTAGCCGCGTTTCAGGGCACAACTCCCACCCGGATCCGGGCTGGGTCCCGGGCGAGCGCAAAGGCTCTTCCGATCTCGTCCAGCGGAATCCAGTCGGTCACCAGGTCGGCCAGCGGCCAGCGGCCAGCGGCCCCCGAAAGGAAATCGACCGCCTGCTGCAAATGACGCGGTGCGTAGTTGTGCACTCCGCGCAGGGTCAACTGGCGGCGGACAATCTGCTCGGGAACAATCGCCGCCGGGGGGCCGGGAAACACGGCCCCAACGAGCACCGCCGTCCCGCCAATCCTCAACAGTGGAAGGGCCTGCTCGAGCGCCGCCGAACTGCCCGACACTTCCAGCACCACGTCCAGCCCGGGAGGCGCAGCGAACGACTGCAGTTGCGATTTCAACTGGTCAGCCGACTCGCAGGTCACGGCCCCGAAGTCAACCGCGCGGGCACGACGCTGGGGACCTGGCTCGACGCAGAACACCCGGCTTGCGCCCCGATCGTGCGCCATGGCGCAGGCAGTCAGTCCCAGCAAACCGGCTCCCAGGATTCCCACTTCGGCCCCACGCAGGTCTCCCGCGGCTTCACAGGCCGCGGCGATGGTGGCCGTGGCACAACTGGCCGGGATCACCATGCCCAGGGGGATCTCAGGCGGCAGTCGGTGCAGGGTCGACCCCGGTGCCAGCAGGCAATGGCTGGCCAGTCCTCCGTTCAGGCTGCGCTCACCCCGGAACGGTTCATGCCCGTATTTCACCCCCCGGAGGCACTTTTGCGGCAGTCCCCTCCGGCAGAAGAAGCAGTCACCACAGTGCGCCACGATTGCCCAGGTGACCCGGTCTCCCGGGTTGAGGCTCTGCCCCTGAAGGTCTTCGCGTGGACTCCCCGGTCCCTGGTCGATGATCTCCCCGACGATTTCATGCCCCAGGATTGTCGGCACAGGGACCTGGCGGCGTCCCTCAAAGCTGTGCAGGTCACTGCCACACAGCGTGCAGCCCAGCACCTTCACGAGCGTTTCACCGGCTGCTGGCCCCGGCAAAGGCACGTTGCGCAGCACGACCTGACCAGGATTCCCCTCGAACAACGCGATGCGGGTCTTGTTCATGATCCGAGCGGGGTTGACGCGTGTGGGGAAGGGGCCGATGTCTGTCGGGAGACGAACCGGCCAGCCTGCAACAGACAGATCAGGGAAGCCACCACCGTGATCCCACATGCCCAGCGCAGCATGCCCAGCACATCGGGCGAGGTGGCCCCGGCATTCTTCAACAACATGCAGACGACATAGCCAAAGTAACCAGCCGAATCGGCCACGTACATCAGGAAGCCGACGTTCGCCCGTTCTCGGGTCAGTCCCAGCAAGCGTTCGAACAACGATGTGTGGACGACGAGATAGGGAAGGTACAAACCGATCCCCAGCAGCACCATGAAGGGGAAGGGGCCGAACAAGCCCGCCTGTTGCCCCAGCAGAGCGAAGGCCAGCAGTCCGGCCCCCAACCCGCAAATGACCAAGGCCACCCAAAGAGCGCGACGGTTGTCTCCAATCAGTACGGCAGCACCGCTGACCACCAGCGTCACGATTCCCACCCAGATTTCGGACCAGGCGAACGATGCCGGCAGCGCCTCCTGCCCCAGGGACACAAAGATCTCCCGGGCAAAATCGCTGCGCAGGCTGCGGACGATGGTGATCAGCAGATACAGCACGACCAGCGGGGTCAACGCGGCCCCGTACCGGCGCACAAAGTCCCGGCGGTCTTCACGGGTCATGGGGGCCCGTTCGGACCGCGCAGCCACATCCCGCCGCGATGGGGGGGGGACCCGACTGAGAGCCAGTACCCCCAGCAGTACCACCGGAACAAAGGGCAACCCCGCGAGGCAGGGCATCCAGTATTCCGAGACCCCCTCGCGAAGCAGCCAGGCTCCCACGGCACGGGTGGCCCCATCAGCCACAATGAAGCTCGCACACAGACCGGCCGTCAGGGCCTCTGTGGCCCGCCGCCCCTCGAGGTAGCCCAGTACCTGGCCAAACACCATCCCCAGCGGAAGCCCATTGAGGAAAAGGCAGAGAGGCTTCCAGGGCAACGGCACCAGGGCAAACAGCAGCAGTGCGAGCTCGGCAAAGCCAATCAACAGCAGGATGTTGCGGGGTCTCTGGGAGGGCTTCGTTTCGGCAATCAGGCGAATGCCCACGAGCTTGGAGACGAGATATCCCAGCACCTGGGCGGTCACCAAGACCGTCTTCAGCTGGTAACCCCACAGCAGATCGCTGTTGTACGCCCCCGCGGTAAACGGCTTGCGGAACGCATACATGCTGAAATAGGTTCCAAACGCTGCGACAGCAGCCACGAGCAAAACGCCCCACCCCCCGTCCGAATCGGGACTGTCTGGCTGCTGGGTATCGCGGTCGGCGGTCGGGGTCGCCGGCATGAGTTCCTTCCTACAGGTGGTCGGTCTGGATTGGTAAACTTTCCCAGCCGGAAGAGCCAACCGCAACCCCTTCAAACGGAATTCGTCGTGTCGGAGCGCGTCTCCCCTGTGCATCATCCCCACACCTGCGAAATCCTCGAGCTGTTTCGACGGCGGGGTGATTCGCAGTACGGCAGCGAACCGGTTTCACAGCGCGAGCATGCACTCCAGGCCGCGTGGTTTGCTGAAGAGAGTGGGGCGGCTTCCAGCCTGGTGGCCGCAGCCCTGCTGCATGATGTGGGCCACCTGCTGCACGATCTTCCCCACGATGCCCCCGAGCAGGGCATTGACGACCATCACGAGACACTGGCCGCCCGTTGGCTCAGACGGCGGTTTCCCGAGGTGGTCTGTCAGGCTGTCCAATGGCACGTGGCGGCGAAGCGTTACCTGTGTGCGGTCGAACCGGCCTATTTCGGCCAACTCAGCCCCGCTTCGATACTGAGTCTTGGACTGCAGGGGGGCCCGATGACCGATCCAGAGCGGGCAGCGTTCGAGAGTCTCCCGGGGGCGTCGGATGCGGTCCGCCTGCGCAGGTGGGATGATGCGGCCAAGATCCCCGGACTGCACACTCCCCCGGTGGAACATTTTGCCCGCCATCTGGATGCCTGTCTCGAATCGACCGACCGGGCAGGGAATGACCTGGGCGCGGGGGAGAACGACTGATGGCGCGGCAGGTGGGAATTGTGGGGGCCGGGATCGTGGGGTTGGCCCACGCATGGTCGGCGGCCGAGCGGGGACATGCCGTCACTGTGTTTGAGCGATCCCCCCGGGCCAGCGGAGCCTCGATCCGAAACTTTGGAATGATCTGGCCGGTGGGCCAGTCAGCCGGGGAACGGCATCAAACCGCCCTCCGTTCCCGTGAACGATGGTTGTTGCTGCGGGATCGTGCAGGATTGGATGTGGCTTCCTGCGGCTCGATCCACCTGGCGCATCATGAGGATGAGTGGCAGGTCCTGCAGGAATTCTCCGCCCGGGCGCCCGGTCTGGGATTCGACTGCCAGCTATTGAGCCCCGCCGAGATCGAGCGCCGCACTCCCGCGGCCCAACCTGTCGGCTTGCGGGGGGGACTGTGGAGTCCCACCGAACTCCGTGTCGACCCACCGGCCGCCCTGCGGGCGCTGCCCGTTTGGCTGGCCACGACCTTTGGCGTCAAATTCGAATGGAACACCTCCATCGTCGAGACCAGAAGTGGAGGGCTCAAACGAGCCAATGGGGTGTGGTGGCAGGGAGACCACGTGGTTCTCTGCTCGGGGGCCGACCTCGAATCACTGTTTCCCGAACTGCTGCAGCCCAGCGGTCTCCGGCGTTGCAAGCTGCAGATGCTCAAGACGGCACCCCAACCGGGAGGCTGGCGACTGGGCCCGCATCTGGCCGGGGGACTGACCCTGCGGCACTATCCCACGTTCGAGATGTGTCCTGGCTTGCCCGCCCTGCGTGAACGGATCGCCGCCGAGAGTCCCGAACTGGACCAATATGGCATTCATGTGATGGCCTCCCAGAGTCCTTCGGGTGAGGTGATCCTGGGGGACTCTCATGAGTACGACGACGCGATGGAGCCGTTCGACAAACAGTGCATTGACGAGTTGATTCTTCGGGAACTGCGGCGGATCATCCATCTCCCCGACTGGCAGATTGCCGCCCGCTGGCACGGCGTGTATGCGAAACATCCGGTTCGACCGATCATTGCCGAGGAACCCCAGGCCGGGGTGTTCGTGCGGGTGGGCATCGGGGGGACGGGTATGACCTTGTCATTGGGAATGGCCGAACAGGATTGGGAACGATGGGCGTGAAGCTGGGGGACAAAACCATCCGGGCGGTGTTGTTCGACTGGGCTGGAACAACGGTTGATCACGGCAGCCTGGCACCGGTGAGGGCTTTCAGTGCGGCATTCACCACACTGGGGGTGCCCATTACCGATGCCGAGGCCCGGGGGCCGATGGGGCGTGCGAAACGCGACCACATCGCGCAGATTCTGGCTGTGCCACGGGTGACGGCAGCCTGGCGGACGAGGCATGGTCGCGACCCGGCCGAAGCCGATGTCGATGCACTCTATCAACGGTTCCTGCCCCTGCAGAAAGAGGTGCTGGCCCAGCATTGCGATGTGATCGCGGGGGTCCCCGAGGTGGTCGAGTGGCTGCGTCGGCAGGGAGTGCGGATTGGATCATCCACCGGCTACACCTTCGAGTTGATGCAGGTTGTACTGCCCCTCGCCAAGGCGGGAGGCTATGACCCCGAGGTGATGGTCTGCACCGATGATGTTCCGGAAGGACGACCCGCACCGTGGCTGAATTTTCTGGCAGCGCAACGACTGGGGGTTTATCCCCTGTCGGAGGTGTTGGTGGTGGACGATACCCCAGTGGGGATTGCGGCAGGACGCAATGCCGGAGCGATCACCGTGGCGATCGCCCGGACAGGGAATGCAATGGGACTGTCGGTTGCGGATCTGCAGGCACTTCCGGTGGACGATCTCAATCGTCACCTGCGGCAGATCCATGAGGCCTTTTATGCCGCCGGCGCGCATTATGTGCTCGACAGTGTCGCCGACCTGAGGGGTTGGCTCTCCTGACCTGGTTGTTGGACTCCAGGCGACCGCCGCGGAGGGCCCACCTGAGGGCTCCCCCGGGGCCACCCCACCCACCCCACCCGGGGCCACCCACCGTTGCTGGAAACACAAAAACCGCACCTCCCGTCTTCGGTCAGCGTCTGGATAAACCGGCTGGATACCGGTGCGTGCGGGATGGATTGCGTTTGTCCCACGGGGTCGAGCATTTTCTGAACCCGCTGCGAGAGCCTTTCTGACACTCGACGGGATGGGAACGCCGTCGCTCCGGTCGGACCTGGCAATGACCGTCCTGGGCGCGGGCGTGCATTCGCGCTACGAAACTGGTTGTTCGAGTGTCGTCTGAGAGATCCGACATCGCATCGAAAATCGGCCCTCCCGCTCTCAGTCGTCCGGGCGACCTGGGCCGCTTTCGCGACTCCCAAGATTTCCTGACGGTTGGCGATGCCGTGGATCCACTTCCGTCCCCGGCGCGTCGCTTCGGCCTGCAGAGCCTGGGGGCGTCCGGTGGGCCGTCGTTTTTTCTTCCCGCCGAACAAGGTCACAGATTTCAGCCTGGCGTTACCGTCGATTTCCCATTGCTCCAAAACAGCGGGGGGCTCCGCAGCAGCGCTCCCGCTCCGCTGGACTCTTCGAATGGCGATCTCCCGGAACGCGGCCAACAAAAAACCGGCGGCGGATGGAAGTGCCATCCGCCGCCGGTTCGAGACTCGGTCCGTGGTGAGTTCCGTGGGGCGTCTCAGAGCCGCCGGCTGATGCTACGCCGCCGGCTTCCCCAACTGCTCGCGCAGGAAGGCGTCGATAAAGTCCTTGAGGTCCCCGTCGAAGACCTTGGCCGGGTTGTTCGACAGGCACATCGTGCGGTGATCCTTCACCCGCTGCGTCGGGTTCAGCTCATAGGTGCGGATCGTTCCGCCGCCGAAACCGATCTTGGTCTTCTCGCCCCGTTTCGCCGCCTGCTCGGCACTCCGCCGCTCGAGTTCCATCTGGAACAGCTTCGCCGTCAGCATCTTGCGGGCGAAGGCCCGGTTCTTGTGCTGGCTGCGCTCGTTCTGGCACTGCACCACTGAGTTCGTCGGCAAGTGCGTCAGGCGGATGGCCGACGACGTCTTGTTGACGTGCTGCCCCCCCGCCCCCGAGGCACAGAAGACATCCTCGCGAACGTCCTTGTCCCAATCGATGTCGATGTCGACGTTGTCATCGACCTCAGGCACCAGGTCGATCGCGGCAAACGAGGTTTGCCGGCGACCAGCCGAGTCAAACGGACTGATGCGGATCAGCCGATGGACCCCGACTTCACCCTTCAGCAATCCGTAGGCGTAGTCACCCCGGATCGCCAGCGTGGCACTGCGAATGCCCGCCTCGGCCTCTGACATGTCGAGCAGCTCGGTCTTGTAGCCGTTGAACTCGGCCCACCGCTGATACATCCGCAGCAGCATCCCGGCGAAGTCGGAGGCATCGGTCCCCCCTTCGCCCGCCTGGACCGAGAGATACGCCCCCGAGATGTCTTCCGGAGCCGAGAGGGTGGTCTGCAATTCGACCTGTCCCAGCTTCTCTCCGAGCGAATCGACCGTCGTGGCGAGTTCCTGGGCGCTGGTCTCGTCTTCCTCAGCGAACTCCATCAGCACCGTCAGATCGTCGGCTGCGGTGACCAGTTCCTGAAGTGGTTTCGATTCGGCAGTCACCCGCCGTCGCTCGTCAACCAGTCCCTGCGCTTTCTGGGGATTGTCCCAGAAGCCGGGGGCCCCCATGAGATTGTCAATTTCGGCCGCGCGATTCAGCTTGCCGGCCAAGTCAAAGAGAGTCCTGCAAGTGCCGGATCCGGGTCATCAGATCCTGGCACCTTTCACGCAACTGGTGATCCATCGCGTCCCTCGGGGAAAAGAAGAACGCCCCGGAAAAACGGGGCGTTGTTGCATGAATTGTAACGCCCAGCGGGGAAAAAGGCCACCGGGGCCGACCGGCCACTCCACCACGGTCTCCAACCACGGCCTCCAATTCGCCACCACGATTCCCAAGCCCTGGATCTTCCCATCTCCTCGGTGACGAGGGGAACCTCAGGGGAGGCACCGGTACCCGGGAGGAATCGACCGCGGGGGTGTGACGCGAGGGGAGCCGGGAAAAGGTGAAATCAGACCTGGATCTCACTCCGCTCCGCGGGACGGAATGACCTGGTTGTCCCATTGGCGGACGTGTGCCGGGACGTCGCAGGGAGCGACAGTCCCCCCCAACTGGCAGTGGGCGACGAGGTTGTGGGCCCCCGCCCCCGTCCAGCGGAGGGCGTGCTGCATCAACGGCTCGGTTCTTCCATCGAGCACCTGGCAGCCCTGGATCAGGACCTCACTCGAATCGTCCACCGCGATCCCGGCCGGGGCCCCCTCGAAGACCTGGCAGCCGGTCAGCGAGATCCGCCGGCAGCGAACCAACTCCACCAGGGCCTGACGTTCCTGCGGGCCGGCGTCGCGCACGGTGTGTCGCCCCGACTGGCAATCCTGGATCGTGACCCCGGTGAGGGCGCAATCGACACTGTCGACCAGGCGGATGCCGGTACAGAGCTCGTTGGGGTCATAGTCGGGATTGTGATCGAAGACATTCGAGCCGATCGCCACGTTGCGGCACTGTTCGAGCAGCAGGTTGCGCGAGTGACCGCTGTAGATGACATTGCCGGTGATCGAGATCCCGCGTACGGCGGTGAGGTGAATGTTGTTCTCCTGGCTGCCGACGAGATTGCCCGAGATGGTGAAAAGACCGACCTTGTGATTCCTGTCGGGACCGGCCCCGATGAAGCGGATGTTGGATCCTCCCGGGCTGTAGGTCGCCTGCAGGGTGTTGCTGGCGATCGTCCCCTCGCGGATTGAGCCGGTGCGGCAGTCGATGTAGATTTCGGCGGTCGGGTCGGCATCGGCCCCCGGTACCTGGAACGCGCGATTGTTGTTGTACTCGATGTCATTGCCGGTGATCTGCAGGTTGCGGATCTCGCTGTCTTCAATCCGCACACCTCCCCGCCGGCAGTAGCTGATGTGCGAGCCGACAATGTTGGCCTGGTGCAGGTTGAGTCGGTCGAAATGCACACCGATGCCGGTGTTGTGATAGAGGTGACACTGCGCGATGACCAGGTTGCGCGCCCGACCCGTGACATGGATTGCAGTCCGGACCCGGCGGATCAACAGGCCGGTGAGGGTGGCCTGCATGACGCCGGTGATCTGCACGCCGTCGGCTTCGGGATGGGCTCCCTCGATCTCGAGATCAGCCAGTGTGGGCATTCGCTCGTGTTGCCAGACGGCGGGCTGGAAGTCTTTCGGGTCGGCGGTCTTGCCGTGCGTTCCGACAAGCTGAATCGCCGGACCGGGGCCTGCCATGATCAACTTGGCGGTTCCCCCGGCTCCCCGGATGGCGAACCGGCCAACCGTCGACAGATCGACCACGAGGGGACGGGTCAGGCGGTATTCGCCACGGGGAAGTTCGAGCAGTCCATCGCCGGCGGTCAGGGCGTGCCGCAGGGCCTCGGTATCGTCCTGCCGGCCATCACCGGCCGCTCCAAACGCACGCACGTCAGACATGATCGCACTCCAGTGTCGCAGGGAACATGGGCCGGCCCCTGGCGGGCCGTCGTGGCCTTGAGATTAGTCGGCCGGACTTTGTGGCGAAATGGGCTTGGCGGCGAAATGGGCGCGGTGTTGCCGCAGCGGTCATTCCCTTGTCGGCTCGCATTCGCGGTCGGTAGTGTCACCGACGTGTGAGACAGTCGTGGTGGTTCCCCGGGGAAAAGAATTTCATGTGCTGCTTCCGGTCGGTGGTGATCCTGGTGATGTGTGCCCTGTGGGTTGAGGTGCGAGTGCCAACGCGGGCGATCGCCCAGGAAGCCGGTTCGTTCCGGCAGACGGTGTTGACCCGGCAACGGGAGACGCTGCAGGCGGTGGCGGCGTATCTCTCGGCTCACCCGCAGGCCGATGATGCCGACGAAGCCCGGACCTGGATGCTGGAGACGGCGGTCACCAATGGGCTGGAAGCCGAAGCGACCGGTGTGGCGCAGCAGGTGCTCAAGCGGCCGGAGCTGGACCCTGCCCAGCGGGCGCTGGCGTTGAAGGTGCTGTGTGTCGGATCGGCGCGGGGGGGAGACATGGCGGGGGCGCAGGAGACATTTCCGCAGGTGCTGCGGGGGTACCGGATCCAGATGCCCTTCCCGGCACTCGACATCACGACACTGTTGTCTGCGCGGGCCCAGTTGGCCGGCGACCGTGACGCCCTGAATGGGTTTTACGACGCCTACGAGTCACACTTCGCGCTGAATGCCCAGGCGACCGAGATCGTGCGGAACCGCCGGTTGCGGCTTGACTTGCTGGGGAAGCCGGCTCCGGCCCTGGAAGGGCAGGATGTGGGGGGCGGAGCGGTCAACTGGAGCGATTACTCGGGCAAGGTGGTGCTGGTCGATTTCTGGGCGACCAACTGTGCTCCGTGCCTGGCGGAGTTTCCCAACCTGAAACGGCTGTACCGGCAGCATCGGGAGGCGGGATTTGAAATCCTGGGAGTCAGCTTTGACGAGTCGGCAACGCAGGTGACGGGTTTTACCCGGCAGAATGCCCTTGAGTGGCGGCAACTGCTCAATCCCTCGGGGCAGGGACCCGTGGCCACCGGATTCCAGGTGCGGACGATTCCCGCCCTGTTTCTCGTCGACCGACAGGGGAAGGTGGCGTTTGTGGATGTGCGGGGAGAAGAGTTGCGCGAGGCGGTGGAGAAGTTGCTGAAGTAATTCCGCAGACGTCTGCCATTGCGCCCAGGCACAATTCTTCACCGGCATTCCCTTCTCCTCGCTCGTCCGCAGAAAGGTCCCCTTTCGTGCCCCTGTATGAGCTGACCACCGATTCATTTCGTCCGCTCGAAGAAACGACTCTGCAGGAGCTGCGGATTCGTGAGCGGGCCGATCTGCAGCGCCTGCTGCGAACGCAGATAGAAGTTCTGGGCGACGACCTGTTCGTGTTGACCGAGGAGTTCGGGGAATGGGAGGACAGCCGACGGCGAATCGATCTGTTGGCACTCGACCGTGACGCGAACCTCGTGGTCATCGAGCTCAAGCGGACGTCCGATGGTGGCCACATGGAGCTGCAGTCCATTCGTTATGCGGCCATGGTGTCGACCATGACTTTTGAGCGGGCCGAGCAGATTCATGCCGAGTTCCTCGGACGGATCGACGGGACCGCGGACCAGTCCCGGGGAAGGATCCTGGAGTTCTTGGGATGGGATGAACCGGATGAGGAAGGATTCGCTCAAGATGTCAGGATCATCCTGGTTTCTGAGGACTTTGGAAAAGAACTGACGACAGCTGTCTTGTGGCTGAGAGAACGGGAGATCGACATCCGCTGCATCCGGTTTCGTCCCTATCTCGATGGCGAGAAACGGTTGGTGGATGTGCAGCAGATCATTCCTCTTCCCGAGGCCAACGACTATCAGGTGCAGATCCGTGAAAAAGAGCAGGTCGGCCGCAAGAAGCGGGCCGAGAGACATGATATTCGCCTGCGGTTCTGGGAGGGATTGGTGGCGATCTGCCGCGAACGCAAGACCCGGCACGGAGATCGCAAGCCGGGAACAGCCCATTGGTTGGGAGGAAGTTCCGGCAAGCGGGGGCTCGGATTCAACTACGTGATTGTGCAGGAAGAAGGCTCGGTGGAGCTGTATATCGATCGAGGCGAGGCTGCCGAGAACAAATCGATCTTCGATCAATTGCTGCGGGAGAAGGCCCGCGTTGAAGAACGCTTTGGAGGGCCACTGTCGTGGGAACGACTGGAATCAAAACAGGCCTGCCGCATTCGCCATGTGATCACCGACGGAGGCTATCGCAGCCCGGAGGGACGCTGGCCTGACATTCAGAAGTCCATGGTGGAGTCCATGATCAGGCTGGAGATGGCACTTCGTCCTGAGCTGGAAAGCCTGCGATTGAAATAGATCACCACATGTCCTGCATGTCCTGTGAATCCGGTGGCGTCGGGACAGGTCATTCCGTGTCGATCTGACCACTCACTCCTTGTCCGGCCCCGAGCGACCCAGCGAGAGATCGAATCCGCTGATTGCCGGGACCAGCATTGCGAGCGTGGTGAACCCGTAGGCGCAGACCAGCACAACGCAGACCCCCAGCGTGTTCCCGATGAGGAAACTGGTGATCGAATAAAACGTCATGAAGGGGAGCATGAACGCCGAGGCGGTGAGGGCGTTGGATGGATTGCGGTGGGTTAACGAAGCCCAGAGCCCCATGCTCCCCCCGAGGAAGAAGACGAGGAAGCTGGGCAACTGGACGGCAAACGAGGCGCGTGCCTCGACGATCAGCATGATGCAGATGAAGACCCCCAGGAAGAGGAAAAACATCGTTCCCAGGCTGTTGGCAATCGAGGTGCGCGAGTTGCTGAACGTGAGGCCCGCGTGGATCCCCAGCACCGAGGCAAACACCGTCAGGGTCACAAAGCCAATCACCACATACAGCAGGTTTTCCCAGCTGAGATAGCCCAGCCAGGCAAACCACGCCAGTGCCGCCAGGGGGAGCAGCAGCAGTTCCTTGGTGTTGAAGAGAATCCCTCCCAGCTTGCCGAAGACAAACTCACGCGGGGTGAGGTCGGTCACCAGCAGCAACTCCAGGGTCTTGGCGTCACGCTCGGTCGTGATGGAGGTGACCGCCTGGGCATTCACCAGCAGCAGTGAGACCAGGGCCAGACCCACGAAGGCAAAGCCCGGTGGGGAGATCATTCCCAGCACCTTTTCGGACCCCGCCTGGCGGGCGTAAAACCCCGCAAACAGAAACAACACCAGGTACGCCAGCTTCACCAGCGCCATCCGCTTGCCGTAGGCTCGGGTACAGATCTCACGCCAGATGATCGGGTTCGACCAGATCTCGCGGTCGCGCGAGCGGGCGGCGACCGGGGTTGACGTTGTCCCTTCGGCCGAGTCGTCGGCGACACGGGTCGGCTCGTTCATCGTGCGGTTGGGGTTCCACACGCGCAGCCGCGAGATGGCCACCACGTTGATCACCAGAGCCATCAACAGCATCGCGGCGACGTAGGGCCAGGCATCGACGCGGGCGGGGCCGACGGCCGAGGTTGCTGCGAGTGGATCGAGGATCAACGCCATCCCCCGGAACGGATCGAGGTACGACAGCAGTCGTCCGACCGTGGTTCCCGTTCCCCCCACCAGGGCCACCACCGCCTCGATGACGCCAATGAAAAGTGCCAGTCCGATCACGCTGACTGCCAGGGTCTGGAAGGTCTTGTCGCGCCAGAAAGCGACCATCGAGCCCCAGCTGCCGGCGGCCAGCCCAGCCGCAGCACACAGTGCCAGCGACCAGCCAATCTGGGCCACTGAGGAACCCCCCAGGATTGAGACAAACGCCAGCACGGGTGCCGATGCCAGCAACAACACCGCCACCGCCAGGAGGCTCGCGCCAAGCTTGCCGAGAACCAGTTCGGCACTCCGCAGGTCGGTCATCAACAGCAGAACCAGGGTTTGCCGGTCTTTCTCCTGGGCGACCCGGCTCGCGGCAAACAGCGGGGCGAAGAACAGCACGAGCGCCAGCTGCACGGCCGAGAACATCTGGAACAACTGGTTGCCAAACCGACCCAACTCGGCAACCCCGTTCGCCGACCGCCAGCCAAACGTCGCCTGTCCAGCTGTATACATCAGCACAAACAGGGCAAACACATAGCCCGCCCGCAGGACAAAGTGGCGGATCGAGCGGGGTGCCGTGAGGACTTCACGTGTGAACAGTGGGCCAGCCAGCACGGCATTTCTC
>DNUF01000254.1:0-126 GCA_003508595.1 Planctomycetaceae bacterium
ATAGGCTTTTAGCCTGTTGTCGTTTGACTGCTTCGGCACTTTGCATCCGCGAAATCGAACCGTCTCCCGCGTGAGCCACAACCTGGATCGGTCATCTGCAACAGCCACTTCCAGAGACTGACAGAC
>DNUF01000254.1:385-13614 GCA_003508595.1 Planctomycetaceae bacterium
CTGTTGTCGCTGGACTGCTTCGGCACTTTGCATCTCTTGAAATCGAACGGCCTGCCCAGGGGGCAGGTCGGGAAATCGCCCCAATTCGAGAGTCATATCCGGTGACGAACAGGTGGAATCACGGCTTCGACAGAAGACCACCTGATCACACGCACACACAGAGTGTCTGGCCCGAGAAATCCAACGATTGCAATGGATTTTTCTGGAGAATACTCAAGGATCGACTTTGATTTTTCCACAACTCCTCCAAAAAATATTCTTGTGTTTACTTGTATTTTTGTATCTCATTGGTATTTTGCACCGATAAGGGAACTAAAGAACTCGTGTCTACGGAAAGACACCTGCTCAAAAGGAGACTTACCCGTGTTGTCGAAGCTGGCGTCGTACTCGTTGTTTGGCATCCAGGCACTGCCTGTGGAGGTTGAGGTCGACATTTCTCCCGCAGCACTCCCCAAGACCATTCTGGTCGGACTGGCGGAGACGGCGGTGAAGGAGAGTATTCACCGGACGGAACGGGCGCTGGTCAACACCGGCTATTCCCGTCCCATCGAGCGGGTCGTGATCAACCTGTCACCGGCCGAGTTTCCCAAAGAGGCGGCGTCGGTCGATTTGCCGATCGCCCTGGGAATGCTTTCCGCCAGCGGGCAGTTGCCGTCGGATCGGTTCGCCACGTATGCCGCCGTGGGCGAACTGGCCCTCGATGGCACCGTGCGGCCCGTGCGTGGGGCTCTGGCGATGGCCATTGCGGCTCGTGAGCAGGGACGGACGGGGTTGGTGGTCCCGGCGGCCAATGCCCAGGAGGCGGCCGTGGTGGAGGGGATCGAGGTGATTGCGGTCGGTTCGCTGGCCGAGGCGGTGGGCTGGTTCAACGGACAACTCGACATTGAGCCGACCCCCTTCAGCTGGAATGACATCCAGACCCAATTCGGGGGCTACGATGTCGATTACTCGGATGTGAAGGGGCAGGAGACGGCCAAACGCGCGGTGACCGTCGCCGCTGCCGGGGGTCACCACCTGCTGATGCTCGGTTCGCCCGGTACCGGCAAGACGCTGGTGGCGCAGCGACTGGGGACGATTCTGCCCGAGTTGAGTCCTGGTGAGAGTCTGCAGACGACCCAGGTGTACTCGGCAATCGGGTTGTTGCCCGGGGGGCAATCGCTGTTATTGCGGCGTCCATTCCGGGCACCGCATCACACGGTGAGTGAAGCGGGGCTGGTGGGAGGGGGCAGCACGCCCAAGCCGGGCGAGATTTCCCTGGCCCACAACGGGGTTCTCTTTCTGGATGAACTTCCCGAGTTCAATCGCCGGACCCTGGAGGTACTGCGGCAACCTCTGGAAGCGGGGAATGTGACCATCTCACGGGCCATTGGCAGTGTGAACTTCCCCGCCGACCTCATGCTGGTGGCAGCGCTGAATCCCTGTCCCTGCGGTTACCGGGGGGATCCCCGTCGGCAATGCCAGTGCAATCCGATGCAGATTGAGAAGTACATTGGCAAGATCAGCGGCCCACTGCTCGACCGGATCGACATTCACCTCGAGGTCACGCCGGTACCATTCCGGGAATTGGCCGATTCGCAGTCGGGAACCAACAGCAGCCAGATGCGACAGCAGGTGGTGGAGGCCCGCCAGACGCAAGCCGCTCGATTCCAGGGAGAGCGAACCACGCTGAATGGGCGCATGACGCCCCGGCAGATCCGCAAGCACTGCCGTCTCGACAAGGGGGCCGACTCGTTGCTGAAGAACGCGATGGAGGAAATGGGGCTGTCTGCCCGGGCCCACGACAAGATTCTGCGTGTCGCCCGGACGATTGCGGATCTCGACCGCAGCCCGGGGATCCAGGCGCACCACCTCAGCGAGGCGATCAACTACCGCACCCTCGACCGCAATTACTGGGCCAAGTGAATCGGCGAGCGCAGGAGGATTGACCGCCGCGTCCCACCCCGCGGGCAGTCACACCGAGTTGTCACGGTCAGCGGTCACAGTGACGAAACCACCCTACTTGCTGGCAGCGATCATTTTGCGGAAGCGGGACAGGCTGTAAGCCATGCACAGCACGCCCATCACGGCGACGAGTGCGAAGTCTCGCCACACGACCGACCATCCCGCTCCCCGATAGATAATGGCCTGGGCGAAGCTGACGAACCGGGCCGAGGGGAGGTACCAGGTGAATCGCTGCAGCCAGGCCGGCTGGCTCTCGATCGGGGTATTTCCCCCCGACAGCAATTGCAGCATGATCACCAGCACGACCACCAGCATCGCGAACTGCGCCATGGTGCGGGTGATGGTCCCCAACAGCACCCCCAGTGCGGTGGCGAAGAAGAGGTAGAGCACCACCCCCAGCAGGAACAGCGCTTCGGAGCCCGCCACCGGCACGCGCAGCACCCCCTTGACGATCAACAGCAGCGAGACGGTGGCAGCGGCCAGGATCACCAGGCCGTTGGCCCAGACCTTGGCCATTGCGATGTCAAACGCTGTCAGGGGCATGACGAGGAGGTGCTCGATGGTCCCCTGTTCCCGCTCGCGCAACAGGGCGGCTCCCGTGAGGACGATTGTCAGCAGGGTGATCTGGTTGACGATGGCGACGATGCTGTTGAACCACGAGGTCTCGCCGTTCGGATTGAACAGTCGGCGCGTCACCACGGCGACTGGTTGGGCCGCGGAATCATCGCTTCGCTTCAGGAAGCGCTGCGTTTCCTGAAGGATGATCTTCTGGATGTACGACGACCCGACCCCGGCCTGCAGCATGGCCGTGGCATCAATGCTCAGTTGGATTTCAGGGGTCCGGCCGGCCCGCGCATCGAGCTCAAACCGGGGTGGGATCTCAATCACGAAGATGTACTTTCCCTGGTCGAGCGCGCGGTCGACTTCGGTGGCCGCAATCCGTTCCGGGGGGAGAAACCGGGGCGGATAGAGCGCATCCATCAGGTGGGCCGAGAGATTCGAACGGTCATCATCCACCACGGCAACCGAGGCGTTGTGGATCTCGGACGACGTCCCGGTCGCCTGCGAATAGATCGCCAGCGTGAAGGCGTAGATGACAAAAATCACCATGACCTTGTCGTATTTCAGGGAGCGCAGTTCCTTGGTCCCCAGCCAGAAAATCATCTTGAGGTGTTGCATGTCAGGCCTCCTGCTTCTTCAGGAGGAGACAGGCCAGCAGCAACAGCACCGGGAAGAAAACCGACAGGGCGAGCAGGTCCTGTTTCAAGTCGGCGAAGAACAGCCCCTTGGTATAGACCCCGACACTGGTGTGCATGTAGTAGGTGGTCGGCCACAGGGTGCCAATGACCCGGGCACTTCCTTCCTGCGTCGACACCGGCTGCATGAGTCCCGAGAACTGGATGGTCGGCAGCATCGTCACCACCGTGGTGACGAACACCGCGGCGACCTGGCTGGAGGTCAGGGTGGAGATCAGCAACCCGATTCCCGTGGTGGCTGCGACATAGAGAACCGAAGCCAAAGCAAGCAACAAGACACTCCCCTTCATGGGAATGCCAAACACCAACAGGGCGAGGAGAGTCAGGATTCCGAAGTTGATCAGCCCGACAACGATGTACGGAAGCTGTTTCCCGACAAGGAACTCGATGCGTGTTGTCGGTGTCGTGTAGAAATTGGAGATTGAGCCGAGTTCTTTCTCGCGGACGACGCTGACCGCCATCAGGGTGGCCGGGATGAGAATCAGCAGCAGGGCGGGAACGCTCGGCACCATCGCATAGATGCTGTCGAATGTGGGGTTGTACCGGAACCGGGACTGGATGCGAACCGGGGGAGAAAACCGGCGTTTGGCTTCCGAGGCGGACGACTGCCGTCCCTGGTCCTGGAGATAGACCGATATCAGGTTGGTGACATATTCGCTGGTGGTTTCGGAGCGAAACGGATTCGCTCCGTCAATGGTGGCCGCGACCTCCGGGCTGCGGCCGGTCTCGAAATCGCGTCCGTAGTCACGCGGAATCTCGAGTGCCACGGAAATGTCATTGGACTGCAGCCGTTTCTGGAGTTCCCCTGCCGACTCCAGTGGCGGGGGAACTTCGAGGAAGGAATGCGATCCCTGGAAGGCGGCGACCAGTTCCCGGCTCGTCGGCGTCTGGTCGAGATCGAGGTAGGAGAAACGGATATTTTCCACATCGGTCGTGATGCCAAATCCCAGGACCAGCATCAGCAGGGCCGAGCCGAGAAAGGCGAACGCCAGCCGCACCGGATCGCGGCGTATCTCGAGCACCTCGCGATACGCATAGGCGCGCAGGCGGGCCAGGCTGAAACCACGTGGGGGCTGGCTGCTGCCAGCGTGGCTGGTGGCCAGGGCCGTCCCTGTCCCCTTCGGGGCGTTCTCGGGGGGTATCGCCTGCTCGATGCAGCGAATGAAGGCGGCTTCCAGGGTTTTCTCGCCCGAGTCATCCACCAGCTTTTGAGGGGTGTCGCAGGCCAGCACTGTTCCGGCATGCATCAGGGAAATCCGGTCACAACGCAGGGCCTCGTTCATGAAGTGGGTCGAGATGAAAATCGTCACCTGCTCCCTGCGTGACAACTCGATCAGCAACTTCCAGAACTCATCCCGGGCCACGGGATCGACCCCCGAGGTTGGCTCGTCAAGGATCAGCATCTCCGGGCGATGAATGACCGCCACGGCCAGCGACAACCTCTGCCGGACTCCGAGTGGCAGGCTCGCCGCGAGCGAGTCGAACTCCTGCTCCAGGCCGAACCGGGCAACGAGTTCATCGATGCGCTGCCGAGCCTCGGCCGGGGGGAGTTCAAACAGCCGGGCATGCAGCCACAGATTTTGCGAAACGGTCAGCTCGGCATACAGCGAGAAGGCCTGCGACATGTATCCCACCCGCCGGCGGGTGGCGAGGTCATTGGCATCGACTTTCTGGCCGAACAGCAGGGCCTCGCCGCTGGTGGCGGGAAGCAGCCCGGTCAGGATCTTCATGGTCGTGGTCTTGCCGCAACCGTTGGAACCCAGGAAGCCGAAGATCTCGCCGCGTTCAATCTCGAAGCTGACGTTGTTGACCGCCTTGAAGCTGCCGAACTGCATCGTGACATTCCGGGCCACGATGGCGGGCCCGCCCGCCACAACCTGCCGGGGGGGAATCTGCAGGGGAAGTCCATCGCCACGTCGCTGGGGGGGCAGCAGCTTGACGAAGGCTTCCTCAAGGTTTCCCGAACCGGTCTGCGCCAGCAGGTTCGCCGGGGTGTCACACGCCAGCACCTCGCCGTCATTCATGGCGATGATCCAGTCGAATTGCTGGGCTTCATCCATGTAAGCGGTCGAGACGAGCACGCTCATCTGGGGCCGTTGTTCGCGAATCGCATCGATCAGCGTCCAGAACTGACGCCGCGAGAGGGGATCGACACCGGTGGTCGGTTCATCCAGCAGAAGGAGATCGGGATCATGCACGAGGGCGCTGCAGAGCCCGACTTTCTGTTTCATGCCCCCCGACAGCTTGCCAACGGGACGGTCGGGAAACGGGGCCAGCCCGGTGGCATTCAGCAGGCTGGTGATGCGGGCCTCGCGCTCGGCCCGGGGCTGGTCAAACAGCCGGGCGAAAAAATCGATGTTCTCGAAGACGCTGAGTTCGAAGTAGAGGTTTTTGCCCAGCCCCTGGGGCATGTACGCAATCCGGGGGCAGACGGCCCGCAAATGCCGGGAGTCGGCCAGATCGCCTCCGAGAACGGTCATCTGCCCCGACTGGATCTTTCGTGCCCCCGCCAGGAGACCCATGAGGGTTGATTTTCCCACCCCGTCGGGACCAATCAGTCCCACCATTTTGCCGGACGGGATCTCCACCGTCACGTTCCGGAGTGCCGTGACCTTCCCATAACGATGCGTCAGTCCCACGACGTGGGCGACAGGTCCATTCGGAGGTGCCGTCGAAGCAGACACTGTTCCATCCCTTTCCCGAGATTCAACCATCAGGCCCGAGGTTTGGGCCCCGACCGAAACTGTCCCAGCAAGTCGCGTCAGGGAGTTCCCGCAGGAGCCGGTTTCCCATCCGGGTGGGGTGCAGTCTCCGTTGTGCCAGTCGGGGAAGAACCGTCCTCTGAGGGACTGCCCTGTGAGGGACTGCCAGTTGGGGAACTGGCCGGGCTGGCATCGGTTGAAGTCGGAGCGGCGGGTGTGTCTTTGGTTTCCGCCGGCATGGGGAACCGGCGTTCGAGAAAGTCGGGCCACGGGACCGATTCATCGAGTCGCACGTAACCGACCCCTCTCAGGCCGGTCTTGATCCGGTCGAGATGGGGCAGAATGATCTCGGGGGGAAGTTGCAGCTTGATGCGAAACATGAGCTTGTCGCGCTCACTGCGGGTTTCGACCTGCTTCGGCGTGAATTGGGCTTCGGGGGAGACGAAACTCACCTTGGCGCGGGCGGCGTATTGGGGGGCGACATCGAGGACAATGCGGGCCTCGCTGCCGATGCGAGTCCGGGCCGCTTCCTGTGACGGCAGAAAGATTTCCATGTAAATGTCGCTGAGATCGAGAACCGTCAACACTTTGCCTCCCGCTCCCAGGACCATGCCAGGCTCGGCCAGGCGATACAGGACCCGGCCCTGCACGGGGCTCTTGAGGGTCATGTCGTGGATCTGGGCTTCGTAGCGGCGGACATCGGCTTCAGCGGCGGCGCTCGCCTGCTCGGCCGACCGCAACCCCGCCTTGGCGACTTGGACGGCCGCCTCCGACGAGTCCCGCCGGGCACGCGATTCGTCGTAGTCCTGGTCGGCAATCGCCTTGTTGCGTTTGAGGGTCTCGGCACGGGCAAAGCTCTTTTCGGCCAGTGTGTAGGCCGCCTCTTTCTGCACCACTTCGGCTGCGGCCCGCTCGACATCCTCCGCCGCTTTCAGCCGTTGAGACTGGGATTTCTGCAGATCCGCCGTCATCTCGGTGATGTCCATCTGGCACAGCACCTCATTGGGAGCGACCAGTTTCCCTTCCTTGGCCAGAACCTGTTCGATCCGGCCGTTGTACTTGGTGGCGATATCAACCTGAACCGCCTCGATGCGTCCGTTCCCTCCCACGATCCCCTCGGGCAGTTTCACCCGGGCCCGTTCCTGTCGTTGCCAGGCCGCCCAGCCCAGGAACGCCACGGCCCCCAACAGCAGGATGCGAACAAGATTGTGGAGCGTGTTGCTTTTCATCGGGAAACAAGAGATCGAAGGAACGAATCGTGTGGAAACGCGGGATTCGGAAGACAGTGAAACACATGGGATCTGGCGGCGGCCGGCCGGTCCGGACCACGTCACCACCTCAGGCCCCGCTCCGGGAGGAGAACGGCTCCCCCGTGATGGCACTCCGCTTGAAACGGAGTACACCCCGGTGGACAGGGCAAACTTCCATTCCTGCCAGCGCACCCAAATCGTGTGAACCAGCACGGCGGCCGGTCCTGGTTCACACTTCGGAGGCCGGTTACTCCTTCAGCAGGGTCTCAATCATGTCGCCGAGATCCTTGGCGTTCTTCTCACCACTGCCAACGCGGATCATCCGGACGACCCCCTTGCGATCAATCAGCACGGCCTGGGGAATGCCAGTGACCCCGTACTGTTCCTGGAAGTCGCTCTCTTTCGCCACGATGGCGAAGGGGTGCTTCAGCTTGTGATGCCCGGCGAACTGCTCCTGGGCCTGGCGTTCGTCCTCTTCCGAGAGGTCGGCCTGGCGTTCGGGACGATTCGACTCGGCATTCCAGCCATACTGGTAGTACCGGGTGACCCCGATGATCTCCAAGCCCTGGGGGCCGAACTTCTCGTGCCATTCGCGCAGGTGGGGGAAGGTGGCGATGCAGGGTCCGCACCAGACGGCCCAGAAGTCGAGCAGCACGACCTTGCCATTGAGTTTTTCCGGGGGCAGTGGTTCGCCGTTGGACCAGGCGGCCGCCTCCAGCGGAATCGCCGGCTGACCAATCAGCTGTGCCCGTTTCCGCTCGGCCGCCACCATCTGCTGCAGCGAAGCCAGACCTCTCAGGGCATTGTTGAACAGAGCCGGGGAGGCACCCTCCTTTTCTTTCAACTGCTCCAACTGGGCCTTGTAAGCGTCGATCAGCTCGTCGGCCTTGTCAGGGTCCTGTTGGGCGACCTCGCGGATGGCACGGGTTTCGTTGCTGAGGAATGCCGAGACCAGCGGGGCGCTGCCAGGATGCTTGTGCACCTCCTGGCGGATGAACTCACGCTGCACACGGCGACGCTCGGCCAGTCGGTCGGCGTCAGGATCGCCGATCATGTTCAGGGAGAGTTCCTCGGCAGAGATGACCCGCACGACCCGTTCGGCCACATCGGCCTGCCCCTCGAGCTTCGCCCTGGACTCGGCGACTTCCTTCTGAATCAATTCCCGGGCGGCCTCAGGTTCGCCGCCAAACATCTGCATCTGGGCCAGGTTTCCACGCAATTGGCCGAGCATGAGAGACTCGCCAGCCGTTTCCTGCTCTGAGACACGCTGCTGCACGGCATTCAAAGCCGACTGCAGAAGGTCACGGGCCCTGGCCCGCTGGTTCGACTGCTGGAGGCTGGAGCTCGCCATGCTGGTCGCCTGCATCAAGGTCACCGCATTGGCCTTCCCCGATGTGTACTCTGCAACGACCCGGGAAAAATTCGCCTCGGCATGCGCTGCCGCTTCGGTCCACTTGCCGCGGCCCGCGAGGAGTCGGAACAACTGCGGCCGGAGGACATTGAGTTCGGCCGCATCGGGATTCGCTTTCAGCAAACCCTGGAACTGGGACTCGGCCTCGTCCACCTGCTCGGCCGTGGGGGACTTCTCCTTGAGAATCTCCTGAATTCGCTCCAACCCCTCCTGCAGTTCCTGTGCGCAGACCGGGGCCACGAGTGCTCCCAGCAGGAGCAGCACGCCGAGAATTTGCTTCTTCATGTCGCTGATTCCAAGTGTGTGAAACAAGACCACCAACCATGCGGGACGAGATCCAGCCCCCGCCCGGGCATCATCTCTTCCCCGGCGGGAAAACGCCACAAACAACGGCCGCCGATCACTCAATGACAAGGGCCGGGGGACCGAAACCCGACTCGAGCGGACAGACCCCCAGTCCTGGTTCCGTGCCGGCGGCGAGGCGTCCCTGCTGGCGGTGGGGCGCCCCCTCGGCAATCGTACGGGTGACGTAGCTGTTGAAATCGGTGGCGGCGAAGAGCATCTCGGTCGGGGTGCTGTGTGCGAGGTGGGCGATTGCCGCCGTCACGATATCTCCTCCCCAACTGTCTTCGACGATCATCGCGATCCCCAGCGAGGCACACAGGTCGCGTGCCTGACGGGCCCGGGTCAGCCCGCCGAACTTGCTGATCTTGATGTTGACCATGTCCATCGCGAGGTCAGCCCGGCCCCGCAGGATCACATCCAGCGAATCGACCACTTCATCCAACACGAATGGATGTGTTGTCTGCCGCCGGATCGACAGGCATTCCTCATAGGTCGCGCATGGTTGCTCGATGTAGACATCGACATCGGCCACCCCCCGGACGACACGCATCGCATCGTGCAGACGCCACCCGGTGTTGGCGTCGGCATCGAGTCGATCTCCCGGTTGCAACTGCTGGGAAACCGCCTTGATCCGGGCGATATCCTCCACGGCGTCCCCCCCCACCTTCAGCTGGAACCGCCGGTATCCTTCCGCACGATAACCGGCCACCTTGGCTGCCATCTCCGCCGGTGACTCCTGGGAAATCGCCCTGTAGAGCGTGATGTCAGCGCCATAGCGGCCCCCCAGCAGTTCGCACAATGGTGTGTTGGCCCACTGCCCCAGCAGATCCCAGCAGGCCATGTCAACCGCCGACTTCACGTAGGGATGCCCCTTCAGGACGGCATCCATCCGCCGGTTCAGCTTGTCGAGTTCGCGGGGATCACATCCCAGCAGGTGAGGCCCCAACTCGGCGAGTCCGGCCCGCACCCCGGCGGCATAGGCCGGCAGATAGGCTGGCCCCAGAGGACAGACCTCACCCCAGCCAACCCGGCCACACGCGGTCTCCACCTTCACCACCGTGCTGTCAAACACGGTGACCGACTTTCCTCCCGACCACTTGTAGTTTCCCTCGTGCAGGGGGAGTTCCACCCGCCAGGCCGTGATCTTCCGAATCTTCATCACTCAATCTCCCTGGAGCCCGTCTGCCCCGTTTGAACACCAATCGTCCACACACAGATTTCTCTCAAGCCGGGATTTCAGGCATCACGGCCCATGGCGGGCAGCGATTCCTTCACGGGGGGAAACCTCATGTCCGACACCACGTCCCGCAGGGCCAGCCAGAGTTCGTCGCGGTCTGCGGCAAGCCCCTGACCCGAGACGAAAAAGGTCCAGCCGTCCCCCCGTTCAACGACCACATGAAACATCCGCCACAATTCGCCGTCCAGCTCGTAGCCCAGTTCGACGACCACCTTTCCCGCGAGGGTGCTGGTCGAGATGACCTTTTGATCTGGGGTGGCCAGTTCTTCGAGTGTCGGGCGTTCGGAGTTGCGCAGTGGTCCCTGCACCCAGAGGCGCGAGTCCCCGGGGCCGACCAGGTCAAATGGCGGAGGGAAGGCATCACTTGATTCCAGGGCAAATGCTTCCGGCCAGCGGACCGAAAACAGTTCACACTCAATTCGCCAGTCCGCCTCGGAAGAACCAATGACCAGGTCGGGACGCTGGGAGTGCGGGAAGACATCCACCACGCCGCGGGTCATCATCGTCAGTCCGACCCGACGGATCACCTCACCCCCCTCGGGAGGAAGTGTGACCAGCACGGCCCGCGTTCCCCAGACCCCCGAGTGCTTCACCAGCAGGCTGCGAGGATCTCCCGGGATCTGTTCCAGGCGATACGGGGCCAGTGGAATCATCACCCTCCCGTATCCCGAAACCCACGCCAAGACTGTCCGCGCCATGTCACCGTTCCCCAACAGACCGCCACCGCCAATCACCAGTGCGGGCTCCGTCCGCCACCCCAACTCCGTGCCCCATTCCGTTCAGCCCCCCGCCGGCAGGATCGCCACCCGGCGATCACGGATCTCCAGTCGGGCCGCGGCGAAGAGCTGGACCGCTTCGGGGTACGCCTGGCACTCGGCCTCAAAGACCCGGGCTGCCAGGGTGTCGGGAGTATCTTCGTCGAGCACGGGAACTGCCCGCTGCACGATGATCGGCCCCTGGTCGTAGTGATTGTCGGCAAAATGGACCGTGCAACCACTCAACTTGCAGCCCCGCGCCAACACCGCCTCGTGGACGTGATGACCGTAATAGCCATGGCCACAAAACGCCGGGATCAAGGCGGGGTGAATGTTCATCACCCGGCCGAGGAAGTCTTCGGGAATCTCCACCAGCGAGAGGAACCCGGCCAGCGTCACCAGGTCCACCTGCGCCCCGCGCAGCGATCGGAAGATCGCCTGCGAAAACGCGGCGACATCCGGGAACGAACGGCGTTCGATCACCTCACAGAGTATTCCCCGGGCGCGGGCCCGCTCGACTCCCTTGCAGTCACCGCGGCTGGCGATCACCAGGGGGACCTCGGCGGAAAGCTCTCCCCGCCCGATCCACTCGAGGAAGTTCAGCAATGTGGTCCCTCCCCCCGAAACCAGCACTCCCAATCTCAGGGGGCGTTTCAGGGGTGACTTCAACGGTCGATGCACCATCATCTGTGCGGTCCTTGTTCTTCCTGCGAGAGATCTTCAAGTGCCTGGCGGATCTCAGATTCCGATGGAAGCGGTTCTTGCGACAACCCGCGCAACCGTCGGATCGCCTCCCGATCGTGCACCCGACGGCGAACCAGCAGGGTGACCAGGCCGGTGACGAGACCGCCAAGTGCCAACCAAACCACCGGTCCCAGCCGGCGCCACGAAGACTCGGTCGGGCGGGGCGGGTTCCATTCCAGGCGGCCCGCGAGGATCAACGGGGCCGACCAGCGCCCGGATTCGGTCTCCGCCCGGTAGCTCCAGAGCTTGTAGAAGTAGCCAGTCACGGTGATGAAGTCGGTTGGCCGGCGGACTTCCGGACGCGGAAGCCCGGGGGGGATTTCGGTACATACCACGACATAGGGAAACTGGGCGGAATCTTCCGTAAACAGGTGAGCCTGGTAGAGCTGTTCCAGCCCCGAGCGATTTTCGCCGACTTCCATCGGGGTGAGGTCACGGATGTAGCCCCGCAGGGTCACCGGCTGGCCCCGCCAGCTCTCGGGGCGGGTGACGAGGTCGTAGAAGAGTCGGTACTGGCGTTTCCGGTTCGATTTGTCGGCCCGGAATTCCTGTTCGGCCAGGGCCAGGTTTTCTGCCGCCGCCTGCTTCTGGGCCGAGAGCGACCGGTCGCGAGCCTCGGCCAGCACCTGGTAATAACTTTCCTGCTCGCTGGGGCCGAAACCGGCGGTCAGATCACTGACGCCCGTCAGCCATTCCCGTGGAATGGAAACGTCGTGTCGTGGAAGATCGAGAGGAGGGCGAACCGGTTTGCGGGGGTTCGACTGGGCCTCGGCCAGCGCGGTGGCAATCAGCAGCTGGAACAGGATGGCCAGTGTGCGGACGGGGAGGACGATGATTGGCCTGACCGCCGACCACCGCCCCTCTCGCAAACGCGACTGACACGACAAGAAGGGGTGCGGCACCGTCTGGACGATTCCCTGGGCGAACTGGACACGAATCGGACTCCGTGATTCTCGCGTCTCTTCCGGTCGATGTCGAGGAAGCGTGATCGAATCCCCTTGACAGCACTTGAGTTGTGTCAACCACCCTAAAAACCCGAGATTGACACAATGGGCCCCATTCTTATAATTCGGCGGTCTTTCGGGACTCCACGGCGGGGCTCCGGACCGCGACACTTTCGACATCAACAGGACCGATGCATCATGGCGGGCGGCAGTACCAAGACGTTTACCGACGCGAACTTTCAGCAAGAAGTGCTGGATAGCAAAATTCCAGTGTTGGTTGATTTCTGGGCTCCCTGGTGTGGTCCCTGCATGCGGCTCGGGCCCTCGATCGACGCTTTGGCGACCGAGTTCGAAGGCCGGATCAAGATCGGCAAGATGAACACGGACGAAAACCAGGAAAAAGCCATTGAATATGGCATCAGCAGCATCCCGGCCCTGCTGATTTTCAAGGATGGAAAGGTGGTCGACAAGATGGTCGGCGCCCACCCCAAGGACAAGATCGCCGGCGTTCTGAACGCCCAGGTCTGAGTGACGGTTGCCTGAGCGACGGTTGAGGAGCCTGCGGTGACCGCGGGATCCTCAAGCCTGAATACGCCGCCGGAATGCCATCGCTCGCACCCACCGTGAAAATCCTTTCCCGGTGG
>DNUF01000254.1:13825-21972 GCA_003508595.1 Planctomycetaceae bacterium
GAATCCCGGAATGAGCTCGAACCAGTCTGATCACGCTCACGGCACTGATCCGTCAGTGGCGGGATCTGACTGCGCTTCTGGCGAAACCCGGATTCCTCACGGGACTGTTCCTCCTCCCCATTTTTCCGTCGCCGGGGCTCCCGGGGCTTCTGGTGACGACCCGTTTGAAGTCGAATTCTCGCTCGACTCACCACTGGACCCAGGGGGAGATCCGGGTCGGGATCCGACCAAAACGTATCGGGAGCGACTCATCGAGGACTTTGGGCCGCACGCTGCCGTGGCCCCATTCGAAGGGGACAACCTCGACGCCGATTGGGTACACACCCACCTCGAGTCTGAAGAGTCTGACCCCCTGCTGCCTGCCACTCCCCAAGCCGATCAATTGGCCTGGTACATGAGTGAGCAGTTGCTCGAAATTGATCGCCGGGAGAAGTTGCTGCAACGGCAACTGGCCCAGTTCGAAAACGAACGCCGCCAGTTCCGCCTGTTGGCCGGCCAGCGCGAGGTCGAACTCGCCGAGAGGGAGTCAACGGCCGAAAGTGAACGCAACGAACTCGCACGTCGGATTGAGCAGGTTTCGGCAACCGAGCTGGCCCAGCAGGAACTGCAGATTTCGCTGCTGCGCGAACGCCATGAACTGCGAGAGCAGCAGGAACAGTTTGTCGCCGACCAGGCAGCCATCCGCCAGGCGCTCGCCGACGAGGCGAGGTCGGTCCACCTGCAATTGGATCGTGACCGGGAAGCTGCGGCTCGCGACATTGCCGAGGAGCGGGAGGAACTGCAGCGGGAACAGCAACTGATCGACTGTCGGCGCCGGTTCCAGGAAGAGCACCTGCAGCGCACGATGCGGGACTTCGAGCAGAACCAACTCGCGTTTCGTGTCGAACAACAGCAGGCCCGCACCCGCATGGTCGAGTCGGAATCGCAACTGCTGCTTCGCCGACAGCAACTCGACAGGATTCGCCGGCTCCTCGACGAACGTGAGCAGTCGGTCAACCGCGATCAACAGTGGTTGAAGACAGAACGTCGTGGGCTGGAGATCCGCCTGCAGCAGGAGCGAGACTCCCTGCGAACGGAAAAGGCCAACTGGAACGCGACGCGAACCGAACAGAACGCCGAACTGCAGCGACAGCAGGAGCAGCTTCAACTCCATGCCGCAGCCCTGGAGACGCGCCGGCAGCAACTCGATGTCATGGCATACCAGGTCGAAGACGCTCAGCGTGAGAATCTCGAACTGCGACTGGCGGTTGAAGAGTCCTATGCACAATTGACCCGCACAGTGGGTGAAGAGGCGACCCGCGAGAAAGTCGAAAAGGCGCAAACGCTGCTGGCCGAGCATTACCGCAACTCACGGGACACCTTCTACATCCAGCGTCAGGAACTCGAGCAACTGCAGGCCCGTATGGCGACCGAGCGCACCGACCTGCTGTTCGAACGGAAGACTCTCGCCGAATGGGTGGCTTCGGAAGAACAGCGTCTTGCAGAACACGACCGGGAACTCGACCAACAGCGTGCCGCACTCGTGGAACGGGAAGCAGCCTGGCGTCAGGCGGCCGATCGCTGGCAGCAGGAAAAGCTGCAGGCCGAAACGATTATCCGCAATCTGCTGCGGCAACTGGACGAGACCACCGTGGCCGCCGCGCGCACGCAGTGAGCAGCCCGTCCCTCCCTGGAGACAGCACCTCACAATGCGGCAATCGACGCCTTTCCAGGCAGTCCGATCGAGTCCTGGCAGTGGTCGCCGTTCGAACTCGCCCGCTCTTTTCAACTTCGACATGTTCTGAACGTCTCGGCCTGCCGCGGTATGCTCATTCCCCAGCCCGGCGACTCCGAACCCGAGTCGATCGAACTCCAGTACCAGGTCACCGACGGACTCGACACCAACTGGAATTACGTCAGCATCTCCCATGGCCTGTACCGGCGGGGGGCCTCTCCCGACAGCCGTCACCTGGGCCAGAAGATGTACCTGCTCGACGGCGGGAATGACTGGGAGTCGATGGCTGATGTGAAGCAGCGTTTCTTCACGACGGGCAGTGCCGGCGGTGACATCGTTCTCTTCGGTCGGGGACTCGAACAGCAGGACCGCGTCAACTCGGCATTCGACGACTACGCACAGGGGACCGCCCGGTCGGTGACCGGACTCAACATCACCCTGCGGGAACAGTGCAACGACCCGCGACTCTCCCGCATCGTGGACGGTGCCGACGTGCTGTGGCTGGGTGGGGGCGCGCAGTCGTTCTACACCTCGCGCTGGGCTGGCACCCTGATGGCGGCCAGCCCGGTCCGGGCCGCGGCCAGTCCCGTCGCGATCGGAGGGACCAGTGCCGGTCTCGCGGTCCTCGGTCAGTTTGCCTGCGTCGATCTTCCCTGGGACTCGGTCCGGGGTTCGTTCGCTCCCCAGCGTCCATTCGACACCCGGGTCAATGTGCTGCCCCAGGGATCACCGGGGCTGCCTTTCGCCTCGCTGTCGACCGGTCTCAATTCCCCCCTCTCGGGCTTCCTCTTCGATACCCACTTCTCCAGTCGCGACCGCATGGGACGACTCATCACCTTCGCCGCTCGGTCACGCACGATCGGGATCGGTGTGGATGAAGAGACGTCCCTGCTGGTGGAACCGGCCGGACGGAACGACTGGCGCTGGAGCGTGTACGGCGAGGGTTCGGTCTACCTGGTCGGCCAGATGCCCTCCCGGGGGCTGCGTGCACTCAATGCCTGGTTCCTGCAGGATTCGCGACTGACCACCGGCGAACTCTCGGTGATTCGCCTCGATGCCGGTCGGACCGCCGGGGGACTTCTCCGCTCCAACGTGTTCACGCTGGCTGCCGACGACCGGATCAAGGTGATCACAGGCACGGTCTTCACCCTCAATAATGGTGGCAGCCTCTACGGTTGATCAGCCTTCACAGCCCCACGCGTCGCGGGTGACGGGTCCGCCGGCAGCATCTGTGGTTTCCACAGCAGCGACATGGTTCGTTGCGATGGAGAATCGGCGCACCCCGAACGCCTCGCCCGGTTTCTGCCTGGTGAGGCGTTGTGATTTTCTACGAGCGATGCACGGGATGTCCTGCCGGGCACCACCGTTGGATCAAGGGTTGACAGGTGCCGACAGCCCACCAGCAACAACGTCTGCGCCGTTCCGACCAGCCGCACGTCCGTCAGACCGAATGGTCCCCGGTGGATTGTCGACGTTCAACACAGGCGTCAGGGACTTGCAGGCATGTCGATGACCTGAGAGGACCGACAGCGATTCCACCGACCATTTGCGAAAATCGCGACGGTGCGACATGATCCGGCCGTGCCGATGGCACGGTACTCCCCTGGCCTTTCGCCCCAAGGACACTCAATGTGCTTCGCGTCTCGCCACCCTGCGGTCCGCCTGCTCGTGTTGCTCACTGCGGCACTGGCCCTGCCGCTGGCCGGGGTTCCCGTTTCCGCGGCCGAACCCCTCGCCTGGCGGCGTGAGACTGTGGCCGCACCGTGGCAGCCCCGTGACTCCCAGGGGGAAGTGGTTTTCCGGGATCGCGTCTGGATCTTCGGCGGCTGGTTCGACTCGTTCCAGGCCCCGCCACGCGATGTCTGGAGCTCGACCGACGGCCGGGAGTGGAAACTCGTCACCGCCGCCGCCCCCTGGAAGCACAGTGATCTCCCGATGACGCTGACCTTTCAGGACCGCATGTGGTTCCTGGGTGGGTGGTACAACGGTCGGCTCCCGGGACACTCGGCCTCGGCCGAAGTCTGGTCTTCCACCAATGGAGCCGACTGGACGCAGGCAACCGCCGCCGCCGGCTGGACACCCCGCATTGCCGCCGGGGCAGTCGTTTTCCAGGGCAAAATGTGGATCCTCGGAGGAACCGAGAACTACTACTTTGGAGACGACTCGAGTTTGAAAAATGACGTCTGGTCGTCAGCCGATGGCAAAACCTGGGAATGTGTCACGCCCGACGCCGGCTGGGCCCCCCGGGCCTATCACCAGGCGGCCGTGCTGAATGACCGCATCTATGTCTTCGGCGGAGGGAACTACGTCCCCGGCTACAAGGCCTTCCACGACGTCTGGAGCTCGGCCGACGGGAAGAACTGGGTTCGCGAGACCGAAGCGGCCCCGTGGTCCCCCCGGCTCTGGTTCTCGACCGCCACGTACCGCGACCGCATCTGGGTGCTGGGGGGCTGGTCGAACAATCCCTCGAAGAATTGGGGGGACGCCTGGTACTCGGCCGATGGCAAGACCTGGCACCAGCTCGACACCTCCCGCTGCTGGAAGGAACGTCACGAGCACTCGGCGTATGTCTTCCAGGACCGCCTGTGGGTGGCGGGGGGCCATGCGACGCCCCTCTCGGCCGAAGTCTGGTCCATCGACATCCCTGCGGATTCCCTCAAGAAATAGCCTCTGATTTGTCAGCTGTCCTCTCGCCTGTGCGCTCCCGGAGAATTGATCATGGCTGAATTCCCTCGTCGCGATTTCCTCCAGACTTCGTCGCTCGCCCCCCTGGCGGCTCTTGTCCCCCTGGGATTTCCCGTGATGGCGTCGACCGCTCCGTCCGACAAGGTCGTCGTGGGGATCATCGGGCTCGGGGGACAGGGACGTGCCCATGTCAAATCATTTGCGGGCCTGCCCAACGTCGAAGTCGCCTACCTGTGCGATGTGGATGACAAACGCCGAAGCGAAGCGGGCGAAATCGTTCCGGCAGCGAAGCAGGTCCCCGACCTGCGAACCATCCTGGATGACAAGCGGGTCGATGCCGTATCCATTGCGACCCCAGACCACTGGCACACACCGGCCGCCCTGCTGGCCCTGCAGGCGGGCAAGCATGTCTACGTCGAAAAACCATGCTCCCACAATGTGCGTGAAGGACGCTGGCTGGTCGATGCCGCCCGCCAGAGCGGCAAACTCGTACAGCATGGAACCCAAAGTCGCTCGGCACCATTCCTGCAGGCGGCGATCCAACTGCTCCGGGACGGAGTGATTGGACCTGTTGTTGTGGCGCGTGCGTGGAACGTGCAGTTCCGTCCCCCCATTGGAAAGTCACAGCCGGGGACAGCCCCCGCAGGATTCGACTACGACACCTGGGTGGGCCCCGCCCCGCTGGTCCCCTTCCAACCGAATCGGCACCATTACACCTGGCACTGGTGGTATGACTTTGGAACCGGGGATGCAGGAAACGATGGGGTTCACGAGATCGACATCGCCCGCTGGGGGCTGGGGGTGGACACCCATCCCAGCCGTGTCGCCGCTGTCGGCGGGAAGTACATCCACGACGACGACCAGCAGCATCCCGACACCATGACTGCTGCATTCGAATACCCGGCCGACGGCAAGCCGGGCAGCCCCCGACAGCTGACCTTCGAAATGCGTCTCTGGAGCCGGTATTACCCCAGCAACATTGACAACGGCAACGAGTTCCTCGGGACGAAGGGGCGCATGCTGCTGACCAAGCGGGGGAAGTGCGAGGTGTTCAATGAAAAGGGGGAACGCCAAAACATCCCGCTGCCCGACGACAAGTCGGTTGGCATCACTCCCCACCAGCAGAATTTCGTCGATGCGATCCGTGGCAATGCGAAACTCGCCGCCGACGCACTCACCGGGCATCTCTCGTCGACTCTGCCCCACCTCGGCAATCTGGCCTGCCGGCTCGGTCGCAGTTTCGGATTCGATCCCGAACGAGAGGAGATTCCGGGAGACCCGGAGGCCAACGCCCTGCTGGGACGCAGCTACCGGACAGAACATTGGGGAACCCCGCAACGGGCGCAGGCCCGCTGAGTCGAATTCCCTTTCACACACCTCTCCCTTCACCACCATCTGACCATGCCGCGAATCCTCCTGGCCGAGTGCAAGCAGGAAGTCTCGACGTTCAATCCCGGGCGCAGTGCCTACGAAGATTTCCGCATCGTCCGCCGGCAGGCGCTGCTCGACCATCACCGGCGGGTGCGGGAAGAGGTGGGAGGGGCCCTGAGCGTGTTCGACCAGGCTCCGGGGGTGGAACTGGTCCCCGCCCTGGGAGCGAGTGCCAACACATCGGGCGGGGTTCTGTCGCGCGCCGGTTTCGAACGGCTGGCGGGGGAGTTCCTGGCCGACATCGCCGCCGCCGGACCGGTCGATGCCGCGTTCTTCTCACTGCACGGGGCGATGGAGGCCGAGGGGGAACTCGATCCCGAGGGGTACCTGCTGCAGGAGGCCCGGAAGATCCTCGGAGCCACGATCCCGTTCGTGGTCACGCTGGACCTGCATGGCATTCTCACCGACCGCATGCTGCAACACACCGATGTGACGGTCGCCTACCACACGTACCCGCACGTCGATTTCTTCGAGACGGGAGCCCGGGGAGCCCGGGCCCTGTTGCGGGTGCTGAAGCAGCGGCTGAAACCGGTCACCGCGCGGGTCAAGATTCCCGCCCTGGTCCGGGGGAATGAACTGATCACCGAGACCGGCTCGATCCGACACTGTGTGAATCGGGCCAGGCAGATCGAGGCCCTTCCCAACGCCCTCTCGGCTGCCGTGATGTGGGGCAATCCCTTCACCGATGTTCCGGAACTTCGGACCAACAGTTTCGTGGTTCTCGAACGGCAGCCCGAGGAGGCGCAGCGAATGGCCCTCGAACTGGCGGGACTGTTCTGGCAACACCACGAAACGATGCAGGTGCCATTGACCAGTCTGGCCGACAGTATTCGCCAGGCGGCCGGTGTCACGCAGGGAACGGTGATCCTCAAGGATGCCGCCGACGCCACCAGTTCGGGTGCATCGGGCGACAGCAACGCGATCGTGCGGGAAATCATCCGTCAGGGCTACCCGGGTCGGGTGCTGGCGCCGATTGTCGATGCCCCGGCCGTTCGCGCCGCCTTCTCAGCCGGGGTGGGGGCGACCATTCAGACCACCGTCGGCGGGACAGTCGACCCGGGTCGGTTCGAGCCACTCCCGGTCACGGCCCATGTGAAGATGCTCTCGGATGGCCAGTTCCGCAGCGAGTCGTTTGGCTGGCCCTGGTTTTCGGGAGACACCGCCGTCCTGGAAGTCGGCCCGATCACGCTGCTGGTGGGAAGCCGGCCGGTCAGCCTGTTCGACCGGTCGTGGTTCCTGGCGCACGGACTCGATCCGCGGAAGTTCGACCTGGTCATTGTGAAATCGCCCCACTGCGAACACCACATGTTCTCGGAGTGGTGTGCCATGGAGATCGACGTCGACGCCCCCGGAGCGACCAGCGCCAATGTCCGCGGGCTGGGTCACACCCGCTGTGCCCGTCCGATGTTTCCCCTCGACGCGCATGTCCCCTTTGAGCCCGTTGCCGACCTGTTCCAGCGGTAAACTCCGCCGGTGCGCGTCGAACCCGCTCCCGGCGCTCCCGGGTGAGGGAGATCAGTCGGTGGGTCCATCCCCGGAGATCGGCCGGGACTCAGTCGTCTTCCGATTCGAAATCGGCGTCGAAATCGACCGGTTCATCCCCCGAGAGAATCACTTCGGGCGAATCATCGAATTCATCGGTCGGCTCATCGCCGGCGCGACCACTACCGGAACGGGACCGGTAATAGACCTTGATGGGAACCTCGGCGAACGGCAACTGGTCGCGGAAGACCCCCAGCAAATAGCGCCGCCAACTCTTGTCGACCACTTTCGGGTCGTTGCACTTCACCACAATCGTGGGGGGCTCGGTCGCCACCTGGGTGGCGTAGTAGATGCGGGCTTCTCGATTCGCCCGCATCGGGGGATGATTGCGGACCACCGCCTGCCGCACCAGCTGGTTCAGCCGGCTGGTCGAGACCCGCATCCGCGCCTGCTTGGCAATCGACTGCGCGACGTTGATCAGCCGCTTCACCGTCATCGGCTCCTTCGCCGTGATGAAGGCAATCGGGCAGAATCCGAGCGTACCAAACGAGTACTGGATGTACTGCGTCCATTTCTCGGTGGTCATCTCAGCCTCCTGGCCGAGGTCCCACTTGTTGACGACGAAGATGCACGGCTTGTATTCCTCGGCGATCTCACCGACCAGCTGCTTGTCGACCATCGAGATGGTCTGTGAGGCGTCGAGAAACATCAGCACCACGTCGGCCCGCCGCACGCTGCGCAGCGACCGGGTCAGGCTGTAAAACTCGATGTCGTTCGCCAGGCTCTTTTTCTTGCGGACCCCCGGGGTGTCGATCGCCACGAACCGCTTGCCATC
>DNUF01000254.1:22226-24663 GCA_003508595.1 Planctomycetaceae bacterium
ACGATCATCCGCTCGGTCTGGGCGAGGGCATTGATGAAGGTGCTCTTTCCGACGTTCCGCCGTCCGACAATCGCCAGCTTCAGCTCGGGATCGGCACTGATCTTTTCCCCCTCGATGTCTTCATCTTCGGCGGGGGGAGGCAGCAGGTCGACAATCGTCGACAGCAGCCGGTCGCGATGCCGTTCGGCGGTGACGCTGGTGCAGACCATCGGCACATCCATCAGGGCGAAGAACTCGGGGGCCATCGCCTCGTATTTCTCGCTGTCGGCCTTGTTGACGACCAGCAGCACCGGTTTTCCGAGGGGACGCAGGCGGCGGGCCACCTCGTGGTCGAGCGGCACCAGTCCCGCCTGGGCATCGACGACAAACACGATGAGATCGGCCTGTTCAAGGCCGGCCTGGATCTGGCGTTCGATGTCGGCACTCAGGTCATCGCTGTCGACGATGCCAATTCCACCGGTGTCGACCAGTTCGAAGTAACGTTCGGCCACCTGCATCAGGTAGGTCACCCGGTCGCGGGTCACCCCAGCCGTGGGATCCACAATCGAGATCCGCTTCCGCGCCAGCCAGTTCATCAGTGAACTTTTGCCGACGTTCGGACGACCAACAATCACAACCTGGGGGAGAGACATGAAACACAACCTGTCGGAAATGCGGCGGAACCGTGATTGTACGCCGACCAGTCCCCGCTTTACAGTAGCGCAGACTTTTACCCAACGCCGAACGGCTCCTTCATGCTGCCTCCCCCTGCCAAAGAATTTGAGGTCGAACTGACCCGCTGGGGCCCGCATTCGACGCAGCCCACCCCCTCCCGGGCCGACGCCCAGGCCTATTGCCGGTTCCTGGCGACCGGGCATTACGAGAATTTTCCGGTGGTTTCGCTGCTGCTTCCCCGCCAGTTGCACCAGCATTTCTACAACGTGTATGCCTACTGCCGCTGGAGCGACGACCTGGGAGACGAGACCGGCGATCCCACCCGGGCCCTGGAGTTGCTGGGCTGGTGGCGGGGTGAACTCGACGCCTGCTATGCCGGTCAAACCCGGCACCCGGTCTTCATCGCCCTGGCAGAGACAATCCGGGAATTCGAAATTCCCCGACAACCGCTCGTCGACCTGATCTCAGCCTTCGAGCAGGATCAGACGATCCGCGAATACGACACGTTTCCCCAACTGCTCGATTACTGCCGACGGAGTGCCGACCCGGTCGGGCGGCTGGTCCTGGCGCTGTGCCGTCGGGCCACTCCCGGGAACTTCGCCTGGTCCGACTCGATCTGCTCGGGATTGCAACTCGCCAATTTCTGGCAGGATGTTGCCCGCGATGCCGACATCGGCCGCATTTACCTCCCCCGGGAGGACCGCGAACGCTTCGGTTACACCCGCGAACACTACGACCGCCGGGAGACCAATCACCAGTTCGTGGAACTGCTGCGATTTGAAGTCGAGCGGGCCCGGCAGATGCTTGCCCCCTGGAGTGGCCCCTACCAGCCCGAGCTGGCCCAGTTTCCCTTCCGGGTACAGGTCGACCTGGAACTCTTCGCCCGAGGTGGTGAACGGATTCTGGATCGGATTGCGGCGATTGGATATCGTGTGTGGGAGCAGCGCCCCACGGTCAACCGCTGGGATGCCGCCTCCCTGCTGGCCAGGTGCCTGGGCCATGCCCTGGTTCGCCCCTGGCGGGCCCGGGGCTGAGAGAGTGAGGCGGGATGTCGCAGTCCCGCTGCCCGTTTGTCCCCAGTCGCAGTCCGGGTCCCAGTCCCACTCGAAGCCACCGGGCCCCGTTCTGGGGGTTGGCAGAGAGGTCGGAACGCCCGTCGCCCGACCGCGGCTGGCCATCTGGTTCTGTTCGAGTCTGTTTGTTTTCCATGGTCCCCAACCGCTCACAGGGCCTGTCGCGTGTCGCTTGCCGAGTCGTACCAGCGGTGTGAGCACCTGGCCCGCCAGACGGGGAAGAACTTCTATTATTCGTTCCTGACGCTCCCGCGGGACCGCTTCCAGGCCATGTGTGCGCTGTATGCCTTCATGCGGGTCACCGATGACCTGGGAGACAGCACCGCCCCGATTCCCGAGCGAACTGCGGCCCTGCACGAGTGGCGTGGCCAACTGTCCGAGGCATGCGAGACCGGCACGTCGTCGCACCCACTGCTTCCCGCAGTGGCCGACATGCTGCAGCGGTACCAGGTCCCGGTGACCTATCTCACCGATGTCATCACCGGGGTCGAGATGGACCTGCAGCCGGTCGCCATCGAGACTTTTGCTCAACTGGAACGGTATTGCTACCACGTGGCGGGGGCGGTGGGCCTGGCGTGCATCCACGTCTGGGGCTTTCATGACCAGCGGGCCATTCCGGTCGCCATCGACTGCGGCACAGCCTTCCAGCTCACCAACATTGTGCGGGATGTCCGCGAAGACGCACTCGCAGGTCGGGTGTACCTGCCCGC
>DNUF01000172.1 GCA_003508595.1 Planctomycetaceae bacterium
TTTTGTCCACCGAGGGGGGCCGTCTCCTGGGCCCTCAAAATCTGGGGCAGCCCCAAGCCCCCCAGTGCCAATCCCCCAATCTTGAGAAAATGTCGACGCGAAGAGCGATCGCAAAACGAATCGATCGGGCGTCCAATGATCGAGAGCATGGCGGGGGGAACCGGAGTCGAGTGGGGAAAAATCGGTGTCGCACTGTTTCCAAGGATAGATCAGGGTTTCTTGATCGGTCAATCGTGGTCGAGTGAACGGCGCAGGAGCGGCTTGGAGAATGATTTTTGCTGTCTTTTCGGTCGGCTGTTTCCAGTGTCCGGGACCGGTCCCCGCCTCAGGTTCGGGAATTCCCCCCCGATTCACCTTGCCGAATCTGTCGAAATCACCATGATTGCCGTTCGCGTGGCGTTCTGAACCGAACGCCGGTCTGCTTTGTCCCCGGTCTGAAACGTTCGCATGAGCACCGCCCCTGAGTCGACACTCCCCTGGTACCGCCAGATCGAGTGGCCCACGTTGATCCCCTATTTCGGACTTCACCTGGGGTGCCTGGCGGTGTTTTGGGTGGGGTGGAGTTGGACGGCGGTGATTGTGGGATTTTTTTCCTACCTGATCCGGGGCGTCGCCCTGACCGGGTTTTATCACCGCTATTTTGCCCACAAGGCGTTCCAGACCTCACGCTGGTTTCAGTTCCTGTGGGGATTCATTGGCAGTGCGGCAGCCCAGAAGGGTCCGATCTGGTGGGCCGCTCACCACCGCGATCACCATACCCTGTCTGATCAGCCGGGTGATCTGCACTCTCCGATCCAGCACAGCTTCCTGTGGAGCCACATGGGCTGGTTCATGACCTATGAGAGTTCCCCGACCCGGGTGCACCGTGTTCCGGATCTGATGAAGTTCCCCGAACTCGTTTTCCTGAACAACAACTCGTGGATTCCGATTGTGATCTGGGGAGCGGCGATGTGGGGCTTGGGAGCCTTCCTCGAGCAGCGTGCTCCCCAGCTCGGCACCAATGGCGCTCAGATGTTTGTCTGGGGATTCGTCCTCTCAACGGTCTTCCTGTACCACGTCACGTATTGCATCAATTCTCTGGCGCACGTGTTCGGCACCCGTCGGTACGAAACCACCGATCAAAGCCGCAACAACCCCCTCCTCGCCCTGTTTGCCTTCGGTGAGGGTTGGCACAACAACCACCACTACTATCCGGCTTCGGCCCGGAATGGCTTTTACTGGTGGGAGTTTGACATCACCTATTACATGATCTGGACCTTCGAAAAGCTGGGTCTGGTCTGGAACGTCAAACCGGTCCCGCAGCGGGTGCTCGATCTCGGCCGTCAAAAGCCCGGCTCAACCCCTCCGGAACAAAGCGAAGTCTCTTCACATCAAGCCGCCTGAGCCCCCATGCCCACCAGCCACCTGATCCTGGGTTGATGGATGGGAGCGGGGCAAAATTGAACAAAGGGCCCACTTCCCGGAAGGGAAGTGGGCCCTTTGGCTTTGGGCAGGGTGAGCTTTGCACAGCGCTGAATGACCGGTTTCCGGTGCGGCTGGTATCGAGACCTTCCTCACGATCGGCCGGGAGTGGGGCTGATCCCGCAGGATCGTGCCGCTTTCAGTTCGGCGATTCGACGATCTGGTTGGTGAACTCGGGGATGGGGGGCTCCGAGAGAAACTTGAGCTGCGCTCTGAGAGAGGGGGCACCGGGCTCGACCGTCACCCGGCGATAGCTTCCATCGGGCTGCATCTGCTTGGCTTTGACATTGTCCCCCAGGTAGATCGGCACCAGGTTCGTCAGGATCCTTTGTTTCAAAACGGGTTCCAGAAGCGGGAAGACGATCTCGACCCGTCGGCGGAAGTTGCGCGGCATCCAGTCAGCGCTGGCGATGTAGACCTCGGCCTGCTCCCCCTCCCCAAACACATAGATCCGGCTGTGTTCCAGGAATCGGTCGAGGATACTCAAGACCCGGATGTTGTCGGAGATTCCCTTCACCCCCGGGCGGAGACAGCAGCTACCCCGCACCAGCAGGTCAATCTTCACCCCGGCCTGTGAGGCCTTGTAAAGCGCCTCAATGACCTCGGGGTCGACCAGCTGGTTGAGCTTGGCGAAGATCCTGCCTCCCTCTTTGGCGCGGGCTCGGGTTGCCTCCCGGTTGATGAGCTCCAGTACCCGGTCCTGCAGGTAGTCGGGCGACACGATGAAATTTCGCCACTGGTAGCCGGTCGAATACCCGGTGAGGTAGTTGAAGAGCGCCGAGGCATCTTCGCCGAATGATTCCCGGGCGGTGAACAGCCCGAGGTCGGTGTAGATCTTGGCGGTGGAAGAGTTGTAGTTGCCGGTGCCGAGGTGCAGGTACCGCCGAATGCGGTCACTATCCCGCCGGACCACCAGGGTCAGCTTGCAGTGGGTCTTCAGGCTGACAAAGCCATACACCACATGCACCCCCGCCCGTTCCATCTGGCGGGCCCACTTCACATTGGACTGTTCGTCGAAGCGGGCCAGCAGTTCGACCACCGCGGTCACGCTTTTACCCTTCTCGGCCGCATTGATCAGGGCCCGAATCACCGGGCTTTCACTGCCGGCCCGGTAGAGCGTCTGCTTGATCGCGAGAACGTCGGGGTCTTCGGCCGCCTGTTGCAGAAACTCCACCACACACTGGAACGATTCGTAAGGATGGTGAATCAACACATCCTTTTTTCGAATGGTTGCGAAGAAATCGGTTCCCTCTTCCAGCCCCAACGGCCGCCGCGGGGTGAAGGGCTCGTCCCGCAGGTGGGGAAATTCGGCCAGCCCGTGCCATTCCATGAAGGCGGTCAGGTCCAGCGGCCCATTGACCACATAGATCTCCTCGTTGCTGAGTCCCAGGGGGCGGCGGACCGCCTCGACCAGCGCCTGGTCCGCACCCGGTGCCACTTCCAGCCGGACAACGTCCCGGTGCCGCAGTGCCTTCAGTCCCTCCTCGACGGCCTGTGACAGATCGTGCAGCACCTGGTCGCCGTCGATGTCGAGGTCGGCGTCGCGGGTGATGCGAATGGTGGTCCAGCAGGCAATCCGCGAGCCGCTGAAGAGTTGATCGAGTCGCGAGCCGACCAGTTGATCCAGCAAGACATAGTTGAAGCCGTCTCCCGGGAGGCGAATCAGTCGGGGGAGCACGGGGGGCAGGTGGGTGACCGCCAGCAGCGTGTGGGAGGCGCCGGGCCGGTACTGCGCCTGGTCGATCATGGCTGCGATGTAGAGCCCGCGGCTGCGCAGGTGCGGCGTGGGATGGCTGGGGTCAATCGCCACCGGCGTCAGGACGGGGAAGACGGTCTGCAGAAAGTAGTTGTCGAGGTGCTGCCGCTCAGCCGCCCCCAGGCTCGAGGGGTCAAGGACCCGGATCCCCGCCTGGGCCAACCCGGTCATCACCTGTTCGCGCAGGCATGCATACTGCCGTTCAACCAGCGAATGGGTCCGGGCATGGACCTGTCGAAACTGCTCGTGGATGCTCAGGGTTTCGGGCATCCGGTCTTCCGGGTCGGCCATCCCGTTCATCTGCTCACGCAGACCCGAGACTCGCACCATCATGAATTCGTCAAGATTGCTGCTGAAAATGCTGAGGAACTTCAGCCGCTCCAGCAGGAAGTTCGTGGGGTCCTCCGCTTCCTCGAGGACCCGGGCATTGAATTCCAGCCAACTCAATTCCCGGTTGACAAAATGCTCTGGGCCGATCGACAGGATGGGCTTGCGATTGCGGACGGGGGGATTGGCCATGGCAGAGCAGGGGGGCGCAGGGAAGCCGTGAGATCCAACGAATCCTCTAGTCTATCCACCCGTCTGCGTGAAGGGAGGGGCGGGTCGGCGATTCCCTGCAGATTCGGCGCTTTGGATGAGGAGATTTGGCGAATGCTTTCCGATTGTCATGAGAATTGCGTTCCGACCGGTTGTCACGATCAGCGTGAGCCTCCCTTTGGAAACGAACCTGCGGCTGGGGCCTGACACCGTTTTTTCGGAAAACCAAGCTTTTGTTTCTTAGAAACCAAGCGGATTTCCGTGATTCTCTGACGCTGACCCGATACACTTGGAGAGGACGCGATGGGTGGCTCCCTCGATTCGGAGACGCTCTGTGTTCCAGGATTGGGTGGTTTCGGTGTGCCACCCACGTTATTTCAGGGATGAGATACGGAGGTTCACTGTTTGTGGTTGGAATTTGGGGGGACTGTTCGTGGCCGTTTCATTTTCCATCGTTGAGAAGACCGCTCGGGCCCAGCAGGGTGGAGCCCCGGCATTCCGATTTTTCCATCGGAGCCTCCCCCCGAAATTGCCGCGACGGCTGGTGCTGGCTTTCCTGATTCTCGCGGGCCATCTCTCTGTCGGTTCGGCCGGGGTGATTTCGTCCGGTGACGCTTCGGGGCAGAACCCGGTGGAACCTGTTTCCCTGTCGGGCTGTTTTTCTTTGGTTTCGGCCGGCGGAAGAAACTTGTCCGACTTCCGAATTGATCGTGGCCTATGCCCGTCAGCAACGATCGATGGTTCATCTGGAATCGAGGCAGATTTGGTACTTGTTGGCGGTTCTGCCGGTGCGACAATCACCGCCACCCGCCAGGCGTCCTCGTTGGTGACGGGCGACTTCGTTGGTTTGTCGACCCCAACACCAGTGGCATTCGATCTGTTCACGCCGCAGGGAGCCTTTTCCGAACTGCAGCGAAACTGGCGCGGCGAGTTTCGTCGGTGGGATGACCGTCCTGAGCTCAAGTTGCTGTCTCGCAAGAAGTTGCAGCAAGTCGATTTGCGGGAAGGACTGCTTCCGGTGACTGGGGAGAGGAACAACAACGCGGCTGATTTTGCGTTTCAGCGTGCGGTCTCGGGGCTCTTCAGTGGAGCCACCTCGAGTGTCTGGTCTCGGCAATTGGAAGTGAGGCAAACCCGAATTTACCGCCGATTTGGGCGTGATCTTTCGGGATTCGAAGAGCTCCGCAAGGTCGCCATGGGCAAGATCAAGGCGGAAGATCTGTAGGTCCGGTTTCGGGCGGCTTCGATCGAACACATTCTGGAAATATCCGGGGCCGTGTCGGGCTGGAGGTGAGTCCAGATTCAGTTCGCCGTTGGACAGAAATCGTGCGCGTCGACGCTCTCCGCATTCCTCAGGGAGTGGGCCCGGTTCTCTCCTGATTGCGAAATTGAGATTGAACCAAAACCCTGAGTGGGAATAGACTTCGCACACTCTGTGAGGTTGTCGGGCAGACGGACACTGCCGGGCCGTTCCCTACTCTCAATCCGAGGCAAGGATGCCTGCTGTTGCCCCCCCCTTCACCAGTTTGATCCTGCAGGCTGAGGGAGCACGCTCCCGGGTCTGGCTGGCGATCTTGTGTGCCGGGGTGTATCTCACGGGGCTCGGGGCGACGCATTTCTGGGACGACGACGAAACGTATTTCGCAGAAGTTGCCCGCGAGATGCATCAGTCGGGCGACTGGATTGTCCCCCGGTTCAACCGCGAACTCTTCTCACACAAGCCCCCGGTCATGTTCTGGCTGATGGCCGGGGCCTTTCGCCTGTGGGGAGTCAACGAGTTCGCCGCCCGTCTTCCTGCCGCAGTGTTTGGACTGGCGACTGTCCTGCTGGTCGCCCGGCTCGGTGCCCGGTTGTTTTCCGAGCGGGCCGGGTTCTGGAGCGGCGTCATCCTGGCGACCAGTCTCAATTTCGTGGTCATCGCCCGGGCTGCCGCCTGTGATGCCGAGTTGGTCTTCTTTTGCACTCTGGCGGTCTTTCTTTACGTCAGGGCCTGTCAGCCGCGTGACCGCCTCACCGCTGCCGAATGGCAAGACCCCACCCTTCGTGACTGGTGTGGCATCTATGCCGCGATGGGGTTGGCCGTCCTCACGAAAGGTCCCATTGGACTTCTGCTGCCAGGTTGCGTGCTCGGACTGTTTCGTCTGAGCTCGCCTCGCCGAGCCGCTGGGAACACTGCCGCCATGCCGCGATCCGAACTCGGGAGTGGCTGGTGGAACGCAGTGGGGAACTGGCTTGGGCAGTTCACTCCGGCACGCATCGGGCGTGAGGTTTGGCGGATGTCTCCATTCGTCGGCCTGGGCTGTGTGCTGCTGGTCTCTGGCCCGTGGTTCGCCGCGGTGGGCTGGCAAACCGACGGAGAATTCCTGCGGGGATTCTTCGGCACCCACCATTTTCACCGGTTCACGGCGGGGATGGACAACCACGCCCTCCCAGCCTGGTTTTACCTGGCGGCCATCTGCGTGGGGTTCTTCCCATGGATCCTGTTGGCCCGCCCGGTGATTGTCGACCTGTGGCAGCAATACCGGGCGGCCGGACACCTGTTTCCTGCCGAGCGTCTGCTGATCTGCTGGATTGTGGTCTGGGTCGGTTTCTTCTCTCTGGCGACCACCAAGTTTCCGCACTACGTCGTTCCCGCCTATCCGGCCTTGGCCATCTTGACCGGGGCGTTTGTGGCCCGCTGGGAAGCCAACCCCGACCTGATTGGTCGGGGAGCCCTCTCCCTGATGTGGGGGACCCTGCTGTTGATCGGGGCTGGATTGTTGGTGGTCCCGCCGTTTGTCGCCCGGCACCTGCAACTCGACCTCGCCTGGCTCTGGCTTCCCGCGATCCCCGTCCTGGCTGGCGGTGCCGTCGCCCTGTGGTTGTCGCAGCACCGTGATACAGCCGGTGCGCTGCGGGCGTGGACCATCAGCACCGCGCTCTTCCTCGTGGCGCTGTTTGCCTGGACTGCGGCCGAAGTCGATCGGGGACAGTCCAATGTGCTGTTGGCCCGGGCGATGCGCGAAGCCGACCCGACCGGAACCTCGTCATGCGCCTCGTGGCACTTCTTCCGGCCGGGTTTGATCTACTACAGCGGTGAATACGCCGGGGCTCATCGGGTCGAACGCCTGGATACGGTTGACCAGGTTCTTGACTGGTGGAGCGAGCAACGGGGACCGTCGTTTGTCGTAGCCCGGTCCGACGACCTTGCCCGTCACCAGCACCGGTTGCCCGCCGACCTCCGCGAGGTCGCGCGTGTCCCCTGGTTCATGAAGGCTGGTTTCGAGCTCGTCCTGCTGCAGCGTCCCCAACAGACCGGATCGTCGGACCGTTCGACTCAGGTCGGGCAGGGACTCCCTGTCGCGCCGCGCCGCTGAACGGGTTCAGCGCGTCGAATCGTCCGACAGGGGAGCTGCGTCGTTGCCGGGCTGAGTTTCGTCCTCCAGGCCGCCTGTCGAGAGACGCACTGGGCGGGGAGACTCGGCAATCCGCAGATTGCCCGCCTGATCCCGCGCCTCGAGCCTCACGAAGATCGAGTCGGGCAACTGCGACTCGGGCTTCCAGTCATATCGTCCGTCGTTGGGCAAGTCGGCGATCGCTTCGCTCCACGGCCCCTCGGCGGTCGGGCCCCACAGCAGGCGAATCGGCGTGTCCGAGAAATGTTCGTCGGCAGCCCGCCAGCGGATGGTCACCGTCTGGATGTTCCCCTTGTGTGACGACTGCACCCCCAGAAGTTCCAGTTCGGGGGCGCGTCGGTCCACGATGAACAGATCCCGTGGCGGGGTCCCGTCCTGCGGTCGCGATGCCCCACGCCCCGAGGGGCGCTGCCAGGCCAACTGCACTCCATATTCGCCCGGCTGTTCGACGGTCACCTGCAACGGGCTCCTTCCGGCGTCATCCCGGCTGGCCAATTGCCAGCTGGCCCCACCGTCGGCGGTCATCCACAGTTCCACCGGGATCTTTTCATCCGGCGCAACGTCCCGCAGACGGTATTTCAGGTCGAACTGCAGGGTATTGACATACCGGACTGTCCGGGGCGTGGCTGTTGTTGTTTCCGAGGTGGAAGTGCGGCGCACATTTTTCGGTCCCGTACCGGCGTCGGCGACCGGGGTGGCCGGCGTGCTCCGGTCAACCTGCGGAGCCGCAGCCACAGGTTTGACCCCCTTGGAGCGAGGCCCCGGAAACTGGCTGGCCATTTCCAGTCGATCGCCACCCGGATCCCGCTGGCGGGTGGCGATCTTCTCGCCGCGCGTGCTGGTGGGAGAGTTCCCCGCACCGCGAATCTGGATCGATTGCCGCTCGATGGTTTCGTTTCCCGCGAGATCGGCCACGGCCAGTTCGGCCTCGAACTTGCCAGTCCCCTCAACACGGATGTCGTCAGAGCCGGTTGCGGCACGCCGGATCGAGTGCTCTTTCCACTCCCGTTGCGGCTGGCGAATCCGCAGCCGCAGCGTATTCAATTCGAGGGCATCATCCGAGAGGTTCCACGAAATCTGCACCGTCCCCGGGCTGCCCTGCGAAAGCTGCAGGTCCACCTGCGGCAGGTCGAGATCGACATAAACCTTCAGGCCCGCCCGGGGGGCCGAATTGGGGTGCAGGTTCTGGTTCCGGTCGATCAGCTTGAGACAGAACCAGTACGAGCCCGACTCGGTCGCCTCGTACTGGAATTTTCCCGCCGTCGGTGCCACCCGGTTGCGGGCTTTCCAGGTTGCTCCCCGATCGCGCGACTCCCACAATTCCACTTCCCGCGCCCCCAGTTGCTCCAACTCGGCGGCATCAAACCGGAACGGAATCTTGAATCGGCTCTTGTTGGTGAATTGCTCGCGGTTCGAACCTCCCTGCTGCGCTGGCACCGGCGAACCGTCACCCAGCACGATCAGGGTGAGCAGCAAAGGCAGTGTCAGGCGATGTGGCAACATGAGCGGATCTCCCGAAAGAACGAGGCGGGATGCGGCAACGGCCGAATTCCCCTCTCCATGCAGCCTAGTCCATGGCGGGCGATCCGCAGGGGAATCGTTGGCCAAACCGGCACCAGGAACATCGTCCTTCGTCGGAAATATCGGATGCAGCACCCCCGCCGGAATGGGCGCAGAATCCTCGTCCGCCCGACTCCCGGAAAATGCCAGTCAGTCCAGACGACGTTTGTCGCGCAGATCGATCCGAAGAGCCCCCTCCCGACAGGTCTGGTCGTTTTTACTGGAAAATCTGCTGCATCACCCCTTGGCGGCGTTCCCGCTACAACCCCTGCAGTTCACTTTCCCCCGACTGCGAGTCGGGTGGGGGACCAGGGACCAGGCGCGGGACGGCCGCCCCCACGAGCGGGCCGCCAGCCGTCCCGTGACAGGATCTGCCCGCAAGTCGATCCGACCAAAATCCCCGGCCTGGCACAGGGAGTCGATGAACTGCCAAATCCGTGGGGTGACCGTTACGATCACGCGAACTTGACCCCTTCGCCTCCCTCACGGATGCCACCGCAGTGTCGCTGGAAACGGTCCCTCTCCTGCAATTTTCCAGGGTCACCCGGCGTTTCGCCGGTGTCCCTGCACTGCAGGAGGTCGACTTCGATGTCCAA
>DNUF01000052.1 GCA_003508595.1 Planctomycetaceae bacterium
TTTCAACCGCTCAGTTTTTGAGGGTGAAGCTGGTCCAGCGGAGCCCCTTTTCATCCGCTTCCATGTAGCTGCCCGAGGGGGCTGTGTATTTCTTCAGCACTTCGGCCGGAGGGAGCAGAGAAAGGTCGATGTCGAGGTCGATCTGTCCCTGGGTGGCCTGCTGAAGCATTCCCGACTTGGCCGCTTCCAGCATTGATTCGAGCTGGAGATCACCCCGATTGAATCCAATCGCCGCCGCCCGGGCGGGGAACCGCGACGCGACTCGCTGGTAGACGGCTGATGTCGACAGGGGCTCCCGATCTCCCGCTCCCCGGATGATCTGTTCCAGCAGGGTGACATCGAGGGCGACCATGAGACGCTGGTCAGCGACCGCCAGCCCAATCGTCGATTCACCCTGGATCTCATCCGCACCGGCCTGCAATTGGGTCAGGTTGGGAACCCCCAGTCCTTCGAGAGCCCCTTCCGGGATCGTGAACTCGTAGATCGTTTCTCCCTGGAATTCGCGCTGTTTTCCCGGGAATCCCTCGATTCCGGCCAGGCGTGCCAAGACCCCCTTCATGGCATTCGCGTTTTTCAATTCGAGCGCCCACAGCATCCGCTGTCGCGACTCTTCCCCACGGCCAACCTGATCGCTGATCGAGATGTACGCGCCGGTCATCTGGTCAACGACATCCTTTTTGAGATGCAGGTTGCCTGTTTCGGCGTTCTCGGCAATCTGATCGAGTTGCCGGGCGGTTGTACCGGGACCAGCGAACATGTCCACCAGTGACTCCACCGTCTGGTAGGCTTTTTCGAGATTCCAGCGGGTGGACGAGAACGACATCACATCGCTGGTGACCCAGGCTGGAGGTCCGACCGCTCCCTCATCGAACTGCATCAGGTTCATCACTCCCTTGGCCGAACTTTCGGCGAACAGGAAGGTTCGCGAAAAACCGTCGTAGTCGCCGACGGCCATGTCACTGCTCCCGCCAATCCCCTTCAGCTTGTCGACGCCAATCTGCTGCATCACCCCCATCGCCATCGCCGCCTGGAACGCCATCTGGGGATCCACCGAGAGCCCTCCCCGCACAATCGCGAGGGGATCCAGATACCACATGGCCAGTGGGGCCGACTCGGTCGATTCGTGCCGACAACGCTCCATGATGTACCGGAACGAGTCATTCGAGGCCAGCGTCTCGTCATGATCTCCCGACCAGCGGGTCAGCACGCTTTTCAACGAATCGGTATGCGTTGAAAACACGAATGTCTTGTCCTTGACGCAATAGCCAGGCACAACCTTGATCGGTGTCTCTCCCAGGTCCACCTTGATCAGGTTGGCCGGGGTCCCTTCGACCTCTTCCTCGATTCGGGCGACTCCATTCTTCTCCATTTCCTGCTGCATTTTCTCAAGGACACGCTGGAACAATTCTTCGTGTCCCGTGAAGTCCATGAGTGTGGTCATCGCAAATTGGCCGGCATTGGGCCCCAGCGTCACCGACATCGTCATCTCCCCTTCGGGAATCGACATCAGTTCGCCCAGGGAGAAGCCGGTTTGCCTCTGCAGTTGTTCCAGGCTTTCGGACATTTTTCCCTGGATGCTGTTGATCAGCGGCTGCAGGGCCGGATCCCCCAGCATCTGCCCCATCATTGTCTGTCCGAAGCGAGTCTTGAACTCGGACATATTGCGGATCGTCAGGAAGGCCACTGTCCCCTTCGGCAGTCGACGATCGCTGGGGACCGACTCCGCCCAGCTCAATGCGGGAAGCATTCCCCAGCCGAGAAACACCCCCCAGAGGGCCATCAAACGAATGCGGGCCAACATGCGACACATCCCAAAGGAAGAAGGAACCGGAATCCAACCCAACCAGGGTTGTATGTTTGGACAAGTGTGGCCGCCTTGAAGGTTCAGGTCGGTCCACTCCATTTACCCGACACCGCCGGGGGCGGTTTCAGAAGTTCGAACTCTACTTGGCACCCTTCAGGAAACTCAACAGGTCCGCCAGGTCCTGATCGGACAACTGTTGATCGAGCCCGGAAGGCATCACGGAGACATTCCCGGGGCGAATCTCTTCAATTTCGTCCCGGCCCAGTCGCACTTCCTGCCGGAGGCCGGTCGTCAGTACGACACCGTCCGGACCCTCAGAACGCACGTTTCCAGAATAGGTCTTGCCCGAATGGGTGGCAATCACCACAGGCTCGTAGCTGCGCACGAATGACAGGCTTGGGAACAGGATCGATTCCAGCAGATCCTGCTCCCCCCGGACTCCACCGATCCGGGTCAGGTCTGGACCAACCGACCCACCCAGGTAGCCCATCGCATGACAAGCCGAGCAGGCCGCCCTGTTGCTGTGAAAAACCGCCTGTCCCCGACGAACATCCCCCTCCAGTGGTTTCAGGCGTTCCAACACCGCCGCGAGTTTTTCTTTCTGCCGACCACTTTCGGAATTGATCTGATCCAGCAGGGGTTGTGCCTCGACCTGGATTTCCTCGGGAAACCTGGCCAGCGCCGATTTCAGGGCATCGATGCGCAGGTTGCCCAGTGCTGGGGAATCCCTCAGTCCCGCGACGACTGCCCGTCCCAATTCCGGGTCCGACTGCTCACGGAAGATTCCCAGCAGACGATCGACCTCGAGGGGGCCGAGTTGACCCAGAAGGGGAGCCAGCAGCAGTCGTTGAGGCATCGACAGGGTGGCTCGCTGCAGGACGTCGATCGCTTCCAGCCGATCGGGTACCGGTGCATCCTGCGTCAGGGGTGACATCAGGACCGGCCAGACACCCTCATCCAAAGGACCCGGTCCCCCAGGGACCGTGGCCAGCGCCTGCCTCCGGACCGCGGGCGGCAGACCTGGATTTGTTGTGATCGAAAGCACCGCCTGAGACACCTCCTGTTGTCCCGACTTGGGCGACGGAACCGACCGCACGACCCGCAACGCCTCCTGCACCCGGTCGGGATCCTCCGACGCGAGCGCTGGGATCAAGGCCTGGGCCCACGAATCGGGCAGTTCCTTCAACCCCGACTCGGCCATGGTCTTCAGGATCAGCGAGTGTCCCCCGACGGGGGTTTCGGCATCTCCGGCCAAATCACCGAGGACCTTCTGGATGTGGGGGGAGGGAGCGAGACCTTTCAGCAGTTGCAATAGTCTCTGCCGGGGGCCTTCGGTTTGCGTTTCCTGTACGGAACGCAGCATCTCTCCCAGTTCTTGCGCAAGCTCCGCTCCCCATTCCGGGTGTCGCCGGGCAATCCACGCCGCCGTCTCGCGGGCCGTCTCGTTCTCTGCCCGAAGCAGCCTGAGTATCCCCCCCATCGGTCGTTGTGCCCCGGGTTTCTGTTCGAGGGCCATCAGTGCCGCACGGAGGGCCAGGGGATCATGCCGAACAAATTCAGGATCTTCGCTCAGCCACTCTTCCAATTCGCTGCTGCCGGGGATTTCCAGCAGTGCGTAGAGGATCGAATGCTCAACAAAACGGTCGTAGGGGGGACGGGCTGCAGCCTCCAGCAAAGGTCGCACTCCCCGGGGATCCTGGATCCGTCCAAGTGCCTCTGCGGCGATCCGGCGATTGGCGACCGAAGACGATTCCAAAAGTCGGCAGAGGGGATCGAATGAACCGGGATCCCGCACCAGGGAGAGCGCGTGCCCCGCCGCTTGTCGGACTGTCGCATCACCGTCCTCCAGGGCTGTCCGCAAGCGTTCGAATGCGGTGGGGTGGGGAATCTGCGACAGCACCCTGACGGCCCTCAGCCGAGTCCGGGGATTCGCATCCGACAGCAACTCGCCAAGTGCGGCGACCGCTGCGGTCCCCGCACGGGCCAGGACGTCGGTCGCGCGGGCACGGACCGCCGGTCGCCGGTCTCCCAGAAAGCGTGCTGCCAGGGGGCCGAGCTGCTCGAATGGAATCCGCGAGCCGCGTGGGTCCGGAATTTTCTCGGCAGTACTCTTGCGAACCCTGTAGATGGCACCGAGGACATCAGGTTTCCAGAGTTGAGAGGTGGGACAGCACAGTTTGTACCAGCCGCCGGTATCCACAACGAGCAGGCTGCCGTCAGCATCTTCAAGCACATCGGTGGGGTGGAAATCGATGTTGTCGGAGACCAGAAAGTCGGTGGTCTGACTGGCGAAGGTTCCACCCGACGGGGTCAATTCGTGCCGGGTGATCTTGTGCATGTTGAACAGGCAGGCAAAGAGATTGTCCCGGAATGCCTCGCCAAAAACCGCCGAGTCATAGCGGGTCAGGCCACAGGGAGCGGCAGCTCCCAGGTGGACCAGGATGGGCATCAGGTCACCGGTCCGGGGCGCATTGTCGATCGGGGCATGGTCTTTCCCATAGACCCCCCCATAAACGATGTGGAGCAGCCCGTCTCGCAGACCACCTCCCGGGTGTTGGACAAACGTGGAGGAAATGATCCGTTCGCCATCGGCCGTAAAGGCGATGTCGACCGGATTGTCCATCCCTCCCGTCATCATCGCTTCCTGCCCGGCCCCATCGGGGTGTTTCCGAAAAACATGGGCCGCCCGGGTGACCCAAGGGGTCTGGCCAGGCCGTTCGATCGTCTGTTCGGCCCACGCCCCTTTGCACCAGTAAATCCAGCCATCGGGACCGAGGAAGGGGCCGTGCAGGTCGTTGGCACAGCCGGTCAGGGTCCCTCCCCGGTGCCATTCTTCCCGGTGATCGGCGACGCCATCATTGTCGGTATCGGTCAGTTTCCAGATGCTGGGAGGGGCAGAGACGTAAAGCGAGCCTCGATACCACAGCGCCCCCTCAGGAAACATCAGCTGGTCCGCGTAGATGGTCCGACGGTCGAAGATGCCGTCCGAATCGGTATCTTCCAGCCGCACGACGCGGTGGGGCTTGTTGGCGAGTTGGACATCAGACTTGTCGTTCGTTCCCGAAGATTCCGTCACGTACAGCCGGCCCTGTTCATCGAAATCGGCACTGATTGGCCGGTCGATCAAGGGGGGGGCAGCGGCCAATTCCACCTGAAAACCTTCTGGCAGAGTGAACTTTTGTCCGTTCAGGCTCTGTTCTGCCCCCTGCGAGGTCGCCGCGATGAGGCAAATCCAGGGGAGGAACCGTCGGAATCGCCCGAGATTTGTCGGCATGGCAGTTCAGACCGGAGAAGAATGGGAAAACGGATCGGTGTGGGCCGTGGGACCTGCCCCTGTCAGATCGTCGGGAAGGATATCGGGGGACCCGTTGGCTGCACAGGGAAGCCCCCCGGTCATCACGGTCGATTTCCCGTTGTGGCTATGTTCAGATACTTGACCCAACTCCAAGTCTTGCAATACCCTTAGGGAGTACGTTGTGTGTGCAGGTGGCATGCCTCGGCTTGGCAGGGTTCTGGTTCGGAAACGAAGGCACGACGCTCTTGAAAGCGATCCTCAGCGACATCCATGGAAATCTCGAGGCGCTCGAGTCGGTGCTCGCAGACATTCGGGGCAGAGGGATTACGGAGATTTATTGTCTCGGAGACATCGTCGGGTACGGACCGAATCCCAGGGAATGCATTGACCTGGTGATGAAGCATTGCCAGATGACACTTCTGGGGAATCACGACCAGGGAGCCCTGTTTGATCCGGAAGGATTCAATCAAGGGGCGGAGCGGGCGATTTTCTGGACCCGGGATCAACTCGAGAAGGGGGATCCCAAGGGCAATGAGCGGCGCTGGGAGTTTCTGGGAGAATTGCCCCGGACCCATCGGGATGGTGATCTGCTGTATGTACACGGATCGGCCCGCAACCCGCTGAACGAGTATGTCTTCCCCGACGACATCTACAACCAGCGAAAGATGGAACGGATTTTTGGATTGGTACCGAAGTACTGTTTCCAGGGTCACACCCATGTCCCGGGAGTATTTACCGAGTCGCTGAAATTTTTCCGCCCTGAGGAATGTGATTTCCAGTATTCCCTGGCTGCCGAAAAGCTGTTGATCAACGTGGGCTCGGTGGGACAACCGCGCAATGGCGACCCCCGTTCTTCCTACGTCATTCTCAAAGATGGCAACGCGGGAGTGGAGTTTCAACGTGTGCCCTACGATGTTGAAGCGACACGGGCTAAGATTCTGGGGATCCCCGAGTTGGATAACTACCTCGGTGACCGGCTGCGAGACGGACGCTAGTCAACGCGTGGCCTTGGATTCTTCGCACACGCCTTGAGAAGTCATGGAACAAAAGCGCCTGTTGTTGGCGACCGTGTTGTCAATGCTCGTCATTGGGGCATGGTATCTGCTGGTTGTACCCAAGCTGGTGCCACCTCGGCCCAAGCGTCCGCCCAATGCGGTCGAGAACCAGGTCGGCCCGGAAGAGGGGCCGGAATCGGACTCCGGCAATGGGGAGTCGTCTCCCCTCGTCGCGGGAGGGGAACTCTCTGCGGTGGGCGACAAAGGCGAGGCTGAGGCCGAACAACCGGCGGGCAAACCCGCGGCGGGGGCCCCTCGAGGTGAGCTCCCCAGCCATCCCCGGAAAGAAGTGGAACTGGGTGCCGCCGATCTGGGCTCCGGTTTTCGGCAGCGAGTGCTGTTGACCTCCCAGGGAGCGGCGGTCGAGCGGGTGACGATGGTGGACCCCAAGCTGGTCTCACTCCGCACGCCCCATGATCCGTTGGTGGTTGTGGGAGCGGGAGACATCCGGCCCCGCAGCCTTGAACTGGAAGTTCCCCAACTCGATTCCAACCTCAGAAAGCTCAACTGGGAGTTGGTCTCGGTCCAGCCGGCCGAGGCACCGCACGAATCGGCAGTCTTTGCGGTGGAAATTGATGGTGTCCGGATCGAGAAGCATTACCGGGTCGCAAAGGTTTCTGGAGGCGACCCCACGGAGCAGCGCCCCGAGGCTTCCGCCTATCTGCTGAATTGCCAACTGGTGTTTCGCAACCTGGGTCAACATGCCCGGACGCTGAATTATGTGCTGCAGGGGCCGACGGGACTGGTCCTTGAGAACACCGAAAACACCTCGAAATTCCGAGATGTTGTCGCTGGATTTCTCGATGGGCCGGAGGTCTTGAATCACCAGCAACTCGACGCGAAGAGCATTGCCGATGGCAAGACGGAAGAGTGGCGAAAGCCGGTGAAATACATCGGTCTGGACTGTCAGTATTTCGCGGCGCTCATTTGTCCGCAGGGGGATGCATTCGCCAAGCCTCCGTTTGCTTCGATCCGACAGTCACTGGTCGGTGACGCCAATCGCAACAACCTGTCGGCCAGTGAAATCTCAGTCGAGTTGACGTCGGTTCCCCTGGAATTGGCGGCTGCCGGTGTCGCGGGTGCCGAGGTCACCCATGACCTCAGCATGTTCGTCGGCCCGAAGCGGGAAGAAGTCCTGCCCCCCCTCTCGGAAGGAGTGATTGACTACGGAAATTTCCTGGGGTTGGGGCGACTGATCCGGTGGACCGCGCGGCGTCTGGTGAAGCTGCTGGTGTGGTTTCAGTCGCTGACGGGAAGCTGGGGAATCGCGATTGTCTGCCTCACGATGCTGGTCCGGGCGATCATGGTCCCCATCTCGATCAAGCAGGCGCAGAATGCGGCGCGGATGCAGGAAATCTCGCCGAAAATGGCGGCACTCAAAGAGAAGTACAAGGATGATCCGACCCGGCAGATGAAGGAGATGCATGAGCTGTATCGCCGGCACAACGTGCGTCCGTTCCAGATGGGGTGTCTGCCGGCGCTGCTGCAAATGCCGATCTTCATTGGCCTCTACCAGTCCCTGAATCATGCCGTCGACCTGCGCATGGCTCCGTTCCTGTACTTCGACAACCTGGCGGCTCCGGATGAACTGGCTCAACTCCCGTTCAAGGTTCCGTTTGTCGGGTGGACGACCTTCAACCTCCTGCCCGTGATCGTTTACGCATTGTTCATGGTGCAGCAGAAACTGTTCACTCCGCCGCCGGCCAATGAGGAACAGGAGATCCAGCAGAAGACGATGAACTTCATGATGATTTTCATGCTTGTGATGTTCTACCGGGTACCGGCCGGATTGTGTGTGTACTTCATTGTGTCGAGTGTCTGGGGCATCACGGAGAAGCTGCTGCTTCCCAAGAAGCTGCCCCCCGTTGCTGCGGGTTCCTCGAATGTGGCAGTGGAGCCCGAGGTCATCTCGGCCCCTCCCCGCCGTCCTGCGGAAACCGATCGCGGGACCGAACCCCCCGGAACAGGTCTGTGGGCCCAGATTCTGAAGGCGGCCGAGAAGCCCGATTCTTCACGCCGGTCCGATCGTCGCCGCAACAACTGATTTCCGTCAGGCAAATCTCTTCCAGGGCCGGTGTGCTCTCCCTCCGGGAGACCACCGGCCCTGTTGCATTCCCGCCACGAGTTCCGCTCGTTTTCGTCCCGGCGTCCGGTTTCGGCAGTCTGGGTTGGAACCGTCGTCAGGTCTTCTTCGGGTGACATGGTCAGCCCGCTGCCGGATTGGTTCGGGGCGACTTTCCCCACCGTGTTTCCGAAAAGACTGTGTTGGCCCAGGGGGCTTCGAGTTCTCCGGAACTGCTTCCCTTCTCGCTCAGGAGCGGCAATGGACTGCGGGCAGGTGCGAGGTGCCGGTCACCGGGTTCAGGATGGTGCCTTCGACCCGGGGGAGGGGAGGGAAACACTGAGAACTTTCATCCGGGAAAGGAGGGCCGAATGTGAAGGAATTGACGGTTTTAAGGTCCATCGAGCCCACAGGATATCCCCAGCAACGGGCCGACTGTCGGGCTTGCAACGAGGCTGACTGGTGGCCGGTTTCGGCAGGAATCACCGGTGAAATTGTTGTGGTTTTTGTGTGTGCATTGTGTGTGGCGAAATCTGGTTTGACATCGTGGAGAGGCGGGGTATCTTCTGCCTCACCGAGTGAGTGGATGACAGTGGCGGCGAATCGGTGAATTCCCCTGGTGCGGGGATTCTGGTGCCCGAAACGCAGGTCGCTGAAACAATTGTCTGACAAACCGCGCGCGACGTCCTGGCTTCAGGCGAGAGATCGCGACCGGAGTTTCTGCGCTTGGCAGTGGATGAAAAGTCGAACGGCACAGCTGGACTGTGTCCGGAGCCCTTTTGTCTTTTGCTCTGGTCGCGGGGACTTGCGGTCGCCGTTCTATCGACCTGTGCAGTGTGGAGCGGCGCGCCTGGTTGGGGGTGGCACGATGCAACCCGGATTTCCGGACGAGACCGATGGTGTGCAAAAAACAACAAGTCTGGGGCAAGCAGGTCTGGGGCAGGCAGGTCTGGGGCAGGCAGGTCTGGGGCCGATCGGCTTGGGGCAGGCTGGTCACGAGGGGATTGGCACGGCTTCCAGTGGTGCGGCAGATTCCGCCCTCCAGCAACGGCTGATTGATCGCCTGGGGTTGCGGCATTACGATGCTTTGCGACGGAACGAGGTGGTCTTCCAATGGAATGGAGACGAACTGCTGGTTCATGCCCCCCAATCCTTCCTGATGGATGTCTTGCAGTCACGTCACCGCTCGACCTTGAACCAACTCGCCCAGGAACTGCGCGGTGAGTCGGGTCGGGTTCGGTTTCAGGAACTCATCCGGGCTGGGGTGGAGGGACTGGCGGATGCGGGCACAACTTCCGAAGCCGGTGTGGCCCTGGAAGGAACCGCCGCTGGAGAGTCGGGAAGACCATTGCCCACAAGACTGTCTTCCGCAAATCCGGCGATCCCAGGTCCGTCCGCAGCAAAACCAATCCAGGGGGGCCGCACGCACAGTCGAACTGCCGTGGATGGGGTGACCACCGAGGACGGGGGGGGAACAATTCCTCTGTCGAGGGGAGCCGAGGGGAATGCGGATCGCCCTGCCGTACATCGGCGGTTTTCCCGCCTGACTGAGTTTGTTGCCGGTTCTGGGGGGCAGATCGCCCTGGCGGCCGCCTCACATTTTGTTTCGGCAGAGTCGCAACCGGGCCAGGGGCTGTACGTGTTTGGCCCCACGGGCGTGGGTAAGACCCATTTGCTGGAAGGGATCACCGATGCGTTCCGGCGCTCGCCCCAGCCACCGCAGGTGTTGTTGCTGACCGCGGAGCAGTTTACCAATCAGTTTACCAGTGCCCTTCGGGTCCAGGGATTGCCTGCGTTCCGTCAACGGTTTCGCACGGTTGATGTGCTGTTGGTGGACGACGTGGATTTCCTGGATGGAAAGATGCGGGTCCAGGAGGAATTCCTGCACACCCTGCAACAGATCGAATCTTCGGGGCATCGCTTTGTGCTGGCGGGTGATCGACATCCCCGGATGCTCTCGCGAACCCGGCCGGAATTGGTCACCCGCTTCCTGGCGGGCATCACCTGCCGGATTGAATTGCCCGACACGCGGACGCGGGAGGAAATTGTGGCGCGAAAGGCCCGGGGAATGGGGATGCTGTTGCCCCCCGAGGCGGCCCGCATCATTGCCCGTGCACGGTGTTCGAGCGTGCGTGAGATCGAAGGGGCGCTCTGCAATCTGAGGAATCTTCAGCGGGCGACAGGAGGCCCCCTCTCAACCGCCCTGGCGCGGCAGGTTGTCGGATTGCTCGAGCGGGATTGTGTGCGTGTCGTCCGCCTGCCTGACATCGAGCGGGTGGTGTGCGAGACCTTTGGTGTCACTGTCGATGACCTGAGATCAAATCGGCGCACCCGGGGTCTTTCCGAACCGCGCATGTTGGCGATGTTCCTGGCCCGTCGGCATACCCGTGCCGCCTACTCTGAGATTGGACGCTATTTTGGCGGTCGCAATCACGCCACCGTGATCTCGGCCGAAAAGAAGATCCAATCGGCTCTCGAATCGGGGGCCCCCATGCGTGTGGCGCTCGACAGCTGGCCTTTGACCGATCTCGTCCAATCTTTGGAACAGCAACTGCAGGCCAGTTGAAGCCACTTCCTGGGTCAGCTCCCCGTGCCCGAATTGCCTGAAGTCGAAACCATGGTCCGGGGGATCCGACCGCATGTGGAGGGGCGGATCCTGCGTCGCCTCGAGTCGTGCCCGAACACGTGTCGTCCCCTGGCGATGACACCCCGACTGGAACTGCAGGTCGAGCAGAGCCGGGGGAAGCAGGTCATCGGAATCAAACGCCGGGCCAAGCGGATCGTTCTGCAGCTGGACGATGGTTGTGCATTTGTCATCGAACCACGGATGACGGGATTGCTGTTGCTGGCCGATCCACCGGATCGCGAGCACCTGCGCCTTGTCTGGCGCTTCGAGCCGGCGGCCGGGCAGGGGGACCTCTGGTTCTGGGATCGCCGGGGATTGGGGACCGTTTCGCTCTTCTCGCCAGCACAACTTGAGCGAAATCTCGGCCCGGGAAAGCTCGGGACCGATGCGTTGGAGATGTCGACCGAGATGTGGCTGTCGTTCTGCCGATCGACATCGCGGGCGATCAAGGTGGCCCTCCTGGACCAGGTCAAGGTGGCGGGAATTGGCAACCTGTACGCCAGTGAGATCCTCCACGTTTGTGGTATTGACCCCCGTCGACGGGCCAGTGGACTCACACGCCGGGAGATTCAGGGACTGGGGGAGGCGACCCGGATGGTCCTGCTGGAGGCAATCCAGTACGAGGGCTCGACCCTGTCGGATGGAACCTACCGGAATGCATTGAACCGCGCTGGGGGCTATCAGAACCAGCACCGGGTCTATGACCGCGCTGGGGAATCGTGTCCCCGTTGCGGAGGAATCATCCGCCGGATTGTGCAGGCGCAGCGGGCGACATTCTTCTGTGACCAGTGCCAGCGCCGACCGCACCGGCGAAAAAGCTGAAAATCCACCTGGGGATTCCAGGGGAACCTGGCACTCGTGGGTGTGCTGGTGTCGGGGAATGGTTTACCCTTATCGATCGACACACCATTGTTCTGTCTTCCGGGAGTTGAGTCTTGAACGAATCTGGTGGGGAGGAGTCCTGGCCACGATCGGTGGCCCACGAGACGGCCTTGCCGGCGGAGCCCATTTTTCCCGCCGAGGGTGATGGGCTGAGGACTGAGAATCCATCGGCTCAAAGCCGGTCGTACCCCTATTGGGCCTGGCTGGTGATCCTCCTCGCGGCCACAACGATCGTGGGCCTGCAGCGGCGGGGGCCCCGGGAGCAGGTCCGAATGGCCGGGGCGGAGATGATGAATGATCTGCAAGCCCGTTACCTCGTGGGTTTGTCACAAATCTCTGGCCAGGCAGCAGTCCTTCAGTCGTCTCCCAGGGATGCCTTTGGTGGTGATTCACTGAGCAGGGGGCTGCGCTGGGTTCTGCTCTTGTCCGATGCGGGGCGGCATGATGCCGCCGCCTCGGAGTTGGACTCGCTCGCGAAGTTGCCAGTTTCTGACTCGCCGGAACAGGCCGAACTGCTGGCGGCAGTTCGGTCGCTGGCCGAAGTGAACAGGCAGGGAGAACCCCCGCTGCAGGGTCTCTCGCCCGAGCACGTACGGCTGATCCAGGAGCAATTCGGCTGGTTGGGGCGTCTCGCGGTCACTTCCGATCAAGGCGAATCTTCCGAGACCCGGCGCCAGTTGATGGGAGAGGCCCGTCGTACGGCCGGATCGTTCATGGGACTGTCAGTTGTCGCGATCCTGGCCCTGTTTGTTGGTTTTGGGCTGCTGGTGTGTTTCGGGGTGCTGCTCGCGACGGGGAGTCTGCGGTTCCGGTTGCAGTGTCCCACAGGTACCGGCGGCTATTACGCAGAGACATTCGCCCTGTGGTTTGTGGTGTTTTTTGCACTCAATCTTGGTGTCGGTCTTGTGGTCCCCTCGTCATTCACACTGGGCGCTTCCGGGGTCTGTTCCGGTCTCAGCCTGCTGACTCTCTACTGGCCCGTCTGGCGGGGAGTTCCCGCAGAGCAGGTGCGACGGGAATTGGGACTCAACTGGCCAGATCAGACATCGCGTGAGATTCTTTTCGGAGGACTGGGGTATGTGGGAGGACTGCCAGTCCTGTTGGTGGGAATGCTGCTGACCTTTGTGTTGATGCGGCTGCAGTCGGTTCTGGCGGGACCCTCCCTGCTGGCGTTTGCCGATGCTCCCATGCATCCCATCATCGAGCCACTCGCCAGGGGTTCGTGGTTGGTTCGACTCCAGGCGGTGACGGTCGTGCTGCTGGTCCCGATCACCGAGGAAATCATGTTCCGCGGGGCGCTGTATCGCCATCTCCGGGAAGCATTCGGGGGGTGGGGAAAGGCCTTCTCGGTTGTGGCATCGATCCTCGTGAGTTCGTTCCTGTTTGCCGTCATTCATCCCCAGGGAATTGTCGGGGTCCCGCTGCTGGCGGCGGTTGCAATCGTCCTCGCCATCCTGCGGGAGTGGCGCAGTGCATTGATCGCTCCCATCGTGATGCACATGATTGTCAACGGGGTCACCACCAGCCTGGTCCTGTTGATCTTTTCCTGAGAATGGATAAAGGTCTTTTCGGCCAATTCCTGGAGCCCTGGTCGCTCCTGGAAAGGATGGCCGACCCGTGTTGTGGGATTCGACCAGAGAACGTTCTTTCTTTCGCGCTCGTGGAGATGTGAACATGGTCCTGCTTACATGGTCGGACGGCATGCTGAAGGATTTGAAAAATCGTTCCGGGTGGGACTGGTCGGCGATCCCGTTATCACTGCTTTTTGCGGTTTTGTGGTCGGGAGCAGTTTCCACACTTCGCGCCGAGGAGCCCCGGTTCGTTGACCTCTCATTGCTGATTGCGCCCGAGTACCCGTGTACCTGGACCACCTTTCCGCCATTCCAGATCAATCATTACCGGCAGATTGGTCCCCTCTCTCCCTACAACAGCGACATCCTGATTCTCGATGGAAACACGGGAACCCAACTGGATGTTCCCCCGCACTCTGTGACCGCTCCCAACTCGGGGTTGCCGAACGCCGGGCCATTCGGTTTGGCCTTCACCGACAAGATCGAGGCGTGGCAGTTTGGGGGAGAGGCCTGCGTTGTCGATTGCCGGGACTTGCTCGACTCCACTCCAGCCGGTCGGAGTGACCTGGTGAACCGCGCGCGGGTCCAGGCGTGGGAGAAAGCGAACCGTCCCCTCGGGAGGGGGGATGTGGTGCTGTTCCACAGCGGGTTCAGTGACAAGTACTATCGGCCCTTTCCAGAGGGGCGGAAATTCGGGGCCGACCCTGTCGGAGGGGTGACTCCCGGGTGGCCAGATCCCGATCCGGACTGCATGGAATACCTGGCGTCCCGGGGCGTGATGACCCTGGGGACCGACAGTACGAGCATGGGACCGCTCCCCAACCTGGCCGAGCCCACGCATTTTGCCGGGCTCAAGCACGGGCTGATCTGGACCGAAAGCGGCATCGGTTTTGGGCAGCTGCCGACAACAGGGGCCTTCTACTGCATGATTGGCCCGAAGCACGCCGGTGACCCCTACAGCGAAGGCCGGGCTTTTGGAGTCGTCGGAAATCCCCTCGCCTCCCGACTGATCGCATCGGCCCGGACGAAGAAGGTGGTCGACCTCTCGGTGACCCTGGCAGATGACATGCCTTCCAGCTGGCCTGGAAAAGGCGTGGGGAATCACCGCCAGAGCTACATGACAATCCGGTTTGGCATGAACCCGAACATCAAGGTTCCCTTCATGCTCCACATGCTGGATAGCCACACCGGAACCCACCTCGTGCCCCCCAGCTATGCACTGCCGAAGCCGGGATTCGACAATGCCCGCTACGCTCCGGAAGTCCGGCAGATCCTGAAGGAGTACGAGGCGAGGTACGGTGTGCGAGGGACCAGTACCGTGACCACGGAGCAGGTCCCCCTGGCGCAGACCTGTGGTGTGGCCCGGGTGGTGGATGTGGCAAACCTGCGGGGAACAACCCGCCCGGAACAATGGCCCACGTCTCCACGGATCACAGCCGAAAGGCTGCGTCAGTTTGAGGCGGCCGAAGGGATGTTGAAGCGCGGTGAGGTGGTGATTTTCCGCAGTGGCTGGAGCGACGAGTTCTATCATCCGTTGCCCATGGGAGAGAAATGCCAGGCGGATCCGCTGAACGGCAAGTCGGAGGGATGGCCAGCACTGGCGTCTGATGCCGTCGTGTATCTTGCCGAACGGGGAATCGCCTGTGTCGGCACAGATGCCCCGACCCTGGGAGGGGTGGATGAGAGGGAGTCCCTGTGGACCTACTGGGCGCTGGGAACGCGCGGGATGGTGGGGGTGGAATTCCTGACGAATCTTCGCAGCCTGAAATCGGGACACTACTTTGTCTTCGCCCCGATCAAGGTCCGCGACTGCCATGGTGGTCCCGGGCGGGCCATTGCGTTTGAATAGGCTGGAAATTGTGTCCAACGCAACCGCTTCCGTCGCCCGGGGCCGACCATCAGGCCCACAGGGACCATCGGACTGTCTTCACGTATTCTTCATCTTTCGGGCCTAGCATTCGCAGACCAATTTCGATTCTCTGAAGGTGCGAGATGTTCACAACGAGGATGGCCGTGCGTTGGTTGCTGGCTGGCATTTGTGGTGTAGTGCTGGGCGGATGTTCTCCTTCGGCGGCACCGGTTGCCCCCTCCACGGGAGCCTCGGGCACACCGGGGGCCTCTGGGAGTCCAGCGGAGGGGGTTGCACCGAGCGGTCTGACGAGTCCGCTTCTGGAGCCTGGAACCCTCGCCAAACTGACGGGCAAGGTTCGGATCGATGGCTCGAGCAGCCTGTTTCCGGTGATCGAAGTTGCGGCGGAGGATTTCCAGACGGCCACCCGCAAGGGGGTGGATGTGCCCATCGCCCATGCCGGCACCGGTGGGGGATTCAAGCGGTTTATTCGTGGTGAAATCGACATCTGCAATGCGTCCCGTCCCGTCAGCGAGGCGGAACGGGCGGGTTGTAAAGAGGCGGGAATTGAATTCATCGAATTGCCCGTCTGTTTCGATGCGTTGACAATCGCCGTCAACCCGGCCAACAAGCTGGAATCGATCACTGTGGAGCAGTTGAAGAAGATCTGGTCACCCGAGTCGCAGGACAAGGTGATGAAATGGAGCGATGTGGATCCCAGTTGGCCCGAAACTCCGCTGCGACTGTTTGGTGCGGGGGCCGATTCGGGGACGTTCGACTATTTCACAGAAGCGGTGAATGGAAAGGCCCGTACGAGTCGGACCGACTACACTGGAAGCGAAGATGACAATGCGCTGGTGCAGGGCATCAAGGGGGATCCGGGGGCGCTGGGATACATTCCCTTCGCCTATTACACCGAAAACACGAAGTCGGTGAAGGCTTTGGCGGTCGACTGGGAGAAGGATGAAGCCGGACCGGTTCTTCCCAGCCTCGAAACCGTGGTCGCCTCCCAGTACAACCCTCTGTCGCGCCCGTTGTTCATCTACGTGAACCGACAGTCGGCAGACCGTCCCGAGGTGAAGTCGTTCGTTGAGTTCCTGCTGGTCAATGCACCGACACTGGTGGCGGAAGTGAAGTACATGCCGTTGCCCTCTGCGGCGTACCAGATGTCGCTGGATCGTTTCCGGGGAGTCAAGGTCGGCTCAGGGTTTCAGGGCAAACCGGAAGTGGGGGTCCGGATTGAAGACATCCTGGCACGGGAGCCCCAGTGACGAGTGTCCCCCCCACTGAGAATGAGCGTTCTGAGCCCGGTTCCCCGAACTCGGGGGCCGGGCTGGATTCTCCCCTGTATGGCGCTGGGCGCCCCCGTTGGGGAGAACAGGTGATTGAATGGCTGTTGTTCCTCGCTGCGTTTGTCTCAGTGGTTGTGACGATGGGGATTGTGGCGATCCTGCTCTGGGAGTCGTCGACATTCTTTCGGGGGGTCCCCTGGCTGGAGTTTTTCACGGGGCGGGTCTGGGCACCAACCTTTGATCCGCCACGGTTTGGCATCCTGCCCCTGTTGTGTGGCACACTGGTGACGACCGGAGTGGCCCTGGCGGTTGCTCTTCCGATCGGCTCGATCGTGGCCGTCTACATGAGCGAGTATGCCCCGTTCGCGGTCCGCGAGTTTCTGAAGCCCACTCTCGAACTGTTGAGTGCGATCCCCACGGTGGTTTACGGCTATTTCGCCCTTGTTTTTGTCGGGCCGGCCTTGCAGAGGGTTTTTGCCGACATGCCGGGGGCGAACATGTTGAGTGCGGGGGTGGTCATGGGGCTGATGATCATTCCCTACGTCAGTTCGCTGTCCGAAGATGCCATGCGTTCTGTGCCCATGCTGCTGCGGGAGGGGGCCTATGCTCTCGGGGCGAACCGCATGATCACCGCATTCAAGGTCGTCTATCCTGCTGCCCTCTCGGGAATTGGCTCGGCCTATATCCTCGGAATTTCCCGGGCGATTGGCGAGACCATGATTGTGGCCATCGCCGCAGGTGGGCAACCGAACTTTACCCTGGATCCCAGACAGCCAGGATTGACCATTACAGCCTATATTGTGCAGGTTTCCATGGGGGATCTGCCACGGGGATCCATTGGCTACCAGTCGATCTTTGCGGCGGGGTTGCTGCTGTTCGTCTGCACGCTCGGGTTCAACATCTTCGGGTACTACCTGCGCAAGCGGTTCCGGGAGAGCTACTGATGAAGGCGATCGCGGAACTGATTGCCCGGCGGAAACGGCAGGACCGATGGTTTGCGCTGCTGGGCCTGGTCTGTACGCTGATCGGACTCGTAACGCTCGTGGTGCTGCTGGCGGGATTGATCCGAGATGGTCACCATCGGCTGTTCGACCCGGCGTTTTACGCCTCATTCCCCTCGGCCCGCGCGGCTCGGGCCGGAATTCTCTCTCCGCTGGTCGGATCCCTGCTGCTGGCTTTTGTCACCATTCTCATGGCGGTGCCCCTGGGAGTGGCGGCCGGGGTGTACCTGGAGGAATATGCCCCCCGCAACGCCTGGACGACCCTGATCGAGATCAACATCGCAAACCTGGCCGGGGTCCCTTCGATCATCTTTGGGCTGCTGGCGCTCGGGGCGTTGATCTACGGTCTGCAGATGGAACGATCATTGCTTGTGGGAGGGATCACCCTGGCGCTGCTGATCCTGCCGATTGTCATCGTCACGACGCGTGAGGCCCTGAGGGCGATTCCCCAGGGGATTCGCGAAGCCGCCTATGCCCTCGGGGCGACCAAGTGGCAGGTGGTCTGGCATCACCTGATTCCTTACTCCCTGGGAGGAATCGCCACGGGAACCATCATTGCGATGTCACGCGCCCTGGGTGAAAGCGCCCCGCTGATGACGATCGGTGCCCTTACCTTCATCACGTTTCTTCCCCCCGCACCCTTTCAGCAGCAGGCTCCCTTCGTCAATGCCCAGTGGCTCAACTCCGAGTTCACGGCGATGCCGATCCAGATGTTCAACTGGATTTCCCGGCCTCAGGCGGAGTTCAGTTCACTTGCCGCCACTGCTGGTGTCGTGCTGATCCTCATGACGCTGTCACTCAATGCTGTCGCCATCGTGCTGCGGTATCGTCTGCGCAAGCGGATCAAGTGGTAGGACGACCCAATGACCTCAACTGGAATCCCCACGGAATCGGCCGGAGATGGCTCGCCTCGTTCGGCCCCGCTTCCGACTGCAATGACCGCCAGTTCCCCGGGGCCTGCTCCTGTCGCCAAGTTGGAAGTCCGGAGTCTCAGTTTCTTCTATGGGGCGAAGCAGGCACTCAAAGACATCAATCTGTCGATTCCCCAGAATGCAGTAACGGCACTCATCGGTCCCAGCGGGTGCGGCAAGACAACTCTGCTGCGCTGCCTGAATCGGATGCATGACCTGTATCCCGGCAATCGGTACTTCGGGGAAATCCGGATGAATCCCGAAGGGATCAACATTGTCGGACGGGAAGTGGATCCCATGGAGATGCGGTTGCGGGTGGGAATGGTCTTCCAGAAGCCGAATCCATTCCCGAAGTCGATTTTCGAAAACGTCGCCTTTGGGCTGCGTTTGACCGGCATGCAGTCGGCAACCGAGATCGCCGATCGTGTCGAATCGTCCCTGCGTTCAGCCGCGTTGTGGGAAGAGGTCAAAGATCGGTTGAAAGAAAGCGCCTATGCCCTCTCGGGAGGTCAGCAGCAACGGCTCTGCATCGCCCGAGCGCTGGCTCCGGAACCCGGGGTCCTGCTCTTCGATGAACCAACCTCGGCACTGGATCCCGCATCCACGGCCCGCATTGAGGACCTGGTCTACCAGCTGAAGGATCGGCTGACAATTGTGATTGTCACACACAACATGCAGCAGGCGGCCCGCGTCTCCGACCAGACCTGTTTCTTTTTTCACGGCGAGTTGATCGAAGCCAACGCCACTTCGGAGATGTTCGAACATCCCCGACAGGAACTGACCTCTCGGTATCTCACAGGCCAATTCGGTTAGCGGCAGCGGTCGAACGGGCCTTGTCTTGAACCCCGAGATCGCTTTCGTGGGTGACTGCAATTCTTGGGCGGTTGAGGGGCTTTCCTGGTGACATGCCGGCGACCCATCGACCCACATGAGCCATCCACGAGGTGCCGCAGGCAGTGACCGAATCCTGTTCCAAGCCAGCAGGTTCCGTCAGAGTCTGGCCCTGCAGTGCTGTGGAATTGGCAAAACAATGCAGAAGTTCAACCGCGGCATTATTTCCAGGTGCTGATGGTCGAAATCGCACCGAGGATGCCGACGATCCAGAAGTAGATTCCCGTGACAACCAGACCAATGCGTGCGGGCCAGCCGGGGCGCAGCGGCTCGGGCAAAAGCCGGGTATTGATGTAAAGCACGTGCCAGCAGCTGAATCCGAGGGCAAAGTTGTAGACGAACCCGGCGATCGACAGAAGCTTTGACGGTTCGGGAATCATGGCGAGCATCACCAGGCTGACGCAGGCGTAGACCCCCAGAACGGCGAAATACAGCACCCGAATCTTCGAGGAATCCACAGCGCGAAGTCGCTTGCTCGACGTCCAGAAAACATCGACCCAGCGCCTCACGAATCCATCGATGGTCGAGGCCATGCTCGGCGCGAGCACGAGGAAGCCACAGAAGAGTGTCAGGAACCGGAAAATGGTTCCCAAGGACGGCCCCACAGCCGCTGCCACCGCCTGTCCCACACCATCGGAGGTTGCCACCGGCCCCATCCACTTGTTGCTCAGATCCATCCCCCGGGGCAGAAACTCAATCGACAACATGCTGGGGAGAGCCAGTCCGAAAAAGCACGCAGGTCCCCAGACGAGGAATTGATCGCGCACCACGTGACCGACCCAGGCACGCCACCGGGGCAGTGACTGCTCATTGGGAACGAAGACCGTTCCTTCATGGGACAGCGTCAGGTCATTCCCCCCGACGAGACTCGGGATGGCACCCACGTGCGCCCCCATGCCCCATCCCTGATCACGCGTGTAATTGCTGATGGGGGTGTTCGTCAGGCCCCCCTGGCCCGAAATGGCCACCAGCGAAGACAGCAATCCAAACGTTGCGATGCCCAGGCTCGGCACTTTTCCCTGCATCAGCGACGAGAAGATGTTGACCACCTCGTCCCCATTGCCGGTCGGAACATTTCCAAACTTGAAGAACCCGGTGAAGATCTCCACCCACGTCGATCCGTGCGAAAAGAAGAGTGCCAGGATCCCCAGGAAGCCCATGACGGAGACAATCTTGAAGGTCATGACCGCCTTGAGCGAGTTGTAGATCTTCCCTCCGAAGACCATCGGCAGCAGGGCCGCGGCAAAGATCAACAGCGACAGCACTCGAAGCGTCGTTGCGTTGGCGGCCATGAGCTCCGGAGTGGGGGCCGGTCCTCCCTTCAGGACCAGCAGCAGGGGAATGGCTGCGCTCGCGGCGAGGTAGGGGAAGGCTGTGCCAATGTCGAGCAGCAGGTAGACCCAGACCCAGATCCGTGGACCGGGTGGAGTACGGAATTTGCCGGTGAAAATCGGTTCACCGGTGTAGAGGGCATATCGACTGATCTCGATGTTGTAGATGATCTGACCCAGGATGCTCATCGAGGCGAGCCAGAGCAGGCTGCCACCGAAGCGGGCCGTCACCTGCGGTCCGGTCAACCATTCTCCACCGCCGATGGCGGCTCCCCCCATCAACAGGCCCGGGCCGAGATACTGCCAGAGTTTTCCCAGTTCAAACCGGGGAGCCTCTCCGAGTTCGCCCAGTGACCAGCGGGGCATTTCATGGGAGCCTGGCCAGGGAGCCCGGGCGTCGCCCGAGAGGTTGGGGTTCGTCTCCGACCCAGACCCTTGGGATTCATTGGCAGCGGAATGCCGATTGGCCATGAGATTCCTCGATGCGGGCGCGAATTCCGGGAACGATCAATTGCCACAGACGGGAAGGTAGCCCGCCGGAACAGGTTGCCGTACAGACCGTCTCATACAGCCAGGGGGCGATCAGACAAAGTCGTGCTCGCCCTGTCGGACGGTCAGCACCGGACAGCCGGCCGACCGCACGATCTTCTCCGCCACAGATCCCAGCAACAGGTGCGTCAACGCACTGCGTCCATGGGTTCCCACGATGACAAGATCCGCCCGTTCGCTCTTCGCCGCCGCCACGGTTTCGGCGGCGGGGCTTCCGTGGGGCAAAACAATCCGGCCGTTGGTGATCCCCGACTCGGTCAGCAGTGACTCACACTCTTTCCGGGCGTGCTTTTCGTGCAGTTCGGCCAGGTTGGGAGGGAAATAGCCTTCCATCACCGGGGGCAGACTCGACAGGAAATCGGGCTTTTCCAGAACATGGCACAGGATGACCTCGGCCTGAAAAGCCTGGGCCAGGGTGGCAGCGTACTTGAGCGCCAGCCGGGAATGCTGGCTGAAATCCGTGGCCACGAGTATCCGCTTGAGGTTGATCATCGGGCGGTCTCCCTGAAAAGACGGGTCAAATCGACAAAACCAGCATGACGGCGGCGCGCGAAGCCTGGCAGGGTGGCCCGTCAGTGACAGAACCATAACGGAAGGGAACCAGCGGCTGCCAGTCACCCCGGCACGAGGCGCGGTCGGACTCTGCGTCGCTTGACGGCAAGGTCACTCACAGTCGATACCTTCGGAAACTGTCCCCCCGGGTTCGCAGTCCGGACCAAACCTGATTCCCTGTCGGTTGCCCCATTGACCGCTCCCACAACGGATCACACCCGGCCCACTCTTGGTGTGGTCACGGGTTCACTGTTGATCATGGCCAACATGATCGGCGTCGGGGTCTTCACCACCACCGGCTACATGGTGTCGGCTCTCCAGTCGTCGCCGACGATCCTGCTGGCCTGGTTGGTCGGGGGATGCGCCGCCATCTGCGGGGCACTTTCGTACGCCGAGCTTGGGGCCGCCATCCCGCGCAATGGGGGTGAGTACCAACTGCTCTCTCGGATCTACCATCCCCTGCTTGGCTTTCTGGCTGGCTGGATTGCCCTGGTGGTCGGGTTCGCTGCCCCGCTCGCGTTCTACGCACATGTCTTTGGTGACTACGTTTCGCAGTTGGTTCCGATTTCGCCTCTCCTCGCTGGAATCGGGCTGATTGTTGTGTTTGCGATGATTCACTCGGTGTCTGTCGGGCAGGGGGTCCTGGTGCATAGCCTCGCGACAGTGCTGAAGTTGGTGTTGATCCTGCTGTTTGTCGTGGTTGGTTTCTCTCGGGGAGATCCGGCACGACTGGCCGGCGAGCATGGTGTGTCACTTTCGTCGACAGTGTTCCAGTCGGCGTTTGCCGTGCAGTTGGTCTATGTCTCCTTTTCGTACTCTGGCTGGAACGCCGCCGCCTACCTTCTGGGCGAGTTCCGCGACCCTCAACGCGATGTCGCTCGCTGCGTCCTGTGGGGGACAGGCGTGGTGACGGTCTTGTACATTGCCCTCAACGCAGCTTTCCTGGTCTCGGCTCCACCGGAGGAACTGGCCGGGCGTGACGATGTCGCCCGAGTGGCCGCCACCCACCTGCTTGGCACCACGGGAGAGACACTTGTCACCGGTTTGATCGCGATTGGTCTGATGTCGACCGTTTCGGCGAACCTGATGACAGGGCCGCGAGTCTATGAAGCGATGGGAACACATCATTCCCGACTTTCGTTTCTCTCCATTCGCCGCTCCGGAGGGGGGCCGTTTGCCGCCATCGCCCTGCAGTCGAGTCTGGCCATTGCCATGCTGTTGTCGGCGAAGTTCGAAACCCTCATCTCGTTCATCGGGGTGACCTTGTCGCTGAGTGCCGCGACCACCGTCTTCGGGCTGTTCCTGCTTCGGATTCGTGAACCACAACTCCACCGTCCCTATCGCGTCTGGGGATATCCGGTCACTCCACTGGTGTTTCTGATGCTGGAAGGGTGGATGATCACCCACACACTGGTGCAGCGGCCGGTCGCGGCGGCATGGACGGCGGCAACGCTGATCGTCGGCGTCGTGCTGTACCTGCTGTGCGGCGAGGGACATTCGCGTCCCGTCGCCATGACTGGCGAACCGGAGTGAGCTGTTCCTGCCCCTTGCTGCTGTACCCTGCTCTTCAATGACACCTTGTTCCCCAAGGATCAGTCGCTAAGCTAGTTTTGGTGGAGGTCGCGAAGGGGTCATTGGGGAATGTGCATGGCAGTGGGAATACAGATCGACTTCAACCGGCTCGCCCGCGAACTGGGTCTGCGGACAGAGCAGGTTGTGCAGACGGTCTCCCTCGCGGATGAGGGGAACACGGTTCCCTTCATGACCCGGTATCGCAAAGAGCAGACCGGCCACCTGGACGAAGAGCAAATCCGGAAGGTGTTGGCCCGTGTTCAATCAGAACGGCAATTGCAGGAGCGCATTGAATCGATCCTCCGGCTGATCGAGGGGCAGGGCAAGCTCACCCCCGAATTGACAGAGGTGATCCGCAAGGCCGACACCCTGAAGCAACTCGAGGATCTCTACCTCCCCTACAAGCCCCGTCGCCAGACGCGGGCCCAGGCGGCACGCGAACGGGGTCTCGAACCGCTCGCCCTGAAAGTCTTCCAGGACGATGTTCCTGTCGCTCAATTGCAGTCAACCGCCCTCTCGCTGGTCTCGGTCGAAAAGCAGCTTCCCGACACCGAGGCGGTCTGGCAGGGAGTGCGTGATCTGCTGGCCGAAGTCATCAGCGAGCGGGCCGATCTGCGCGAGACGATCCGCCGCATGGGCTGGAAGTCGGGCCGGATCACCACGACGGCCGTCGATCCCCAGGCAGAAGCCGCCGCACCATTTCGCGATTACTTCCAGCATTCCGAAGCCGTCGGCAAGGTTCCCGCACATCGCGTGCTGGCGTTCAATCGGGGAGAGTCGGCCGGGGTCCTGCGGGTTCGCCTGCAGTGGGACGACTCCCAGGCCCAACATGCGGCTGAGGCCAACCTGGAACTTCCGAGACGCCGCAACCAGTCGTTTCTGCGCCCTGTTGTCTCGGATGCTCTCGATCGGCTCATCCTGCCCAGCCTGGAACGGGAGATCCGGAGAGAACTGACCGAACGTGCGTCGTCCCAGGCGGTCTCGGTGTTTGCCCGCAACCTGCGCAAGCTGTTGTTGCAGCCCCCTGTGCCGGGCCAGAAAGTCCTCGCCATTGATCCGGGTTTCCGGACCGGTTGCAAGCTGGCGGTGCTCGATACGACAGGACGGCTGGTGACACAGGATCTCATCTTCTGTACGGGAGGGGGCGAAAAACTCGCCGCGACCCGTGCCCGACTCGCCAGTCTGCTCCGCGAGCATGAATGCCGGTTGATTGCCATCGGCAATGGCACCGCGTGCCGCGAGACCGAGGAACTGGTTGCTGAAACCATTGCCGAGCACGTGCCCGATGCCCGTTACCTGATTGTCAACGAAGCGGGGGCAAGCATCTATTCCACGAGCCCGATCGCCCGGGAAGAGTTTCCCGAACTCGATGCCACGGTGCGTGGGACGATTTCGATTGGACGCCGGGTGCAGGATCCGCTCAGCGAGCTTGTGAAGATTGAACCACAGCACATTGGCGTGGGCATGTATCAACATGATCTCGACGCTGGTGATCTCCAGTTGGCACTCGATGATGTGGTCGAATCTTGCGTAAATCTGGTCGGTGTTGACCTGAACACGGCCGGGGTCCCGCTGCTCAGTCGCGTCTCCGGACTGAACCAGTTGACCGCTCGCCGGATTGTGGAATACCGGACGCAACACGGTCCGTTCCAGTCTCGGTCGCAGTTGCGGGAGGTGCCGGGGATCGGACCCGCCAAGTTCACCCAGGCGGCCGGCTTTCTCAAGATTCGGGATGGTGTCGAACCCCTCGACGCCACCTGGATTCATCCCGAGAGTTACAGTCTCGCCCGCAAAATCCTGAAACGCTGCCCCCGCATGTTGACTTCCGCTTCAGGTGGTGCCGGAGGAGACACAACCTCCCCCCTGGACAATCTGACGCTCGAGTCACTGGCGAGCGAACTTCAAGCGGGTCTGGCGACGGTCCAGGACATTGTTGAATCGCTCGCCCGGCCTGGGCGTGACCCGCGAGCCGACCTGCCGGGACCGTTGTTTCGACAGGATGTCTTGAGGCTGTCCGATTTGACCCCCGGGATGGAATTGCGGGGCACGGTTCTGAATGTCGTGGACTTCGGTGCCTTTGTCGATGTGGGGCTCAAAGACAGCGGATTGGTTCATATCAGCCAGATGTCCACCGAGTTCATCCGCAGTCCCCACGACCGGGTGGCGGTCGGCGACGTCATCACGGTCTGGGTCCAGTCGGTCGACCTTGAGCGGAAACGGGTTTCGCTGTCGATGCTTCCACCGGGAACCGTCAGTGCAGCACGCCCCTCTCAAGACTCGACCCCGGCGACTTCATCGGGTCAACGCAGCCGACAGTCGAGTGGCGTCGGTCCAGCCGACACCCCCCCGGCGACCGGTCCGATCAAGTCCCCGTCCCCGGCACCCAAGCCCGATCCCGCTCGAAAACCCACCGACTCCGTCCAATCCTTCGGTCAACTCAAAGACCTGCTGGATGACCGGAATCGGCAGGGGGGGAATCGGCAGGGGTGACACGCGGGTCTCGCCGGGAGTTGTCGAGTCCAAAGGTTCTCTTGTGTACCGCCTCAGTCACGGATCAATGCGGAATTGCCGCGACCGAATGGCTGGGGCACACCGGGGAACCTGCTGTTCTCGCGGCTTCAGGCACCGTTTTTCTGGAACCATTCCTGCAGTCGCTTCCAGCCTGTCTCTGACTGTTCTTTGCGATAGCTCGGCCGATAGTCGGCATGGAAGCCGTGCGGGGTGTCGGGATAGAGCACGATCTCGCACGGCTTCTGGGCCTGCTTGAGTGCCTGCTGCATCTTTTCGACCGTGTCATTGGGAATCCCCATGTCAGCTCCCCCATAAAGACCCAGCACGGGGGCCTTCAGGTCGGAGACAATGTCGATGGGATGCTTGGGGTGCAGTTCGTCGGCCTGTCCGACCAGACGTCCATACCAGGCCACACCCGCCTTGAGGTTGGGGTTGTGGGCGGCATACAGCCAGACGATTCGGCCACCCCAGCAGAAACCGGTCGCACCGAGTTTCGTGGTGTCGGCCTTGCCGGTTGTCTTCGCCCACGCCACGGCGGCATCCAGGTCTCCCATCACCTGCTTGTCGGGGACCTTTGAGACCACCTTGCTGATGATCTCGCTGAAGTCGGTCAACTTGGAAACATCCCCCTGACGAGCGTAGAGCTCGGGAGCGACCGCAAAATAACCCAGCTTGGCGAATCGACGGCAAATGTCCTTGATGTGTTCATGCACCCCAAAAATCTCCTGGATCACCAGCACGGTGGGGAAGGGCCCCCCCTGCGCGGGCATCGCCCGATACGCCGGAATTTCACCTCCGGCTGCTGGAATCTTCACTTCTCCCGCTTCCAGTCCCTTGGTATCGGTGGTGATCGTCTCAGCCGAAACCGGCTGGACCGCCAGCGCGAAACCCGCCGCGAGGGCCGTCATGACGAAATCGCGGCGCGAGACATCGAGAATCGGTTGCAGTCGGGTCAGGTCTTGCAGCATCGCGCAACTCCATCAGAAGGTTCTGGAACACAATTCGTCGGGAACGGAGGCGACGAATGGAAAAAACTCGTCAGTCCCCAAGATAGCGCCGCGGACGTTCACCGGTCAAACTCTCCCCCTGAGAGGCAGACGCTCCCCAACCTCTGGTCGCACCGATTTTTGATCCGGCGATATACTGGTCTGGATGGCCACAGGGGCCTCTCCGCATTCCGGCTGCCAATTCCGCCAACCCACCCATGAGATGAACTCCCCCGGTTCTGGTGCCTGGCGCCAGCTCTTGCTGCTGACAGTCCTGCTGGCGGCTATTCCCACCGTCTGGAAGCAGATCGGACCCCTTCCCGGGGAGTCGAATCCGACTCGCGAAACCTGTGCCCCCGGTGAGCCACTCATCTCTTTATTGCAGGAGACCTCGCGCAGCAGTTCGACCGTCCTGGAACCCGAACCCGCAGAGTTGCCGGCAGCGGTCCAAAAGCCGGCCTCCTCCGACCCCCAGGCCGGGGTGACTGCGGAAGTGGCCACGGGCCAGATTCGCGGGGTCGTCCGGTTTCTGGGGGAATCACCACTGGCTCCGGAAGCCAATCTTGCCGGCAAGAGGCTTCCCCTGTTGCGGGTGGATCCGCAGACGGGTGGCCTCGGTCACGCAGTCGTCTTCATCGTCAATGGAGGCCAGTTGCCCCAGCCTTCTCGGCCGGAGATTCCCGCGGCTCGTCCCGTTCCGGTCCAGGCGGTTATGGATCAAAAGGATCATGAATTCACGCCGCGGGTGGTCGCCATCACCGCGGGAGCGGGTGTGCGGTTCACCAATTCGGACGTGGCCAATCACAATGTGCATGGCCACGGTCTGGATCCGAAGAATCAGTTCAATGTGTTCACGGGGAGTGGGGGAGGCGTGACCCATCGGTTCCGTGTCGAAAAAGGAGGACGCCCGATCCGGATTGGTTGTGACATTCATCCGTGGATGCAGGGCTGGGTTTATGTCTTCGACCATCCCTGGTATGCCATCACCGACAACTCGGGGAAATTTGAAATCCCCGACGTTCCCGTCGGACGCCATCGCCTGGTGATCCGCCAGCCCGACACCCGTCTGGAAAAGTTCGTTGAACTTGAGGTCGTGGCTGGCCAGGTGGTGGAATGGCAGACCGATTTTGAGTCATCCGATCTTCCGCGCGAGTGATTTCGGGCTCTGTCGCCACCTCCCGAATCGGGCAGTACAATCCCGCCTCTGGATTCGCATCCTGTCCCTGGTTCTATCAGGAGAGTTTCTCCCGTGAGTGCACGTCTTTGGCACATTGGTTTGTGGGGCTGCGTGACCAGCCTGGCGCTGGCTGGTCCCCTCTGGTCAGCCGACAAGGTGGCCGATCGCCGGTATGAACAGACACCGGAATTCGCCCCGATCTCTGGACAGGCCGTACCGGCCGAGTCTTCGACTCCGTCCTCAGAGGCCTTGAAAAAGGGACCCAATCCCGACTGGATCTGGGGCCCCGATGACAATCAAAACCCCGTTGTCCGCAAGAAGTTCACCACCTCGGCCAAAAAAGGTTGGTTGAAGGCTTCGTGCGACAACCGCGCGGTCATCGAAATCAATGGCCGAAAGGTCGGGGAAACCGGCGAGTGGGCCGAACCGATCGAAGTCAACGTTTCCGCGTATCTCCGCGAGGGGGAGAACCTGCTCACGGCAGCCCTGGCCAATGACGGGGGGCCCGCCGCATTCGTGCTCAAGCTGGCATTGGTCGAAGAGGATGGCAAGGTGACCCACGTCGTCACCGACGGAACGTGGGAATTCGCTCCGCGCAAAGATGCCGAGACCTGGGCCGCGATCCGCAAGATCGGTCCTCTGGGGATGGCTCCATGGGGGAATGTGTTCCTGAATGCCAGCGGTGCCGGTGCTGCCAAGGCAGAGTTCCGGGTTCCCGCCGGATTTCGGGTTGAGCGATTGTTCACGGTTCCCAAGGACGAACTGGGATCGTGGGTCTGCCTCACCCGGGATCCCAAGGGACGGTTGCTGGTGAGCGACCAGGAAGGGAAGGGGCTCTGCCGAATCACTCCCTCGCCGATTGGCAGCCAGGAACCGACCAGGGTCGAGCACCTGGCGGTCAACATCACCGCCGCCCAGGGGATGCTCTGGGCCTTCGACAGTCTGTACGTGGTGTGCAACGGTGGACCGGGCAGCGGTCTCTATCGGGTGCGCGACACCAACGGCGATGATCAGCTCGACGAAGTGGTCAAGCTCAAGGAATTCCGCGGCGGAGGTGAACACGGGCCCCATGCCGTCCGACTCACTCCCGACGGCAAGTCGCTGGTCGTGATTGGCGGCAACCACACGCTCCCCCCGTTTGATCCCCAGCGCAATGCGGCCCCGCAAATCATGGCGGGAGCACGGAGCGAGCCACTGTCTGCGAAGCCTCCCGAGGGGATGTCCAGCCGGCTCCCCACCAACTGGGATGAAGACCTGCTCCTCCCCCGTCAGTGGGATGCCAATGGTCATGCGACCGGACTTCTGGCTCCCGGTGGGTGGATCGCCCAGACCGATCCCGAAGGGAAGTCCTGGGAAATCATCAGCTCGGGTTACCGCAACCAGTACGACATGGCCTTCAATGCCGACGGCGAACTGTTCGTTTACGACGCCGACATGGAGTGGGATTATGGGTCTCCCTGGTATCGCCCCACCCGTGTATCGCATGCCACCAGCGGCAGCGAGTTCGGTTGGCGCAGCGGGACTGGCAAGTGGCCGACCTACTACCCCGACAGCCTCCCCCCGTTGGTCAATATCGGGCCCGGTTCTCCCGTGGGAGTCGAGTTTGGGTATGGCACCAGGTTCCCGGCCAAGTACCAGAAAGCCCTTTACATCTGTGACTGGACCTTCGGCACGATGTACGCGATTCACATCGAGCCTGAAGGATCGAGCTACAAGGCGGTGAAGGAAGAGTTCGTCTCGCGCTCGCCACTCCCCCTGACCGACAACACGGTGGGGATTGACGGAGCCCTGTACTTTACGATTGGAGGCCGCGGAACCCAGTCGGAACTGTACCGGGTGACGTACGCTGGCAAGGAATCCACCGCTCCCGCCAATGCCCATGACGAGAAGGGGGCCGACCTGCGGTCGGTGCGGCGCAAGATTGAGGCGGCCCACCGGTTGATGGCCGATCCCAAGGCGGCCGTCGAGCAGGTCTGGCCCTACCTGTCGCACTCGGACCGGTTCATCGCCTACGCCGCCCGCGTGGCGCTGGAAAATCAGCCGGTCGACCTGTGGCGCGACAAGGTCCTGCAGGCGACCAACACCGACGCCTTGATCGTGGGGGCCATTGCCCTCGCCCGCCAGGGTGACAAGGGGGTTCAGCCCGCGTTGCTGTCGGCCCTCAACCGGCTCAAGTTCACCGAACTGTCGACCACACAACAGTTGGGTCTGCTGCGGGCCTGGCAACTCTGCTTCATCCGGCTTGGTCAGCCCGACGAGACCACCCGCAAGGGGTTGGCAGAGCGACTGGGGGCCCTGTATCCGGCCAGGGATCCCGGGGTCACCCGTGAGCTCTGCACGCTGTTGGTCTTCCTCCAGTCGCCCGAAGTCGTTGCGAAAACGCTTCCGCTGCTGGCCCAGGAGCCGACCCACGCTGTGGCCGATCCGGGGAATCAGATTGCCCCGGTCTATGTCCCCGGCCAACCGGTCTCGCAGGGTGGGGCCAAAGACGGGCTGGAGGAATTGATTGAACGAAACCGCGGTTATGGCGGAGCGATTGCCTCGATGCTGGCGAATCGTCCCGATGCCCAGCAGATTGCCCTGGCGTTCTCGCTGCGCAACCTGAAAACCGGTTGGACCGTCGATCAAAAGCGAGAGTACTTCCAGTGGTATTCGAAGGCCCAGAAGTGGTCGGGAGGGGCGAGTTTCCAGGGTTTCCTCCGGAACATGGACAAGGATGCCTACGAGAACTCGACCGATGTCGAACGGTTGGCGATCGAGGCACTGGGGGCCCGCAAGCCCTATCAGCCCCCCGAACTCCCCAAGCCCGCCGGTCCCGGCAAAGACTGGAAGCGTGACGAGGTCCTGCAACTCATCTCCACCCAGCTCAAGGGGCGGGATTTCAAGAACGGACAGAAGACCTTCTCTTCAACCCGCTGCGTCGTCTGTCACCGGTTTGGCGGTGATGGCGGGGCCACTGGACCCGACCTCACCCAATTGGCAGGGCGATTCACTCCGCAAGACCTCGCCGACGCCATCCTGGAGCCGAGCAAGGTCATCTCGGACCAGTACAAGGCTGTCGTGGTGGAGACCAAGGATGGCAAGACGCATACCGGTCGGCTGGTGGGAGACGATGGGAAGGTGATTCGACTCGTCACCGACCCGGAAGATTCCAGCAAGACTGTGGAGATTGCCAAGGATCAGATTGAGGAGCAGCAACTCTCGGCGACATCGCTGATGCCAGCCGATCTGCTCAAGCCCCTCAATGAATCCGAGGTGCTCGACCTGTTCGCGTACCTGTTGTCCCGCGGCAATCCCAATGACCCGGTGTTCCGCAAGTAGGTTCCCACTCGTCTGACCGGGGACGCGACTCAGGCGTTTCCGGGGTGGGGTCATTGTTCGAGAGCCGGTCTTCTCCGCTGGAGAGGGCCGGCTCTCGGCATTGCCAGAGCCTCCCCGAGTCGAGGGCACGGTTCCCGGAACCTGTCTCTGGCAGAGCGCAAACGGCACCGACGAGTGATTTCGAGAACATGGGAAAGCCTCCCCCGTAGCAATCTCAACCACCGAGTGCCGACGAACGTGTGGCAACGTGCTTTGTCGGTGGCACTCCGAGACAACTCGCAGGACCAGCACCCCCCTCCAACAAATCTCGCGGCGTGTTGAGATCGCCGGCCAAGGCAACACCGCTGTGGTCTTGCCGGGCAGGAACCAGCGGGTTGGCTTCCCTCAAGGGGCGAAAAAAACTCCCGGGTTGGAACACAACCCGGGAGGTGTGGCGAAGAAATCTCACTTCGAACGCGACTTACTGCAGCGTCCGGCGGTACTGGACGAACTTGCGGAAGTCGAAGGTGCCGGGCATCTGGGTGCCAGTGCTGGTGTACGTCGGTGGGACGTAGGCATCTTCCAGCAGGCTCCGGTCGACGACGAAGAAACCCCTTCGCCGCGACTGGTCTTCCAATTCGGCACCGATCTGGACAATCGCCGGGTTTTGGGGGTCGGGGAAGACGGCATCGAAGAACCCAACCGACGTCCACACCAGGAAGACATTGCCGCGGGTGGTGCTGTTGTTGGCGATTTTTCCAAGCAGTCTGTGCCGCGATTGAAGATCGATCTCACCCACCGACAAGTCGGCCTGGCTGCGGGCTTCGAACAGTCTGCGATACGACTGGGCGGCCTGGCTCAGGCTGGTCGGGGTCTGAGTGTTAATGGGCTCGTTGTAATTCGGGGTGGTGTCCTTCCCCAGCCGTCGCAAAACGCCATGCTCGGTCACCTCGGGAAGGGGGACCGCATTGGCACCGTTCCCGGGGCCAGCATACATGCTGTGCGACAGGCCGCGGAAAGGACGCGCCGCCGGACTTCCTGGCAGAATCACCGGGTCACCCGACGCGAATCGCTGCAGGAGCGGGTCGATCCCATCCCGGGACCGCAACAGCTCGAACCACCAGTTGCGCAGTGGTTCGCGGATGTCCTCCGCGAAGAGAGTTTGATCATTGGCCGGTTTGAGGTTGAACATCCGGGGTTCGTCCAGAAGGGCGAACAGGTTGTCGGCATGCGGCAGGGCGTTGAGTTGCAAGCGGCCGGGGGTGCGGGTCAGCACTTCGTTCCACAATTCGGGACGCTGCGTGACGATTGCATCCTGGTCGAGGGGGCGCACTTCCAGCAGTTCCAGCACACGGTACCAGGCGTTGTTGTACTCCTTGCTCTGCGGACTGGGTGGGCTGGGGTGGGTCGGTTGCAGAAATTTCGCCGCAGCCACGCAGGCGACGGGGTTGGGAGGAAAGACGTTTGAAGTCGATGCACCAGTGGTCGTTTCCAACAATGGGCGATTCCCCGCGGCCAGACGGGCGGTGGTCAGGTGGGGGCCGTACAGCGGAATTCCCAGCAGATCCATGACCGAGGTGAAGTCACGATCAAAGTGCGGCTGCCAAACGACGCTGTTGGGCTGCGGACGGGAATTGTTCTGGGCAATTGTGTTGGGCAATTGCGGTACGGGGAGATTGGATACACCGACCGAGTTGGCCGTTGTGCGGACGAGAGGGACATCCCGCTCAGAACTGGCCAACTGCAGCAGGCGGTTTCGCAATTCGGTCTGGGGCAGTTGAGAGTCGCTGCCGTCAATTTTCAGTTCCTGGGGTTGAACCGTGAATTCATCCACGGTGACCCAGGGATTTTGGTTGTCGTATTGGGCGTTGATCGCGTTTGGTGTGCTGCGACCAGTATGGGCGCGGCGTTCCAGAATAATCTTGATCGGTGCTGTGGGGTCCAGGTTGGCCGGCCCCGACGCGATGTTGCCCCGCAGAAACCCTCCCCGGAACTGGGGATTGGAAGTGACATCTGTGGTTCCGCCGGAATAGTCAATCAACTGCCAATAGTTTTTCCCGTAGTCGACGTTGTGGTTCAGGTCCAGGCTGCACCCTGGCGGGGAATCGGTCGTCTTATTGGGCGGATTGGCCTCGGCCACCAGGGGGGAAAGGCGTCGGAACGTTTCGTCGAGTGTATCGTCGGCATCCATTCTCAAATCGGCACTGCGAACGACCGAATTTCCATTCGTGTCGTTGAAGGTGTCCACGCTTCCGTCATCCCGCCCCATCGTTCCGATCGTGAAGAGTCCGCCGGGGGGGATCACGTTCGGGTTGGCGCTGCGTGGATTCCGTTTGAACACAAGGCTGGTGCGGAGTTGTGGGACCGGGCGTCGAGGTCCGCTGAGGTTCCTGGTGGTGAATTGTTGCTGGATCACGCTGATCCGCCAGGTTCCCTTCGAAATATCGATCGGGTGGGGACTGACATTCCGCAGTTCGACATGGGTGAACCAGCGGTCTGCGTCGCCGTCATCGTACGGGGTGGCAGAATGGTCTTCATCTTTGGGGGTCTTGGTCTGGTGCACACACAAGACCTCAGACAGGGTCAGGGTCTGGGCTTCCACTCCGTAGACGACCGCGCTGACGTTGTTCGATACCTCAGTGTCAATGGAGGTGTCCCAGCCGTTGACCAGGTTGGGGTCGAACCGGAAATCGGTGATGACATCGTCAGGATCCATCGCGTCGACCAGGTTGACGGCGAACTGTGCCATCTCCAGTTTCTGCCACGGTTGGTAGATATCCTGGCTCAGCGGGTCGCCATTGTTGAAGTCCGCGCCGTACATGTACAGCAGCGTGTAGATGTCCTGGGCCAGGAATTGCCGGTCTCGCCCGGCCCAGTATTCCTGGTCGACGGGGGCCAGGTTTGGGGGGCGAGACGAGTTGGTGGGCAACAGACCGGAGCCCGGGTCAGCGACATGGGGGGTCAATCGTCGAAAACGCGGGATGTTGTTGAGAAAGCCCGAGTTTCCTGCAAGTGCGGGAGTCCAACGCTGCATGGGATTCGACGTGTTCGGGTCCATCAACCAGGCGAGGCGGTTGATGTCGAGTCGATGCTGCAGATTGCGGCCGGCAAACTCCGGCAGAAACTGCAGACGGGAAAAGTCCGAAAGCTGTGCCAGTGTGGGGACGGTATTCGCGGCCGGAACCACCATTCCAATCAGGCTCTTCACCTCCCGGCGAAACGGGTCGGGAATGTAGTCGGTGGTGGTCTTGTTTTTGGGGTTGATCACTGCCGGGAAGCTGATGTAACCGGCAATGGGATCGCCATTGGGTTTTTGGGCATCGGTCCACTCCCACGGCCGTTGGGGATCATAATGGAATGAGTGATTCACCCGATCCCAACTGTCGGTGGTGAATCGACTGCGAATCGATTCGGCCTGTTGGTTGATCTCGAAGTTGAATGGCATCAACTCCCGCAGACGCGATCCAGTCGAGGCAGCCGCGTAGTCTCCGGCCGAGGCATGGAGTGCAAACAATTCGTCGGTCGGGAACGGAGAATCGATGCCGGGGAACCGGTATCGCCGGTCCACAATCATCTCGGCCGGTTCATCGATCAGGCCGAACAGGTTGACGGAATTGACGAGGGTCGCGGTGGACGTCGTTCCCAGTCGGCTTCCACCCGCAAACCGCTCATACTGTGGCCAGCGTACTGGACCGGTTGGATTGTTCGGGTCTACGGCGAGGCTGGTCGTCAGACCGGTCAAGATTCCTCCAGTGAACTTATTGTTCAATTCGAGGTAATTTCCGGCCCCCACCAAATCTTGGGGATGCCCCGAAGGCCAGCCTCTCGCCGGTCCGGTCCCCATCGGATAACGGAGCCCGCTTGCGGACACGTAGGAGGGAGGAGTGATTTCCCGGGTTGCCACACCCAGGTGTTGGTCTGCGAACAACGACTGGTTTGCGCCATCAATGGCCCATCCCGTGAACTGATTGTAGTTGTCATCCCCGGGAGCTCCGGTGATGTTCCCTCCAATCATCTGGGTTGCCAGAGTGAGATTGGCTCCGTTGGGAACCGGCTGTCCCGGGCGGGGAAATCGTGTCCAGCGATCCGGTTGTGCGGCACCAGTGTTGAGCCAGCCCGACTCGGTGTTCAGGGTTTCGCCGTAGCGTCCCTCCACGATCTTCCCAACCGGTACAGTGCCCCCCGCAATCAGACTGGTATTCGACACATCGAAGTCTGGTCGACCCCACTGCAAAAACAACATTTCGAGATTGGCCATCTCGACACGGTTGATGACCCCCTGGTTGGCGGGGTTGTATTTCTGAAACGCCATGTGCTGCAGCAAGGGAGCAACATTGCCGGCGTTGACTGAAGGACTGAGATAGATGTTCTGGGTTGGATCGGCCGCCAGGGCCCAGAAAGGATTAATCTCAGACGCGGATCGCCCGAAATTCGAACGCGACACCGGAGCCTGTTGCAGGTCGGTTTTCGACGTGGTCATCAATTGGGTGACCAGAGCGTTGATGTTTCCCGCCGTGTTGAGGTTGATCAGCCCGTCGGCCGGCAGGACGGTGAACGAGAAGAGCGGTACCACACCCCGTCCGTCCTTGAGAAAGAAGGGGGGATGGCCCAGGTCGAGCCAGACACCGTCACGGACTCCGGTTCCCCGGTTGTCGACGTCGTATTCGTAATTGCGCAGCCGTTGGTCGTAGACTTGCATGTTGGCTGTCGATCCCAGCGACCAGATGCCCTGCTCACGTGCAAGTCCATTGTTGTTGGGATCCCGAAGGCTTGCCTGCTCGTCGAGGAGAAGGGGATTGTTCTCACCTTCCTTAAATCGGGGTACTCCCAGCACAATGGGTTTTTTTCCGGCGTTGTATATAACCACCTTGTGTGAAGGGTGCGGCCGCAGCACGCGAGTAGATGTATTGGGTGACTGATCCCAAGTGCCGTTTGAGTCACCATCAACACGTAGGTTGCCTGCCTGTGGACTGAGTCGCAGATATTGAGGACGATGAAACGACGGAATCAGGACCGGTACGACACGTGTCGGATCCTGCGGATTCACCGGAACCTGCTGCGTATGCGCGAGGAAAACATTGTTGATGTCGGGGTACGTATAGTCGACGTCCGGAGATGGCAACAAGCGAATCAGATTGTCTCGCGTTACCTCCGGACTTCCTTGAAAGGCATTGAGTGTCGGCCCCAGGGCTGCCGGAGAAAAATTGGTTCCCAAGTAGAACAATTCAGCACTCTTGTTGTTGATCTCCTGTCCAGATTGATCCAGTACCACGGGCAATCCCTGATTGCCCCAGACGACGTTGATGCCAACCCCGTTGAAGGGATGCAGATCAAGAGGAAAAGTTTGGCCCAAAAGATTTGGGTCCGGGTGCGTGCCAAACATGCCCAGCATGTTCGGTATCAGGCTGTGGCGGCCCGGCCACAGCACGCTTTGGATGTTGTCCTCACGGGGACCGATCAGCAGTTGCTCGAGCGCGTAGTCAAACAACACATCGCTGCTGACTTCGACTCCGGTTTTCTGCGATCCCTCCGCATAGTAATTCGCCGACTCGTGCTCCTGGGCGGTGAAGGTGAGGGCGGTGAAACCCAGCACCATCAACAGCAGCAGCAGTCCCAGCATCACCAGCAGGACCGAGCCGCGGCGATCTGTGGCTGGTGCCGCCAACCGGTCAACGCGGTTCGTTTTCAAGTGTCGGGTGGAGCGTGGTGTCATGGCAGTCACCTGGATCACGGGGAACCCCGTGCCTCACTGGGACCAGAGAAGGGAAAGCAGTCTCGTACGACGCTGGCTGGCAGCCGTACAAATGACCGGTCATTTCGTCGCCGGAGGCACCCAGTCCTCCGGCGACTCTTGGTGTCGAGTCGCAGGGGGATCAGGGCAAGCCCGACTGCAACGGAAACACGAGTGTCACATCCCGCAACTGACGGGTGGTTGTTTCAAAAAAGGTGATCCGGACCTGGATGGCCCGCAGGGGAAGCGGGACATCGTCTGTTCCGGGCCAACCCAGTTCATTGCGGTCGGGTGGCGTGCTGTTGCCGTAGTCGACCACCGAGTTCTGGTCGTCATCGTAATTGGCATGACCCGGCAGTCCATCCGCACCGGGAAGGGCGGCCCGATACGGGGGAGGGAATGCGACTGTGGAGTTGATTTTCACCTGGGGGTGCCAGGTGTCGAATCGGTAATTCCCTGCAAAAGAGTAGCCCGGATTCGTGGAATTCGGGTACGGGGCATTGTTGGCATTCAATGACCATGCCCGATAAAAACCGCGGGCGCCATTGTGTCCGAGGTCAACAAATCCTCCGTCATCGCTGTTGGGGTAGCCGAGTTCGCCCAGATCGGGTTGGCCGTTCGGGTAATAGTCCTTCACCCCGTTGCCATCATCATCCACTCCGGGTCGACCTGGAGCTCCGTCAGGTCCGGTGTGCAGTCCGGGATCCCACAATTTCACATCGAACCGCTGCACGTTGGTCATCAGCAGGTCTTCACCGGCCCGCACCCCGCCCGCATATTCCACCACCTTGCCGGCGTCGGCGTTGTAGGTCAATGCGGTGTTGAAGTCATAGGGATTGGGAGAGGTCGAGGTGATGCGGCCTGGGTAGCCGAACCCCTGCGAAGGATCAGTGGATTGAAAGGCCGAAGTCTCTTCATGCGTGAAACGACCAAAGTAGAAACCACCCGAGAGAGCCGTCATCTCGCGCGGGATTCCGGTATTGACGTTGTGACCAAACCGGTATCTCGGATTGCCCAGTGAAACACTCAACCACGAACCACTGTTATCCAGACTCGAAGCACCATGGAATTTGAGCAGTCCCGAACTTGGCTCGAGATATGCCGAGAAGTCGGCACAGGAATAGAAGTTGGCGAATTTTGGTCCCGGTTGACTGGCAGATTGACCGTTGGACTGGAAAAGTCCCAAATTCAAGGCCTGTTCCCCTTCCTGAGGCTGACCACTCGTTGTTCCGCTGGGGCTGGTTGGCTGACGGATCAGTAACACCCGCCGGTACAGCGAGCCATTCCTCAGGAAGTAGCAGACCTCTGCCCGCGGGGAGCTGGCGGCAAGGTTGGGGTCCGCAGCTCCGTCGTCGTACTCCGGTTGGTTGCGCCAAGGTGACTTTAGCGAGGGATCAAGGAGTTTGTCACTCTGATCAGGCAATAACAGTACGCCCAGACCTCCCGAAGAATCGCGACGACCCCACACACCATAGAACGGGTCTTCGCCCGGAGTGGTCGATACGGTCAACTGCAGGATATCGTCGGTCGCATCGTCCGGATCTCCCTCGCGGACATAGAAGTAACCCTGCCGCAAGGGCATCTGGGCCGCGGGCTGGGTGACATCCTCCGCGGCAGCGAATGGCAGCACCAGTTTCATGGTGCGGCGCGAGAGGTCGTTGCGCAGGGCATTGAGCACGAGGCGTGACCGCTGGTCGTTCTCGGCCAAGCCCTTCTGCGTGCTCATCGCCCCTGTGGCCAACTGAAAGATCGACGCAAACAGCGTCATCATCAGCACCACCAGGGCGACGGCCACCAACATCTCGACGAGGGTAAACCCCGTGCGGGAAATGGGCCCGGTCCCTCGGCGGGAATGGCTTCTGGAGTTGCGTCGGGTCAGGATGGAGTTTTGAGTCATGGCCGCGTCCCCAGGCTGAACACCTCCACCACCCCCCTCGGAAACATCGCGAAATTGCCCACCAGATTGTTATTGGCATCCCGCGGTGAACTGACGATGGCCGGGGGATCGATCAGCAGGTCAATCTTGCTTCCGGTGTCCGCCAGGATGTTCGTGATCCGATACCATCGGGCATTCCCGACGTCGAACAGAAATCCTCCCTTGCGCACGGCCGGTCTCGCCCCGGTGTACTGTACCTGGATGAAGGGACTGGTCTGCTTGAAGCCCACCATTTCCTGTTTTCCCTGGATCGTATCCATGGTGATCACAGGATAAAGCTGTTCGTCACTCTTCGGGTCCGTCGGAGGTGTCAGGAGGGGCCGCCGAAAAAAGACCACGACATCGACCTCGGCCAGTCCGCTGTTGACGCGACGAATTGTCAGCAGCCAGGTATAGCGGGTCTCTGGGCTCTCGATGCGAAACGAGGTGGACATGAAGTTGGCGGGTAACGGATGCCGATCCAGCCCGCCGTTCAGATTCACATCCTCCCCTGCATCCAAGGCATCATTGCCATTGATGTCTTCGGTCCAGACCAGCCGGTTTTTCGAGAGATCCACGAGCGTCAAGTCCCGTGACTGACTGGTCCGTCCATCGGCCGAGAACAGGGTGATCCGGGTTGGTGACAGCAGTTTTCCATTCTTCTCGTCCACCGAAATCCCCATCGAGTTCAGAGACCCGTTGGGGAAGACAATCTCTGTCGCTCCCCCCAACGCACCCACGAGCGGTTTCTCGAACAGGATATTGACCGTATCGGGCAGGCCGGCAAAATCTGCCGCCAGGGCTGGACTGCCACGGTTGAAGGAATACCGTCGGACCCATGGGGAGGCCACCGCACCCTCCTGGCCATAATAGTCGGCGTACGCCACCTGGTTGGCATCCTGAGCCGGTGTCATCAACGCCGCGTCGCGATACCCGATCGGATCAATCACCCAGTTCAGAGAGAGTTGATTGAATGCCGGGAGATTGCTGGTGGCGGGATTCAGGTCCGGATCGGTGATCATCTGCGGATACATCGTCAACTGGGCGTCGGCGATGTAGCGCAGGTCGGTTGCCGCAGTCACCTGCACCGCCTTGGCGGCTCTCAGGGTCGCCAACGGAAAGAGCGTCGCCAGGCTCACCAGGCCGATGCTCATGATCATCAGGGCCACCAGCACCTCGGTCAGGGTGGACCCCTTCCGGTGCGTGGGGACTGCGAAAAGTCTCTGGGAATTCATGACGCCCCTCCCGCGCTGCTGCGCGCGTGGCGAAACAGGTCATCCGCGCGCCCGTCGGGGCCCGGCGCCTGTGTGTCGTTCTGGATCACGTCGGTCAGGTCCAGCGAGAAAGTTTGCACCCGCCCGGTCTGCGGGGCGATCAAGAGGCCCAGGGCCGGTCCCGCACACTGGGGGTCGGCTGGGTCCCGGGAGAGGTCGGCATCCCGCCGGTCTCTCAAGACAAGGGCGATCAGTTGTGGAGCGACTCCCGGACCGGCGGTCAGGCTGCCGGTCGGCTGGGCCCAGAGATCCAGCCGGCCTGGGGACGCCAGCCAATTCTCGGGAATCAGCGACTGGGAAAGGTCAATCACCAGTCCCGCCGGCAGCGCTTCGGCCGGTTGCTCTGTGGCTCCCGCACCCCCCAGGTCGAGTTCACACGTGGCACGGCCACTCGCGGCAGGAACCGCAACGACCGCCAGCGGAGAAGTACCGCTGTCTCCGGCACCGAGGTCCGCGAAGACCCGGGCCACGGTCTGTGCCGGCTGGCCCGGCACGGAATGCAGCGAAACCACCGTCTGCCAGGCCCCTGTCTGGGCGGGCACGCGAATGCGAAAGGGGACCTCCAATTGCCCCGCCTGCTGCAGTGCCAGCCAGTCGAATCCGGCTGAAAGTCCCCGCAACTGCCGCACCTCGGGACGATCGGCTTGACCATCGGCGGGTTCCTGGTCATCCCGTTCCAGCTGGAACGGTGAGCCTGTGCCGCCGTATCGCAGCCATGGTGCCGGCTGCAGGAACGCCAGGCCGGTAACCTGTCGGGGTGCCTGGGGATCACGCAGCAATCGGACACCGCGCGGTGCCCGCGTCTGGCTGGCTCGATCGCGGGCTCCGAGCAGTTGTGCCTGGACCAGCCGCGCTCCCGCTGCGGCACGATCGAGGCCGCGTGTCCCGGCGATCCCCCAGGCGACAGCCGAGGCCAGCACCAGCAAAATGCTGATGACCACCAGCAGTTCGACCAGGCTGAATCCACGTCGGGTGGTCATGTCACCGTCCCCCCGCGCGGATGCGCAGACTGCTGATATTGTCGTACAGGCCTTCTCCGCTGGGCGTACTCAAGATTCCCAGGAAGCCGAAGCCACTGCTGCTGGAATCGAGGGCCGGGCTGGTCGTGCCACCGTAGCGGGGTTCCTGTAGTCCGAAGTCTCCGTCGGCACCTGCCGAGACGACCATGGGGGCATGAAAGGTCTGCGGATAATGAAATCCGGCAAATCCGTAGACCCGATCTCCCTGCCAGTTGTTGCCATTGGCGAGTAGCGTCAGCAGTTCGTTCCCGGCGACGAGATTGTTCACGCGGGTCATCAAACCCAGTGGGTCCTGGGGGTCTCGGATGAGTTGATTGCTCTGGTTGTTGTTCAGCCCGTCCGGAGGGTAACTCGCCAGCAGGTTCATGGCGAACGTCGCACGTGGTGCCGGCGGAGGATTCGACGGGTTGTACGGGGTCAGAACGTCGCTGGCTGGCAGGTCGGGACGGAACAACAGGACGGGCCAGCGGTAGAACCGCAGTGGCTGTCCCCACGCGTCCACAAACTCGAGCCGGCCATCGTTGTCTGTGTCGCCAGTCTCATTTGCATTGAAGGAATCGGTACCGATTGGCGGCTCGCCCACCGGAGCTGCGTTCACGATGAGATCGTAAAGGACTTCGGCATTGCTGACCGTTGATTCGGTGGGTTGCACGGTGATCGTCGGATTGCCGGGCTCACGGAACATTCCCGGATGCTGCCGGTAATTGAGTTCCCAGGCGAGTTGGGGGAAGTGCTGGATGTACAGCAGCTTGCGAGTCGCGATCAGGCGGGCGTTTTCATTCAGGGCAACGGCATTGCCATTGGCGTCGGGGATGGTCAGGTAAGTCGTCAGTGCCCACTCGGGTGTCCGCTTCAGCCTCACCTGGGTGGTTGCGTCGTTGTTGCCGTACTTCCGCTGGAAGGCCTGCAGACGCGAGTCGAGAATCCGCTGAATCTTGCTGATGGTCGCCTTGGTTCCGGCTTCGCGACCTTCATTGACCAGACCGACTGCCACCCGCACCGTCAAGGCGGCCAGGATGGCAATGATCGAGATCACGACCAGCAACTCGACCAGGGTGAACCCGGCACGAGTCGCCTGCCGGCGCGACCGCGCCCGGCCAGGCGTGCGAAGATCGGATCCGGTGGAAACCGGAACGATCGCGGCGGGGATTCGCAGGGAGTGGCGCATCGCAGGAGGTCCAGGCAACAGGAGGCGGGAGGGGAACGTCACGGCGAACCCTCCGCAGCAATTATTTCTTCAGCACACCGTTGGAGAAGTTGGTGATGTTGTCGAATGCCGCCATGTCGGGAGTTCCATCAGGAGCGGTCAAACCCGAATTGGCCAATTCCGACGTGTAGACACCACCGAAACCGAGCAACCCGTCATAGCCTGGCGAGATGATCTGGAAACCGGTCGCCTTCTGAGGCGGAAACTTCGCCGATTCCCCCGCGGCGGAATTCTTGCCAGGCTTCACCGCCGAGTTCCCCTGACGGTACACATCCAGCAGTGTGTAATTCGGCAATTCCTCAGCCCGGTACCCCGTCCCCTCGTACGAGCTGAAGTAGACATAGGGCTGCTTGGACTTGCCCGGGAGAGGGTCGTAGTACTCGGCAAATTTGTTCCCGTTGTCATCCTTCATGCGACCCGTATCAAACTCGAAAAACGCGGGGACCCGTGCGATGTCGATGTCGCTGAACGGTCGCTGGGCATTGACCGAGAACCCCATGGGGGCGGACGAAGTCTCCTGGGTGGGTTCACTCGACATCACCCCGCCGAGGAAAAACACCAGGCACTCGGAACCATTCAGCAGAATCCCGGTATTGCTGTAGGGGGTGTCGTTCCACCACCCGGGATAAGAACCCTGTGGCATGCTGAAATCGAAGCTCGGCCAGATCCTGCGCACTAGTGCCTTCGACTCGGGATTCGCTCCCCAGGCCTGCGATGTCCAGCACAACCGGAACTGGCTGGGAGGCTCGACCCCGTACTTGGTCTTGAACAGGGCGATGGCATTTTCGAGGTTCTTGATTTCCACCGTCACCTTGGCATTGTTCGCCGTGACGAATGTCTGGCTGATCGCCGGCAGAATCAGCGCGGCCAGGATCCCCACGATCACGATCACCACAATCAGTTCGACCAGGGTGAACCCGGGACGGAACTGGCGGGTGGGGATCGACAGACGGGTCAGGTGCATGTCAGGTTCCTTCAGCAACGGGTTGAACCCGAAGTGGGGGACAGGGGACAAGAATCGGGAACAGGATGGTTGGACAACCGGAGAGAATCCCCGGATTGCCGCGAAGAGCCCGGGATTCCGGGCTCTGGACCACTGTGCCTGGAAACTGGTGAAGGGGACTTTCGCGAGGCCCGAAAGGCCGTCCCTTTCGATCGGGATCTTTCGATCGGGAAAGGGACGGCAGCCAGGCACGACTTACGACAGCTTGTTCAACAACTCGATCAGCGGCAGAAAGAGGGCAATCACGATGAAGCCCACGATCAGCCCCAAGACGACCACCATCAGCGGTTCGAGCAGGCTGATCAAACCGTCGACCAGCACCGTGACTTCCTCGTCGTAGACGTCGGCCACCTTGTAGAGCATGTTGTCGAGAGCACCGGTCTCTTCACCCACGTCCACCATGTTGACCACCATGTCATCCACCACGCGGGTTTCCTTGAGGGGAACGGCGATCGATTCCCCCTCGCGGATTGCCTGGTGAATGTGCTGGTACGCTCGGACGAAGACCTCATTTCCCGAGGTGTCACGGGCAATCACCAGGGCTTCGAGAATGGGGACGCCTGAGGCAATCAGCGTCCCCAGTGTCCGCGCGGTTCGGGCCACCGTGCTCTTCTCGATGATCTTCCCCAGCAGTGGAATGCGCAGGGCGATCCAGTCCACGATGTACGCCCCGGTCTTGTTCTTTTTGATGAGTTTGATGGACAGCCAGAAGGCAATGGGGATGGTCGGCAACAGGTACCAGTAAGCCACCACCCAGTTGCTGGTTTCGATCAGGGCAACGGTAATGGAGGGCAGATCGAGATCAAACCCCTCAAAAATCGCTTTGAACTTGGGAATGATCCAGATCATGATGAACGTCACGATGCCCGTTGCGACCAGGATGACCGCCACCGGGTAAATCATCGCCCCCTGCACCTTGCGCTTCAGGCTCTGGGCACGTTCCTTGAACTCGGCGAGACGCTGGAGAATCACTTCCAGCGCACCACCCGCCTCCCCGGCCTTCACCATGTTCACGTACAGGTTGTCGAACGCCTTGGGTTGCTTGGCCATCGCTTCCGAGAGCGTGTTGCCCGACTCCACGTCGTCAATCACGTCAATCAACGAGTTCTTGAGCGCCCCCGGCTTGGCCTGGCCCTCGAGAATCCGCAGGCTGCGCAGAATTGGCAGGCCGGCGTCCTGCAGCGTCGACAACTGGCGGGTGAAGGTACACAGCTTTTTGGCGCTGACCCCCCCCAGGGCAAAGGTCTTGGATTTTTTCCCGCCGGCCTTCTTCTTGTCCTTGTCCTTCTTCTTGTCCTTCTCTTTTTTGCCCCGTCCCTTTTCGGTGATCCGGGTCACAAACAGCCCCTTCTGCCGCACCAGCGCCTGCGCTTCGGCTTCGCTGGGGGCCTCCACCGTGTCCTTGACTTCCGCCCCTGTCGTGGCGTCCATCGCTTCATACTGGTAGACCGGCATCTCTCACCTCCGGGTTGGACAAGTCGGTTGCGTCTGTGGTGTTCTTGGTTGTGTGGAGTGTCGTGTGGCCATGGGCCACGTTCCGGCGGACCGGCTCAATCGAATCCTTCGGTGACGGTTTCCCGCACGACTTCGTCAATCGTCGTGACACCGTCGAAGATCAGCTTCAATCCCGATTCCCGCAGGCTGGTCATCCCCTGGGCACGGGCCAGGTTGCGGATCTCGTCGACCGAGGCCTCGTTCGACACCAGGTCGCGGATGTCATCGTTCACGTCAATCAGTTCATGGATCCCTGTCCGCCCCTTGTAGCCCATGTTGTTGCACCGCTGGCACCCCTTGCCGTAGTAGAACTTGTACTTGCGGGCCTGCGCCAGAGGCAGTTGCAGTTCCATCAGCAGCTCATCGCTCGGCTCGAACTGCGTCCGGCACTCGACGCAGATCTTGCGGACCAGCCGCTGGGCCAGCACCGCCTCCACCGTGGCGGTGATGAGGAAGGGGGGGACCCCCATGTCACGCAATCGCGTGATGGCGGTCGGGGCGTCGTTGGTGTGCAGCGTGCTGAACACCACGTGCCCCGTCAGGGCGCTTTGAATCGCGATTTCCGCCGTCTCATAGTCGCGGATCTCACCCACGAGGATGATGTCGGGATCATGCCGCAGAATGGCCCGCAGCACCGTCGCGAAGGTCACCTCGATGTCGGGATTCACCGGTACCTGGATCAGCCCATAGATCTCATATTCCACCGGATCCTCGGTGGTGATGACCTTGGTCGTGATCTCGTTCATCTCGTTGAGCACCGAGTACAGGGTCGTGGTCTTGCCACTCCCTGTCGGGCCCGTCACCAGGATGATCCCGTTCGGACGATTCGTGATCATCCGGAACTTCGCCAGGGTCGAGGGGTCCATGCCGATCTTGTTCAGGTCGAGCTGCACCACCGTCCGGTCCAGCACCCGCATGACCACCGACTCGCCAAACAGCGTCGGCAAGACGCTCACACGCAGGTCAACCGAGTTCCCGCCGACGTTGAGTTCGATGCGTCCGTCCTGGGGAAGACGACGCTCGGCAATGTCGAGGTTCGACATGATTTTCACCCGGCTGACGATCGCGTTCGCCAGGTGCCGGGGTGGGGGAACCATCTCAAACAGGACCCCGTCGGCACGCACCCGGATCTTGAATTCGTCTTCGAACGGCTCGAGGTGAATGTCGCTCGCCTGATCCTTGATCGCCAGCAGCAGAACCATGTTCAGCAGCTTGCGGATCGGGGCCGCGTCGGCCATTTCTTCGACCGACGACAGGTCGTAGCCGCCACTCATTTCGTCGTCATCCTCGTCGCTGTCGAGGGCACTGATGACGTCTTCGATGCTCTCCTGCCGATCGGCGTAGTAGCGCTCGATCGCCGCCTGCACATCTGCCGGGCTCGCCACCGCTCCCCGCACGTCGTAACCGAGGAAGTTTCGCAGGTCGTCGAGCGCGCCGAGGTTTTGTGGATCGGCCATGGCGACCGTCAGCACGTTGTTCTTCAGCGAGACCGGCATGATCTTGTAGATGCTGGCCATCGTTTCAGGGACCAGTTCCAGCACCTTGGGCGGAATTGTGGTCTCCTTGAGGTTGATGACCTGCATCCCCCACTGCTCGGCCAGTGCCTCGCTGAGCTGGGCTTCCGTCACCAGGCCCATCCGGACCGCCACCTGGCCAATGACCTCGCCGGGGGACTTCTTCTGCTCTTCGAGCACGTCCCACAACTGGTCTTCGTTGATGTAGCCCAGATCCACGAGGATCTGGCCGAGGCGTCGCTTGGCCATGGTTTGCCTGTCGTCGTGAAAGAAAGTGCGGTCCCGGTCGGTTCGCCCTGTGCACAGGGGGCTGCAGTGGGGCTGGGGGCAAACTCAGACGCGGCCCCCCGCCGCCCGTTGCTCATTCCTCGTCTTCGTCCTCCTCCTCGTCGAAGATCCCCTGTTTCGCCTTGGTGATCTTCATCCTCAATTCACCCGGGTTGACCGCCCGGACCAGGCACTCTTTCTCTTCGCAGATCCCGTTCTTCCAGAGGTTGAACAGGGCGTCGTCCATCAGTTGCATGCCGAACTTCTTGCCGGTCTGGATGCTCGACGGAATTCGGTAGGTCTTGTTTTCGCGGATCAGGTTCGCGATGGCGGGGGTCACCACGAGCATCTCGTAGGCCGCCACGACGCGCCCCGCCTTCTTGGGGACCAGCGACTGGCTCAGCACCCCGATGATTGCGGTCGACAACTGCACCCGCACCTGCTCCTGCTGGTTGGTCGGGAAGGCGTCGATGATACGGTTCACCGTTCCTTCCGCACCCGAGGTGTGCAGCGTGCCGAAGACCAGGTGGCCCGTTTCGGCCGCGGTGATGGCCGACTGGATTGTCTCGAGGTCTCGCATTTCACCCACGAGGATCACGTCGGGATCCATACGCAGAGCCCGTCGCAAGCCTTCGGAAAAGGTCGGCACATCGACCCCCACCTCGCGCTGGCAGATGGTCGATTTCTTGTGCTGGTGGTAATACTCGATCGGATCTTCCAGCGTGATGATGTGCCGGTCTTCTGTGTCGTTGATGTGGTTGATCATGCTGGCGAGGCTGGTGGTCTTGCCCGAACCGGTCGGCCCGGTGACCAGGAACAGACCGCGCGGGCGGGTGATCAGGTCGGCAATCACCGGGGGGAGACCCAGCACTTCAAACGACAGAAATTCGTTGGGAATCCGCCGCAGCACCAGCCCGACGTGGCCACGCTGCTTGAACACCGCCACACGGAACCGCGCCTGCTCGCCGAATGCGAACCCGAAGTCGGTCCCTCCCTTTTCCTGGAGTTCCTGCTGGTTTCGCTCGGGGGTGATCGACTTCATCAGGGAGACCGTGTCGTCCGGCTCCAGCGTCTTGGTTTCGAGCTTCAGCATCCGGCCCCCCGACCGGATCACCGGAGGTTGGCCGGTGGTAATGTGCAGATCGCTGGCCTTGTTGTTGACCACCGTCTGCAGCAGCTTGTCGATCTGGATCGTGCTCATGGAAACTCCGGCTGAACTCAACCCCCCCACTCGGGGGAGGTGCTCTCATTATTCAGGTCTGGTGGAAGCCCACCCAAGCGGGGGGCCAAACGGATCAATTCCGGGGAGGAAACGGTTCCCCTGGATTCCGGGGGCTCACCTGCGATCCCGGAAAACTGGACTGGTTGTTCCAGTCGCAACGTCTGTTCCGGGAACCGGCGGCGAATGATGACGGTGACTGTTGCATTTTGCGGCACTTTGCCCGGACTTCATGGCCGACTCTGGGAACTCGTGGGCCCTTTCGGACAAGGTTTGGGCTGACACCCGTGGAAACCGGCCGGGATGTCGAGTCGCGAAACCGGCGGGATTCGACAGGTGATCCCTCGGGCTCCCGGAACTGTTTGTGGCCGAATCAGTGACCTCCCCGGTGCAGGTTCATGACCTCTGGAATCGTCGTAATCCCTTGCACGGCTTTCTCTAGCGCGTCCTGCACCAGAGTCTTCATCCCCAGCATCATCGCCTGGCGACGCAGGTTCTGACTCGGTTCCTGCTTGAAGGTCATGTCGCGGAGGTTCGAGTTCATGGTCATCAATTCGAACACCGCCTTTCGACCCCGGTATCCCGTATGCTGACAATGCGAACACCCCTTCCCCTTCTGCCACTTGGCCCGGGCAATTTGCTCCTCTGACACTTCGAGGTACTCCAAATCGCGCGGGTCGGGCTTCGTCGGCCCCACACACTTGGGGCAATTCACCCGCACCAGACGCTGGGCCATGACCGCCATCACGCTGGAAGCGACCAGAAACGGAGCGACCCCCATGTCGATCAGGCGTGTGATGGAAGAGGGCGCATCGTTCGTATGTAGCGTACTGAAAACCAAGTGTCCTGTCAGCGAAGCCTGAATAGCCGCCTCAGCGGTTTCCTGATCGCGAATTTCCCCCACCAGGATCACATTCGGAGCCTGTCGCAGCATGGCCCGGATAATGCGGGAGAAATTCAGTCCGATCGAGTGCTTCACTTCCACCTGGTTGATTCCGGGGAGGTAGTACTCGACTGGGTCTTCGGCGGTGATGATCTTTCGGTCAGGGCGATTGAGTTCCCCCAAGGCACTGTACAAAGTGGTGGTTTTCCCCGACCCGGTCGGACCGGTCACCAGGAAGATCCCGTTGGGGCGACGGATGATGTTTTGAAATGTGCGGTAATTCACCTCGCTGAAACCCAGGTTCCGGATTCCGACCTTAATATTGTCACGGTCGAGGATGCGCATCACGACCGCCTGGCCAAACCCGGTGGGGAGCATACTGACCCGCAGATCGAAGTCCCGGGTTCCCACGCGAGTCTTGATCCGGCCGTCCTGCGGCTTGCGCTTCTCGGAGATATCGATGTTGGCCATGATCTTGATACGCGAGACCACCGCCGAGTGAAGTCGCCGGGGGGGAGAATCCCGTTCCAGCAATTCGCCGTCGATCCGGTATCGGATCCGCAGTTTCTCTTCGAAAGGCTCGACATGAATGTCGCTGGCGCGCATGTTCACCGCCTCGGTGATCATGAGGTTGACCAGTTTGACGATCGGGGCGTTTTCGTCGTCGGCCACACTGGCGGCCGCGGCCATTTCGGTTTCGGTGAAGTCGATTGCCGTTTCGGTGAACTCGGCAATCATCGAGTCGACCGATTCGGTCTCGCTCTGTCCGTAATAGCGGTTCACCGCCTGCAGGATCTCTTCCTTCTGGGCGACCACCACCTTGATCTCGCGGTTGATGATGAACCGCAGTTTGTCGAGAACCTCGAATTTCATCGGATCGTGCATCGCCACGGTCAGCACGCCGGCATCGTCCAGGGCCACGGGCAGGACGATGTTCTCGCGGGCCACCGATTCGGGCACCATCTGCACGACGGAGGCCGCAATCTGAAGCGACGAGAGATCGACGTAGTCGTAGCCAAACTGTTTCGCCTGGGCCTGGCCGACATCGCTGGGATTGACATAACCCAGTTTCATCAGGGCGTCTTCGACCTTGATGCCCAGTCGGCTGGAAAGGTCGCGGGCCTCGTTGAACTGATCTTTGCTGATCGTCCCGTCTTTGACGAGCTTTTGTACCCAGTCGGCGGCCATGGCGGTCTTTTCTCGCAGAAACGAGTGGTGATTCCGCGGGAATCACCAGTTCGTGAACAGACGAAGGGCCGGAGCGCAGAGCCGACGGGAGAGTCGGGCCCCGGTGGCAATTCCGGTCGGGCTGGTGCCGACCTCCCCCCGGGCTTGGCTCTCCCGGGAGACCGCATTCCGGGAGTGGATCACAGCACGAAACCTGAGTCTTGCACTCAAGATGCGGCGATTCTTTCGCCCGTGGGATGCGATGTCAAGGGGCGGCGGTCTTGCCGGTCGCGGGTCGCTTCTCTATAATCGCGATCCGCCGGGGCGGTAGCTCAGTTGGGAGAGCGC
>DNUF01000001.1:0-15673 GCA_003508595.1 Planctomycetaceae bacterium
TGTCGTTTTGCGGGAGAGGGAGGATGCGCGCGGCCTCGTGGGACAAATTTGAAAATTTGTCCGGCCCACGATGTTCGGATGGGATGGGGCGTTGCCGCGCGGCCCTATTGCCCTCACCCCAGCCCTCTCCCGCAGTCACTCGGGCTCTGTTGACCGAATGTCGTTTTGCGGGAGAGGGAGGAGGCGCGCGGCTGCGCCGCGGGCTTGTTGGCCGATTGGATTGATCACGCCACGCGCGGGGGGTGGGGGCTGAGCGTGCGCCGCGGGTCGGATTGATGAGCGACGCTTCCACCAGCCAGCTCACGCTGGGCCGTTCGCCGATGCGCGGCTGCGCCGCTTGGTGTGGCAGGCGGATGGTCACCGGCTTCTCATGCGGGAGGCCTGTTGGGGTTGCTCAGGCCAGCTTCCAGCCGGTGCGGTACTCGCGCTGGATCAGCCGGGCCGCTTCCGGGGCATTCGTGGCCCGCATGCGGTCGGCATCCCACTCGAGCTTCTTGCCGACCCGGTAGGCGACGTTGCCGAGGTGATTCGCCTCGGTCAGCCAGCCGGCGTACTCGAAGTTGCACGTCGTCGGGGCACCGGTCTTGCACGCGTGGATCCACTCGGCATAGTGACCGAGCGACTTCGGAATGCTCGCGGCCGGTCGAACAAAGTCGGCGAACTTCTTCTCGGGCAGCAGCGTGTGCTTGAAGTAGTCCGAGAGAATCATGCCGTCGTCTCCCACAAACAGCACTCCGTCGCTCCACTGCGGAATCTCCCCCGCCGTCCAGCGCTCGGGCTTGTTCGTCCCCTGGTACCAGGTGAGCGACACGGGGGGCATCGCCTCCCGCGAGCCGTACTGGTAGGTCACCTGCATCGACGCTGGTGCCAGTTCCGGATGCACGGGGGGCCCCTTCGCCTCGATGGTCAGCGGAGCCTTGAGATCGAGCGCCCAGAACGGCAGATCGATCCAGTGACTTCCCAGGTCCGACATCGTGCCGTTCCCAAAGTCCCACCAGCGATACCACTTCGGACCCGGAACATACGTGCTGTGGAACGGCCGGGCGGGGGCGGGGCCGAGCCAGAGGTCCCAGTGCAGACCACCCGGCACCGCCTGCGTCTCGGTCGGCCGCTCGCGCAGGGTGACAATGTCGCCATGCCGTTTGGCCTCGTCTTCACTCGGCTGCCAACCCCAGGCCCGCGAGACCCACACATGGGCTTCGCGAATCGGGCCGATCGCCCCCGATCGCACCAGTTCGACCACCCGGCGGTAGTTGTCTTCAGCATGGATCTGCGTCCCCATCTGGGTGGCGACCCTGGCCTTCGCCGCCGCCTCGCGAATCACCCGGGCTTCGTACACGCTGTGGGTGAGGGGCTTTTCGCAATAGACATGCTTCCCCAACTGCAGGGCGGGAAGTGTCGCAAAGGCGTGGGTGTGCTCGCACGTGCTGACGACGACGGCATCGAAGTCGCGGGCGTGGTCGTACACTTCGCGAAAGTCGGCGAATTTCTTCGCGTTGGGATGCTTCTGCGAGGCGGCAGCAACCGCCGCGTCATTCACGTCGCACAGGGCGACGATGTTCTCGCCCGAAACCCCCGCCAGGTTCGCCGCACCACGGCCGCCGCAGCCGATGATGGCGATGTTGAGCTTCTCGTTGAGATTGGTCCCCCGCACGATGGCCGGGGCGGCCAGCAGCGACGACGCCGCGACCGCCGAGTTCGCCAGGAACTGACGACGACTGGAACGAGACGCAACAGGTTTCTTGAGCGACATGGCAATTCCCGGAGCGGGGGCGAAGCGGGGGGGACAACAACGCAGCGGCACGGGGGACACAGGGGCTCCCGTCCTGACGCTCATTCTGTCTGCACAGGCCCCCAAGCCGCAAGTTCCCCGGGGAATTGTCCCCCGGGGAGGCATTTCTTACGATCCGCAGACCTGCGCGACGTTGTGCTGGTGCGTTCCCCATCGGAGACCCGTCATGCCCGCCCGTACGCTTTCGCTGCTGCTTGTGGCTGTCAGCCTGCTGTCGACCTCCCCCATCAGCCGGGCGGAAGACTGGCCGCAGTTCCGCGGCCCGAACTCCACCGGGATCTCGGTCTCGAACAAACGGTTGCCGGTCGAGTTCTCGGCCACCCAGAATGTCACCTGGGCGCACGAGGTGGGAGAGGGAATCGGCTCGCCCGTCGTGGCGGCCGGTCGGGTCTTCACGACCGCCATGGTCGGTGAGAAGGGCCCCGAGCAGCAGTTTGTCGTCTTCGCGTTTGACGCCGGGACGGGGAAAGAACTCTGGCGACACCCCTTCCCCGTGGGAGCCGAGCCCCTGCCATCCGTCCACGAGACCAACAGCTATGCCTCGGCGACTCCGGTGGCGGATGCCGAGCGGGTGTATGTCTACTTCACCCGGCTGGGGCTTGCCGCACTCGATGCCAAAACCGGCGAGATGGTCTGGAAGCAGTCTCTGCCGGAACCGTTCTTCATCTTCGACTGGGGGCCGGGGATGTCGCCGGTGCTGCATGGCGAAACGTTGTTTTTCTGCCAGGACGACGACCTCAGCCCGGCACTCTACGCCTTCGACCGCAAGTCGGGCCGGCTGCTGTGGCAGGATGACCGGGGGGACATGGCGGTGAGCTACTCGCATCCGGTGATCGCCCAGACGAAGCAGGGACCGCAGCTGGTCGTGGCGGGAACTGGCCGGTTGCTGGGTTACGACATCGAATCGGGAAAACGGCTCTGGGCGTCGGAACTCTTCTGCCGGAATATCAAGACGACCCCGGTCGTGCTCAACGATCTCGTGTATGTCTCGGTCGAAAGCAGCGGCATCTCGTATCAGTGGCGGGCCCAGGCCGACGCGAATGGCGACGGGAAGATCACCCGCGACGAAGTGCGCAACAGCCGCATGAACAAGGAAGCCCCGATCCCCGACGCCTTCTGGAAGAAGTTTGAGCGGGGGGATGTGAATGGGGACGGCATTCTCGAAGGCGAAGAAATCGACAAGGCGTTTCTCGATCCCCGGAACCAGGGGGGACTGCTCGCGAAGGATGTCGCCGCCCGTGCCCAGGGAGAGGTCGACGCCAGCAAGTTCGACGACGACCAGCAGAAGGAAGGTTCGTTCCAGGTGGTTCGTGGCGGAGGGTCGGGGGACGTCACGAAGACCAACGTCCTGTACAAGAAAGTCACCCGGGCTCCGGATCACGTCGTCTCTCCGCTGGTTGTCAACGGGCGGGTCTGGTTCATCAAGGGAGGGGGCGTCGCGAGTTGCTTCGACGCCCAGACCGGCAAGCCCCTCTGGGAGAAAAAGCGGATTGGCAATGAAGGGGCCTACCTGGCTTCGCCCGTTTATGGCGATGGCAAGATCTACATCGCGGGGCAGAATGGCTTCGTGGTGGTGCTGAAGGATGGCCCCGAACTGGAGGTGCTGGCGAAAAACGACATGGGGGAAGCGGTCACCGGCACCCCCGCGATTGCCGACGGACGGCTGTATGTCCGCAGCCGCAACAAGCTGTTCTGCATCGCGCCGTAACGGCTGCCCGCCGCCGACGCCGTGCCCTTGTTCCTCAATTCACGCCCCCCCAGTTCTCGCCTCCCCAGTTCTCTCCCCACCGCCATGCCCTGCCCCACCGCGACTGCTGTCACTGCCGGCTCTGTGGCCCGCCACCTCTCTCTCGGCCATCTCGGCCTGCTGCTCGTGCTGGCTGGTAGTCTGGGCCTGGGGGCCTGGGCGCCGGCCGTCGCCGCCCCCCTCAAGGCGGGAGTGGCCAAGGTCGATGTCTCGCATGCCGATGCAGGACCCGCGCAGCCCCCCTGCTACGTGCGGGCACTGGCCCTTTCGGATGGCACGACGACCGCCGTGCTGTGCAGCATCGATGCCGTCTCGATCGGCCAGATCGGTCACATCCGGAATGACTTCATGGAGAAGGTGCGGACCGCCCTGCAGAAGGATCATGGTCTGAATCCCGCGAATTTTCTGATCAACGCCAGCCACTGTCACGGCGTCATCTGTGCCGACGTCGACCAGCGAACGGTCGCCTGCGTGGCCCAGGCACTGGCCAACATGGTGCCCGTGAAGGTGGGGATGGGGATCGGGCATGAGGACCGGATCTCGGAAAACCGCCGGGTACGGCTCAAGAATGGAAAAGAGGCGGACGTCCGGCACGCCTACGCCCTGCCGGGGAACGACCAGATTGCCGAGATTGGGCCGATCGATCCGCAGATCGGGGTGCTGCGTCTGGACCGGCTCGACGGCCGTCCGCTGGGAGTGGTTTACAACTTCGCCTGCCATCCGATCATGGGGGTGCCGACGGGGGCGAACACCGCCGACTTCACCGGATTTTCATCGCAGGTGATTGAAGAGACGCTGGGGGCCGACGCGGTGGCGCTGTTCATCCAGGGGTGTGGAGGCGATATCAACCCGGTGCGGTACAAGGATGTGACGCAGCCGCGTGATGGAGAGCCGTTGGGGAACCTGCTGGCGCTGAGCACGTTGAAGGCGGTGCGGGCGATTCAGACCCGGGAAGCGGCCCCGCTGAAGGTGATCAACGAGTCACTCGAATTGCCCCGGGCCGACCTGGCCGAGCGGATCGAGGCGCTGGAGGCCGAGATTCTGCGGATGGTGAAGAACCTGCGGGGGACGAGCCTGAACTTCCAGACATTTCTTCCCTTGATCGTGAAGTACGACGTGGGGGGTGAATTTCCCTCGGCTCCCTCCCCCGCGTACCTGTTGGATCGCCAGCTCGGTCGGGCGAATCTCGACAAGCTCGACGCTGCGAACCGGGCGAACATCACCGCCTATCTGCAGAACATCCAGACGATGGAAGAGCTGACCCGCATGCAGACGAACCTGGCACTGTTGAAGATGCACCAGGCGCAGAACGTCGCGGCAGGGAAGCGGACGGTCGACGTCGAGGTGGGAGGACTGCGGGTGGGGGACTTTGTACTGGTGACCTTCCCCGGCGAGCTGACGGTGCGGATCGGCCTGAACCTCAAAGAGCGGGCGCCGCACAAACCGGCGTTCGTGGCGGGCTACACCAACGGCTACATCTACTACGCCCCCACCGCCGAGCAGTTGCTGAACGTCGGCAACGCCCAGGAAGACAGCGACTGCATCCTGGCCCCCGAGTGGCAGGCGATTTTCGAGGCGAAGGCGCTCGAGATGCTGGGGAAGCTCTAGGGGGAGCGGAACGGCGATGCTGAGCAGCGCGGCGGAATGCCGACGCGGGGACAACCGAGCGTTTCAGGGATGCCTGACTGCCACGAGGGGGGCGACGGGCGCCAGGTCACCGCTCGGTCTGGAGGTGTCCCTGCGGGCACTGGCTGCACTTATAGCCCCCCTGGCTGAACTCGCCCGAGTGACGACCGAGACAGTGCGGACAGACCCGAAAGCCGCACTGCTGACAAATGAGCCACGCCCAGGAACTGGGGAGCAGCATGCGGCAGACCTGGCAGCGGATGAGATTGTCCATGCAGTTCTCCCCGATCGCGATCGCTCGCGGTGGCCTGCCACCGCGATACTGGCCTGCGCCCGGCACACACGGCCGGCGGCCATCACGAGCCTCGCCCAGTTTGAGTCCATCATAGCCAAAGCATGACACGAGGGAGACCGACCATCGGCTCGGGACCGATTTGAAACTTGACCGGTCGCGAGCGTTGCCTGAGAGCCGGAAGGCTGCTTTTGCTGGAGATGGGCAAGTCGCCCCCGCCGGGAGCGGTGTCGGATCTGCGTAACGGGCCAACGTGGGGGCTGGCCTCCACAACGGAAATCGACCGATGGCAGTGTCCCCTGGGAAGGAAGGGTCCACTGCCACCGGCGAGGAAGACGAACATTCGGATTGAAGCGGTGGCTCAACTCGTCTCCAGGAAACCGAGAACCGCAGGGGAGGTGTACTCCCACTGGTGTTGTCAGCGTCGGGCGATCGGATCTGTAACATCTCTGTGAAAAAATTCCTCGGGGCTCGGGACCACCACCTCGGGTCGCGGCGGCAACCCCCCGTGCTGGAAAGCGGTGCCGGTCCTTCACCTGCCACAACGCAGCCGCTAAACTGGTGACCACTCTTCCCCAGGGAACTGTGGGTTCGAAGTGTGGTGTTGGTGTCGGAGTCGGCAACTCGGCTCGGGAACGTCCCGACTCGCGAGTGAGCTTGCTCACGGCGACAGGCAGTGCTGGTGCGGTTGACTGCCCGGGTCCTCCGGGGGTGATGACCGCAGACATGCCGATGCACTCCGCGACAAACCGTTTCGATCCCCCGCCGTTGCACCACGCTCAGCACAGTCACCCGTCGCCGGCGGAAGAGACGTCATTCATTCACTCTTGGAAGGTTCAGACGGCACATGGAAGCCGGAATTGTCGGTTTGCCCAACGTGGGCAAGAGCACGCTGTTCAACGCTCTCACCAGCTCGAAGCAGGCGCAGAGCGCGAATTATCCCTTTTGCACGATCGAACCCAATGAGGGGGTCGTCAGTGTTCCGGATGAGCGTCTGCAGCGGATCACCAGGTTCATTCCCCCCCAGAAAGTGGTCCCGGCGGCCATCAAGCTGGTCGACATCGCAGGGATCGTGAAGGGGGCCAGCGAAGGCCAGGGGCTGGGGAACAAATTCCTGAGCCATATCCGCGAAGTCGATGCCATCCTCCAGGTGGTTCGCTGCTTCGAAGATCCCGATGTCATCCACGTCGCGGGCAAGGTCAACCCGGTTTCTGACATCGAGACGATTGAACTCGAACTGATGCTGGCCGACCTGCAGGGAATGGAAAATGCGCTGCCGAAGGCGGAACGGTCGGCGAAGAGTGGCGACAAGGAAGCATTGCACCGGGCGTCGGTGATGCGGCGCTGCCTCGAGCACCTGAATGCCGGGCAGCCGTTGCGGAAGCTGACGTGGGATCCGGTCGATGCCAAGGCGGTGAAGAGCTTCGGACTGATGACCGCCAAGCCGATCTTGTACGTGGCGAACGTCGACGAGACCGACCTCGAAGGCAAGGGGCCCCTGGTGCAGGAAGTGCGGGAATTTGCCGCGAAGACCGGGGCCGAGGTGGTTCCCGTCTGTGCCAAGCTCGAAGCCGAGATCGCCGAACTGGATGAAGCCGACCGGAATGACATGCTCTCATCGGTCGGCCTGGCCGAGCCGGCGCTGGCGGTGCTGGCGCGGGCCGCCTACCGGGTGCTGGGGCTGCAGAGCTTCTTCACCGCGGGCGAAAAAGAGGTGCGGGCCTGGACGGTCCCGGCCGGAGCCACCGCTCCGCAGGCGGCCGGGGTCATCCACACCGACTTTGAGAAGGGATTCATCCGGGCCGAGATCTACACCCTTCCCGACCTCGAGCAATTCAAGTCGGAAAAAGAAATCCGCTCGGCTGGCCGATTGCGGGTGGAGGGGAAGGCGTACGTCATGCAGGACGGCGACATCTGCCACTTCCTGGTCAACACGTAAGCCATCACCCTGGCGGAAGTGTATCTGGCGGAAATGCCGGAGTGTGGCGAATCCGAACAAGACCCGACTCGCCGCCGACGCCGGGATTCAATCCCGATCCAGCAGCCTGTGCTACTGCCTTCACAGGCTCTGGTTCACGGCGGACTCTCCACCGCCGTCGTTCCACTGCGGACTGACTCGTCTGACTTCGTTTCACGGCGCCCTGACTTCACAGCCCCTTCATTTCAGGCGGACTGGGTCGCGGGGTCAGAGCCTAGTGATGTCATTCCGGTAGGGGCTGCGTGGGGTCGCGTCGGTCATTTTCCCCGCGACTGCACCAGGCGATTCAGCGTGGGATAAAACTGGACGAAGACATTGTCGACCGAACCATGCTCGACATGGCATTGGTAGCACGCCTTGTCTTCAAACGCCTTGGCGGCTTTGGTTCCAACCGGAAAGTCGTAGTAGGCCCAGTCGGTCTGGGAGCCATCGGGGCGCCGGCTGTTCTTGACGGCAACGGCGACTTCGGTGCGGGCACCGGGGAACAAGCCCTCCGACACCAGCGTCTTTCCATCCCCCTTTTCGGCCCGGTAGACATCGAGAACAAGGACGGTTCCCTCGGGGAAGCGCCCCGACTTCCGGAATTCCTTCCATGCCGTGGGATTGATGTAGACGTTGTGGAAATTGCGGAGTGCTTCGGGAGGCTTGGTATTGGCCTCTGCCGGGGCATCCCCTTCCTTATATTCAAGCCCCAGGTTGGACCCGACGAAGATCCATTCTTCGAATCCTTCGGGCAACAGCAGTTCGCCGGCGGCGTTGTAGCGCGGTTCGGAGGTCGTTGCCGCAGGGGACGGGCGGGTTTCCTCAGCGGCGTCAAGCGGCGTCCATCGAGCCAGCAGCCCCAGGCCTCCCAGGGCCAGGCAGAGCACGAGAGCCGACATGGAACGGCGTGAGAACAAGCGGGCAACCATCGGTGAATCTCCTGCGGACACGAGCCCAATCCCTGCATCGGAAACGCAGCTTCCCGCCTGGGGTTGCGGCGAACCGTCACAGACCTGTGTGAGAAATTCGTGGCTGGGCCGGTTTTCGTCAATGCTGGAACTTGCTTTCACCGGGTCGAATGCTGAACAATTCGACCCACCGGGGGGGCGAGCCGTGGTTGAGACGGCGCCCCACCCCCCCGTGCCCCGTTCCCCTGTCGACCCCTTTTGGCGGAGACCCGTGATGTCGCGTGTTCGAACTGTCGGCTGGTTGTTGATGATCGGCTGCCTGCTCGCGGGATCGACCACGGCCTGGTCGCAGGACAAAAACAAGTCGTCCCGGAAAAACACGAAGGCCCCCAAGGCAAAGCCACAGGCCAACACCCGCAGTCTGGACCAGCGGGCCGACACGCTGGTGAACCAATACATGAAAGAGACGGGGGACCTGGCGGACGAGTACCTCGATGCCGGTCATCCCGACAAGGCGATTGCCGTCTTGCAGCGGGCCAGCTCGATCAACCCCGATGATGCGTCGATCAAGCAGAAGATCAGCCAGATCCAGCAGCAGAACCTGACTGCCAATGAGGTGCTGGTCGATGTGAATGTGGCCTCGGGCTGGGATGCCGCAGGGGTGCTGGTGGTCGAGGGGAAGCCCTTCCGGGCGATCGTCGAGGGAAGCTACCGCCTCGAAATGTCTGGAAGTGTCACTTCGGCGGGACTGATGGAAAAGGATGTGATCACTGACCTGATCGGCGGGATCCCCACCGGGGCGCTGATGGGGATCGTTGTGAAGGGGGACAACAAGCCCGGCAAGCCCTTTGCGATTGGCCTGGGGGGAGATTTCACCCCCCGCGAGTCGGGCAAGCTGATGTTGCGGATCAATGCTCCAGCCGGGCACCGCTCAACCGGGAAGCTGAAGGTGACCCTGAGTGGGGGCATCAACGCTGGCTGACAGCGGTTGTGATCATGCCTCCCACCGAACGCCTGAGAATTGCGATTGCCGGTTTGGGCAGCCGGGGCCAGTTCCACCTGGAACGGTTGCTGTTGCGGGATGACTGCGACGTCGTTCTGGCGGCAGACCCCGACAGCCAGGCCCGAGAGCGACGGCGGGGGAGCATTGGCCTCCTGGCGAACGAATTGAGTCCCGGCCTGCTGGAGTCGGAGGGGATCCAGGCGGTCTGGCTGGCGACCCCCGACCAGGTGACCCCCGCGCTGGTGGAACTGGCTCTGCGGGCCGGGTGTGCGGTGGTGCTGGAGCCCCCGCTCGGCTGCCCCCCCACCGAGGTCGATCGCCTGCTGGAACTGGCCCGAGCCAGGGAGCGGCCGGTGGTGTTGCATGTCCCGGGCCGGGCGCAGACCGAGTTCCGGCAGGCATGCCGCGTGGTGCACTCGGGCCGACTGGGAACGCTGCGCAGCCTGTCGCGCAGTCTCTGGCAATTGTCACCTCCAGACCCGGGGGGGGCCCCTCTCTTGCGACTGGCCCGTCAGGCACTTCCGTGGCTGGACCAGGCCCGGATACTGGCGGGAGGGAGTCCCCGGCTGGTTTGGAGTCGACATGAGAGCCGTCGGGCACCGGAAGCCTCGCTCCAGAGAAGTGCAGCGGCGGCTGGCGGTACTGGCGGGCTGGAATTGCTGGTCGAGTTTGGGCCAGCCACGATCGGGTGGCTGGATCTGCAATGGGAGACCCCGGCGGCCTGGGACTCGGGCTGGCGATTGCGGGGAAGCGACGGGGTGTGGCACGCGAGCGGGGGGACCACCGGCAGCCCGACAGGGGAGTTGCTCGAATTCACCCTCGACGGAGAGGAAGAGGGAACGATCGACCCCCTCGACGGAATCTTCGATCACCTCAGACGAAAGGGACCGAATCCGGCGGCGTGGCATGAAATTGCCGACCTCGCGTGGTGGCTGGACCGGGCCCTGATGTCGCCCCCGGAAACCTCTTCGTAACAAACAAAACTCGGCGTACCGAATAGATTCCCGGAACGAAGATGAATAGACTGCGGAAGAGGGGTGGAAATACGGAGTATTGGCGCGGAAGGCTGTCACCAGGAACTGCTCGGGAGGCGACATTCGGACATGTCAGGCCAACAGGAGATGCTGCAGGTTTACCAGGGCGGTGAACTGACAGTGGTGGGATTCGGTGGTCGGGAGATTCTGGGGCAGATCGACATCACCAAGTGCCGGTCTCAACTGCTGGAATTGATCAAAAACAACGGCACGAAGACGCTGGCGTTTGACTTGCGGGGGGTCAAACTGCTCCCCAGCGGTATGCTGGGCCTGATGGCCTCGCTGCTGAAGATGAAGATTGCGATTCATGTGTACAGTCCATCGAATGATGTTCGCGAGGTTTTGAAAGTGACGGGATTGACGAAAGTCATCACGATTCATGACCTGGAGGGTGATGGGAATGGGACCACGTGACTCACCCAATCCGCACAACCGACTTGGCTGTCAGCGTGGTGAATTCCTCAAGAACTCTGAACCGATGGGACAGAAACAACTTGCTTCGGACGAAATCTGAGGCAAGAATCATTCTGTGAAGATGCACTGCCTGCGGAGACCCTGCTGGTTGAAGAGAGTTCTTCAGCCCGGAGTCAGTGCGATTCCCAGAATGGCGCGGCCTCTCCCTCGGGCGGCGCTTCAGGCTGCGAAACACCGGGAAGCTTTTGGCATGTCGAAGAAGTACCTGAGTCTTGAGGAAGCCGCTGCACGCCTCGGCATGGACAAAGCCGAGCTGAATCGCCTGAGGGAAAAGGGCTCGATCCGGGCGTTTGCTGACCGGGGAAGCTGGAAATTCAAGGAAGAGGACGTCGACAACCTGGCACGCAATCGCAGCCTGATTTCGGATGATGACCTGTTTCCCTCGGGAGAATCGTCGGGAACGGTGGAACTTCCGACGGGAGACTCGAGCGGCGACCTGATTTTCAGCGACGACGACCTCAGCGGAACGAACCCGACCCTCATCACCAAGGGAAACCCGTACGAAGAGACCTCGGACAGCGATGTGCGGCTGATTTTCGATGACGTCCCGCAGAAAGGGGCCAAACCGGGCAGCAGCAAGTCGGCTGTCGATTCGGACAGCGACGTCAAGCTGACCAAGCGCGATTCTTCGGGAAGCTTTACTGCCGCCAAGACCGACAGTGACGTCCGGCTCATCAAGGACAAGTCGGCGGGCGGCAAGGGAAGCGACAGCGATGTGAAGCTGGTTTCGAGCCAGTCGGCGCAACAGCCCCCTTCGGGTTCCAGCGTTCTGGACGACGATTCAATCTCCCTGTCTGGCGACAGCCGGTCTCCCCTGGGAGGAGACAGTGGAATCTCCCTTGAGATGCCCGATGACAGTGGAATCTCGCTGTCTCATGAGAGCGTGACGATTGGGGCTGGTGACAGCGGAATCTCGCTGGCCATCGAGGAGGATGAAGGAATCTCCCTCGCCGAAACACCGGTACTTCGCGAAACTGAAACCAAGCAGCCTCAGCCGAAAGGGCCGGCAGCAAAGACTCCGGCTGCGAAGGGCCCCGCTGCCAAGTCCGAGCGAACCGCCCCCGTCAAGGTGGCCTCTGACGACGATCTCTCGTCAACCGTCCCGTTCCTCAAGAACGACGACCTGCTCGAGAGCGATGACGCCATTCCCGTCCTCGGAGCCAGTTCCGGCGATGTTGACGCCGCTTCCGGTTCGGAGACCAGTGTCATCACCCTCGATGACGACTCGAACGAATACGACACCAGCGACAGCGACTCGGCGGAAGTCGCGATCGAAGAGGATGAAGAAGTCGACGCCGACCTGATTGGCGAAGATGACGAGATCGCCGAAGACGTCTTCGGGGCCGAAGATGCCGACTTCGACGATGAGCTGACCTCGGGAGAAAGCTCTTCTGAACTGTCTGCTCCCCGGGCGACGGTGGCGGTTGAACAAGACTGGGGAACCTGGCCCCTCGTGGGCATGGCCCTGAGCACGCTGTTCATGCTGCCCCTGGGGATCCTGATGTTCGACCTGGTGCGCAACCTCTGGCACACCGACGTGCAGTCCCGCAATCCGATGGCCAGCGTCCTGCTGGACCTCTTCAAGTAGTCATCCGCGAGCAGGCATCCGCCGGCGGAAGCAGCACTTCCGCCCCGTCTCACAGGAACAGCAAAGGCCGGTCAGGACAGACGTCCTGACCGGCCTTTGTGATTTGCTGGTCCGACAGATGAGCCGAAGGGTGTCAGCTTGCCTTGTGGGCCGAGTGACAGGCCCCGCAGTTGACCGCCTTCTTCAGGTCTTCAACGCCAGTCGGCTTCCCGTCGACGATTTCTTTCGAGGCCTTGATGAGGGCGTCGTTCAGCTTCTTCCAGCTGTCGTCGGTCCCCTTGGGAGGCTTGTTCTTGGCCATCTCGACGTAGAGGTCGGCGAGCTTCTTCTTCTCTTCGGGCGTCGCTGTGCCTTCGAGGACCTTGTCTTTCAAGCCCCCCTTCTTGTGTTCCTTCATCGCGTCCTTGATGGAAATCTTGGGCTTGTCGTCGGCCGCGACGGGCGAAAGGGCCACAAGGGCACTTCCGGCAACACAGGCCAGCAGACACGACAGCGTGCGAATCTTGAGTGACATCTCCAACTCCCTGTGGAATGGGGCCTGATCCTGGTCGCGCCGGACCCGGCCGAACTCTGCGACAACCGCAAGTGAACCGAAAGTGACGACACCTGTCCTCTGTTCGAAGACACCCGCGCGAGGGGTGTTTTGTAAGAGGAAACGCTCTCCCGCTGCCAGAGCAGCTTGAACCGGCGACCACCACAGAGCGCAACACCATGCCATAAAAGCACTTGCAGCTCCACGGCAGACACCCCACATCAGCCTTGGTCCGACCTTGGCTGACAGTGGACTCCAGAAGTGCAAGCGGTATGCCAAATCGGATCACAGGACGAACTTCCTTTCCCCAGGCCCCACAAACCGAAGGCTTTTCCTGCCGGCCTGCCATCGCACCCGAATAGAATTCCCAGAGCATCCGCACACTGGCATTTCCGCTGAGGCCGATCATGCCCCTCCCCCTAGAAGGCATTCGGGTTTTGGATCTTTCCCGAGTCCTCGCTGGTCCCTACTGCACAATGCAGTTGGCCGACCTCGGTGCTGACGTCTGGAAGGTCGAACGCCCACAGGTCGGAGATGACACCCGTGGCTGGGGGCCCCCGTTCGCAGGGGGAGAGAGCGCCTATTTTCTCTGCTGCAATCGCAACAAGCGCAGCCTGACCATCGATCTCAAGCAGTCGGCAGGACGCGAATTGGTGGCCCGTCTCGCCGGTGTCTGCGACGTGCTCGTGGAGAACTTTCTGCCCGGAACGATGGCGAGCTGGGGATTGGATGCCGCCACCCTGCGAAGTCGGCATCCGGGACTGATCTACTGCAGCATCAGCGGATTCGGTCAGACCGGCCCCCGGCGGATGGAGCCAGGCTACGACATCATGATCCAGGCCCAGGCGGGGGTGATGAGCATCACGGGTGAGCCGGACGGCCCCCCCACGAAACTGGGCGTCGCCATCGCCGACATCACCGCAGGGCTCTTTGCGAGCCAGGCGATTCTCGCGGCTCTCGTCGGGCGGGCCCGCACCGGCCTGGGAGAGCAGATCGACATCGCCCTGTTCGATTCGACAGTGGCCTGGCTGGCCAACGTCGGGGAGAACTACCTGTTGAGTGGCGAAGTCCCACAACGGCTTGGCTCCCAGCATCCGAATATCGTTCCCTACCAGGTGTTTGCCACAGCCGACGGAAACGTGGTCATTGGTGTCGGCAACGATTCGCAGTTCCGTCGGTTTTGCCAGCTTCTGGCCGTTCCCGAATGGGCGGATGATCCCCGCTTTGCGACCAATGGCGAGCGGGTGCGGCATCGCCAGGAACTGATTCCCCTGGTGGCCGCGCGAGTCAAAATGAGGTCGAGTGCCGACTGGCTGCGGGATCTCGACCGGGGGGGCATTCCATGTGGTGAGGTGCGTCAGCTGCAACAGGTTTTTGCCGACCCGCAGGTCACTGCCCGCGACATGCTGTGCGGGCTGGATCACCCGACGATTGGCCGACTGGTTCTTGCAGGGAGCCCATTCCATTTTGGCAGCGACTCCAATTCGGTCCGGAACCTGGGAACGTGGCGTGCGCCCCCCCTGCTGGGGGAGCACACCCGGGAAGTCCTGCGGGAAACACTGGGACTCGCAGAGTCGGTCCTGGCGGATCTGGCGCATCGCGAGGTGATCGGCCCGGAACCGCGGCCCCCGGCAGATTGTGAGACCTGAAGAGCCCCTGTATCATCGCGAAGATCTTCCTCACTGTTTCGCAGTCCCAGTCACTTAGGACCGTTCCATGAGTTCGCCCCTTCCACGCCGCGATTTCCTGAAGACCTCCGGTGCCGTCGCCCTGGCTGCCACCTCGCTGACTGGCACCTCGCTGACTGGCACAGTTGCGACAGCCGCCAACGCTCCCGAGCGGAAGATCAAGAAGGCGGTCAAGCTCAGCATGGTCGGCGGAAATGCCTCGCTGACCGAAAAGTTCAAGATGCTGAAGGAGGTCGGATTTGAAGGGATCGACATGGATCAGCCGGCGGACCATGCCGAAGTCCGAAAGGCGATGGATGCCAGCGGACTGATCGTGCATGGCGTGGTCGACTACATCCACTGGGGCAAGCCCCTGTCGCATCCCGATCCGGCCGTCCGGGCCGAGGGGCTGGAAGGGCTCAAGACTGCCCTGAAGGACTGCAAGGCGTATGGCGGAACCACAGTGCTGCTGGTGGTGGGGATCTGCAACAAGGAGATCAGCTATGCCGACGCCTACAAGCGGTCGCAGGACGAGATCCGCAAGGCACTGCCGCTCGCGGGCGAACTGGGAATCAAGATCGCCTTCGAAAACGTCTGGAACATGATGCTGCTGAGCCCACTGGAAATGGCCCGGTACATCGACGAGTTCGAGAGCCCGCTGGTCGGGGCCTATTTTGACGTCGGCAACATTGTGAACTACGGCTGGCCCGAGCACTGGATCCGCACGCTGGGCAAGCGGATCATGAAGCTCGACATCAAGGAATACAGCCGGAAGATGCGTGACCAGAGCGGTCCGTTCGCCGGCTTCAAGGCCGAACTGGGCGAGGGAGACTGCGACTGGCCTGCCGTACTGAAGGCCCTCGACGAGATCGGCTACACCGGCTGGGGTACTGCCGAGGTGGCCGGCGGTGACCGCGAACGTCTCGCCGAGATCTCTCGCCGCATGGACAAGATCCTGCATTGATCCTGCCCCGCCGAATCGAGAGACGTCGCAGCAGACCGTTGCAATAGACCGTTGCAATAGACCGTCGCAGCAGACCGTCGCAGCAG
>DNUF01000001.1:15914-27992 GCA_003508595.1 Planctomycetaceae bacterium
AGACCGTCGCAGCAGACCGTCGCAGCAGACCGCTGCAACAGACCGCTGCAATTCACAGGGCCGTCCGGTGACCATCAGGTGACCGGACGGTTTTTTTCTGGTCCTGCTCCGGGAAGTTCGAATGGGCCGAGAAGCTTGCTGCGGGGAGACTCTCTTCCGCGGCCCGATGGTTGTTAAACGACGCACTCTCGGAACTGAGTCCGGCAGGGGAGCCGTACCGCCCGCTATCCCAGTTCGGTGATGGGCTGCCCACTTCCCACGATGCTGGTGGGACGTCCCGAGGCATCGAGAAAATGGGTGTCGAGGGGAATCCCGAGGGCGTGATAGAGCGTGGCCAGCACATCTTGTGGGGACGTGGGACGTTCGCGAACCTTGCCTCCCCAGGGCTCACTCGCGCCGACAGTCCGCCCGCCGGCCAGCCCGCCGCCTCCAAGGATCACCGAGAAGCAGGTCGACCAGTGATCGCGACCGGCATGGCCGTTGATCAACGGTGTCCGGCCGAATTCCCCCGCCGAGTAGATCACAACATCCCCGAGCATTCCCCGATCATCGAGATCTTCGACCAGCGTCGCCATCGCATTGTCGAGCGGCGTCAGTTGCTCTTCGAGGCCGGTGTAAATGTTGTCGTGATGATCCCAATACCCGGTATTGATGGTCACACAGGTGCTGCCTGCCTCCACCAGGCGGCGGGCGAGCAGGGCACTCTGCCCATACAGGTGGCGTCCGTACCTGTCCCGCAAGGCGTCCGATTCTCCCGACAAGTCAAACGCCTTCCGCACAGCCTCTCCGGTCACCATCTCCAGCGCCTGGGCCTTGAAGGTATCCAGCCCCGAGAGAACTCCCGACGCATCGACGTCACGCCGCAGGGTGTCGAACTTCCTCAACAGCCGCGCCCGCGACTGAACGCTCTCGACCTCCAGCCCCTTGGGAAGCGCGAGGTTCGGAACCTTGAATTCTTTCGCATTCGGGTCGGCATTCACCTCAAACGGGTTGTACGCCGCCCCCAGGTAAACGCCTCCCTGGTAGCCAAACGCCTCCGCCTTCGGGATCGCGATGTACGGCGGCATCTGTGGTGCCCCCGCCCCCAGGGTGCGGGAAATCACCGAGCCGAACGATGGCTTTTGCGGTGCATTGCGGGCGAGTGTCGGTCCGAAAAAGCCGGTCTGCATCCAGTGTGCCGAGGGGGCGTGAATCCCGTTTTCATGCTGCACCGACCGCACCACCGACAAGCGGTCCATCACCCGAGCGATGCGGGGCCACTTCTCGGTGACCTGGATTCCCGGCACCACCGTGTCGATGGGACGGTAGTTTCCGCGGTATTCACTCGGGGCGTCGGGTTTGAGGTCGACGGTGTCCTGCTGACTCATCCCGCCGTGCGTCCAGAAGACAATCACAGCCCGATGGCGCTTGTTCCCAGTCGTCGTTGCCGAAGGTGGAGACGGATCGGCAACCGCCCGAAGGCGGAGGAGATCTGCCAGGCCCAGCCCGAGGGCGGGGGCCCCCAGTTCCAGCCACTGCCGGCGGGACAAACGGGGACGGGCACTGGGGGAGCCGAACTCGGTCATGCGGGACTCTCCGGGAACTTCCTGAAACATGGGCTGCCGAGCCTCTCAATGATTGAACAGGAATTCGTTGGTCGCCAGCAGCGACCAGACCAGTGAACGGTAGGCTTCGGACACGTCCGGAGTTCCTGCGAGAAACTCTGAAGCAGTCGCCAGTTCTTCGGGCGTCGGACTGCGGGCGAAGAGGGTGACGAACAGTTCCCGCACCTGTTCACTGGCACTGGCGGGGGATGCCGCCAGCCGCTGTGGCAACGCCTTGGGATTGGCGAGTTTCTCCTGGATTTCCGCCGAGCTCACCAGTTCGAGCATCTGGCCCAGCGCGGGGGAATCGACCCGCTCGCACTCGCAGGCCGAGCTGCGCGCGGGACGTCCAAACACATCGAGGAAGTGACTGGGGACCGCTTCATCCGGGAGATCAATCGCCCGCGTTCCCTCGGGAAAAGAGGCCCCGCCCGCCGAGAATGTCGTGGGAACCTCCACCACCTGGCTGATCGCATCGAGCAAGACTTCCGCCGAGAGACGCCGGGGATAAAACCGGGCGTAACTCTGCAGGTCACCCCGATTGCCATCGGTCGGCAAAGAGCTGAGCCCGTACGCCCGGGACTGGCAGATGAGGCGAATCAGTTGCTGGATGTCATACCCCGACTGCTGGAATTCACGGGTGAGGGCGTCGAGCAACTCGGGATTGCTGGGAGGATTGGTGCTGCGGGAGTCATCCACGGGGTGAATCACACCGCGACCAAGAAAGTGCGCCCACAACCGATTCGCCATCGTCCGGGCGAGTTGCGGATTGTCCGGGCTGGTCAACCAGCGGGCCAGGCTGACACGCGGATCGACATACCGCGAGATTGGAAACACGTCCCCCCCCAGCGGCCGCGGGGCCAGCACTTCCCCCGTGCGCGGGTGCGTCACCGTGCCTGTGTCCGCCAGGTAAATCGTCTCGCTGGTGGGAACCTCGGCATCCGCAAAGCCCCCCTTCCTGCCCACCCGGGCGAAGACCGCCGCCAGTCCGTAGTAGTCGGCCTGGCTCCATCGCTCGGCCGGGTGATGGTGGCATTGGGCACACTGCACCCGAATCCCGAGGAATGCCTGCGAGAACGATTCGACGTAGTTCTCGGTCGTTCGCACCGTGCGATACCAGACTGTGGCGGGATTGGTCTCCTGGCTGCCTGAAGCGGTGAGAATGGAGGTCACAAACTGATCGTATGGCAGGTTTCGGGCGAAGCAGTCGCGGATCCAGGCCGAGAAGAGTGCCGTCCCCGGGCGCTGACGGCTGGTGCTGTAACCTCGTCCACGGTTCTGCAGGATGTCGGCCCATTTCTGACCGAAGTATCGAGCGTATTCGGGCCGGGTCAGCAGTTGATCAATCAGTTGCCGTTTCTTGTCGGGGGATGGATCCTGCACGTAGGCCTGCACCTCAGCAACTGTCGGCAGGGTGCCGCAGATATCGAGAGTCACCCGACGGACAAACTCGGCATCACTTGTTGCGGGAGATGGTTCGAGTCCCAGCCGGGCCCATTGCCGGGCGACCAGGCGATCCATTCGGGCCACCCCCACCTCACCGTCCGGCGTCTCTGCCAATCGGGACAACGCCGGTGTATCGGGGGCCCGGAATGGTATTGTCCCCTCAAAAAGAGAGACATGGTCACCATACCGGACCATGACAGCCATTTGCCCACTGCGTCCCTGTCGTCGGACTTCGCCCGCCTCACTCACCTCGGCAATCTCCGGCTCGTTGCTTTGGTAGACGGCCAGCCGGGTGACATCCTGAACGCGGCCATCCGACAGGCGGGCGAAGACCTGCAGCGGCTGCGTCACCTGGTCCAGCCCAAACAGCGTGCGCTGGGGTGAAACCTCCAGTGCCACGACGGTGGGGTCATCCGGGCGCGGCCCGGGCATTCCCTGCAGCATCCACCGCTGCAGGATCTGATACGACTCGCTGCCGGGTTCAGTACGGCGTCCTCCACCGTGCGGGACACTGCCGACCGCCTTCTGCAGCAGCAGGCTGCGCTCAGGAACGCCGGCGAAGAGGCGGCGGCCTCGATCATCCCCCACCAGCGACTCGAAATCGAAATCGGGCTCGTAGCCCAACAGGGAGAGGCGGAAGCCGTTTTGCCCGGTCGATTTGCCATGGCAGCCGCCGCCATTGCAGCCGAGTCGCGTCAGCACGGGAACGACATCCGTCGAGAACGCGATCCGATCACCGGTTGAGTCATCACCGATGACGCCGCGGGGGAGCACCAGTGCCGTCGCCAGCAACATGCCATGCACCAGCCAGCGGGGGATCAGGTTCTGCATTCGCATGAGATCACTCCACAATTTCCAGGCGCAGGGGCCGTGTGGCCCGATAGACTGGCCGATCCTCGACCGTCCCCACCGCTTCCAGCCGCAGGAAGGGCTGTTGCCCCAGGGGGGCGTCATCATTGGCAATGATCTGGATGACTCCCGAGTCGGACTGCCCGACCAGGGTCACACCACGCCCCCGCAAACCCACGACACCTCCGGGGGCCACCAACTCAACATGCGTCTTCCCGATGAACCCATTCCGCCGTTCTGCGAAGAATGTCACCTGGACCACCTGGCCTCGTCCGATTCTCACGGGAGCGCGGGGATCGACTCCCAGGGAAATCCGCGAGGCTTCGACCCGGAACGTCACGGGATTGCTGATCGCAACCACTCCCACAGGGGGAGCGTCGGCCGAGGCATTGGCCGGCAGCGCATCGGTCTCCCCCTGCACGGCCAGGGAATAGGTCCCCTCCGGCAGTCCCGGGGGAATCTGCACGCTGATCCAGCCCTGCGTTTGACCGGCGGGAATGACGGCCACATCGGCCACCATGCCACGGGGCAGCCCCACCAGCGACAGTTGTACGGGGCGCGAGAGTCGCGGATTCGTTCGCTCGACCTGGACTGAAACATCGAGGGTCCCTTCCTGGAACACCAGGTCGGAACTTCCCGTGGCGGCCATGCGGACCATCGCCGGTGCGTCCTGCACCACCAGCGGGAGGTCGCTCGTCAATCGGCCCGCAGGCAGGGGGAGCCCAGCCGAGATCATGGTTCCCAGGGCGACGCCCCGACGCAACGGCTGACCCGTTCCCAGTTCCGTTCCGGTGATCGCCAGGCTGGTCACTCCGGCCGAGGCATTGGGATCGACCGAAATCACCAGCGGGACGCGATCGGCCCCCGGTCCGATCACAACCTCATGGGCCTCGGCTCCCGCAGCCAAACCGGAGACTTCCAGGCGAATCGGGCGTTGATGCCCACGCTGCCGCAGGGCAAACACATCCAGCCATTCGCGGCCTCCCCTGGGAATCGACAAGCCCGCGGGCTGCCCCAATCGGCGTGAGACCGCGATGAGATCAAAATCGGGTTCTTCGCGCCGAAGCGACATCCACCACACTCGTCGGGTATCCCGTTCCACCCCACCCACCACATTCCGCAGCCCGACGAAAAAACGCCCATCATCCGGGGCCACCCAGCGTCCTTCGGGATCCGAATGGGGGAGAGGAAGACGGTAACCGGCCGGGTTGTGGAGACTGTCGGAAAAATGGGCCAACTCGGTCTGACCATCGTCGGCCAGGACCACCAGGTCGAGATCCAGTGGCGCTCCCAGACGTTCGCCAAACGCCTCCAGCCAGAAGACTTCACCCTTGCGGGCCTGGAGGGAAAACCAGGCCTGCTCGTCTCCTTCAGGGAGGCAGCCCCACCAGGCCCCGGGAACATTCACCGGCAGGGCCTCGCTCGGGGTGCGGTGATTCCGTCCGATTTCGGTGACGGGCAGGTCGACCACCGAGACAGGCCAGGGGCCTTCGCCGCCGTTCCCCCGGCAAGCGACCAGCGAGGCGGTCGCCTGGGGAGGGAGCAGACGCAGACCGAGCGTGCCGGGGTTGGCCGTCTGCGGATCAAAGTCAAAGCCGGAGGTCGCCCCGGTCGCTGTCCCCTCCAGGAATCGCATCGGCGTCACCTGGCGTTTGTTCACAACCGGAGGAATCACCAATTCCGCCGGCGGGCGCGTGCTGACCACCAATCGATAGACATGCTGCGGCCCCCCTGCGAATGACAGGTCATGCACGCGCAGGAGGTAATCCCCCCCGGTCCGGGCTGTGAAGACAACCAGTGGTTCAAGCCGGGGACCGACGCGCTCTCCTGGAATCGCCCGACCCTCGGGATCCCGCACTTCCACGACGGCACGCCAGGGGGCGTCGAGTCGGTCGGCAAATGCCTCCACAACCACGCGCTGACCGGCATTCAACCGGAGACGATAGCAGTCGACATCGCCACCTTTTTCGATCCTGCCATTCACGACTGATTCGAGGTTGATGGGCTGTGCCTGCCCGACACTGTCATTGGGTTGGACCTCGATGGTTTCCGGCCGACGTCCCACCTGGAAGGCGCGCGGATTTGTCATTCCGGTCGGCCCGATCACCCGCAGATCGTAGAATCCAGGCTCGGCAGTTGGGGGAATCGCCAATTCAAACCGTCCCTGGCCGATCCGTCGTGACTGTACGCCCGGCAAAGACGACCACACCGCGTCAGCCGCTTCAAGACCACTCCCCTCGAAAGCAACTTCCAGCTTGCTGCCCGCCTGGCCCCCAGCGGGAAAGAGAGTCGTCAACACGGGAGCGGCCGGTTCGGCCGCGCGCAGCAACGGACTCCCACACCACAGACCGGCGAACAGGACCATCGCAACAATGGTCGCTCGCCCGTTCGGAAACATGGGGAATCGTCGCACTGAACCACCTCGGCTGAATCATGCCGCAGTCCCCCCGCAGCACGCATCAAAGATTATCGATCAGAACCCCGGGCGGGCAAGAGCGAAGGCGGCGGCAAGTCCCGATGTTGCTTGGAGTTGAGGCTTGCAAGTCACCCGTCCGTCACAGCCGGACAGTCAGCGGTTCAGGTTTTGGATGGCGTCGCGCCACAGGGCCTGCAGCACCGCTCGACTGGAGCCCCTGAGTTCCGGACTTGATTCGACAGTCCGGACCAATCGCCAACCGGTTTCATCAACGACGATTTCCCACCCCTGCAGCAGCTCTGTGCCATCTCCAATCCCCAGTTCCTCCAGCCGCTGCTGCCAGACCGGAAGCAGTGCCTCGAACTCGCGGCGTTCATCCGCTGTCAGCCGTTCCCAGGTGGCCAGATCGACCATCTCTCCCCTGTCCTTTGACTTCGGTCGACCCCGGAGGAATTCGAACAGACACAAGTGGCGTGATCCCGGAACACTTCCGGAAGATCCGAAATCAGCGTTTCCGCAGGAACTCGATCAGATCGCGGACCTGGTCTTCGGTCAACTGGTCGAGTTGACCTTCAGGCATGATCGAAGTGTCTGAGGGGCTGGTCGACTCGATTTCCTGAAGGGGAATCACCACCTGCCGTGCATCGGTCTGCAGCAGAACCCGGCTGGGAGACCGCTCGAGTTCAATTCCCGTCACGGTCCGGCCATCGCGGGTCTCGATGATCGACAGGCGGTAGTCACGCGCGACCTCGGCACTCGGATCGACGAGGTTCTGCAGCAGGTAGTCGACATCCCGACGGTTCGTCCCGGTCAGGTCGGGCCCAATGGCCCCCCCCTGCTCCGCCAACCGGTGACAGTTCGCGCACAACCGATCGAACAACCGGGCTCCCGACTCGAGATCGGCGGACTTCAGGAACTCGGGGGAGAGCACTTTGCGGTACCGGGCCAGGCGTTCCTTCTTCCTGGGGTCTGTGGCACGCACTGCGCCCCACAGCGCGGTCAACCGGGTGTTGATCTCACGGTCGCCAAGGGCGCTCATCTGACGGGCGTTGAACGCCGAGATGTCACCCCGTGCGATCTGCTGCTCTTCGAGAGCGTTCAACAGGGACCTGGCGGTCTCGACCCGACTCGAGAGAGTCTGGACGGCGACCGCTTTTTCCTGAGGGGTGAACTCGGGCCAGAGTTCGAGGATGCGTGCGGCGACCTGCGGGTTGCGAATCGTGGCGAGTCCGCGCAGGGCGGCCTCGCGCAGCGGCGGATCCTGAAGCGCGTCCCACAATTGCTGGGGCAGATCGGGATGCCGCGCCGAAACCAGGAACTCCAACGCCCGCGTTCGGATCTCGCGGGACAGACCTGCATCGGAGACCTGTCGCCGCAAGTCGGCCACAGCACGGGGAGCTCCAAATGCCACGGCAATCTCCAGGGACTGTTGCCGTACAACGGGATCGGCATGTTCCTGGCACCGGGAATACACGTCGTCCCAGTTGGCCGGCAGGGGAAGCCGGGGCAATCCGCGGACGGCCGCCCACAACCCCCCGATCCAGTCCCGCAGATCATCGGCATTCGCCCCCTGCATCTGCGTGATCAACGGGGCGAATTCACGCTGGCCGCGCGGTGACAGGGTCCAGTCGGCGAACCGGCGGGCGGCGAAGTGTCTCAGGCGGGAGATCGACGACTTGCCAGCCAATTCAAGAAACCGCCCGGGGTTGTCTTCGACCAGCGGCTCGATTCCATACCAAAGCACCAGTGGCAGATTGGAGTCGCTCTCATCACCGGCATGCCGCATGAGCGGCTCTGCGACATCCCAGCGCAGCGTCACCGGCAGTCGCTGCAGGGCCGACGCGAGCGACAATCGCACCACGGGAGACGATTCACCGAGGGCCAATCGGGCCAGACTCGCGACAGTCTTGTCGCTTGGCGCGGGGGATTCCACCAGCAGCCGTATCCCCCAACTGCGCAGCGTCGGCTCGCCACTCGCGAGCAAATCCACAAGCTGCCCGGTCGATGCTTCACCAATGACGTGGAGGCCCCACAGTGCCCGCAGGCGGTGCACTGCCGAACGGGAAGGATCCTCCAGCACCTGTCGCAGTGTCGTGACGACCGAGCCGGGCTGCCATCCCGGTTTCGCAGCCCGTTCCTGCAGCAATCGTCGGGCATGCGTCACAAACCAGTCGTTCTCGTGCCAGAACTGCTCAACGAGTTGCTCGTTGCTGGCGCGGCGCAGGTCCAGGGTCGGCGGCGTTGTCGGAGCGTCTCCGTAGCACAGACGATAGATCCGGCCCGTCCCGACCTGCGGATTGTAGGTGTGACACTCCCCCGTATCGGACCAATCCGAGACCAGTACATTTCCGTCGGGACCGGTCTTCAGTGTGACACCCATGAACCAGGGATCGGCGGCGATCATCAGGTCCGGAGCGTGCGTGGCGACATAGCCCGAGCCGCGTGGCTGCAGCCGGTCGCGATTGATCCTCCGCCCGTGCACATTGCACATCAACACGCTCTGGTGGTATTCGGGGGGGAAACGGCCTCCCTGGTAGATCAAGGTCCCGCAATGCGCATGTCCGCCTCCCAGGGCGAGCACCGCTTCGGTTTCTCCCCGCATGGTGTGGGGCCGCGAAGTGTCGTAGTGGAGATGGTCGGCAATGGTGGGAAGGCGCTCGTACGCATACAGGCTCGAGGGGCGATTCCGCCACGGCTCGTAGTGCCCCCCTGGGACCATGTGAAACAGATGCGGATTGACGCAGTTCGAGACAAAGCACTCCCCCACTTCGTTGAAGTCGACCCCCCACGGATTGGTCGTCCCGTCGGCGAAGTTTTCGAACACGAGCCGTGTCGGATGGATACGGTAAACGCCGCCATCACAATGAATCCGTTCGTCGGCGGGGGTCCCCGGACGCCCGACATCGGACGGACTCGTACGGCCATGCCCGCCATAAAGCCAGCCATCGGGTCCCCAGGTGAAACCGTTCACCAGGTTATGGCGACTCTCCTTGTGGCCGAAGCCGTCGAACAGCAGCTCCGGCGGACCGTCGGGAACCAGATCATGATCACGATCGGGAACGAAATACAGACCGGGGGGCGAGACGACCCAGACCCCGCCAAAGCCAACCTCGATCCCCGTGATGTAGTTGAACCCCTCGTAAAACACTCTCCGCTCGTCGGACCGGCCATCTCCGTCCCGATCAGTCAGCACGGTCACCCGGTCGCGTCCTGTGGGACGCCATTCTCCATAGTTGAGTGCCTCGGCCACGAAGACCCGACCGGCATCATCAAGGCAGAACGAAACTGGCTGAACCACCTCGGGCTCTGACGCGAAGACCTGCAGGCGAAACCCCGGAGGCAAGACGGCCTGCCGGGCTGCCTCTTCGGCCGACAGTGGACCGGGAGTCTGGTCGGCGGCGTGGATACTCACAGCAGGGAAGAAGACGAGGCCCCAAAGTGCAATGAAGTGCTTCAGCAGCGTCAGCCGTCGTTCCAGAGCCGCACTCCGGCAACCACCCTCGGCTGTGAGTTGGGGAATGGCAGTCGTCAGCACTTCAATCGCTCCCATGCCGATCAGGCGAGAACGTCGTGGATCACATCACCATGCACGTCGGTCAGCCGGCGTTCAAGGCCATTGTGATAGTAGGTCAGCCGTTCGTGATTCAGCCCCAGCAGGTGGAGGATCGTGGCATGGAAGTCGTACACGGTCGAAACATTCTCGACCGCCTTGTAGCCGAAGTCGTCGGTCGCCCCATAACTGAAGGGAGCCCGCACCCCCGCTCCCGCGAGCCAGCCGGTGAACCCGGAGGGATTGTGATCGCGACCATTGGCCCCCGCCTGGAACGTTGGCATGCGGCCAAACTCGGTGCACCAGACCACGAGCGTGTGCTGCAGCAGGCCACGCTGCTTCAGGTCGGTCAGCAGTGCGGCAGTGGGCTGGTCGAAGATCTCACCATGCACGGTGTACTGTTGATGCAGGATCTTGTGACCATCCCAATTGCTGGTCCCCTCTCCCCCGACCTGGTAGGCGCCATTGAACAACTGCACGAACCGCACCCCCTGCTCGATCAATCGCCGGGCCAGAATGCAGTTGCGGGCATAACCCGCCTTGGTCTGCTGGGTGCCATCTCCCACAGCATCGGCACCGTACGCCTGCAGCACATGCTTCGGTTCCGAGGACAGGTCGCTGACCTCGGGAACCGACAATTGCATGCGGGCGGCCAGTTCGTAGCTGGAGATTCGGGCCGCCAACTCGGAGTCACCCGGAAACCGTTCGAGGTGATGACGGTTCAGTCGTCCGATGAAATTCCGCGTTGCCACATCGGTGGTCGCCTGGATCGCCTGGGGACGGGCGAGGTTCCTGACAGGCCGGGTGGCGTTGAAATCGGTTCCCTGAAAGGCTGCCGGCAGGAACCCGGGATTCCAGCAATTGCCGCTCGACTGCGGTGCTCCACGGGGATCGGGAATGGCGACAAACGCCGGAAGATTCTCGTTCTCACTCCCCAGTGCATACGTGGTCCAGGCCCCGACACTGGGAAAACCATCCAGCGTGAAGCCGGTGTTCATGAAGTTCTCGCCGGGACCGTGGGTGTTGGTCTTGCCGGTCAGCGAATGGATAAAGCAGAGATCGTCGGCCAGATCCCCCAGGCGGGGTACCAGGTCGGAAATCATCTTTCCCGACTCGCCGCGCGGCCGAAACGCCCAGGGACTTTTCGTGAGGGCCCCCTGCGCTCCCTGGAAGGTCACCAGCTTTTCACCGCCGGGCATCGGCTCGCCGTGACGGGCGATCAACTCGGGCTTGTAGTCGAACGTGTCGAGGTGACTGCAGGCCCCGGCGTTGAAGATCATCAACACCTGCTTTGCCTTTGCCGGGAAGTGCGATTCGCGGCGGTTGTTGGGGTTTGCGGGGTCGATCTGCGGCCGGATGGGGGTGCGATCGTTCTCGCTGGCCAGCAGGCCGTCACCCTGCAGGAGGTGGGCGAGCGCCATGCCGCCGAGGGCGGTGGCGCTCTGTGCCAACACTCCCCGGCGATCCAGCAGAGTGTGGGCCAATGGCGAAACAGGCATGCTCGAAGATCCGGGAAGAGGTCAGCGGAAACGCCTGGGCGGGATTGGGCTCAGAACAGGAACAGGAACTCACTCGTGTTGAACAGCGCCCGGCAGAACGCTTCCAGCCCATGCTCGTGGATCATCTCCAGAGACGCCTGCCGTTCGAATTCATCGGGATGCCGCGAGGTGGTCAGCCGAAATGCCAGACGGACCTGCGCTGCCGGATCATCCCCCGCCTCATCGCGCAGGCGCTTGGCCAGCAGACCGGCCTGTTGCAGGATGAACGGGCTGTTGAACAGGTTGAGCGCCTGCAGGGGCGTGTTGGATCGGGCCCGCTTCGGGGTCACCTGGTTGCCACTCGGACAGTCGAAACTGCCAAACACCGGGTCCTGCTCCTGCCGGATCCGGTTCAGGTAAACCATGCGCCGAAACTCGGGAGGACCAAACTCTTCCTTGGGGAAATAGCGGTAGACATTGTCGACCTCGACTTTTTGCAGGAAGAACCCCGGCCCCCCCATCGAGACATCAAGCACTCCCGACGACGACAGGATGCAGTCGCGAATCGCCTCGGCCTCCAGCCGTCGGGGGGGAAATCGCCACAGCAATCGGGCGGCGGCATCTGCCCGCAATCCCTCGGCACGCGGCGCTGACGATTGCCGAAACGCCATCGTCGTGACAATCAGCCGTTGCATGTGCTTGACAGACCAGCCACTCAGCATGAATTCGTCAGCCAGCCAGTCGAGCAGTTCCGGA
>DNUF01000001.1:28187-66405 GCA_003508595.1 Planctomycetaceae bacterium
CCAGTCGAGCAGTTCCGGATGCGTGGGTGGAACGCCATTCCCGCCGAAATCACTCGGCGTGTCGACCAACCCTGCGCCAAACACATAGTGCCAGATCCGGTTCACCATGACCCGGGCAGTCAACGGATTGTCGCGGCTGGCGAGCCACTGGGCGAACCTGGCACGACGCTGCTGCTCGGGTTCATTCGGGGCGAGGCCAAGGTCCCCAAACACCTCGATCCCCCCGGGCGGGACGACTTCTCTTGGCTGGGTATGATCACCCCGGTGCAGTCGGTGGATCTCGCCCGGTTGCGAAAACGTCCCCAGCCAGGCATTCAGACCCTCGGTCAGTTCGCCGATCCTTCGACGCGCACCGGCCGTTTCGTCGAGCAATCGCTGCGCCTCAGCCCCCTCCTCCTTCGGAAGACGTTTGACAAACGCCTGGGGATCCGCCGGCCCAAAGGGCTCGCGATCGGCCGACGAGGCGACTTCGCGCCACGTGTCCCCTTCCTGCAGGACCTCGAGCGAGTAGTCGATGGCGACACGGTCCTGGAACTGCTGATTCCGGTCCCGCCCCCAGGCGATGCGCTCGATCGTGCAAGCGGTTGGCAGGTCGATCCGCACCCACCCCTTGCCCGATGTGTTCGAAATCCAACTGCGATTGTTCCCCGGCTGACCATCATTGAGATGCTCGAGCTTATGGATCTCATAGCCCGACAGTGTGCCACTTGCCGAGGGGCGGGCTCCGGCCGATGCCAGGGCGACATTCTTGCCGTTGGTGTCATAGACCTCCAACTCGTCGAGACACGGTTCACTGGCGTTGGTCGCCCGGATGGTCAAGCGCACCGCCGAGGTTTTGACGGGCTCGAACTTGTCTTCATTGAGCCGTGCATTGACGGCGACACGCAGTTTGCCGGTGGGACTGGGCTGCCCCGCCGCGAGGGCCCGCAAGGCGTCAAGCCGCCCGTCGTTGTGCTTCACGAGCGCGGTCAGCTTCGCCAGTTCGAGGTTTGTCTCGGGTGTCTGCTCCCTTGGAAGTGGACGGGGAGCAAAGTTGACACCGGCAAAAATCCCCTGCAGCGCGTAGTAATCGCGCTGCGAGACCGGGTCGAACTTGTGGTCGTGGCAACGGGCACAGCCGAGGGTCAAACCCAGAAAGGCGGTCCCTGTCGTATTGACGATGTCGGCCAACTCATCCTGCCGCTGCATCAGCGTCAGGTTGACGTCGGGGCTCTTCACGAGATCGTAGGCCCCGGCCACGAGAAATCCGGTGCCAGCATCGGCGTGCAGGGCGTCGCCCACGATCTGCTCGCGCACGAACTGGTCATACGGCTTGTCGGTGTTGAATGCCTCGATGACGTAGTCGCGGTATGGCCAGGCATTGGCCCGAACACGGTTCGTTTCAAACCCGTTCGACTCGGCGAAACGGGCCACATCGAGCCAGTGCCGTGCCCAGCGCTCGCCATACCGGGGGCTGGCCAGAACCCGGTCCACGAGGCGTTCGTAGGCCCCGTCATCGGTATCCTGGACGAACTGGTCGACCTCTGCGGGGGTCGGAGGCAGGCCGTGCAGCACCAGGTACAGGCGGCGAATCTGCGTGACCCGGTCGGCCTCGGGGGAGAACCCCAGGTCACCCTGCTCCTGTTGGGCCGCCTGGGCCAGAAGCAACTGGTCGATCGAGGCTGGCACCCCTGGCAAATCGGGCCTGTCCACCGGCTGAAAGCTCCAGGGGACCCATTTGCGGGCCGCGACTTCATCGGCCGGTCCCGGGGCTCCCTGGTCAATCCAGTCACGCAGGATCTGGATCGCTTCGGGAGAGAGAGCTTCTCCCTCGGGGGGCATTGCCAGTTCGGGGTCTTCCTGGTTGACCGCCTGGATCAGCAGGCTCTGGGCCGATTGCCCAGCAACGACGGCCGGACCCCGTCCTCCCCCCTTGAGCAGGGCGCTGCGAGTATCGAGTCGCAGGTCACCCCGCTGGCGTTTCGGACCGTGACAGCCGACGCAGTGCTGCTGCAAAACTGGCTTCACGTCACGGGTGTAGTCGACATCAGCCCCACGGGCCTGCCGTCCCTGCAACAGAGCCAGGCAGCCGACCAGTAAGAGGCCACCCGAGAGTAAACGCCGGTTCCCCCAGTCACCTCGCCCAACAGGGATTTCAACTCGGCTCACCATGGAATGCACACCCGGAAACGCGGTGTCTCATGCGTGCGGAACCTCACCGCACTGGTTCCTGCAGTATATCAGCCGGTGCCACTGCGACGCAGTTGAACAGCGACCGCGAGTCATCTCGACGGGACGGGACGGCCCCACTCCCTGCTCCACAGGCCAGAGTCAACCGTTGCAAAACTGCAGTGCGGTGGCCGCGTACAACTGCGCCACGCGAGCCATGTCATCAATCGACACCCATTCTTCCATCGTGTGTGCGCCCCCCGAATTCGGTCCGTGGGTGATCCCGGGGATGTCGGCCAACGACCAGAACGCGTTGCAGTCGTCACAGAACGCCTTGGGACCGTACGGCAAAGTCTTGCCTGAGGTGGCCGTGTAGTTCTCCTCGAAGATCTTCACAAACCGGTGATTCGTATCGAGCCGAAATCCATCCCGCACCAGTTGCCACCGAATATCGATCGTGGTCCGGGTGCGATCGGCCACCTGCTGAACGAGTCGGCGGAACTCCTCTTCCACCAGGTATCGGCTCTCCCCGGGCAGCCAGCGACGGGTTCCCTCCAGGACAAACTCCTGGGGGAACTGGTTGTAAATGACACCCGAGTGGGCCTGGCCGACAAACACGGTTTCCGGCCCCGCCACCGGGTCGGTCTTCGACGCCAGGTGGGTGCCGTATTGCCGCAACCGGGCGATCATTTCGGCCCCGGCATCGATCACGCTTGGTTCTGACTGCGGACGCAAGACCTCATGCACGGGGGCACCCGGACGGCGGATGGTCAACTTCCAGATCGCCAGTCCGCGACCGGCGGTGGGAATACAGCCATTCAGATACTCGGGGATCAGCACGGCATCGCCGCAGTAGCCCTGGCGAATCAACCCCTCCAACTGGGTTCCGTCTCCCCAGGGAGCCTCGTGGAGATCGTGGGCCGTGAAGAGGATCGAGCCCTTCGTAAGCGCACCACTCTCGCGCACAACCCGCAGTGCCTCAATGGCAGCCACGGTTCCCCCCTTCATGTCGCAGCTTCCCGAGCCGGTAATCCTGTCCCCCTCGTGCTGCGGGGGAACAAACGGGAGATGGACGGTGTCGAGGTGGCCATTGAACTGGATGGTGGGACCGGGTTTGCCCGATGAAAGTCGGACGGCCACCGCCGGAGCGGCGGGATACCCCCCATCCGGACGTTCCACCGAAAATCCTTCGACCGCCAGCAGTTCCGCGAGGCGGTCGAGAACCCCCTTCGCCTCACAGGTTCGGCTGTCAATGGAACACAGGGCGAGGGTGTCCCGCACCAGTCGCTCCCGCGAGACCAGCGAACGGAGTTGCTCGAGTTGTGTTGTCGGAAGCGCGGGCATGTTGGCAGAAGATCGGGGGAGGGAACAACTGGCGACCCGCACGCCGGGCCCGCCGGAGGTGTCACAGCTCACAACGATACATCTCATCGGTCCCACCGGATCGGTCCCGAAGCAGAATCGCAGAGAGCGTCAATGTCTGGGGACGGTATCGTTCCGGGGGCAATCGGGGCAACCGGAGGGGTGTTGGAATCCCTTCAACCGGCAGCACGGCTACGGGATGTATGACCGGGTCGGCCAGTCGATTTCCCCAAAAGTTTCCATTCTTCGGAAACTGCCTGACGGACAACCCGCCGAATTCTGACTTTTCGAACCAGAGAGACCGACACACCGCCCCGGCAACTGCACACTCGGACAGCACCCCGCTTTCCGACCTCCCCGAGTCAACTCACTCGTCCCATGGCGACCTCCCTCAAGACCATCGTAAGGCAGATCCGCGAGAGCGGAGTTCTGGCTGATGAGCGGCTGAAGGAGTTCCTCCCGCCACGCTGCGAGGTCCCCAGTGCCGACGAACTGGCCCAGCGGCTCATCGAGACGGGAACGCTGACCCGCTATCAGATGCGGGCCATCGCCCAGGGTCGTGGGCGGGCATTGAACCTCGGGAACTATCTGCTGCTGGAGCGGATTGGCGTCGGCGGGATGGGGCAGGTCTTCAAGGCACGACATCGGCGGCTCGATCGCCTCGTCGCCATCAAGCTGCTGTCTCCGCACCTGCTGACCAAGCCTTCCGCCATCAGCCGGTTCGAGCGTGAGGTTCGGGCCGTCGCGAGAATCAACCATCCCAATCTTGTCACCGCTTTCGATGCCGACACATCTGGGGGACACCAATACCTGGTGATGGAACTGGTGGAAGGTTCGAACCTGACCAGCTTCGTCAAGCAGGAAGGTCCGTTGTCGGTCGCCGATGCGGTCTCCTGCGTGCGGCAGGCCGCCGAGGGTCTCGCGGTCGCCCATGAGGCCGGAATCGTCCATCGAGATGTCAAACCCGGGAACCTGTTGCGGACCCCCGAGGGTGTGATCAAGCTGCTCGACCTGGGTTTGGCGCGCCTCGATGACGAGGACGACGTTGAACAGAAGGCCTCGTTGACCAACACCGGCGTCATCATGGGGACCGTGGATTACATGGCTCCCGAGCAGGCGCTGGATTCAAAAACGGCCGATGCCCGGGCCGACATTTACTCTCTTGGCTGCGTGCTGTGGTTCCTGATCACCGGCCAGCCGATCTACTCCGGCGATACGATGATGAAAAAGCTGCTGGCCCACCGGGAGCAACCGATCCCCAACCTGACGGCCGCGCGTCCCGATGTCCCCCCAGCCCTGCAATCGGTCTTCGAACGGATGGTGGCGAAGCGGGCCGATGAACGCTTCACCTCGATGCCTGCCGTCATCGCCGCATTGCAGTCGGTCGAAATCGCCGGCCCCGTGAAGCAGGCCCCCCGTTCAGTGGCACAATCTCCGCACAGACAAGTGCCAGCCCCAGCCAGTCCACCGCCGTTTCACGTCGACAGTTTCTCGACGCTGCCGGGATTGCACTCCGGGTCGGCCTCGTCGATCGTCAGACGCCGACCACGCTCCCAGTCGCGGGTGATTCGCTGGGTCACACCCGTCGTGGTCGGACTTGCGCTGCTGGCTCTTGTCGCATTTGCCTGGCGCCCCGTCCCGCGGACCGGCACCGTTCGCGTCTCCCTGGAGCCCGCCGACGCGAGTCTCCAGGTTTTGTCCCTCGCGAACGACCGGGAACTGCAGGCTCCTCTCGCCAAATCGGGAGGGCTGCAGCTGACACTCGCAGCCGGCCGACACCGGCTGCGAGTGGTCAGAGATGGCTTCGAACCGTTCGAAACCGAGATCCAGGTGAACCCCGGCAGCCGACAGGCTGTGACTGTGTCCCTGGATCTGAAGTCCACACCGACTGTCGCCGGCAAGATGCGTCGCCGACACGCATCACATCCCTGAGGCGGAGCGCCAGCCGTGGCACGTTGGGACGGCGTTGCATTCGCCCCTTGATCGGCCGCGTCGGGATTCTTCCCGGCCCGATCAGCCTCCCGTATCAATTCCGGGCGGACCATCCGCGAATCTGGTCGGGGCTGCGTCACGGTTTGACTCTCTGGTCTTCGGCCACAAAGCCCATTGGATCTGAAGGGCGGACCAGTCGGCAGCGCTCAATCCCCCAACAAAAAATCGACCAGCGTCTGCGACTCGTACAGGGGAAGCCCGCCGTGGCCCAGTCCCGGCAGGGCCACGATCTCGGCCCGTCCTGCCAGGTGACGATATCGCCGGGCCAACTCGGTTGAATTCGCCCCCATCGGCACAAGTTCATCACGATCACCATGGATGTGCAGAATCCTGACTCCGTGGCGAGCCAGGGGCTCGAGTCGGTCGATCGGATTGTAGTCGCTGCTGGTCCGGACCAACTCCGCAGCGGTCAGTCCATAGCCGAGCCCGGGCTCTGGAAAGTGCGTGACATTTTCAATTCCGGGCCAGGTCCAGAAATCGGTGGCCGGGCAGATTCCCCCGATTCGTTCCACCCGCTCGGGCTGCCGAATGGCCCATGAGTAACCGATCAGTCCCCCATTGCTCTGCACCACCAGTCGGGCCCGGTCATCCAGGCGAAACCGGCGGTGAACCTCATCGTAAAACTCGCCACAGACCCGCGCCCCGGCTGGGCTGCCGCAGGAGGTCCCCACATCGATTCCCGCGATGTGGAACCCCTTCCTGAGAAACCGCTCGACATACCAGTGATGGTGCAATTGACCATGCCCGTCATTGATCCCGAGCCAGAATGGAAAGATCCAGATCCATCGGCGTTGCCGATCGATCACTCCCGTTGGTTCGATGACGTAGGCGTTTCTCCCCGCGATCCTCAAAGGCACCAGGCGCCCCCCGGGGTACATCCCCTCGATCCGCTCGGGGATCAACCTGCGGATGTACTCGGCATCGGGTGACGTCCCGCCGGTGTGTACCGGACGCCCAGCGGGAGATTCCGTCGCCGGCCGGCCCGCCGACTGAGCCCGGAGCATCGCTGGAGCGATCAACCCCACAAGCAGGCAGGCCCCGATCGCGCGGAGGACAGGCCGACTTGAGGCCGAAACAACACCGGCCCGGCAATCGGCCGGGCCGGTCAAAAACGAGAACTGTCGGCTCATCACGTGACCTGGATGATTCAGCCAATCAATTCGGGAATGGGACGTCCATGATCGACGACGGGGGTCGGCCGACCCGAGAAATCCTTGATCAGCGTGTTGGGAGCGTCGATTCCGAGGTGATGATAGATGGTCGCCAGGAAGTCCCCGGGACCACACATCCTCTCGACGACATCTTCACCCCGGGCATCTGTGGCCCCAATGACCTGACCCGTCTTGATGCCTCCGCCGGCCCACAGATTTGAGAACGCCCGTGGCCAGTGATCTCGCCCGGGCTGCTTGGTTCCGGCGGGGGCACTGGCGTCCCCACCGCCGGTGCTCGGCGAATACTCAATCCGCGGTGTCCGGCCAAACTCACCGGTCACACACAGCAGGACACGTTTGTCGAGCCCACGCTCGTAGAGGTCTTCAATCAGCGCGGTCACCGCCTGATCCCAGGCATCCGCCCGGAACTGCATCGCCTCAAACACGTTGTGATTGACGGCGTGGTCATCCCAGTTTTGAACCCGGCCACACAGGGGCCCCGAGAGTTGGCTGGTGACGATGTCAACCCCCGCCTCGACCAATCGCCGGCACATCAGCAACTGCTGTCCCCAGGCATTCCGACCGTACCGGTCACGGACCGCCGGGTCTTCGCGGGTCAGGTCGAATGCCTCCTTCGCCCTGGGGTTGGTCAGCAGTGTCATCGCCTGCGACTCGAATTCATCAAGGGCCGACAGTTCACGCTGCTGGTCAAATGCCCGTTCGAGCGTGTCGAGCTTTTGCCGCAGGGTCGCCCGGCGGTCGAGCCGGCGCACTTCTCCGGCATTCGACAGTCCGATGTTCGGCACCTGGAAGCTGGGCTGGTTGGGATCGCCACTCACTACGAATGGGGAATAGGCCTCGCCCACATAGGCGGGACCATTGTATTCCAGCGGCGGATTGACCCCGACGTAGGCCGGCAGGGGCGAGTTTCGCGGTCCCTGCTGGGCCCGCAGGTAATTGGCAATGCACATCCAGTCGGGGTACTTGGGCTTGGGCTTGTCCCGGGTGTCGGGATCTCCCGAGAGCAGTTGCATCGAACCCGCCGGATGTCCCCCCGCCGTCTGCCTCATCGATCGCAGGATGGTGAACTTGTCCGCCAGCGCGGCATGTCGGGGGAGCAGTTCCGTCAGCGTCAGACCGGGGACCTTCGTGTCGATTGGCTGGAAGGGACCGCGATACTCGGAAGCCGACTTCGGCTTGGGATCGTAAGAGTCAATGTGCGAACAGCCGCCAGGCTGCCACACCATGATCACTGCCGACCGCTCGCGGTCGCTCTCGGCGGCCGAGAGCCGGCGCTCGGCCCTCAGCCGCAACAATCCCGGCAGGCTCAGGGTGGCGAAGCCACCCAACCCGAGCTGGAGAAATCCACGACGGCTGGCCGCCGATTGCTCGAGGGGACCGGCACAGAACTTCGGAAAACGGGCAGACTGGCTCATTTCGCCTCCGCTGGCTGAACACGCAGGATGACCGGTTCCGTCACCAGGAGATCCACAATGTCCTGGGGTTGGGCACGATCGGTGGCTTGTTTGACCTGATTCATCGCGGCCGTCAAGGCCGCCATCGCTGCTTTCTGACGGTTCGCGATGGCGTCCAGAGCCGCCGCATCTCCCGCTTTTTGCTTCGCTTCTTCCGCCAGGGCGGCAATCTCCTGCTCGACCTTCTGCTGCAGCAATTTCGCCGCCTCGATCGTTTCGGGTTGATGGCGATACTTCGCCACCGCATAGCCCAGGTAAGCCAGAGGATAATGTCCGGGGGTGGTCTTGAGCGCGGCCAGATCAATCACCACCTGCGAACTCTCTCCGGCCAGTGGAACCTCGAGAGCCGGTGTCGATTCAAAACCCGCCCCGACACACCGCAGCGGAGCGGTCGCTCCCGAAAAATCGCTGCGGCGCACCTGGCGGAACGACACTGTCACCTTCTCGCCGACCCGGGCCTCAATCACCCGGCCTGTCGCAGGCGTGATCGTCAGGGGAGCCAAATCGACCCCGCCCACCGAAACAGGAACCTGGGCTGCCAGCCGGGGGTAGGGAATCTCTCCCCAGGAATCGGGAATCGGCCAGGCCACGGTGGCGAGTCGTCCCATCCGTGTCAGGGTCTCTTCACCACGCTTTGCCCGGGCCACGAGTGAGGCCATGGCAAAGCCCCTTGGTGCCCCCTCGGCCGCCGTCACCACCATCAACCCCCGTGTCTTCCCGGCGGGGATCCGAATTCCCTGTGACGTCACACCGTCGGGCAGCCCTTCGAGAGCCAGTTCAATCTCTCCCTCAAATCCATCCCGGCGGAACGTCACCACTTCGAGTGCGACCGTCGTCCCCCCCCTCAGCGAGAGTGGCTTTGAAAGTGCTGCCCGGTCACCGTTCCGCAGTTCCATGTGCAGGGGCCAGGCGACGACCGCAAAATCGGGCTCGGCCCGGCGGACAATCAGGCGATAGACATTCGACGGATCATTGCGAGTTCCCCCAAACAGGTCCGTCACCGAGATCCGATGCCGTCCATCCTGCTGGATGACCAGTTTCCCCAGGACATCGGCCGAACCGGCGTTGTAGGGGGGCCCATCATAGGCATAGCCGTTACTCGACACCTTGACGGGGCTGGCAATGTCCTGGAACTCGGCCACGTCGGTCCATGTCTCACTGTCACCGGTGCCGGCCAACTGCTGCACGATCACGGCAGGATCTGTGGGCAACCCCAGCCGTTCGCTGGCGACCTCAATCCACCACTCCTCACCTTTTTTCGCCTCAAACTCAAACACATCGGTATCAGCCGCCCTGGCGAAGCTGCCACTGATGTCGGCAGGCAGGGTGATCGGCTGCGCCCGGTCATCGTTGGGTTCCACCTCAATCACGGCGGCCTGTGGTGCCAGACCCGCGGGTGGCCACGAGAACGAGCTGACGAGTGCTGTCGATGGGTGTCGCTGAACTGGCAGATCGGCAAGCAGCTCACGCAGCGTCAACCGGTAGTAAAACGCCGGACCTCCCTGGTACGTCAGCTCATGGACCTTGATGATGTATTTGGCGGTTTCCGGAATCGTGAAATCAATCACGCCCGTCCGTCGCTCGACCAGCAGATCGCGCCCGGTCTCATCGGCAATGACCAGCGTCGCTTCCAGCTTGGAATCGATTCCCCGGGAGGCACAATCGACAACAATCCGCTGCCCCTTTTGGGCTTCGAACCAGTAGTGATCGGCCGCCCGAGAAGTGACGACCGCATTGCAGACCGAGTTGATCTTCAGTTCCTGGGCCGAGGCAATGCTGGTGTTCCCGGCCACCTGGGCCACCTCGGGGAGACGGCCGACAGCAAACACACGGCTCGACGAGAGCCCCAGGCGGGTCATCACCTGGGCTTCATACAGCCCAGGCTCGCACTCGGCCGCAATCGTGACGGTGTACTGATTGGCGAGCGGCTGGCCATTGGGGTCGAGCCTGCGTTTCGCGACGAGTTGCGGCGAACTGAAGACCAGTTCCTCGGCCCCGTCGAGGTGCTCACCCGTGATTGTGATGTCGACAGCCGCTCCCTGGGTGCCCCCCATCGGGAATGTCGTCAACAGTCGGGGAGTTGGCAGGCCGACCGACTGGGCGACGGCCACACCATGACTTCCTCCGCAGCCCAGGGAGACGCACCCCAGCCAGAGACAGCAGCGGGCCAGGTGCCGGGCCAGTGGGAAACCAGAAGGTCGATGGATCATGGAAGGACAACGCCGGGAACACGCCGCGAGGTGCAACAGCAGGGCTGCGACACGAACGACTAGTGGTTGAACAGGAATTCCTTGGTGTTGATGAGTGCCCAGAGCAGATCCTGCCAGGCCTCCCGCGAAGCGGCGGCCGCATCGAGCGGATTGCCCGCCGCATCCAGTCGCGGTTCCGCCAGCCAGGCGAGCGCGGTCTGCAACTCGTCCGAGCGTGGTTCACGGCTGAAAGCCGCCCGGTACAACTCGCTGACCTTGGCCTCGGGAGAGCGCTCGTCTTTGGCCAACCGCTCGGCTCGCCCGGAGGGACTCGCCAGCTTCCCCTTCATCTCTCCCGAGTTGATCAGGTGCAGGCTCTGACCGAGGCTCGACGTCTGCACCCGCTCGCACTCGCAGACACTCTCCCCCTCGGGACGACCGAACACCCGCAGGAAGGCCGAAGAACGGTTGTAGCTGTTGTCGGGCAGGGCAATCGCCCGAGTCCCCGGAGGGAGGTTCGCGAACTCTGTGCCGGTTTCCGACACCTGGTCGATCGCATCGAGCAGCACTTCCGCCTGCAGGCGGCGGGGATAGAACCGTGAGTGGCCCTGGCGATCGGTGACATTGGCCTCGTTGGGCTGGGCACTCAACTGGTAGGCCCGCGAACGCGTGATCGTTCGCACCAGGTCCTTCAGGTCGAAACCACTTTCGATGAAGTGCTTTTCCAGCGCTGCCAGCAACTCGGGATTCGTTGGCGGGTTGCTGTCGCGAATGTCGTCCTCCGGCTCGATCAGGCCGCGCTGGAAGAAATGCTTCCAGTAGCGGTTGACCAGAGCCTTGGCGAAGAACGGATTCGCCTTCGAACCCATCCAGTCGGCCAGCCTGAGCCGCGGATCCTCACTGGGGGGGATGGCCTCGATCGCATCTCCCAGGGCGGCTGGCTTCAGCGACTGGCCCGTCTTGACGTTGGTCGCCATGGCCACACCGCGCTTGTGGTAAATCATGTCCTCGCCACGGGTGGCGGAGGGCTTTCGCCCCACCTGGCTGAAGAAGGCCGACAGCGAGTAGTAATCGTCCTGGCTCCACCGCTCGAATGGGTGATGGTGGCACTGGGCACACTGCATGCGCACGCCAAGAAACAACTGAGCGACATCTTCCAGCTGCTGCTTCGGCTCCTTGACCCGCTTGTACCAGGCCACCGGAGGGTTGCCGATGACCGTTCCGGTCGCCGCCAGCAACTCCCGCACAAACTGGTCGTACGGCTTGTTCGCCAGCAGGCTGTCGCGCACCCAGGCATGGAAGGCGAAGTTCGAAATGGTGTCGCTGGCGTCATCGCGCCGGTTCTTCAACAACGCGGCCCATTTCCCCGCGAAATAGTCGGCATAGTCCTGGCTTCGCAGCAGTTCGTCGACCCACAGTTCCCGCTTGTCGGCATTGGTTGCGGCGAGAAACCGCGAGGTTTCATCGAGGGTGGGAAGTCGCCCCGCAATATCCAGCGTCACCCGCCTCAAAAAGGTCGAGTCATCACAGGTTGCCGAGGGAGGAATGCCGACTTCCTTCAGGCTGGCGAACACGTGCTCGTCGATGAAATTTGCCGGGCTGGGGAGATTCTCGACGGGTGCTCCCAGCGGCACTGTCGCGCTGAAGACCGCCACCCGTCCCTGGAAACGCACCATCACCGAGACCTTGCCGGTGATTTCGTGCACCTGCACCAGGCCCTGGGGCGAAACCTCGGCCATGGCCAAATCGTTCGATTCGAAGAGTGCCAGAGAGGTGACGTCGCGCACCGACCCATCCGCATAGGTCGCCCGTGCGGTCAATTGCTGGGTTCCGTTCCGCGGAACGACCATTCGCCGGGGCTCGAGGTCGAAGGCGACGAGCGGGGAAGCCGTCTCGAGATCGCAGGGGGCTCCCTGCTGAATCCAGCGGGCAAGTGTTGCGAAGGCTGCGGAATCGGGCTTGAGCCGTACTCCCCCCCCGTGCGGAACCAGCCCCGCCCCCTTCCGCAACAGCAGGCTTCCTTCCGGAGCGTGGGGGGAAAATCGCCGGCCACGATCCGACTTGGTGAGATGCTCGTAGTCTTCAAGGGGCTCGAATCCCAGCAGTGACAGCTGGAACCCGTTTTGCCCTCCCCCGGCCTTGGCGTGACAGACTCCGATATTGCAGCCCGCCTTCGTCAGCACCGGCATCACGTCGTTGGCGAAACTGACCGGGGCCCCATCGGCGGCATCCGCGCGGACACCGCACCACAGACCGATCACAACCACAAGCCGGCCAGCACTTTGCAGCGCCAGCCAACCAAGCCTTCTTGCCTCAACGGACCGCATGGCTGTCTCTCGAGCGACCACAGAACGAAGACTGGCAACTCACACATCGAGCCCCGCTGGTCTCCGTTCCGAGAATCCATCAGTCAACCTTAATCTGTTCGTCAAACGGCTGTCAACAAGTTCAGCAGTTCCCCTTTTCACCGACTCAAACGGCAATCCAGTTGGACGCCCCGGCTGCCGCCGACCGCCAGTCTTCGGGAACGGCAATCCCGGTATGCTCTTCAAGGTGGTTTCACTGGAGATTTTGGAAGAGTGAACCGCTTGTAACGGATGGTTGGCAAGGCCGTGGCCGGTTCGGGGAGACAATCCCGGGGAAACGGTTCTGAGACCTGTAGCGAATGCAACTTGTTCCCGGCCGCAATATGGACCGGATCAGCGGTTGGGTCGAATCAGAAACCGGTGGTGTGCCACCATCCATGGGAGTGTGTCTCCCGGTCAAGGCGACCGACCCCAACTGCGGCGATCTCGCACCGTGGTGGAGAAACGCGGCGAGGTCGACCAGGCAGCCGCGCCCGGGGGTCAGCGGCTCCAGCACACAGCGTTCATCCTGTTTCCGGAAAGGAATCTGCCCATGCTGCGTCCCGCCCACCGCATGGCCCTCGTTGGCCTGCTGGCGACCCTCGTGCTGGAGCTGACCGGAAATCCGGCGGCAGCCCATGACTTGATTTACCGCTGGCAGCGGCAGATGACACCGTGGCCACGGCTGACCCGGGAAGAACGCTGCCTGCCCCCCGCGCCACGGCAGCAGGCGGCCGTGCGGTATCCGTACGGCCGTGCTGGTTACCACTACGGGAAACGAAGCTACGAATACCACCCCGAGGAGACTGGCTTCGGTTACTACGACGCCTTGAACAAGACGCGCAGCCGCGATTGGCGCACCCGTTTGCCCGGGCTGAACAACACCCCGCCCGGCAACACCACCTACGAGCCGATCCCCACGCTGGAAGAGGCGCGGGAAAACCTGCTCGAAGATCTCAAAAACAACGTGCCCCCCAACCCATCCCCCTCGACGCCAGTCCCACCGGAACCGGGCGACGAGGTCCCCGTTCCGCAGCCTCAACTGTAACAGGGGAGTTCGATTCCTCTGAACTGGCACCAGCCGACCTTCTCGCCCTGCATGGGGTGAGAAGGTCGCTGTTTGATTCGGGGACTCGGGATGACGTGTGCTCCCGAGACATTCCGTATCCGAACTGAGCCATTCCCCAGGGTCGGATCGGATTCTCAACCGGCCGATCCCGAATCCGCTGCACGGGGCGTTTCCGAACAGCGGAAGACAGCGGAAATCGAATTCGCAATTCGAGAACATGCCAGTCCAGCTTCGGCCCAGGACGTTCGGCAACGGGGGGCAAGCGCCGTCGACTCGGAGTGTCGATCGACAGGAGGCATTGGCATCACGCGGCGGGAAACGTACGATCCCGAAGTTCGCCCGTTTCCCTGTGGAACAAGCAGGCTGCCGATGTCTTTGCATTCGACCCCGACCGGCTGTGCCGAGTTTGCCCGATCACTGCGACTGTCACGCCGGTCGTTCATCCAGGCGGGGGTGATGGGTTCCGCGGGGCTCTCACTGGGGAGTGTGCTGAAGGCGGAAGCGTTGGCGGGGCCGGCGGCTGTGACGCGTCAGAACAATGTCATCCTGCTCTGGATGCGCGGCGGGCCGAGCCATATCGACATGTGGGATCCCAAGCCCGAGGCTCCCGTGGAATACCGCGGGGAATTCGGCACCATCGACACGGCCGTCCCGGGTATCCAGCTGTCCGACATGCTGCCGCGGTGTGCCCAGATCATGTCGCGATGGTCGATTGTCCGCAGCCTGTTCCACCAGGATGCCGGACACTCGACGGGAGACCAGATCTGCTTCACAGGCTACCCCTCCGGCCCCAACGGTGACGAGAACATCCATCCGGGCTGCGGTGCGATCGTGGCCGAGCAACTGGGACGACTCGACCCGGAATTGCCGGCGTCGGTCATGATTCCCAAGCTGGTCCCCGGGACGGGATCGGCCTACCTGGGGGTGGCCCACAAGCCCTTCGAGACCCTGGCCGACCCCGCGGCGAAGGGACCATTCCAGGTTCCGAACTTCTCCCTGGCGGGAGGACTGACAGCCGATCGGCTGACCACCCGCCGTGACCTGCTGGAGGGGTTCGACAAGCTGCGCCGCGAGGCTGACGTGCGGGGGCAGGTGCAGGCGGTCGACCGCTTTCAACAACAGGCCTGGGGAATTCTCACCAGCCCTCGGGCACGCGAGGCGTTTGATCTCGATGCCGAACCGGCCGAGGTCCGCGAACGGTATGGATTCATCCCGGCGTTTGATCCCGGGGCGGCCAACCGCTGCGGAGCCCCGGCGTGGAGCCAGCGCATCCTGCTGGCCCGCCGGCTGATCGAGGCCGGGGTCCGCCTGGTCACGGTCGATTTGCGGTGGTGGGACACTCACGTGCTCGGGTTCGATTCGCTCCGCCGGGGATTTCTCCCCCGATTCGACCAGGCGTACTCGGCACTCATCACCGATCTGCACGAGCGCGGGCTGCTGGAGAACACCCTGGTCGTCGCCTGGGGCGAATTCGGTCGGACTCCCCGGGTCAACAACGATGCGGGCCGCGACCATTACCCCAATGTCTTCAGCGCCGCCCTCGCTGGTGGACCGATCCCTGGTGGCCGGGTTCTCGGCTCCAGTGATGCGAAGGGAGCATTCCCCCTCACCCAGCCCAAGACTCCACAGGACGTGCTGGCGACGATGTACCGCCACCTGGGAGTCGACACCTCGCGGCAATATCTCAATGCCGCCGGCCGTCCCATCAGTGTCCTTCCGTCGGGGACTCCCCTGTTGGACTGGTGACGCGACTTGCCGTGGGTGGCTAATCTTCCCCCACGTTCTTCACGAGCTTCTCCCTTCGCCTCTCCCCTGCTGCAGAGCCTGCGCATGCTGAGTTTGACACGCGGACTGTTCCTGGTCGTCGCCCTTGTCCCCTGTCTCGCCCCAATGACACAGGCCGCCGAGAAGACCCTCATTTCGTTTGAACGTCGGCAGTTCAACGACCAGTTCTGGAGCGAGGGAGCCACATTTGGCGACCTCAACAACGACGGCCACAACGATCTCGTCTCGGGTCCGTGGTGGTGGGAGGGGCCAGGTTTTGAAAAGCGGCACGAATACTATCCCGCCACGACGACCTTTCCGCTCAAGCTCGGTCCGCAGACGACGGTGACGGTCCCGGGGTTCGAGGGGGCACTGGGAAAAAACAACACCTATTCGAACAACTTTTTCGCCTACACGCACGACTTCAACAGCGATGGATGGCGGGACATCCTGATCATCGGCTTTCCCGGGAAGGAGACGAGCTGGTTTGAAAATCCGCAAGCCGGGGACGGCCACTGGAAGCGACATGTCATCTTCGACCAGACCGACAATGAGTCACCCACGTTTGCCGACATCACCGGCGATGGCCGCCCGGAGCTGGTCTGCATCACGAAGGGGGCCTACGGCTACGCCAGCCCCAACCCGAAGAGTCCGACCGACAAGTGGACGTTTCACCCCATCAGCCCGCGGAAGGGTTACGGCAACTTCACGCATGGCATGGGTCTGGGGGACGTGAATGGCGATGGCCGGACCGACCTGCTGGAAAAGGATGGCTGGTGGGAGCAGCCCGAGAAACTCGAGGGAGATCCCGAGTGGCGTCACCACCCGCACAACTTTGGCACGGGGGGCGCCCAGATGTACGCCTACGATGTCAACGGCGACGGCTTGAATGACATCATCACCAGCCTGGCCGCCCATGCGTATGGGCTCGCCTGGTACGAACAGGTCCGCGAAGGGGATCATGAAAAGTTCATCCCGCACGTGCTGGTGGGAGACAAGCCTTCCGCCAGCCCTTATGGCGTGAAATTTTCGGAACTGCACGCCATCGACCTTGTCGATGTCGATGGGGACGGGCTCAAGGACATCGTGACCGGGAAGAGGTTCTGGTCGCACGGCCGCACGGGGGACCCCGACCGCAACGACGCGGCCGTCACCTACTGGTTCCAGCTTGTGCGCAATGCCGACAAATCGGTCGATTTTGTGCCGTGGTTGATCAGCGACGACGTGGGAGTCGGCGTTCAGGTTGTCGCCGGTGACGTCAACAAGGATGGTCTCCCCGACGTGGTCGTGGGGAACAAGAAGGGGACGTTCCTGCTGACCCAGATCCGCCAGCAGGTGTCGGCAGACGATTACGAAAAAGCCCGGCCAAAGCGGCAGTGATCCCCGCCTGCCCGCGCAATCGCTGGCCCGGTTTTCCTCCCCCCACACCGCTTCGAGGAGACGGCATTCCATGTCGCCCAAGGGTCGATCATCAGACATCCGATGGAACGCCAGTCCCCTTCCATTCGTGCTCGGCCTGCTCCTGGGGATGGCGACAGCGACAGTCGGGAGGGGGGAAGACGTTCTCACTCGCGACTTCCTCGTCGAGCGGGGAGCCGAAAAATTGGCGGTGCGACTTTTCAGTCCTCCTGACGATCGGCTTGCCCCGCAGCCCCTGCTGCTGCTGAACTTCGCCACCGATCGGCAAACCTCGTTGACCGGTGCTTCCTATGCGACCCCGGTGCAGGCGTTTCTCAAGGCGGGACACCGGGTGGCCAGCTTCGACCTCCCCGCCCATGGCGATCGGGTTGATGCCCGGGGAAGCGGGATTGACGGAATGTGTGCCCGGTTTCTCGACGGTGATGATCCGTTTCAACAATTTGTCGATGATGGCCGGGCAGTGATCGACCGGTTGATCGAACGTGGTGAGGCGACCGCCAATCGCATTGTGGTCGCCGGGACGTCTCGCGCGGGCTACTGTTCGCTGCGGCTGGCGGCGGCCGACCGGCGCGTCGCAGCGGTCACTGCGTACGCCCCGGTCACCGATTGGCGGGTCCTGCGGGAATTCGCGGCGGTTCGCGAGCGGGAGTCGGTGGCAGGGCTGGCCCTCGAGCATTTCGCCCAGCCTCTCGCGGGTCGCCCGATTTATGTGGCGATTGGCAATCACGACCTGCGGGTGGGGACCGACTCCTGCACCCGATTCGTGTTGCAACTCACGCAGGCCGAGGGGAACGAACAGGGTCAATCACGACTGCAATTCCTCATTGTCGATGACTCGGAAGGGCACAGTCTCGACAACCGCTGGCGCGAACGGGGGGCTCAATTCCTGCTCGACGCGATCCGGGGATGATGGAACTGCCACGCTCGCCAGAGGATCAGACCAAACGGGATCCACCAGATCAGATCATTGGTCACATTGACCCAGCCCGCCCGCCAGGGAAGCACACCGTGCAGGGCCGCATCGACAAAGCCAATCGGGCCAAAGATCTTCCCCAGAAATCCCACCAGCACAATCGGCCAATGGATCAATGGGGCCCGGGCCGCGAGAGCGTATCCGATTCCATAGACGCCGACGATCATTCCAATGCACTGCCACAACTGCGGAAGGGGTTGGGGCGGATATTGAAACCATGCCAGGGTCTGGTGCGGCCAGAGAATGACAAGCGTTCCCCAGACAAGGTTGTAAATCCCGGCTGCGGTCAACGCCCACCACATCCAGCGAGGTGCGAGTGCCGGTTCTGTCACAGTGCTCTCCCATTGAGTTTCCGCAGGACGTTTCCCTCTTACGATCGTAGTCCCCTGGTCAGTCCCGGCAGCCTGGCCGGTTGACGGGTGCACCCAAGCGACCTTTTGTTGGGCCCCCGGGGCGAACTACAATTTCCGCGAGTGGGTGAATCTCGTGATTCGTGGGGTCCCCCCCGTTACTGAGAGGGGTTGCGGCGTGTCGTATTCTCTGCTGGCCATTGTGTTGCTGATCCTGGGTCTGCTGCTGTTGGTGGCCGAGGTCTTTATTCCCTCCAGCGGGCTGATTCTTGTGCTGGCGATCGGAACGATCGCGGGTTCGCTGTTTTGCGGGTGGTTCGCCTGGATGCCGACCCGTCCGGCGGCCTTCTGGTCGCTGGTCGGGGCACTGGTCGTGCTGGCCCCCATCACGGTGATCACGGCTTTTCGTTATTGGCCCGAGACGGCGATTGGCAAGCGGGCGCTTCTGGAGGGCCCGTCTCCGGAGGAGGTGACCCCCTTTGATGAGCAACTCAATCGGCACGAAGCGCTCCTGGGTCACACGGGGTTGACGGCCACGGTTCTGAACCCGGCCGGGATCGCCGTGATTGACGGCAGCCGCGTCCATTGCCAAAGTGAAGGAATGATCATCCCGTCGGGAACCCCCGTGCGGGTGGTGGCGGCCCGTCTGAACCACGTCACCGTCCGCGAGTACGACCCGTCAGACCCGCCAACCCGAGGTCCCGAACCGATTTCCCGAGATTCCTCCTTCGAGTCCCGTGGTCCGAAGACAGAACCTGGGGGAACCGACCTGGATTTCCCGATCGGTTGATCGAAGCGTGTGTTCGCACCCGTCCATCGCGTCTGCTGAACACCATCTGTTGACCCGACGTGTGGAGTGGGATCTGACGATCCTCTGTTTCATCCCCAGGTTTTCTCCTGCACAGCGACGCTCATGCCTGCCATTCCGCTGTTTGCCGTGATTCCCCCTCCCGTCCTCATCGCGGGAGGGGTGATCCTGGGCCTGATCGCCCTGATCTTCCTGTTCCTGTTCATCCAGTACTTTTCCCTCTGGGTGCAGTGCCGCATGACAAAGGCCGGGGTCTCATTTGTCGACCTCATCATGATGCGGCTGCGGAAGGTTGACAGTGCGACGATTGTCCGGGGAAAGATCATGGCGGTGGTCTCGGGGCTGACCCGGGTCGATCCGGACATCACGACCAAGGCGATGGAGGCGCACTACCTGGCCAAGGGGAATGTTCCCCGGGTCATCCAGGCGCTGATTGCCGCCCATCGGGCCCAGATTCCACTCGACTGGCAGACAGCGGCCGCCATCGACCTGGCGGGACGCGACATCCTGAATGCCGTCCAGACCAGCGTCTATCCCAAGGTGATCGACTGCCCCGATCTGCGGAGTACTCCCGAGGGGACCCTCAGCGCGGTTTGCGGCGACGGGATCGAACTGCGGGCTCGGGCCCGTGTCACTGTGCGGACCAACCTGGCCCAACTGGTGGGGGGAGCGACCGAAGAAACCGTCATCGCCCGGGTTGGCCAGGGGATTGTGCAGGCGATTGGCAAGCAGATTTCCTACAAGATTGTTCTGGAAAGCCCCGAGTTGATTTCGCAGGAAGTGCTGCACCTCGGGCTCGAGAAACAGACGGCGTTTGAGATTGTGTCGGTGGACATTGCCGATATTGATGTGGGCGACAACATCGGGGCACGACTTCAGGCCGACAAGGCCGAAGCCGACACCCGGGTCGCCCAGGCCCGCGCCGAGCAGAAGCGTGCGGCCATGGTGGCCCGCGAGCAGGAGATGGCGGCCCGCGTCCAGGAGAATCGGGCCAAGGTGGTGCTGGCTGAGGCTGAGATTCCCAGGGCGGTTGCCGAAGCTCTCAACTCGGGCCGTCTCGGCCTGCTGGACCATTACGAACTGTCGAACGTGCAGGCCGACACCCGCATGCGAAGCACCATCGCCGGGGAAGGGAACCCGGCCCGTTCGACCTGACAGACCGTTCGGTACCGGCGCTCGCCAGCGAGTCCCGGGGTGATTCCCGTACTTCCAGTCGAGTTCCTGCAGACAACCGCGAATGGAGTTTCCGATGCCTGGACCTGCCTGGGGAATGGTGCTGGCCGACGCCGAAGGGGTGATGACAGTGCTCTTCGCACTGTTTGCCATCATCAGCTGGATCATCAAGCTGGTGAACGCCGCCAAGGGGGAGGGAGCGGCCCCAGCCAACAAGCCGAAGGCCCCCCGTCCAAAGGGACTCGAAGACGAGATCGCGAACTTTCTGAAGGAAGTCAACACGCGCAAGGCCGACGGCGCCCAGCCAGCCGCTCCCGCTGCACGCCGAGAACCGACCCAGGTGATATTCGAAGACCGCCACGTCCCGGTCCGAGCCGCAGAGTCCCGGCCTGCCGAACCACGACCGACGGCCAAGCGACCGACGAAGCCCGCCGGATCAGGCAGTGCGGCATCCACGGGACGGACTGCGAAGGGGCAGCGGCCAGCCAAGCCGGGTCACCCCGCATCCAACCCGGCCAATCGTGGCGGGAAATCGGGTGGGTCCCCTGTGGCTGCCGGTGTGGAGAAGCGAGTTTCCGCCCACACCTCGGAACTGGGCCAGGGGGTTCAGCAGCACCTGAAGTCGCACATGGCCGAACGAATTGGCCAGATGGTGACCCAGGACATGGCTCCGCGGATCTCCGACTCGGTTGCCTCGCACCTGGGAACCGCCTCCCCAACCTCGGAAGCGGCGACCGTGGCCAAGGCCCCCGAGCATCCCCTCGTGGCCGAATTGCGCCAGGCCCAGACCCTGCAGCGTGCGCTGGTCGCCAGCCTGATCCTGGCACCTCCGCGGGCCCTCGCCTCACGTCGCTGATGTCAACCGACACTCATTCCGAACCACCCGGAATTCTGCTGCTGGCCCCCCCGTTCGAGGCCCGGGGGATCTGCGCCTATACCGTGAGACTGGCCCGGGGATTGCGGCGTCGCGGGCAATCGACCAGCATCATCACGACGAGTTATCAGCAACTGGATCCGTCAGTCCGGACAGAACTCGCAATTCATGAGTGGCGGTTTTCGGACATGCCCCTCGTCGGCCAATGGCATGCCCGCTGGCAGGGAGCCCATCTGCGTCCCCGATTGATTCACGCCCAATCTCCCGGGATGCTGTGCCTCGCGAATGACCTGGCCCGCTTGTGGAAGGTTCCCTATGTCCTGACGGTACATCACCTTCCCAGCCAGGCCCGGCTTCCGATTGACCGGCAGTGGTGTCGCCGGGTGATTGCGGCCAACAGCACCGTGGCAGCCGAGTTGACCAACCACTTTGGCATTCCCGCGCCCCTGGTCTGTGAAATTCCTCCCGGTGTCGAACCATGCTGCGATCCGGCACGGCAGGTTCCCCTGGCCCCGGGACATCTCCCCGTCATCGGGGCGGCAGGGCCGCTGGAGGCCGACAAGGGACTGATCTGGTTTCTCGGGGCGGCCCGCCGGGTTCTCGACGTGCACCGCGAGGTGGAGTTCATCATTGCGGGTGCCGGGCCGGAAGAAACCAACCTGCGCCGTCTGGCCCGCGAACTGAAACTTTCGGCCCAGGTGACGTTTGCCCCGTATGTTCCCGACTTCCGCACTCCCCTGCAGGCGATGGACGTGTATTGCCTCCCCGCCGTCCGACAGGGATTGAGTGCCACCCTGCTGGAAGCGATGGCGCTGGGTCTGCCGATCGTCGCCAGCACCGTGGGGGGAATCGACGACGTGATTGATCACGAGGTGACCGGGCTGTTGACCCCCCCCCAGGACCTTGAGGCACTGACCGCCGCCTTTTTGCGGTTCTTGAGGAATCCCGGTGAGGCACAGCAGATGGGGGCGGCCGGTCGCGACCTGGTGGCCCGCGAATTCGGGGTTGAGCGGATGCTCGACCAGACACTCGCGGTTTACCGGGAGGTCATCCCCGCCCAAGAGACCATTTCCGCAGCCTGATGGCCTGAAAACAACACGTTGTTTTCAAGGTGATTTCCTTCCTCACCCGTGCCGGGCCCCGTGGGGGTAACTTGTCGGCCTGCGTCACACAGACTAACTTCTGGCAACGGACTGGTCAGTGCTCCCCCTCATTCCTGAAGAGGGAAGTCTGGCCTCGTCCGCCCCTGCCGTCTCCCCCCCGAACTCCCCTCCCGTACGTTCGCTCGAGTGGCCGCATGATTCGTTTCATCTCGCGTTCGTCGACCTCCCTGCTGCTTCTGGCTGTGGCTGCAACCACGGCCTGGGCCGGGACCCCCTCCACCGATCCCCTCGACTGGCCCCACTGGCGCGGCCCGGAGATGAATGGGATTTCGCGGGAGAAGGGTCTGCCAGCCTCATGGTCGCTGGAAGGTGAAAATCTTCTCTGGCGCAACACCGAAATCAGCACCCGGTCGACCCCCATCATCATGAATGGGAAGGTCTACCTGCTGACCCGCCACAACCCCGACTCGACCCGCGAGGGAGAGAAGGTGATCTGCCTGGATGCCGCCACCGGCAACAAGCTTTGGGAGAACGCCTACAACGTCTTCCTGACTGACGTTCCTGCCGAACGGGTGGGCTGGTCTTGCGTGGCGGGTGATGTCGAGACCGGGAACATTTTCTCGCTGGGTGTCTGCGGCGTGCTGCAGGGGATCGACGGCGACTCGGGCCAGACCCTCTGGCAGCACTCGATGAGTGAAGAATACGGGATGATTCACACCTACGGCGGCCGGACCAACATGCCGCTGGTGTTTGAGGATCTCGTGATCATCAGCGGCGTGATGACCGGCTGGGGCGAATATGCCGTTCCCGCCCATCGTTTCGTCGCGTTCGACAAGCGTCGCGGTCAGCCTGTCTGGATTACCAGCACCCGGTTGCGTCCGATGGATACGACCTACAGTGCCCCAGTGCTGACCACCATCAATGGCCAGCGACTGATCATCTTCGGTTCGGGGGATGGCTCGATCTACGCCCTGCAACCCCGTACGGGCAAGGTCGTCTGGAATTACGACGTCTCGCTGCGTGGTGTGAATACGACCCCCTTGGTGGTGGGAGACACGGTGTATGCCGGTCACAGCGAAGAAAACGTCGCCGACAACCGGGTGATGGGAGCCCTGTTCGCCATCGATGCGACGGGGACTGGAGACGTGACCAAGTCGAAGCAGAAGTGGCTGCAGATGTCACGAATGATGGGCCGGGCCTCGCCCGTCCTGGTGGGCGACAAGCTCTACGCCGTCGACGATGCGGCCACGATGTTTGCGTACAATCCGTCCGACGGGGCCGAGGTCGGCAAGAAACTGCGACTGGGGCGCGAAGTCTTCGGCAGCCCGGTCTACGGTGACGGAAAACTGTACATCGGCGAGACCAGCGGCATCTTCTACATCGTCGAACCTGGCCCCGACGGTCCGAAAATCGTCCACAAGCAGCGACTCGAAGGGGAAAACATCCGGGCTTCGGCCAGCATCTCGCATGGCCGGGTCTACTTCGCCACGAGCGGAGCGATGTACTGCCTGGGGAACAAGGATGTGCAACCCTCGGCAGATCCCCGCCCTGCGGAACCGGCGGAAACTCCCCGCTCGGCCGACATGACCCCCGCCCAACTGCAGTTGGTGCCCGTGGAGTCGCTGTTGAAGCCCGGACAGAAGCAGAAGTTCCAGGCCCGGGTCTACAACGCCAACGGGCGATATCTGAAGACGGTTCCTGTGCAGCTGGAACTGCAGGGCCCCGGACGGGTTGACAACAACGACACCTACGTGGCCCCGGCCGATGTCCCGCACAGCGTGGCGACCGTGACGGTCAAGGCGGAAGGCCAGACCAGCAAGGCGCGGATCCGCACGATTGCGGCCCCGCCTTGGAAGTTTGACTTCTCGGATGGCAAGGTCCCCGCAACCTGGATTGGGTCGGCGTACCGGCACATCGTGATTGACGAGGACCTGTTCACGGCGTTGAAGGCCCAGAACGAACGGGCGGCCCGGTTGTATGTCTACTGCGTGACGGCGTTCACCAACGGCAACCAGCCGACGGCGAAGTTCGCAGACGCCGGTCCGCGCCAGGCCTGGACCGACTTCCTGCGTTACTTCAGTCTCGATGCCGAAGGAAAGCCGACGACCATCGACGAAGCCAAGGCGCAGTTCGATGCCGGGCTGGACATCCTGACCAAGGAAGGGGTGCTCTCGAAGTGGACCTGGGGTGAAGGCCCGGGGGGGATCGATCTGGCGATTGAAAAGGGCCCCCGGGAGATCAAGGGGAATGCCCTGCTGTGCAAGATCAGCACGATTCCCAAGGGAACCCGCAGCCAGGGATGGATCGGGCACCCCATCTACCGTGACATGACAATCCAGGCCGACTTCAAGGGGCTGGAGCGGAACAACAAGCTCCCCAGCATGGGCCTGATCAACCAGCGTTACACCATCGACCTGATCGGCCCCGACCAGGAACTGCAGATCCGTTCGTGGACTTCGCAACTCGACCTGCGGTTCGCCAAGACGATTCCGTTCGCCTGGAAGTCGGATACCTGGTACACGATGAAGTTCCAGAGCGAGACCAAGGACGGCAAGGTGACACTGCGGGGCAAGGTGTGGGTCCGCGGCGAGGCGGAACCCGGAGAATGGTCCATCGAGGCGACCGACGAGACCCCCAACCTGGTGGGTAGTCCCGGCCTGTTCGGGAACGCCAGCGATGCCGAGGTCTTCATCGACAATGTCTCGGTCACTCCCAACGCCGGCTGACACCGTTCACCGCCCAATTCCCGAATCAACTCCTTTCTGATTTTCCGACTGGATGACACGCATGTCTCTGAAACCGATTCGTCGGCTGCTGGAAGCCGGACTGCTGGGACTGATGGCTCTTCCCTCGCTCCCCGCCCTGGCTCAGGATTATGACCCCATCGCCGCCGCGGCTGCGGCCAACGCCAGCCTCAAGAACAAGCCGGGTGACGCTCCGCAACTGGGGCTGAGTCATCTCCGGAACAACGTGACTGCCACCCAGTTGCCGCTCGAATGGGATGTGAAGGCGGGGAAGAACATCAAGTTCTCGGCCCGGCTCGGCTCCCAGACCTACGCGAGCCCGGTGGTTGCCAATGGCAAGGTGTTTGTCGGGACCAACAACAGTGCCGGGTTCGTCAAGCGGTTCCCCAGCAAGGTCGACCTGGGTTGCCTGGTTGCCTACGACGCCGAGACCGGGAAGTTCCTGTGGCAGCACTCGAATGAGAAGCTGCCCACCGGCCGTGTGAATGACTGGGAACAACTCGGAATCTGCAGCAGCCCGGTCGTTTCCGGAGACAAGCTGTGGTACATCTCGAACCGTGACGAGCTCTGCTGCCTCGACACCGAGGGCTTCCTCGACAACGAGAATGATGGTCCGTTCAAGGAAGAACCCAACCAGAACAAGGACGAAGCGGACGTCATCTGGAAGCTCGACCTCATGAAGCTGGGGGCTTCCCCCCACAATGCCAGCAGCTGCTCGATCACCGTGATCGGCGACACCCTGCTGGCCACCAGCTCGAACGGCGTCGATGAAGGTCACAAGAAGGTGGCCCAGGTCCAGGCACCGGTCTTCCTCGCGATCGACAAGAACACCGGCAAGGTGTTGTGGAGTGATGGTTCTTCAGGTGCCAACATCATGCACGGCACCTGGTCCTCACCCTGCTTCGGTGAACTGGGGGGGATTCCCCAGGCGATCTTCGCCGGTGGCGACGGCTGGCTGTACAGCTTCGACATCCGGGGAGACAACGGCAAGGCGAAGCTGTTGTGGAAATTCGACTGCAACCCCAAGGACTCGGTCTACAAGCTCGAACGGGCGACCAAGAATCCCCTCATCGGAACCCCGGTGATCTACAACGGCCTGGTCTACATCGGAGTTGGTGAAGACCCGGAGCATGGCGAGGGGAACGGACACCTCTGGTGCATCGATCCGACCAAGACCGGCGATGTCAGCCCGACTCTTGTCTTCAATTCGAAGGACCCCAACACCCCCATCGCTCCGAAGCGGGTGCAGTCACTCGAGAAGGACAAGGGGGACTTCGAGCGCGACAATCCCAACTCGGCGCTCGTCTGGCACTATGCCGGGTCCGACACCAAGAAATTTGAATCGACCATGCACCGCACCCTGGCGAGTGCGGCGATCAAGAACAACCTGTTGTTCATCGCCGACCAGAGTGGCCTGTTCCACTGCCTCGATGCCAAGACGGGCCAGCCCCACTGGACCCACGACATGCTTGCCGCCTCATGGTCGACCGCCCTGATCGCCGGTGACCATGTCTTCATTGCCGATGTCGATGGGGAAGTCTCGATCTTCAAGGTGTCGGCCGAAAAGGAACTGGTGGCCGAAGTGCAACTGGAGACTCCGGTCTTTACGACCCCGGTCTGCGCCAATGGCATCCTGTACGTCGCCACGTTCAACACCCTGTATGCCATCCAGGAGGGAGCTTCCTTCAAGGGTGATGCCGCGACCTCGGGGGGCGGCGAGTAATCGCCTCGCCTGTTCGCACTGCTGCTTTGTCGCAGGCCCGTGGATTTCACCGATCCACGGGCCTGTTGCTTTTGACGGACGAGGGCAACCTGCGGCCCGTCTCGCGTTCGCCCGGCTTTCGGAGCGTCAATCTGGCCGAGCCGAAGGGGGACCGGTAGAATCCGGCCAGTCCCCCGGGACTTGCCCACTGGCTCTCGCGGCATCGCCGGAGCCGTCGTGTTTCTCCCCCGCTCCCGCTTCTACAGGATCTTGTTCATGTCGGTCCCGACGCTGAAACTTCGTGGTCGTATCAAGCACTCGGTGGTCTTCTGGTGCTTCAACGCGGCAGGGGAATGCTGGGACATCGAGAAGACCTGTGCCATCTCGGCAAGCCTCGGTGCGAAGTCGGTCGAGATCTGCGGGCCCGAGACCTGGCCGACTCTCAAGAAGCATGGACTCGTCTGCGCTCTGGCCCCGAATGGAATGCCGGGAGCCCCCTTCATGCGGGGATTGAACAACACCGAGTTCCACGGACAGGTGATCGACGCCACCAGCAAGATGATCGACGACTGCGCCACCGCCGGGTTCCCCAGCGTCATTGCCTTCACGGGTTACAAGTGGCGCGATCCCGAGAATCCCCAGAGCGGCGAGATTTCCCGCGATGAAGCGACCCGCAACTGCGTCGCTGGCCTCAAGAAACTCGCGATCCTGGCGGAGAAGAAGAATGTCACCATCAACCTCGAGCATCTCAACACCCGGGACGGCAGCCACCCGATGAAGGGACATCCCGGTTACCAGGGAGATGACCTCGACTTCGTGGCCGACATCGTCCGCAAGGTCGGTTCCCCCCGCGTCCGGTTGCTGTTCGACATCTACCATGTGCAGGTGATGCACGGCGATGTCATCCGCCGGATGGAAGCGTGCCGGGATATCATCGGCCACGTCCACACCGCCGGGAACCCCGGTCGTGCCGAACTCGACGACACCCAGGAAATCAATTTCCCCCCCATTCTGCGCAAGCTGGTGGAACTGGGCTACGACGGCTATGTCGGCCACGAATTCATCCCCACGCGAGATCCCCTCGCAGGACTGCGGCAGGCGGTCGAACTCTGCGACGTCTGACCACCCAGGACCGCGGCGGCGGATGACCCGGGTTTCTCCGCCGCCGTCCTCCCGGGTCGTTTTTGGGCATCGGACCGAAGTCTTCCGGGCAGAAACATCCACTGGATTTCGTGCCGAGGGGAATCAAACCCGGAAACGGCATGGGGGGCAGGAGTCGGTCTAGTCGCCTGAAGCCGACACCGGTAAACTTCCGCGCGGGATCATCTCTCGGCGGGGAGACTGCCCCCGGACACGTCTGACGTTTCTCTCGCGACCTTTCTGCAGGAGTCGACTGGATGCGAAAGTCATCTGAATACCGCACGTTGTGGCTGGGCCTGGGCCTGCTGGCGGGGTTGATGCTGGCCTGGTTGTGGCCCCATGAACCCGCCTTTGCGACCAATTCGGACCGAGATCAGGACTTCGTGATCTTTACGGTCCCCGTGGGGAACCAGGCAGCGGGGATCGCCGACCCCATTGACGCCGTTTTCATTCTCGACTTCCAGACCGGACAGATGCGGGGGGCGGTTCTCAATCGCCAGGCCCGGCAGTTTGCCGCGTTCTATTACATCGATCTCACCAAGGAATTCGGCATCGCCCCGGGAGCCAAGGCCAAGTACGCCGTAGCCACCGGCAACGGGCAATTGACCAACCAGGGTGGAGCGGCGTTCGCCTCGGGGGTGATCTATGTGGCCGAGCTGACGACCGGCAAATGTGCGGCCTACACCTTCCCCTGGCAGGACGGCGTCCGCCCCCCCGGTGTGATCACCCCGGTCCGGATCGGCTTCTTCCCCTGGAAGCAGGCCAAGGAATAAATCGGTCGACAATCCCATCCAGGGATTTCCGCCGCTCGGGTTCAAACGGGCAGTTCGCATGGGCGTGCTGCCCGTTTTGCTGCGCCCCGTGGACCGTTTCTCAGCCCCCCACTGCCGGGCGAAGTGTCACCCGACGGGCGACCACAGCCCGCGCCCGGCCTGCCAGCCGGGCGAAGATCAAGACTCCCGGCTCACGGCCGGGCAAGGGGAGACGGCGGCGCAGGTCTTCGGCCTGGATCGGGACATGCCGGCACTTGATCTCGACCTGGCCAAAGGGGGACTGCCGGAAATGGTTGCGAATCTCGGAGGGATTGTTGGCAAGCACCGCCTCGATCGCAAAACCCTGGACGAGCGGAGAATCCACGAGGGTGTCTCCGGTGAGGTATTCCTCACGATCGTCGAGTCGACGGAGCCCCAACTGGTTCGCGACCAGGTCAACCAGGCCCGCTCGCACGACGGCGGGATCGGGATCGTACAGATAGGCTCCCGGGGGGCCCTGGTCGGCCACATGCTCGAGGGGATGCCCGGCGACCGTGATTCCTTCCGGCAGAATCGTCGCCCGCCACGGTTCAGGCCCGGCCAGCGAGCCAAACCAGACGGTCGCCTCTTTACACTCTCCCCGCAGGCTGATCAGCTCGATCTCAGCTTCTGGAAACCGACCGACGAAATTGGCGGCGGGACTGAGCTTGATCGCCCCCCCCGCAGCCCGCTGCATCAACGCTTCCAGGAACTCGGGACCCGGAACGTAGTCTTCCAGGCGAACGGCTTTCTGCCCCCCCTGCCGGCGGTCGGGATCGAGATGCACCAGCAGTCCCGTGCAATCGACCTTCGTGACGTCCCGACACTCAACCTGAAGTCGCGATGAGACGTCATGGACGGCAGCATTCCACTCCAACCGCTGTCCCGAAACGGGATCCAGGTCGAGGGCGGTGACGTCATTCCGAGCGGCCAGGGCGATCGCATCTCCCCCCACGCCGCTGCACAGATCGAGCACAGCCCCCGAGAATCGGGCCGCCTTGTGGCGAGCCACCGCTTCGGAAGTCGCCTGTTCGAGCCCCTTGCGGTCAAACCACATCGCGTGGGCACGGGAGAATTTTTCCTCGCCCCGCCGACGACAGTCGACCAGGGCGAACGCTGCACGGACCAGCGGATCGGGCCATTTTTTCCGGAATTGCCGCTGTGCGGTCAGTTCATTCCCTCTCGGAAGTTGTTCGACTTCGGCCACCAAATCGGGAGCGGCCTGGAGTTGGCACAGTTCCTGCCAGGCGGCGAAACGGGGATGTGTCGGTTCGGGAGGGATCATGCATCGATTCTGGCGAGTCAGTCCCCCAGGGGCAACGGCCCCTCCCTCCCGGGTGGTGCCCGGCGGCTCTCAAGTCCACCCCACCTGCATCCGTCCATCCGCCCCACAATCCATTTCCCTCTGGCCCTGACCAGAAACAGATGATTAAATGACTGTGATGCTGTCCAAATGGCCCGTTCCAGGGAATGCCGCGATGCCGCAGCGAATCCTCTGCCAGATCACCTGCCTGGTGGCTTTGTTCGCCACGACTTCGTTGCGAGTACCGGTCATTGCCGCCGATCGTATCCCGGTCTTGATTGACCAGGACCAGGCGGTCGCCCTGACCCGGCGGACGGGGCGGCCCCTGCTGGCGATTGGTGGGACGGTCAACTGCGTCTATTGCGTGAAGATGGCGAAGCAGCTCGAGACCGATGAGTCGCTCGTTCCCGCCGCCTCGAAGTATGTGATTCTCAAGATCGACACCAGCACTCCCCTCTGGCGGGAATGGCGAGACAAGTACGAGATCGACGGCGACGGCGTCCCGCAGGTGGTCATCCTGCGGGCCGATGGGAAGCAGATTTACGGCAAGTCCGGGGCCCCCGCCGATCTCAAGGGTTTCCTGGAACAGAACCTCTCGGATGCCGGGACCGTACTGTCGGGCGAGGAACTTGCCGACCGGGAGAAACTGCTGCGTGAAGCCCAGAAATCCCTGAAAAAGAAAGACTACGCGAAGGCGACCGAGTTGGGCCTCGAGTGTATTCAGGACGATTGCTTCGCGGCGGTCGTCGGAGAGGCACGCAAGCTGCTCGACAATCTCGATGACCGCGCCGTTGTGGCACTGAAAGAAGCCGAGAAGAAACTGTCGTCGCGTGACAGGCAACTCGACGGAGCCCTCGCCCTGCTGGAGGTCGAGGCCGCCTTCTCGGGGCATCCCTCCGCCCAGGGAAGGGTCACCGATGCCTTCTCACGGCATGCCGAGGGGGAAGACAAGGCTCCGCTGTTCGCCCAGGCCCGGCTGGTTCGCGAAGCGCAGCAACTCGAAACGGCCAAAAAACGCTCCGACGCCATCCAGGCCTGGCAAAAGATCCAGGCCGACTATCCCGACACCGTTGCCGCCACACTGGCGGGACGTCGACTGGCCGACCTCGAAAAACGGGCGAGCAAGGGACCGGCCAAGACGGACCCGGAGGGAGGCGGGGGAGCCCGCAAGGCGGCCTCACTCTTGAAACTGGGGCAGCAACTGCTGCCCACAAAACCCGCCGATGCCCGCGACTACCTCCAGCGGGCCATCGAGGCCGACCCCGAATCGGAAGCGGCCGAAACGGCCCGGGAACTTCTCGAAAAACTCCCTTGAGAAATTCGCGATTCCAATCCGGTTTCACCCGCTGGAGTTGCGCCCGGACGGAGGCTTGCCCTTCCCCTCCGCCAGGTATTGCTGTCGACGCCGGGCGTATTCGTCGGCCGTGAGTTCCGGCTCGACAGCCAGTTCGCCCGTTTGCTGCGCCTGGTCAAAGCACCGCTTGAGGAATGGGATACACCAGCCACAGCCCGTTCCCGCCCCACCGCATTCACTGACCTGGCTCGGTCGCCGGGGCTTGTGCAGGCGGATGTAATTCTGGATTTTCCGCTTGGAAACGTGGAAGCAGTAGCAGAGGGTATCTTCCGGTTCCATCTTACTGCCCCCCGGTTTTTGCCGGTGTCTCGAAAATCACGAGGGCCCGTCCCTCCACTTTCCAGGACAGGCCCGATCCGGCCAGGCTCCGCTCGAGGACCTGCTGCACGGAGACATCACGCAGGATGAATCCGACACCCTCCCGGAGCGGGCCCTCAAGTCCTTCACCTTCGAATCGCAACGGCAGGCCAACCAGCTCTGCCACCCCACGCAGGACCTCCCGACGGGGACGAACCGCCTGCTCGTAGACCAGGAGGCGTTGTGCCAGAGTCACTCGCGGATCGACCTGCCGTGACGGCTGTTCCTCATCACCGGCGAATCCCGGAGACAGGGGGGGATCAAGTTCTTCGTCGATCACCAATCCCTCACCGGCCTGCATTTCGCTCTCGTCTGCCCCTGGATCCTCGCCGACACCCGCGGGATCGGGTGCCGATTCCTGCTCCCCAGACCCGGTCGAATTCTCACCGTCGATGGTCAGCATTTGGCGGAACACGTCAGGATCGACGTCGCCCGAGACGATCTGCACCCTGCCATCGGCCATCAGGACCAGCAGGCTCCCGTTGGTTCCGGTCCCGAATCCATCCGGACCTTCCACGACAGGTTCGGATTGAAAACTGCGGATCGTCGGGAGTCCACCAGCTCCCCAGGACCCCAATTGCGACTGCACACCAGTCACCACCGCCGTCTGTGCCAGCCCGTCACGAATCTGCTCGACTGTGATCCGTTGATCGGGGGCAAACACGCCAATCTGATCGCGTGGCGGGTCGGGACGCAGGACTTCGCCTCCCACCCCTGCGAGCCCCACAAAGTGCGTCGCCGGATAACCGTCTTCGCCAGTCAGCTGGGCAATCATCGGGTTTTGAAATCCCACCAGCCGCCGGCGGACAAACCGGTCGTTCACGGGCGCGTTCCAGTCACTGTTCCAATCCACAGCGATTGCGTCATTCCCCTCCTGTCGCCGTGCCACGAGGGCCATCCAACTCAGCCGGGACTCCACAGAGCGCGAGACGTCGCCGACAACTGCCGGCGGATACGCTCCGGTCTCGTCGAGAATCTCGGCAAGCGACTTCTGCACTCCGTCCCACCGGTTCTCGACCTCAGCCACCGGATCTCTTTCTGGACCTGGCTCGGCTGTTGTGGAGGGGGACTCTTCGACGGCCGAGCCTGCCTCGGGGAGAGTTGCCGAAGACTCCCCGGAGGCCGTTGCCGCGACCGGGGGGAGAGGCTGCGTCGTTCCACTGTCGTGATTCCGCGAGTTTCTCTGTCGCAGGAACGCCACTCCGGCCAGCCCCAGGGCGACCAATATCCCCGTGATCAGCCATCGACGCCTTCCACCAGAGGCGGAGTCCGGATCCCACGACATGGGCGGTGGCAACAGTTCGTCCGTGGGAAACACGGACTCAGTCTCCCCGCTGGAAGCCGGCTGGACAGTCGCCGGTGTGGCGAGTCCCCCCGACACCGGCGCGCCAGCCTGTGTCGGCCCCTTGGGGATCGGCCCGGTCGTGGGCGTGGCGGGTGTCACGATCTCTGGGATTGGTCCGGTACCGTGACTTGTTCCTCCGGAACTGCCCGCGGGCGGTGCTTTCGCACGGGACATCGACTCCCGTCGCGTGACAGTCACCTGCCCCGCGGAGGGCTCGTACAGAACGTGCAGGGGAGCCTGGCATCCGGGGCAGTCGATCTGACGCTCGACGGCGGTGGCCGACTGGATTTTCAGCCGTGCTCCACACTGCGGACAGACAAATCGTGCCGGGGGAGCAGCCATACCCGCCTACTTCCCCTTCAGGGGAAAGATGGCGCGCTTCTGCTCTTCCGCCACGACGCGGGAGGTCACGACGGCCTGGTTGTTGGCCTCGTCGATCCAGACGCACAACTCGCGGTCCTTGAGATTCTTGTCGAGCATCACGAACAGAATCTCGGCTGCCGGGGTATTCTCGATCTTCAAATCCTGCCGCATGTTTTGAGTGACTCCGACCCGTTGCATCCCGGGTCCGTCGGTCTTGATCTTGACGCCGGTCTCTTCCTCGATGAACTCGAGGGCCTTGAAGAGGAATTCGTTGCGGAACTCCACACTGATCGGCTTTCGCAGCCGTTCCGCAATGGTGAGGTTTTTGGCGGTTCCCGGTCCCCCCGGCGAGCCGGACGGGCCAGTGCCAAATCCTGGCCGGCTGGCATAGTCCCAGGTCAGCAGCGCTCCAGCGGCCAGGTTGGGAGCCGCCAACGACGGCAGATCGGCCCGAAACGTGACCAGTCGCTGGGTATGACTCTCCCACAGCGACTCAGAGACCACCTGGGTCATTGCCGGAAACCGCCCCACCACCTTGCCATGTCCCTGGGTCTCTGGACGAATCTTCTCGACCAGGTCCAGCATTTCTCGGGGCCAGCTCGCGGCTTTTTTCTTGAGGTCCAGGGCAAGGTTGCCGGCCGACCGGGTGGTTTGGTTGCGGACCACGAACTCGTTGAAGAAACGTGCCTCGTCACCGGTCCCCCCGAGGTGGAAACTCCAGCCCACCGTCTCCACGTTGTCTCCCAGGAAGTCGACGACACCTGTCAACAGCCTGCGGGCTCGCTCGGGAACCAGCGTCTCGACTCCATTCCGCAAATCCTCGACCTCAGCCACCACGGTCAGCTGGTGCAGTGCGTCGGTGCGAGAAAGGACTGTTTCCAATCCTTCGCTGGCATCGACCGCACGATCAGCCGCCTCCAGGAAGGTCTCAACCATCTCCTTCGGAGCCGAAGCGACGGTGCGGTTATCGGGGACCAGGAAGACCCGTGCTGGTCCCACAAAATGCGGGCGGGGAGAGTTGACCAGTTCGCCATTGATCTTTTCCAGAACCGCAGAGCGCTTGAAATCGGCCACGGTTCGCGCGACCACGGCAATGTCGAAGGCGTCGCGACTCTTGGGGATGAACGCCAGCAGAACCGATTCCAGCTCGCCAGGAGGAAACAGCGCCAACTCAGCCAGTCGCTGTTCGACCGCAGGAACGAGGGGGCCCAGGCAGGCCCGGAATTCGTCGGCAGCATCGGTGTCGGCCCACAGTTCGGATGGGCGCAGGTGGATCACCATCCGGGTCCCCAATGGGACATACTTCAGCTTGAGCGGTGGTCCCTGGGTTGGACTGGCGGGCTCGCCAGCGGTCCGAGCGACTTCCGCTGTATCCGTCGGACCATTGATCTCTTCGTCTCCCTGGGCGGCAACCGCTGGACGCGCCCGTTTCTTGCTTTTCCCGGCCGGTCTCTGGCTGGCCCACCAAGCCCCAAATCCGCCAATCCCCAGGATCAGCGCCGCCGTCCCCAGCCAGACCAGGGGGCGACCAGTACCAGACCGACGTCGCCGCGAGATTGAGGTCCGCGGCTGAGGGGTTGCGGCGGCAGCCTCGACATCGATCTGGAATCCGCCATCGGCCTCGGGCACGCCGATGGACGGCGCTGCCCCGGGCGTTGCCATCGGCACACTGGCGGGACCGGACTGTGGTGAACCCGGAATGGGGGGATGGTCGCCGGTTGCTGGTGGAACGACCGAGGTCTGTCGGGTCGTAGGAATGACGGGTGCGGCTGCGGGGGCGTCTTCGTCTCCGCCACGGTCCTCCTGAAACTGAATCGACTCCGCAGGTGCCGACAGGAGGAAGCGATGCTGGCAACGGGGACACTTTCCCTTTTTCCCGAGCAGACTCCGATCGGGAATCGCCAACAGCTTGCCACATTGAGGGCAGGGAATCTCCACGCGGTCCATGGGCCACCAGCGCCGGAAAAGTTCACTCGAACGGAGCCTACTTGCTCACTGTTTATCGTAAGCTCTGTCGCGGGGAATTCCCAGACGATCGCCCGCCGGTTTGATTGACATCACCCGGTTGAAGGCGTACCGTTAACTCAGTCTTCTCGTGTCGGGAAGATGGAAATGGCCCCAGACGGACCCCTGGATTCTCTGCCGCGCAGAGAGCCCGGGGGTTATTTTTTTGATGTGTGTCTGTTGGATGTGCGTCTGCTGGGGCCCGAAGCTGGCCACCTGTCTGTTGCTCGAAGGCGCGAACGAATGATCCATGAAGTTCACGGCGATATCCTCCTCACCAAGGCCCAGGCGATTGCGCACGGAATCGCTCCCAATGACGCGTTCGATCGCGGGCTGGCCCTGGCACTTCGCGAGAAGTGGCCGATGATGCACAAGGACTATCGTCACTACGCCCACCAGGCCCATCCCAAGCCGGGCGAAATCTGGGAATGGGGTGGCTTCGGGGCCCGGATCATCAATCTGCTGACCCAGGACGGCGGCTTTGAGCACGGCAGTCACAGTGGCCACGCCACGCTGGCGAATGTGAATCACTGCCTGAAACGGCTCCGGCATGCCATCGAAAAACAGGGATTGACGAGCATCGCCCTGCCCCGACTGGCGACTGGTGTTGGCGGGCTGAAGTGGGACGACGTCAAGCCACTGATCCAGCAACACCTGGGTGACCTCAACATTCCGGTGATCGTCTACGCCGAATACCACGCCGGCCAACAGGCCAAGGAACCGCTGTAACGAACCACGGTCACCCCCCTCGCGCACCCGCGAGTTCGACTTCGCTTCGTCTCATCGCCGCGCGACTGGCCCCGGGATCCCCGGGACTGGTCGCGCGGCTTCGCTTTCCCTCCCCACCCCGATGGCGTACCCTGCAGTCACATTGGCCACCTGACCGCCAGGTCAGACCCCGTTGCCGATTCCGTGTGCGCCCCCACCACCGCCCGGGGTTGCACTCGGCTCCCCCCTGACGCTCCCGCTTCGCCTCCCCTGTCCCCCCTTGCCCCCCCGTCCCCTGCGAGGTGTGCATGTCCCTGCAGTCTTCCTGGTCTCGCCGACAGTTCCTGGCCTCGGCCACACTGGCGGGTCAACATCTCCTTTCCACAACTGCGAGATCAGCACCGCGACGACTGCGAATCGCCGCGCTGACAACGATCTATCACAAGTACTCGCACTCGCAGCACATCGTCGACCGCTTTCTCGAGGGATATGGCTGGGAAGGACGACATCACCGCCCCGAAATGGACGTGGTGTCGCTCTATGTCGAGCAGGTGGGGGAGAATGATCTCAGCCGCGAACGGGCCCGTCGTCATCCCGAGATGAAGATCTATCCCACAATCGCCGAAGCCCTCTGCCAGGGGGGAAGCCAACTGGCTGTGGATGGGGTGCTGTTGATCGGCGAGCATGGCAGTTACGCGAAGAACGACCGGGGACAGGTGCTGTATCCCCGCTACGAGTACTTCCAGCAGGTTGTCGAGGTTTACCGCCAGAGCGGCCAGACAGCACCCGTCTTCAATGACAAGCACCTGAGCTGGAACTGGGATTGGGCCCGGAAAATGGTCGATCAATCCCGCGAGCTGAAATTCGGATTGATGGCCGGTTCGTCACTTCCCGTAACCTGGCGGCAACCGGCGCACGAATTGCCGGAGAAGGCCGAGGTGGAGGAGGCGGTCGGAATCTGGGGGGGAGGAATCGACGGAGGAGACATCCACGTCATCGAGGCGCTGCAATCAATTGTGGAACGCCGTGCCGGTGGTGAACGTGGCGTGCAGTCGGTCGAAGCGCTGCGCGGCGACCGGTTCTGGCAGGCGCTGGAGGCAGGGTCGTGGGACGCGGGGGGGTGGGATCCCCGCCTGCTCGAAGCGTGCCTCTCCCGCAGCAACCAGTTGAACCCCGCCCGCGACAGCTACAGCCACGTCCTGCCAACCCCAGCCGATCTTCGCCGACTCGCTCCGGAAGCGTACGCCTATCGCTTCACCTACCGGGACGGGCTGCGCGTCAGCATCGTGCAATTCCAGGCGGCTCCCAAGCAGGAAGGGGGTGGGGTGGTGGGTGACTGCTCGATGGCGGCCCGCCTCAGGAATGGCGGGGAGTACTCGGTGCTGTTCTACCTCCCCTACTACAGCATGCGCAACTTTTTCAGTCCCCAGGTGCATCACATCGAAAGCCTGTTCCAGACGGGCCGATCGCCCTATCCGGTGGAACGGACCCTGCTGACGACCGGAATGACAGCGGCCGGGATTGAATCGCTGTTTCAGAAAAAGCCCCTCGAGACGCCCCACCTGGCGATCGAGTACCAGCCAACCGCGCAGTCCACATTCTGGAGAAGCTGACATGCCCACCCGCCGTTCCGTCCTGGCGTCGCTGGCCTGCCTCGCCGCCGGGGTGCGTCCCGGTCGTGCCGCCGAACCGCCGCGACGTCGCCTCGCCATCATCACCACCGTCTGGAAATACCTCTCGCACGCGCAGCACATGGGGGACCGGTTTCTCATCGGTTACCCGCGCGACGGGCGATGGCACCGCCCGGCGTTCGATGTTGTCTCGCTGTATGTCGATCAGCGTCCGGACGGAGACCTGAGTGCGCAGCGGTCCCGCGAGCACGGATTTGAGATCTATCCCTCGATTGCCGAAGCCCTGCGCTGCGGCACCAACCGGCTCGCCGTCGATGGAGTGCTGATCATTGCCGAGCATGGCGAGTACCCGGTCAACGAACGGGGGCAGATCCTGTATCCCCGCTTCGAGTTCTTCGAGCAGGTGGTCAGGGTCTTCGACCAGGATGGCCGCACGGCACCGGTGTTCAACGACAAGCATCTGTCGTACAGCGGAGCCAAGGCGGCACAAATGGTGGAGCATTCCCGCCGGCTGAAGTTTCCGTTTCTCGCCGGTTCGTCACTGCCGGTCACCTGGCGTCTCCCCGCGGTTGAGATTCCTC
>DNUF01000001.1:66753-73196 GCA_003508595.1 Planctomycetaceae bacterium
AGTGTGCAATTGATCGAGGGGGACGCTGTCTGGAAGGCCGGGGACGACGGACTCTGGTCGTGGTCGCTGCTGGAGGCGGCACTGTCCCGCAGCGACTCACTGCAGGGAGATTCGGATCTTGATTCGCGTCCCCAGAATCTCGCCCGCAACGGCCAGTTGCCCCGTCTCGTTCCCAATCCTTCCGCGTACCTGGTCGAGCGCAACGACGGGCTGAAGACCACCCTGCTGATGCTGAATGGTGCTCTCCAGGATTTTTGCTTTGCGACCCGACTCAAGTCGGGCGATGTCGTCTCGACCCAGTTCTTCCTCCCCCCAACGCCAAATGTCACCTACTCGGCGTGCCTGATGCGCCAGGTCGAAGACATGTTCACCACCGGCCGCGCCCCCTTCCCTGTCGAGCGAACCCAGGTCGTGAGTGCGATGCTGGAACGCTGCCTCGAATCGCGTGTCGACGGGCATCGGCGAATCGAAACCCCGGAACTGGCGATTCGCTACACGGCCCCGGCCGAATCTCGTTTCGGCGGCTGAACCGCCACACCCGGCGCAGTGAAAGGGGGACACGAAAGGCCTACAGTCGCCCGCTGCGGAAGATCCCCACGATCAGCCACAGCCCGAGGATGTTGAACAGCACGAAGGCACCGGCCCCCAGCCACCAGGCGGAAGGTCCGGTTGTGCGCAGCACGAGTGCCGACGCCACAATCAGGGCCGACATCACCAGCCCGGTCACGAGGCGGTTGCTCGAACGGTCGAGCTCTGTGATGAGGTGCTCGAGATGCCTGTGCTCCAACTGGATCCGCAGATCGTCCTGGCTGAGCTTTTGCAGGGTTCGCCCCACATGGCCCGGCATATCATGCGCCACAGCCAGCAGCGATCGCAGGTCGTCAAGCGTGCGTGCGGCCATGCGCCCCGGGCTGTAGCGTTCGGTCAGCATCTGCTCGGCGAAGGGACGCAGGTGCTCGGCGAGATTGAATCCGGGATCGAGGTCGCGGCCCACTCCCTCGAGAGTCACGATCGCCCGAATCAGCAGCATCAGGTCGGCGGGATACCGGATGCCATGTCCCGCCAGGACCGCCACGAAATCCTGCAGCAGGTTTCCCACGTCAATTCGATCCAGCGGCACACCGTAATAGGCGTCGATGAAATCCCGCACATCAGCCCGCAACAACGCCTGGTCGACCGGACGGAACGGTTTGCCAATCAACAGCATCTGGTTGACACAGCGCCCCGCATCGCCCTGCGCAACCGCCGCCAGCAGATCGACAATCTGCTCGCGTTTTTCCTGTTCCAGACGCCCCACCATTCCGAAGTCGATCAGGCCGATCACCCCCCCCGGCAACACCTTGAGATTTCCCGGATGGGGATCCCCATGAAAGACACCCAGGTCGAACGCCATTTTCATGAAGATCCGCGCGCCATTGGCGGCGATCGTCGCCGGCTCGTACCCCGCCTCTCGCAGCGCTGGGCCATCCGAAATCTTGACTCCGCCCAGGAATTCCATCGTCAGCACACTCTCGGTCGTCTGATCCCAGAAGACCCGGGGGACCCGCAGAGTGGCATCGTGTCGGAACAGCCGCTGAAACTCCTCGATCGTGCGGCCTTCCCGGGAAAAGTTGAGTTCGCGTCGGATTGAGCGGGCGAATTGACTTACCAGCCCCACCGGATCAAACGGCTCTGCCTCGGGAACGTGGGCTTCGATCAGGGCGGCCAATTCGTTCATGAGCGAGAGGTCGCGTTCCACGTCTCGGACCACATTGGGCCGGCGGATCTTCACCGCCACCTCGGTCCCGTCCAGACGCACCGCCCGATGCACCTGTCCCAAAGATCCCGCCGCCAGTGGCTCGAGATCGAACCGGGAGAAGACGGCGGTCACCTCCCCTCCCAACTGCTCCTGCAGCAATCGGACCGCCTCGGCTGACGGAAAGGGGGGAACCCGATCCTGGAGTTTCTCCAGCTCGGCGATCATCCCGGCGGGAACCAGATCGGGCCGGGTGCTCATCACCTGCCCAAACTTGATGAAGGTCGGGCCCAGTTCTTCCAGCACCATCCGGACCCGCTCATAGACGGTCAGTGGTGGTCCCGGCTCGGGACGATGCAGCACCCGCCGACGCCACCATCCGAGATATTGCGACAGCCGTAGCCGCTGGACCAGGTCGCCAAACCCATGGTTCAACAGCACCGAGACGATTTCTCGAGTCCGGCCAAGATTGCGGAAGAACCGGATCGGGTTGAGGGCCATGCCGCGACCTGCACTGGCGACCACCACATCAGTGATCGGGGGATGAAACGGGGGAGCTGGCAGCGATCATATCGGCATCAGGCCCCGGCATCATCGGGTTGGGAAGCAACTGATGCCAATTGGGGCATATTCCCGCCCCTTGAGAGCAAACAACAGACAGTTGACCGGGGCTTCGATTTTCCGGAATTTTTTACAGACAAAATCGACGGTCAGTGGACTCTCTTGGACAGAGGCTTCGTACTTCGACTCTTCGGCCGCCGCAGGAAGTCATCTGCGGGATCGCATTGAAGTTGGTGCGTTTGCAGCCTTGTCCGGACGAAACCATTGGGAAATCCCACCATGTGGCTCGTCATCCAATTGCTGTTGCCCGTCGCGATCCTGTTCGCAGTCGCCATCCTGCTCCTGGTCAAGGCGATGAATCGCAACTGGAAATCGTTCCTGTGGATCATCGCGGGTTCCACCGCACTGGCATTGTTGACCGTGTGGATGTTCACGCCAGGGAAGCCTCCCCTGCGACGTTTCGATCCCAACACTCTCGCAGACTGGAATCTGAACCGCTCCACGGACGAACCGGCTCTCAGCCGGGGCATGTCCCGGGACGAGGTCCTGAAAGTGATGGGATGCCCTCCGGGCAAGTACGGAAATCCCGAGTATGTGTCGACCCCGGTGGCGGAAATGCCGCACCCCATGCAGCGTCCTCCCTTCGCCGACCTCCCAGCGGACGCAAGCCACCAGGTCTGGGAAGATGATCTGGTCATCATCGACTGTGCGTTTGATGGCGAGCAACGACTGCTGGAATGGAACCATCGTTCAAAGCATGCCCGGTCGCGGGGAAGCCTCTCCCTGATTCGCCTGCAGAGCTGGCTTGGCCTCCTTTGAGGCAGGCGATCCCCTGCCCGGCGGCTGCTGTCCCCACAGCCTCACGCAGTCACGGGAGCACCGTCCAGGCGCGTGGATGCCACGACTCTGCGGGAGAGTGTTGCCCGTCCACTCGAATGAGCGGTCCGAATCAATCGTGACAGAACCCCGATGTCGGTCCAGTGGCATGTCGGTCCAGTGGCGCGGCCGGCGAGACGACGGAAGCTTTCGACCGGACGGATTCGGGGACGCTCCGGAACCCAGAACGTCATCGCCCAACTTCAAAACCGGGTTCACACCTCGACCTGAAACAGGCTCCCCTCATCGAGGCACTGGCAGAGGAACCCATAGAGCTCTTCGGCCGCGTCTTCGCTGGGCTCGGCTTTCTCGAACAGTCCCCGGGAGATGCGTCGCGCCAGGGGCCCTTCGTCGACAATGATTTCCAGGGTCTTGAGATGCCCGGCATCGATCCGGCCAGCCGCCGCTGCCCGATCGATCAGAATTCGCCACAGGTCCTGCAGGGTGCACTCTTCGCGATCAACGCCGAACAGCTTCAGGTAGTCGTCGTTCCAGACCAGGGTCCGCTCGGCATTTCGCAGGGACTCGAGAAAGATGCTCGCCAGTGGGTCCACCTGCACGGCGCGCTGGTCGGTCCAGGAGACGTGGCGTTCCTCGACCAGTTCCTGCAACACGGCCACGACGGCGGCACAGATGGCGACGTCGGCAGCGGGACATTCCTGCACATCCATGACCCGAATCTCAATCGCCCCCCGTTCGAAACGTGCAATCGCACCGCGGGCGTTCAGCCACTCATGGCGCAGGATCTGATCGGGATCATGCTCGGCAATCGCTGAGTAGAGCCGCCCCAGGATCTGGTCCTGGTATTCCGCTGGAGAAAAGACCGCCTCGGGAATCACCCGGCCCGCCACCAGGGGGACCGCCCGCGAATTGGTGCGGTAGTATTCGAGCCGGTTGTCCATCAGCCCCGTCAACCGGCCCTCGACCATCGGAGAGCTGGCCGTCAGGGCGGGCAGCAATGGCAGTACCAGGCGAATCGCCGCATGCAGCCGGCCGAATTCCTCATCCGATCCAAACGGGAGATTGAGGTGCACGCTCTGCAGGTTCGACCAGCCATGACCCTGGCAGCCAAAAATCCGGTCGAAGGCACTGTAGACCACGTTGTAATCGTGCGGCCACAGGATCGTCTCCTCCAGGGGATCCATCCAGGGATGCATGGCCGTTGGCATCAGCCGGGCATCATGCGGGGCCAGGCGCCGATTGACCTCACGAACCTCGTCCTGGAAGGCATTCTCAAGACCAACGAGACTGGGGACCGGCTCATTCACCTTCAACTCGACAACATGTGCGACGAGTTCGTTGGACCAGCCGATGGCCCCCCGATCGACCTCCCCAGTCACGCTTCCATCATCGGCGCAGAGCACCCTGTCGGCAGCAGGCAGCACGTCGAGCGAGTCGGCGTCAACAACCATGTACTCCAGTTCGACGCCAAACGCCGAGAACAACCCCCGCCGACTCTCCATGAATTCTCACCCTGACTCTGTGACTGCGGACTTTTGAAGGTCGGGATTGTTGCAGAAGGGAAAACTTTGTTGAATACGGATCTGCCGATGGATTCCGACCCCGCCTGCGAGCGAATGGACAGCGCCTCACCCTCCTCCCTGCCACCCGAGCCCACATTCCGGTCTCCGAACGGAGCGGGCGAAGGGGGTGCACCGATTTCTGTCTCCATCCCCTGGGCTGGAGGCCAGGCTCCTGGAGGCCCGACTCTGGGTGAGCCACTGCGTCCCGGCCAGATGCCGACAGAACCGCAGATCCTGCCTCTTGCCCCCCACCGCAGTCCCCTCACCCCCACAATTCACGCCTCCCCTTCCGAACCTGTCTCGCACGGGTGGTTGCGGCCGGTGAGCGAATTGACCGTGGCCCTGCTGATTCTCGTGGCGCTGTTCCGGTCATTCCTCGTCGGCGGCTACATGATCGAAACGGGTTCGATGGCCCCGTGCCTGCTTGGTTATCACAAAGAGGCACAATGCCCGGGCTGCCAGCATCGCTTTGCCGTGGATGGCACGCATGGGGCCGGGAATGCCACCTGCCCGAATTGTGGTACTGGAGAAATCCCCACCGAAGAACTGCTGTTGAACGACGGAGACCACCTGCTGGTCTCGCGCCCCACATTCGACATGCACGATCCCAGCCGCTGGGAGGTGATTGCGTTTCGCAACCCCGCCCGCCCGCGAGAGGCCTATGTGAAGCGGCTGGTCGGACTGCCGGGGGAGACGGTCCATCTCTGGCGAGGTGATCTGCTGGTGGATGGTGAAATCCAGACCAAGTCGTATGCGACTCAAAAGAGCATGCGGATCCTGGTGCATGACCAGAATGCTCTGCCCGACGAACAGGATGCGGGCTGGAGACCCCGGTGGGTCATCGAGACGCCGCGCGCCGGCTGGGCCTGGCGGGGTCAGTCGTTCGTGTTTGCCCCCAAGACCCGCCCCGAATCGGCCATCGATGAGGCCCAATCCCCGCTCGAATGGGTTTCCTATCAAAACTGGATTCGCGAAGGAGGGAGCCATCAGACCAGTGTGACTCTTGTCGACTGGCCGGCCGCGCTTCCTCCCAGCGCCCTGTTCGAAACCAAGCTGCGTTACCAATCGGAAACGCGAACGCTCATCGCCCAGGGGGCCCTCTCCCCCGAATTGCGTGATCGACTGGCCAGGCAGGCCGGCAGTGCTCCCTTCCGGCAGTCACTCGACGAACTGTTCGAGAAATCTCACGTCGCTCCGATCCGTGATTTCTACGGCTACAACCACCCTCTCGACCGACAGGAAGACAACGAGGTTCGCGACCTCATGATTTCCGCCACCGTGACCCTGCGCGGCGAGCCGGGAATTTTTGCCCTTTCGCTGACCGACGGTGTTCTCGAAATCCGGTGCGAATTTGACACCGGGAATCAAGAAATCCGCCTTGTCGACGAACAAAGTGGAGAGGTTGTCCGGACGGCCTCCCTCCCCCAGGGGTTCGCCGAGGGGATCAACGTCGATTTCTCCCTGTGGGATCGTCAGGCCCTCGTCGCCATCAATGGAAAACTTCCCTTCCCGCCACACGCAGATCCCCGACTCGACCAAGTGGGAACAACCCCCGGGCGTCCCGCCCGACTGGGGGCGAGGAACCTGCGGGCCCAGGTCAAGGATCTGCGTCTTTACCGCGACGTTTACTACTCGGCGACCGTGGGAGAACTGGGCGTGGTCCGTCCCCTGACACTCGGGCCCGACGAATTTTTTGTCCTGGGAGACAACAGTCCGGTCTCCCGCGACAGCCGATGCTGGACAGACGG
>DNUF01000001.1:73583-79348 GCA_003508595.1 Planctomycetaceae bacterium
GTCGACTGTTCCCCATGCCTGCCACCCCGCCCCGTGCCGAGTCTCCTGCCGGTTCTCCCGCCCAAGGACCGGTCACATCCACTCCGGCCGTGCCGCGGGAAGAAAACTGGCGGGAGACGATTGAGTCGGTGGTGATTGCGTTCATCCTGGCGTTCCTCTTTCGCACGTTTGAGGCCGAGGCCTTTGTGATTCCGACCGGATCCATGGCCCCGACACTTTATGGGCAGCACCGCGACATCACCTGCGACCAGTGTGGACACCGGTTTGCCGTGGGTGCCAGCACTCCCCCCGCCTTCGACTCCGAATTGCGGAATGGCGGAATTGATCATGACCGGCGGATGCACTCGGCGGTCTGCCCGAATGCGGCGTGCCAGCATGTCAACAATGTGCTCGACCGCGAGATCTTCGCGGGTGACCGCATCCTCGTGAACAAGTTTCCCTACGACTACCAGGAACCAGCCCGCTGGGATGTGGTCGTGTTCAAGTTTCCCGAGGGGGCCAAGACCAACTACATCAAGCGCCTTGTCGGTCTGCCCGGCGAAGAGATCCAGATTCGTCGTGGCGACGTCTGGTACCGCCCGCTCGACAGCGACGCGCCGTGGTCAATCGCGCGAAAACCGATTGAAAAGCAGAATGAAATCCAGATCCTGGTCCACGACAACGACCTCCCGGCCAGAAAACTGCTGGACCAGGGATGGCCCGAGTCGTGGCAGGGCCAGCCCGACACCCAATGGCAGGGAGACGCCGAACGTCGGTCCTTCCGGATCGATCCGACAGGCGAGGGGCGGCAGCAGACACAGTGGCTGCGGTATACCCATCGGCTCCCTCAGCCCCAGGATTGGTTGACGGCCGAATCGGGGACCCAGTTGAGGGCTCCCGATCCGCAGTTGATCCGGGATGTCTACGGCTACAACACGCGCATTACGAACGATCAGGCCGAGGCATCACAACGCCGCCGGGAACCAATTTCCCTCGGCTTCCGGGAACTCGCCGCAAACTGGGTCAGCGATCTCAGCCTCAGCTGCACCCTGCATCCCGAAGGGGCCCAGGGAGAGGTGCTGCTGGAGATTGTCGAGGGGCAACGACGCTATCGCTGCCGATTTGACCTGGCGAACGGCAAGGGTCAACTGGAACACCCTTCAGAGATGGCACCGGTCCCCGACGAGACCGATCTGGTCCTGGTCGGCGCTCCGTTTGAAAGTGGTTTGACCTCCGGACGAAGTCATTCGGTTCAGTTCACCAATTTCGACAACCGTCTGGTCGTCCTGGTGGACGGGACTGTGCGCCAGAGTGTTGATCTCGACCTGACCCCCGATGCCCCGAACCCGGCATTGTCCCCCGGCGACCTGCGGGACACCCCCGAGGATCGCAGCCCGGTGGGGATTGCGGTCAAAGGGGCCAGTCTGCGGGTCGAGCACATCAAGATCCATCGCGACATCTACTACACCGAAGACAACAGCCAGGGACGAGCCGACCCACTCTTTCGCCTGGCCGATTCGCCCGACAACAGCCAGGACGAGTTCCTGATGCTGGGCGACAACAGCCCGCGCAGCAACGACAGCCGGCTGTGGCGAGATTCCCACGCGGTTCCCCGAAGGTTGTTGATCGGCAAAGCCTTCTGCATTTACTGGCCGCATGCCATCCCCTTCCTGAATGGAGGACGAGGATTTCCCGGCGCCAGTTACCGTGAGCAGGGGGACCCGAAAGCACCGAAGATTCCCCGATTCAGCTTTCCGTTCTACCCCCAATTCAGCCGCATGAAGCGGATTTGGTGACAAAGGGGCTCGACCCCTTGTCTCCAGCCAACGACCCCACGACGTTTCACGGAGGAAACCACCATGCCCCCCAGGCTCCAGTGCATCGGGCTGAAGAAGGTCTACAACGGCCGTACCGTCGTCAACGACGTGAGCTTTGAGGTCGAGTCGGGTGAAATCGTCGGTTTGCTCGGCCCCAATGGTGCCGGCAAGACGACGTCCTTCCGAATGACCTGCGGGATTGTCGAGCCCACCGCCGGCACCGTCCTTCTCGACGGAGTCGAGGTGACCAACTGGCCGATGTATCGGCGAGCCCGCCAGGGAATGGGCTACCTGGCCCAGGAGTCGAGTGTCTTCACCCGGTTGACGGTGGAGCAGAACATTCTCGCCATTCTCGAGCTGCTGCATGTCGGAAGGGCCGACCGGAAGAAAATCACCGCCAGCCTGCTCGATCAGTTTGGCCTGACCAAGCTGACGAAATCGCTCGCCTCGGTGTTGTCGGGTGGTGAACGACGCCGCCTGGAAATCGCACGCTGCCTCGCGAGCAACCCCGCCCTGATCCTCCTGGATGAGCCATTCACCGGGATTGACCCGGTCACGATTCAGGGAATTCAGGAAATCATCCGCCAACTGCGGGACAGTGGAATTGCCATCCTGCTGACCGATCACCGCGAGATGGAAACCCTCGCGTTGACGGACCGGAACTACATCATCTGTGAAGGTCGAGTGCTCGTTTCAGGCGATTCCGAAACGGTCCTCGCCAATCCCGAAGCTCAGGCCAAGTACTTCGGGAAGCGTTCTTATCATGACAGCGGAATGTTCCATCCCGGCAGCCGGTCGCCCCAGCCACCACATGCCGTGTCCGCACCGAACCCGCTGCCCGAAAACAGGTTGCGCTGACCAAACGGACTGAAAAACAGCGATCCACAACAACCGGTGCTGCCAGGCCTGAATGTGGCGTCAATCGCTGGAAACCGTGGAAATCCAGGCAAGAGAGGGGATTGACCCTGGTTCCAAGCGGCGCATAAAATCCCTTGGCGTCGTAAGCTTAGGCCGTTTCCAAGCTTGCGGTGAATCGCTCCAGCCCGAAGGGAGACCGGAACGAGCGCCGACGGGGGTTGCCCCAACATTCAGGCGCAGCGGGACCGAGACGCCACGGAACTGCGGCATCAGGGAGAGGTCAGGAGCCATGCTGGTTCTGTCGCGGAAAAAAAATGAGAGTCTCGTCATCGACGGCAAAATCGTGGTCACCGTCGTCGAGATCAAGGGGGACAAGGTTCGGATTGGAGTGACAGCCCCGGCTGAGATTCCCGTCCATCGCAGCGAAGTCTTCGAAGCGATTCAGCGCGAGCAGTCCCAAGCCTCCACAACCCCGGTGGAAACTACGTCCGAGGGTTGATCGCCCTGAACTGTGGCGAATACGTGAACGGGCGGTGGGAACCGGTCCACCCACGGGTCCGGGTTCGGACACGGCCAGATCGTGACAGCACGTCGTCAGGTGTTGTCAATGGCTATGGGGCGAAAACACGATCTCTGGAATTTTGAAGTTAATCCACGGGCCTGCGTTCTCATCCGCACTGCCGGGTAATATACTCCGGGACTCTTCTCAGCTCGCGATGGAAGCGCAGTGAGGGGCACACCGGCCGCGAGAATCGACCGGCATACGAACAGGATTTTCGGACCGGCTCATCGATGACGTTGGCGCAAGTCTACGAAGGACAATTACGGGGCGACATTCGACTCCGAGGTCACGATTTCTTCAAGACCGATCGGGTCTCACTGACCAGGATCGAACCTGATCAGATTCAGTCGGTCGTCCAGGATGGTGCCGAGTTTCAGGCTCAACTTCTGCGCAGCGGAGGTGAGTTGAAGCTCTCGTGCAGCTGCTGGCCCCCAGCTCGTCCGAACCCGGCCTGCAAGCACCTCTGGGCCACCATTCTCAAGATCGATGCCACCGGGCTGATCTCGGGCCCCGTCAAGCTGGGAGCCATCCCCCAGTTTGCGGTCGAGCCCCCATCGACCCGCCCCATCGAAGACTACTGGGATGCCGAACCGAGTCGCGATGTATACATCCCCCCGCCAACCGCCCTGCGGTCGGCGACCGAGGGAGTGGCCTTCGTTCCACTCAAACCGTGGCAGCAGAAGCTGCAGACACTCAGCGAGCAACTGCACGCCTCGCTGACAGCCGCCGAAAGTGCTGGCCGCGATCGCGAAATCTTCTACGAGATTGATGAGGCGGCCAGCCGCGAGCGCCGGCTGCTGGTCCTGCAGGTCGTGCAGCGACAGCGACGGTCAAATGGCCAATGGGGCAAACTCAAGCCCTTCAAGCTGCGGGCCGACCGACTTGATGAGATTGACGATGAACAGGACCGGCGCATCGTCTCTCAACTGGTCGGTGTGACCCCCGACCGTGTCCAGTGGCAGGCGATTCCCCAGGAGACGGGGTCCATCCAGCGGTTCTACCTCGCTCCGGACCTGGCCCTGCAACTGCTGCCCCAGCTTTGCCAGTCGGAACGATTGCATTTCGTCGAGAAGCATTCCGAGCGGCGTGCGGCCCTGGAATGGGTCGACAACGCCTCGTGGGAACTCGGGGTCGATGTCGTTCGGGATGACACCGGGGCTCAATGGCTGGTCGTCGGTCGGCTGCACAACGACCAGGAGAGCCGTCCCCTCTCGGAAGCCCGCCTGCTGCTTCCCGGTGGCCTTGTCTTTTTCCAGCAGACTGTCTCGAGATTCCGTGATTTTGGAACGTTTGGCTGGACGGAGGTCCTGCGCGGCGACCGCCCCCTCGTGGTTCCCGCTGACGATGGCGAGTCGCTGGTTGACCGGCTGCTCGACATGCCACAACTTCCCCGGCTGACGTTGCCGGGCGAACTGCAGCTTCACGAAGTCTCGGTCGAGCCCAAACCCCACCTGACGCTGTTTACTCCCCGAGGCGTCCGCTGGCAGCATGAGCGACTGACCGGGGAAGTCGAGTTTGAATACGACGGGGCCCGCGTCCGCGGAACCAGCCCCCAGGGGGCGATCGTCCAGCGCGAACAGGGACGCTGCCTGGCACGTGACCGGGCCCGCGAGGAGATCTTCTGGAGAGCGCTCGAAGCACTCGGTGCACGCCGACTGCAGCACAGCTTCCCAGGCCGGAATGATGTTGAGATTCCCGCCCGCTGCCTCGCCGTTGTGGTCCGTGGTTTGATCAAGGAGGGGTGGCAGATCCATGCCGACGGACGTCAGGTCCATCAGCCCGGCCCCCTCAGTTTTGAGATCAAGACCGGAATTGACTGGTTCGAGCTGTCGGCCACCGTGGCGTTTGAGGGACGGCATGTCGCGTTTCCCGAATTGCTGTCGGCACTGGCCCGTGGCGACTGCACGGTCCGTCTTGATGACGGCTCACTGGGGGTGATTCCCGAAGAGTGGATGAAGCAGTTTGGGCTGCTCGCCAGCCTGGGAGTCTCGGATGGGGAAACTGTCCGGTTTTCCCGTTCCCAGGTGGGGTTGCTCGACGCCCTGCTCGCCGCTGAGCGGTCGGTCACCTTCGATGACAAGTTCGACCAACTGCGGACCCGGGTCCAGCAGTTTTCGGGCATCGAGCCGGGCGAGCCTCCGCAGGGATTCCTCGGAGAATTGCGTCCGTACCAGGCAGCCGGGGTCTCGTGGCTGCGATTTCTCGACGAATTTGGGTTTGGCGGCTGTCTCGCCGACGACATGGGTCTGGGGAAGACGATCCAGCTGCTGGCATTCCTCGAAGACCGGCGCAGCCGCGGCATCTCGAAACGTCCCACGCTCGTCGTTGTCCCCCGCTCGCTGATCTTCAACTGGCACCAGGAAGCCACCCGCTTCACTCCCGAACTGAGGGTGCTCGAATACACCGGCATCCACCGGGGCCAACTGCGCAAGAAGCTCGCCAAGGTCGATCTGGTCCTGACGACCTACGGCACCGTGCGTCGCGACATCCTGCAGTTGAAGGAAGTTGAGTTCGACTATGTGGTGCTCGACGAGGCCCAGGCCATCAAG
>DNUF01000001.1:79545-83380 GCA_003508595.1 Planctomycetaceae bacterium
AGGCCCAGGCCATCAAGAATCCCGCTTCCCAGGTGGCGAAGGCGACACGGTTGATTCCCGGCGAACGGCGGATCGCCCTTTCGGGAACACCGATCGAAAACCATCTCCGTGACCTCTGGTCGATTTTCGAGTTCCTGAATCCCGGCATGCTGGGGCGGGCCTCGGTCTTCAAGCTGCACACCACCGACTCCAACGACGACGAGTCGCGTCGTCTTTTGTCGCACGCCCTCCGGCCGTTCATCCTCCGGCGTACCAAGCGCGAAGTCGCCCGCGAGCTTCCCGAAAAGCTCGAGCAGACGATTTACTGTCACATGCCCAAGCAGCAGGAACAGCTCTATCACGAGCTGCGCGATCATTACCGCGAAACACTGCTGGGGCGCGTGCGGTCGCAGGGTCTGGGCAAATCGAAGATCCATGTGCTGGAGGCGTTGCTGCGCCTGCGGCAGGCGGCGTGCCACCCGGCACTGCTCGACGAGAAGCATGCCGAAGAGCCCACCGCCAAGCTGGAAGCCCTGGGACTGCACCTTGCCGACCTTCTCGCCGAAGGGCACAAGGCCCTGGTCTTTTCACAATTCACCAGCTTCCTGGCGATCGTCCAGAAATTCCTCGATGACCGCGGCATGTCCTACGAGTACCTCGATGGGCAGACCCGGAATCGCCGCGAACGGATTGAGCGGTTCCAGAACGACCCCAATTGCGGGGTGTTTCTGATCAGCCTCAAGGCCGGGGGGCTCGGCCTGAACCTCACCTCCGCCGACTATGTGTTCCTGCTCGATCCCTGGTGGAATCCCGCTGTTGAGATGCAGGCGATCGACCGGGCACACCGCATCGGCCAGACCCGGACGGTGTTCGCCTACCGCCTGATCTGCAAAGACACCGTCGAGGAAAAAATTGCGGAATTGCAGACCCGCAAGAAGGAACTCGCCGACGCGATCCTCCAGGCCGACAACAATCTGTTGGGCGAACTGACCGCTGATGACCTCGAATTGCTGCTCTCCTGACCGGGTCTGGCTGCGTCCGTAGCCCTGGGTCCCCTCCAATGATCCAACTGAGCGTCAACGTCAACAAGGTGGCCACACTGCGAAACTCCCGGGGGGGAAACCAGCCCTCCGTCTGTGACGCCGTCCAGACCTGCCTTGATGCCGGCGTTCCGGGAATCACCGTGCATCCACGGGGTGACGAACGGCATATCACCCGCCAGGATGTCCTCGACATCGCCGGGTTGCTGCGCCACCTGCAGGACCGGGTGGAATTCAACATCGAGGGGGATCCGCGTCCCGATCTGCTGGAACTGGTACTGCAGGTCCGTCCCACCCAGTGCACCCTGGTGCCGGTCATCCCCGGAGAAATCACCAGCCAGGCGGGATGGACGCGGACGGCCACTCCTCCCGATTTTGATCGCGTTGTCGCACGGCTGCGTGAGGCCGGGGTGCGGGTCAGCCTGTTCGTCGATCCCCAGGAGAGTGCCGTCGACTGGGCAGCCAGCCTCGGTGCGGACCGGGTCGAACTTTATACCGAGCCCTACGCCAGGGCATTCGAGCGGGGGCCGGTCGAGGCTCGGGCCTCGTTTGAGCAGTTTGCCCGGGCGGCCCGGCGGGCCCACGAGCGGGGCCTCGGAGTGAACGCCGGCCACGATCTTGACCTGCAGAACCTGCCGTTGTTCGCCTCCCTCCCCCACCTGGCCGAAGTCTCGATCGGGCATGCGCTCATCAGTCGGGCTTTGTTTGTCGGACTCCCCACCGTCGTCCGGGAATATCTCGCCATCTGCGAGGGGCACACAGAGCCCACCTGAGCCAGCGTTGTTCGCGCTGCGTCGCGATGCCGAGCCCGCGATCGAGACTGCGGGTACGGAACGCTCACCGGGGAGGCGGGGACGAGCCTGCGGGGCGAATGGGGCTTACTGGCGCGAGACGTCCCACCACCAGACATCAGAGGCATCGCCGCCGGTGATCGGAGGCAAATCTTCGGCCGGGCGGGCTTGACGCAGCAGGGATGGCAGGTCGACCTGAACGCCACCGGCCACCTGCACGACGATCTGCCGTTTCTGGTAGACCCGGTGCGCCACGACCGACTCGACCTCGCGCGGCACGGGATGCGCGGCGAGAGGGTAAGCCCCGGGACGGCCCAGAACCCCGCCATCCCACTGGCAGCGATTCCACCACCCCTCGACCTCAAACAGGGTCGCGGCGAGGGCCAGGTCAAACACGTTTCGCAGATCGCCAAACACGAGATCCCGGGCCGCCAATGCGTCGAAATGACGCGTGAGGTTGGCGGCGAATTCGCGGTTGACCGGTTCGGCCATCCCGGTGGGAACACGTTGTCCCTGGGCGGCGATGAACTGGTTCTCGGACTGCGCCAGAACCGCGCCCTTCTCCAGCTGGAACATCGACCGACCCGGGTCATGCGAAATCTGGCGATATCCCATGGTCAGCCACCACCGCAATGCCTCCAGGGGTGGACCATCCGGAAGCCGAGCTTTCTTGAGCAACTCGAAATAATCGGGAATGCCGTCGCCCCCATCGACCTGCCCGACTCCAATCAGTTTCATCCGGTAGTCCGCGGCGACGAGGACCAGTGCCACCCGACTGTCGTGCGGTATTCCCTGGATGACCACATCCTGCCGGCCAAGTCGCTGCTGCAGTTCTTTCAGCCACCGTCGCAATTGCCCGGGCGCGAGTGGGCCCTGACGATTTGAATCGGCCACAAAATCACGGAGCCGGGCCAGATTTGCGTCACGGGTGTTGATCGAGCAGCCAAAGACACCACGCCGCAGATCTCCCCGGGCCGAGCGCAGCAGGACGACGAGGTCATCGAGACAGAGCGCCGGGAGATCGCTCTCGGTCGAGACGGCGCGGGACTCGGTGTCATAGCGCCAGCCGGAAGCGGGCCCGAAAAGCAGGATGTCCCCCTGCTCCTTGCGGACAGCCACCCCCTCGAGGCGATAAAGACCCGCAAGGTGCAGCATCTCCCGGGTGGGAAGCAGTCCTGTTTCCAGTCGATCGGCGAGCACCCGTTCGAGGCGACGGAGCGAGACCACCCGCAACGTCGACAGGCGATCGACGGGCCCGGGAGGATCGGCGGCCCGGGGGGGCTGCAGCAACTCCAGCTGGGGAAATGGAGCAATCCGTTCAGCCGCCTGCTGAAGAACCCCCCTGGGGTCGACAAACACCCCCGAGACAAACGGACGGACACTGCCCACTCCGCCGAGCGATTCCCAGGTGGAGGGACTCACCGTGCTTGTGATCAGGTCGATCAGTTCGGAGAAGTCAGCCACGCTGGCCCCGCCCTGTCCCGATCCGCTGTCATCCCGGGGGGCCCGGACCCCCCGTTCCCGTTCACGACTGCGTTCTTGCCGATCGGGAAGGTATTGCAAGGTGCGATCGGCCCCCTCGACATCACCGCGCGAGCGCTGCCAGGCGGCAACCCGCCGGAGCGCGTCGGACGCCTCGGCCGGGGTGGGCAAACGACGAGCCTGTTCGATGGCTGGAGCGACCTGTCCTCCCTGCAGCCATCGATCGAGCCAATCGGCATGCGCTTCACGGGACGAGAGCAACCAGCCCAGGCAGAACACGAATCCGACGAGCCAGAGGGCCCGTCGGATTCGTGCTGGCAAGATGAGACCAGGAACTTCCGCCACCCGTCGGCAGGCCGTGTGTTGCCAGGTTGAAACCATGATGTTGTCATCTCGCGGGAGGGGGAAAAGCAGAAAGAAGATTGTGACACAAGGGAATCACAGGGTCAAAATCTGGAAAAAGGTGCAGAAAAACGGGTAAAAAAACGGTTTGAAATCATTGACAATCACTCTCACAACAGATTAACTCTCCCCCAGACGCCC
>DNUF01000046.1 GCA_003508595.1 Planctomycetaceae bacterium
AAGTCCAAACTGCATTGGTCAAAAAACTCCATTCGAAATCGTTTTCGCTTTGGCAATTACGGTTCTATCGGCCAACCCGATGCGAGGAAACTTCTTTTCCAGAAACTCGGGGTCCCACCCCTGAGTGGCGAATGAAATTGTGAGTGTCGCCATTTGGTTCCAGCAATCGCTGGAGTTCCGGAAGGCCCCTGGACGTCAGAAAGAACGCGATCGAACCGACCGAGGTCGACCTGAGAGCTTCAGAATCCGACGCCCAAATGCAACGGTTCACGAAATCCCCATTTCGATACTGATGCACACCTCACTTGCGGTTTGAACCGAAGAAGTGAACAGCGGCCTTTTGTGGCCCCACAACCTGCACGGGCCCGCCTCGGGACTGGATACTTTCGACACCAGAACCGCGGTCCAACTCGCGATTGCCAATCCTCATGATCGGCACATTCCGAACCGCTTGCAAGACCGTCAGATTCTGCAGCGCCAGTGTCGCGTTGCATTCGGGTGCGCGGTGCACGGGATGTCAGCGACAGATGACTTCGACCGTTCCGGATTCGGGCCGATCCTTGGTTCTCACGGACAGTCGTCGATTTCCCCCCTGGGTGTCATCGTCGGGGAACTGTCGCGACAACTGTGGGAGTCTGGCTTCACACTCTTCCACAGATCGAAATGGCCCGACTGGGGAAACGGTTGATATTCCCTCACCCCCCCGTTAGTTTCGTTGCTGGAGAGCGAGCCGGTTCGAAGTTGTGTCACTCATGCATCCTGCTTCCCGGCACAGACAATTCGTGCGACGTGGAAACAGCCGCAGCCTGTCAGTCCGACAATGTCGTCGACTGATCAGCCTGTTGGTGTTGCTGGGCATTGTCTGCACTTATCTGCCGCTTCCCGCCCCGGCACTGGCTCCGTTCGCTCCCTTGGGGACCGTCTTGGGTTCCGGCAGCGGACATGGAATCGCGTCCGTGCAGAAGGATGTGTCTCGTCCTTTTCCGTGTGCCCAGCGGGTTTGCGGGTGCCGGTCGGCTGAGCAATGCTGGCGGAAGTGCTGCTGCTTCTCGGATGCCGAGAAGGTCGCCTGGGCGGATGCCCGCGGGGTCGCGTTGCCCGACTTCGTGCGACAGTCAGCAACCCGTGCTGCGGACGCGAGATCGTCGACCGCGGGAGTATGTGCAACCACGGGCCGGGGGGCGGGGGACGGCAAGTCCGCCTGTGCACACTGCGAACCGGGCACACAAACCGACCGTCTCACCGGTGTTCCGCGTGCCTCCGGCCGACGGCCACCGCAATCCCCTTCGGACGGGAGCCTGTCTGAGGTGGTGATTGTCCAGGATGCACTGGCCTGCCAGGGAATTCATTGGCAATGGCAGGTTTCACTGGCCACCCCGCAGCGGCCGCCAGTCACCCTGCACGGGCTGCAGCCCCCCGCGACGCGGCTGCTGGTGCGCAGCCTTCCCCGCCCGGCCAATCCCCCGGGACAGGTCCCGACCCCGCCGCCGAGGCGAAGTCCCCCTCCAGGAAGCCCGGCCTGACCGGACGCCCGATCGTTGTTTCCCGGATTTCTTGGGGGACATCGCGGCGTCGAGGTCTTGCAGCCATGGGATTTTTCCTGCGCGGCTCGTGATCACACGCTGACACGGGTTGCTGGCTCGCTCTCCACAACGCTGGTCATTGGATCCGTTGTCAGCGTGTCATCCCGCGCCGTTCCCAGGCCCACCACTGGCTCGCCAGCCCGGCCCATTCCTGAACCACCGCTGCATCCCTCACGGGATCAACGACCGGCCCAACCCGTCGCCCGACCGGCCCGATTCCAACCGTCATCGTGGTTCCATCCGGGGCCCGCAGATCCTGAGGACCTCCCCCGTTCTCTGAGTCTCTGCGGGCCCCACTGGTTTTCGTCGGGTCACTTTGACGTGTGGGAAAACCGCGGAATCCCCACTAAACTCATGGGATGACCGCGAGACTGCTGCACCTCACCGACTGCCATCTCTTCTCGTCCCCCACGGCCACCATCCAGGGGATCTGCACCCGTGATCGCTGGCTGAATGTCCTCCGCCAGATTGAACCGGAACAGACCCGGGCCGATCGTCTTGTCCTCACCGGGGACATGACCCATGACGATCTCCCGGAAACCTACACCGTCATCCGCGAGACCCTTGCCCCCTGGTGGCCCAAAACCAGGTTCGTCCCGGGCAATCACGACGTCCGGACCGGCATCTGCGAGCACCTCCACGACCGCATCCAGCAAACAGGCAAACGGATCGTCTTCTCGGAACCGGTCGGCCCCTGGCAGCTGATTGGCCTCGACTCGCACGTTCCCGGCGAGGTCCGCGGAGAACTGGGAGAATCGCAGCGAGCCTGGCTGGCCGAGGAACTGTCCCGGACCTCCAGTCGCCCCACCGTCCTGTTCCTGCATCATCCACCGGTCGACGCTCCCTCCCCCTGGATGAACGCCATCGGCCTGACCGACCGCGACCAACTCTGGTCGCTTCTCCGCAGCCACGCCCAGGTGAGGCTGATCTGTGCCGGCCATGTGCACCACGAGTCGTCGACGCTGCACCAGGGGGTGCTGGTGGTCACCACCCCGGCCACCGGGGTGCAGTTCACCCCGGAATCGGACACGCTCGTGGTCGATGACCTCCCCTGGGGTTACCGCGTCCTGGAATTGCACGATGAGGGGACATTCCAGACACGGGTGGTGCGACTCCCCCTCGCGACCGTCTGTGCTTCCCGTCCAGATGACTGACGCGGCGAATGGTCCTGCTCCCTGTTGGCGGTCGTGGAAGTTGGTCACAATGAAGGAACCCTGTTCACCGGTGGAATGCACGACCTGCCCCGGGCCGGTTGTGCGTGAGGCCGGACTCCCTGGAATGTCAACTCCCCGATGAATCCCCTGCGCCGCCTGTTCGAATGGCTGCTGGACCTGAAGCCAAGTGCTCCGGGCCAGGGGACCACGTGGAATCTGTCGTCTGACTTTCCCTGGCCGACCTGGGTTCTGGTGCTGTTTGTGCTCTTCGCGATCACCTTTGTCATCGCGATTTATCGGCGGGATGCCGGCCACCTCGCCCCCTGGCAGCGGTGGCTTCTCTCGGCCCTGCGGCTGGCGACCCTGGGAACGGTTCTGTTCCTGCTGAGTCAGGCCATGCTGCTGATCGAGCGCACGGGACTTCCCTACCTGCTGGTGCTGGTCGATGTGTCGAACAGCATGGGGACGGTCGACAGCTCGACACAGAGTGCCGAGGTTGAAACTGGTCGACGCCTGGTCGAGACCAACCAATTGGGCCCCGCGACCCGCCTGGCCCAGGCGCAGGGGCTGCTGCTCGACAACAATGGCCAGTTGCTGCGGCGACTGGTGGCCAACCACAAGCTGCGGCTGCACACGGTGGCCGAAGGGGACGCCCTGCTGGGCCCCGAGTCGTCGTTGAATGATGCCGACGTCGACAGCCTGCTCCCGCTGATCCGGGGGCTGACCCCGGCGGGGAACGAAACCCGCCTGGGGGACGGGCTGCGGAACACGCTGAATTCCCTGCGGGGCTCCCCTCCGAGTGCGATTGTGCTGTTGTCGGACGGGGTTTCGACCGACGGCGAGTCGCTGCAGACCGCCGCGCAGTACGCCCGCCAGCGTTCCGTCCCGATCTACACAGTCGCGCTGGGAAGCACCGATCCCCAGCTCGATCTTGAGCTGCACAACGTGCTGGTCGATGAGACCGCCTTTGTGGGAGAACCGGCTTCGTTTGCCTTCACCCTGACGGGACGTGGGTTGACGGGCAAGACCGCCCGAGTCCAGCTGCGCAACGAGTCGACCGGCGAGGTCCTCGCCTCGCGTGACCTGACCATCGAAGACGACGGTCGCCCCATCAAGCAGGAACTCGCCTTCACCCCCCGCCAGGTGGGTGATGTCGCAGTCATCATCGAGGCGGTCGAGATCCCCCAGGAATCGAACACCGCCAACAACCGCGAGACCCGACGGATCAGCGTGCGGGACGAAAAGCTGCGGGTGCTGCTGGTGGACCAGCAGCCGCGCTGGGAATTCCGCCAGCTCAAGGATTTGCTGGGGCGGGAAAAGACCGTCGACCTGAAAACGGTGCTGCTCGATGCCGACCCGGAATTCGTCCAGGAAGACCGCACCGCACTGGCCAACATCCCGGTGACCCGGGAAGAGCTGTTTGAATATGACGTTTGCCTGCTGGGAGACATCCCGCCCGGCACCCTGAGTGCGACTGTCCTCGAGAACCTGCGTGATTTTGTGGCGGAACGGGGACGGGGGCTGCTGTTCCTGTCGGGGCCGCGCCACGCTCCCGAGAGCTTCCGCAACACCCCGCTGGAGCCATTGCTGCCGGTTGAGCTGGAGGGGATCCGCAAGCCCGCTCCGCAAGATTCTCTGCGGCAGGAGTTCCGTCCCGAGCTGACCCCCGAGGCCCGCAAGGGGAGCGCCCTGTTTCGGTTTGCGGACTCCGAGCGTGAGAGCCAGGAGGTGTGGTCCTTCCTCCCCGGCATGTTCTGGTCGGTCGACGTGCAGATCCTGCGTCCCGGGGCCATCACCTGGGCCGTCCATCCCCAAAAGCTGGTCCAGGGTCGGCCGGTGCCTCTGATCGTGACCCAGCGATTTGGTGGAGGGCGGGTGGTCTACCATGGCGTCGAAGAAACCTGGCGCTGGCGGTACCGGCTGGGGGACACCTACTACGGGCGCTACTGGGTGCAGGCACTGCGGTACCTGGCCCATTCCCGGACCGCGGCCTCCGAGGGTTCCGCCGAGCTGCTGGCCGACCGCAAGGCGTACCAGGCCGGCGATCCGGTGACTCTGCGCCTGCGGTTCCTCAACGAACGACTGATCCCTGCCGATCCGGCGGGGGTGCAGTTGGTGGTCGAGACGGCGGCCGGTACGCGTGAGCAACTGGCACTTCGGGGACTCCCCGATCTGGCCGGGGTTTTCGAGGGACAACTGGCCCACACGACCGCGGGCAAGTACCACGTGTTTGTCGCCAGCCCGACCTTTCCGCACGCCCCCCCCGCCCTCGACTTCGAGGTCCGGGCCAGCGAACGCGAATCACGCAGCCTGCGGGCCGAGGCGGGCGAACTGAACCGCGTCTCCACCCAGACCGGGGGGCGTTCGTATACGATTTCCACAGCGAGCCGTCTGGTCAGTGAGATTCCTCCCGGGTTGCCGGTTCCCCTCGAACCGGAAAGCCCCCTCAAGATCTGGAATCACTGGCTCGTTCTGCTCGCTTTCGCCACCACCCTTGTCTCGGAATGGCTGCTCCGCAAACGCTGGAGGCTGACATGATTCCCCACGCATCCGATCCCGTGCTGCTGAGGCTGTCGGGATTGCGCCGCCAGGCGCGACAGGTGCTCTGGTTTGGCGGGCTGGCCCGGGTCGCACTGCTGCTGATCGGCCTGGTGCTGGTGGCGACCCTGCTCGACTGGTGGCTGCACTTTGACGATCCGGGGGTCCGCTGCCTGTGGCTGCTGGGGATCGTGGCGGCCGTCGGCTGGGGAGCCTGGCGGTGGTGGCTGGCCCCCCTGCAGTCACGGCTGACCGACCTCGACGTCGCCCTGCGCATCGAGCAGAGACATCCCGAACTGCGCGATGTGCTCGCCAGCTCGGTGCAGTTTGTTGAACAGGGGGGAGACCCGCGCGTCGGATCCCCCGCGTTGCAGCGCGAGGTTGCCGATCTGGCGGCCCGACGCCTGCAATCCCTCGATCTCGACGACTTCATCCAGTCGACTCCCGCCGTCCGGGCCGCCATTGCCTGTGCCGGGCTGCTGTCGCTGGCCGCGATCCTCATCCTGTTCTCTCCCCAGAACGCGGCCCTCGCACTGCACCGGCTCTGCCTCCCGTTTCATGCGCCCCCGTGGCCGAGATCCGTCGCCTGGGCCCTGCTGGACGGCAACCTCGATCCCCTGCCTGTCGATCCCACGGTGCCGCTGCAGGTTCCCCGCGGCGAAATCTTCCGGTTTCATGCGGTCAACAGTCGGGGCGGGCTTCCCCCACGAATCCTGCTCGAAACCCGGCCCCTGCAGTCGACCGCGCCGCCGCAGGTCGAACCGCTTCGACCCCTCAACCTGGCCGAGAATCCGCAGGGACTGCGCGAGGTCGCTGTCGGGCAGATTGCGCCGCCGAAAGCGGCTCTCGAGTTCCGGGTCGTGGGGGGGGACGATTCCACGATGGCGTGGCGCACGCTGAAAGTGGTCAATCCCCCGATCGTCGAACAACTGCAGGTGCTGGTGACACCCCCCGCCTACACCCGTCGCCCGACCGAGAAACTGCCGGAGGGGGTGGGACACATCACCGCCCTGGTCGGGTCGAAGGTCGAGATCACCGCGCGGGCCAGCCGGGCGCTCGAACGGGGGACCCTGCGGCTGCGGGACCGCGAACGCATGCCGCTCGCGCTGGCTTCCGACCAGCAGGGCATTTCCGGGGAATTCACCATTACCGAACCGGGGGTCACCTCGTGGTGGTTCGATCTTCGGGATCCCGAGGGAATCTCCAGCTCGGACCTCGTGCGATACGAAATTCGCGGCATTGCCGATCTCGAACCCGAGACCAGCATCGAGATTCCCGCCGCCGACCTGCAAGTCACCCCGCAGGCCCGCGTTCCCGTCCGCATCCAGTCGCGGGATGACCTGGGTCTGGCAGAAGTCCGCATCGTGCACGATACGAACAACGGGGAAGAAACCACCATCCCGCTCTTCCAGGGTGAATCACGTCCCGCTGAACTCGCCTCGGAATACACCTTCGAACTCTCCTCGCTCGCGCTGAAGGAGGGAGACCAGGTCCGCTTTCGCTCTGAGGCACTTGACGATTACGTCCACCCCACCGACGGCACACGCCACCTCAAGCGCAGTGTCGTGCGGGTGCTGACGGTCGTCTCTCCCCAGGAGAAGACCCGCGAACTGGAACAGGACCAGTCGGAACTGCTGCACCGGCTCGACCAGTTGGCCCGGCAACAGCGCCAGGCACAGGACCAGACCCGGGCCCTCGAACTGCAGTTGGAGAAAACGGGCGAACTTCGGGGGCAGGACCTTGATGCCCTCAAGCGGACCGAACTGCTGCAGCGCGAGGTCAACTCGCAACTGTCGAACCCCGCTGTCGGACTCGCCCAGAAAGCCCGCGAGGCTCTCGAAGAACTGCAGAACAACCAGATTGAAGACCCGCAGGTCGAACGTCGGCTGGGGGCGATCGCCGGGCAACTTGAGCAACTGGGCGAAGACGCTCTTCCCCAGATCGAGGCCGAACTCGCCTCGGCCCGCAAGTCGGCCGAGCAGCCTGAGGGAGCGAAGGGCTCCGAAGAAACCGCCCGGCAACTGGCCGAGGCCCGCGAGAACCAGGCCGAGGTGCTCGAATCGCTCGAAGAGATGCAGCAGGAACTCTCCGAATGGCGCTCGGAGCGGGACCTGGGCCGCGAATTGAACGAACTCGCCTCCCGACAGCAGCAACTGCAGGGAAAAACGGGAGAACTGCAGTCGAAGTTGCTGGAAGAGCAGGCGGCGGGGGAGAACAGCCGGCAGACCGAAGCCGAACTGGCCCAACTGGCCGAACAGCAGCGCGCGGCTGCCGAGGATCTGCAGGACCTCGAAGAAAAGTTGCAGCAGCAGGTGCAGAACCAGGCGGGGTCGGAACCCACCCCCGCCGCCGACGCCCTGCGCGAGACGCTCGAAGAGGCCCGGCAGGCCGAACTGGCGGGCAAGATGGAGGAAGCCGCCTCCAACATCGAACAGAAACACCTGGGCGAAGCCTCGCGCACGCAACAGGATGTGCTCAAGAAGATGCAGGAACTCTCGGCCACCCTGGAACAACGCCGCACCCGGGATGACGAAACCCTGGTGAAGAAAATGCAGCAGGCGGCCGAACAGATCGAATCGCTCGCTCAACGGCAGCAGCAGTTGCAGGACCAGCTGCAACAGGCCGGGGCGATGCCCGAAGGGGCCCAGAAAGAAGAGACGCTGCAAAAGCTTCGCCAGGAACAGCAGCAACTGCAGGAGGAGACGGCCCGGCTCGCCCGATTGCTGCAGCGTTCCGGGGCGCAGCGGGCATCCGAATCGGCCGACCGCGCTCAGCAACGGATGGCCGATGCCGAAGAATCGCTCGAGCAGTCTCCCCCCGAGCAGGCCGAGGACGAGATGAAAGAGGCTCTCGACGACCTGCAGCAGGCCGAGGAGGAACTGCAGGAAGAGATCGATGAAGCCCACGAGCGACTCGCCGAAGAATTGGTGGAAAAGAGCCTGGGGGACCTGCAGTTGATGATTGGCCGGCAACAGTCGGCGATTGACGAGGCCCAGCGTCTCGACGCCGCCCACACTGCCACCGGGAAATGGAGCCGCTCGCAGAACCAGTCGCTGAAACAACTGGGGGAACTGCAACGGGGACTGGGACTCGAGACCGAGAGCCTGGCCGAGAAGCTCGCCCCGGCCAAGGTCTATGCCCTGTCGCTCCGGGGAGCGGCCCGGCAGATGCAGAAGGGAGCCGAGCGCATTGCCCGCAAGGACGTTGACGCGCCGACCCAGGCCCTGCAGTTGGCGGCCCGGCAACGGCTCATCGACATGGTTGAGGCGATCAACGCCCGCCAGCAGGCCGCACAACAGGCCCAGCAACAACAGTCACAGCAGCAGCAGGGTGAGAACGAAGAGGGTGCGGGAGGCCCGCCGCAGGGAGAGATGGTTCCCACCATCGCCCAGTTCCGCATTCTGGTGAATCTGCAGCGCGAGATGCAGTCCCGCACGGCCGAACTGGACGCCCAGCGTACCCAGCCAGGCCGCGAATGGACCGAGTCGGACGCGGCCGAACTGCAGGCTCTGCAGGCGGATCAGGATGAACTGGCTGATCTCGCCCGCGAACTCTCGGAAATGCTGGCCGAACAGGACGAGCCCGAGGAAGAAGAGTCTGGTGATGAGTCTGGTGATGAGTCTGATCCGGAAGATCCCGACATGATCATCGGCGAGCCAAAACAAAAGCGGACGGGGAAACCGGCCGGGAAAGAACCGGGCTCGCCCGAATCGGAACCGGGCTTTCTGCCCGAGGAAAAACCATCCGTCACCCCCGAGAAGACCGCCCCCCCCGAGGATCTACCCGATGTTGACTGATCCCCCCTGCCACCCCGGTCGTCTTCTGGGCGTGGGTGCGCTGGCGCTGGTGTGGGCTCTGACGACTGCCGTAGTACCGACGGCATTGCGTGCCCAGGAGAGTCTTCCCTCCGAGTCCCCCCCGACACAGGCCGAGAGCAACCCCCCGCCCGAAGAGGTGAATCCCCAGTCCGAGCCGCAGCCGGTCGTCCCGGCAGAGACCGGGACCACAGAGACCGAGTTGACCGAGGACGATCTGCTCGAGCAGATCGATCCGAACCGTCGTCCTCCCCTGGCGGAGGCGCGCGAACGACTCGAACAGGCGATTGAAAAGATGCGGTCGGCCAAAGACCGGCTGACGCAATCGGATACGGGCGACGACACCCGGACGCTGCAGACCCAGGCCGCCGACGAACTCCAGAAAATTCTCGAACTGCTGCAGCAGCCACCACCACCGTCGCAGTCGTCAAGCCAGAGTCAGAGCCAGAGCAAAAACCAACAGCAACAGCAGCAGCAACAACAGAACCAACAGCAGCGGCAGCGACAGAATTCATCGCGCAGCCGTTCGCAGCAGCAACGGCAACAGCAACAGCGACAATCGGGGAACCGGCGTCAACGGCAGCAAAACCGCAATCGGCAACTGGCCCAGCAGCAGCCCCAGCCGCAACCGGCGGGAGAGCGGAATGACAATCCGCAGGAGGCCCAGGACAAGCTCGATCCCGCCCAGCAGAAGGCGGCCGAAGAGGCCCGTCGGCGGGCGGTGGCAAACGACGTATGGGGTCACCTGCCTCCCAATGTGCGTGAGGCCCTGCAGAAGTCGTTCAACGAGCGTTACCTGCCGAAGTACGAGGACCTCGTGCGTCGCTACTACGAGTCGCTGGCCGAGAAACGCCGCGATTGAGTTTGCTGGTGGTTGCCGTTCACTTCCCCGGGCAACCCCTCCGTCCTTCACGGCAGGCCCCATGGGAGTGTCCTGCCGGTCTCATCGCAAGGTGGTCTCTTCGCACGGTTCAGTTCAGGAAGCTGTACGGTGACGGCACCAGGAACGAGTGGTGTTCGAACAGGGTCAGCTTGCCGTACTTCCCGATGAATTGGGTGAAGTGCAGCAGGAAGATGTAGAAGGCGAGCAGGGGCAGGGTCGGGAACCAGCAGACCCACCGCCACAGCCAGTGGCTGGGGCGTTCCTGGCGGAGAGCGCGGTGGTAGGCCCAGCCGGTCAGCACCTTGACCGGGTAGATCGAGACCACAAACACGAGCGTCACCAGCCACAGGGCGTCGCGGGGAGGCATCGCCGCCTTGAAGAGATACATGGGCAGCGCAAAGAGCAGCGTCACCAGGATGGTGATGAGCCAGGAGAACGGGGCGTGGCGGTACAGCGAGCGCACCCGGCGGAGTTCGAACATCGCGCCGAGGCGGTTCTCAGCCGCAAGATGAGCCTGCAGAAAGGGGACCCACGAGAGCACGGGAATGAGCAGCAGCGCCCCGAGCAGGGTGATCAACACCGGCCCCCCTTCGGTGCGGTTGGCGGCGGCGAACATCAGGGTGGGGAGTGCCAGCCAGGCGAGGGCTCCGACGAATCCCTTCAGCCCGAGCAGGAAGTGATGTCGCAGCCGCAATCCCGCCAGGAAGGCCCCGACCTCGCGTTCGGCAGTCGTCCAGTAATCTCCCTGCAGCCAGCGCTGCCGCAGCCAGAGCACATTCTTGATCGGCCGAAAGAAGCAGGAGAGAGCCCCCCCCCGGGCGACGGCCAGCAGCAGGTGGATCGTCACCAACCCGGCAGCGGTCAGCAGCAGGACATGGCCAAGGGCGTCCGCCCTCGAGCCGGGCTGGATCAGATGGATGTCCCCGAGCAGATGCGACAACAGCCGCAGGGGAACAATCCACAACCAGGTCCCGAGCACGAGCGAACCGAGGCGGGGAGCCAACGGCAACAGGGGAAAGGCATCACGCAGCCGGCCACTGCGGGCGACTCGCCCCTCCACCTCCAGCAGGTAGCCCAGGGCCAGGAAATTGACAACCGGGATCGCGGCGATGAAGGCCAGCAATACGGTCAGGCTGACGATTCCCCAGAGGGTCCGCACCAGCCACGCGATGCCCCGCGCAATCCGCCGAACAACGCCGCTCCGAGCGGAGGGAAGCGAGAGTTCGGTTGCCCGGGCCGGGACGGCACCAATGGCCGTGACTGGTTCGCCGGCAAGGCCCGACAGGGAAGTCGTTTCCTCCGGGAATTCCACCACCTCCTGGGCGAAATCACGGATTTCAACCGGAGGCTGGGTCGGGAGTACGGCCGGCAGTTCGAACGGAGACTCGCCAAAGTCCTGCCACGGGGCTGGGGGCAGACTGCGATCGCGTTCAGCAGGCGCTGACTCTGTCACGACACGGACACCCTCCGGGAAACCATCCCTGTCGGCCGGCGACCATCCTCCAGTCCGCAGGGAACGCAGTCTGTGAGTATACCGATCGGTTCGTCGCGGAGAGATGATTTCGCCCGGAACCACGGTTTCTTCCGGAGCGGAGGCGGTGGCGGTCATTACGCCGGCGGAGGCCAATTGGGTCCCGGGACAGGAATTCTCCTGCACATCCGACCTCGGCCTGATCATGATGTTTGAAGGCAGGGTCCGACTGGATACTGACCCCAGTGCATGATGGCACATCCTCACAACAGCAACGACCCGCAGATTGGGCAGAATCGGAACTGGGTGATCCTTTTTCGGCGGGCGGAAGCGGTCTGGACTCGTTCCCGATCGATTTTTCTGACTCCATCAGGGGATGCCGCTGGGCACCAACGCAAGACCCGTCAGGGTTTTTTGGGGCTGCCGAGACTTGGCAATCGCAGGACACACAAGTGCATGTGCGAGCTTGGACCAAGGTCTCTTTTCATTCTTTTAGCACGATGGTGGTGCTCCCGCGCCCATGACTTTTTCTTCACTGTCGCCACATGTCGCGAGAGCAGTCTTGGCGGCATCGATTGTCGTTTTCGGGGTGGGTTGCAGCCAACCGGCCCCCACCGGGCATGACAACCAGGATCCTCAGACATCGCGCAATCCATCTCCCTCCACTGTCGGTTCCCCCGTCCCGGAGGTCACAGGGAAAAATTCCGCCGACACGAACCTCGGGGACGAAGGGGACTCGCAGGATGATGAGGGAGAATTCACAACCCCGGAATCCGGCGAGAAGTCTGCGAACGAGTTTCTCGGCAAACTCCATCCTTTCACCGAAGCATTCAAAGCGCGAAATGACTGGTGTATTCCTCTCGACAAGCCTGTCTGGAAAGTGGGGGCCGATGCGGATTTCATGAAACCCGACGATCCCGTCATCGGCTTCATGACGGAAAAAACACCTACGCGATCCCCTGGTGGGTTATCAAAAATCACCATGTCGCGAATCTGGACCTCGACGAGGAGGAGATCCTGATCACCCTGTGCGAATTGTGCTCCAGTGCGTCCGCCTTCGATCCCCGGGTCGATGGTGAGCGTCTCTATTTTCGGATTGTGGGAATCTACAACGGGACCCATATCCTGGGTGACCGGGAAACAGGAACCTACTGGCTGTCCTTCCTCGGAAAGGCCAAGCATGGGCCGCATGAGGGAAAACAACTTCGGCGCCGTCGAATTGACCAGGCAACCTGGGCCGACTGGCTGGAGTTGCATCCCGAGACCCAAGTGGCTTTTGAGGAAGCCGGTGCCAGGGAAGGTCATGGCAGCCATCATTATCCCGGATTGAAAGCATTCTCACCCGCCATACGCGAATCCATCCAGGTGATCGACACACGACTGCCGAGCAACGCGCTGATTCTGGGGGTGACGGTCAACGGTGAAGATCGGGCCTACCCGATGAAGCGTCTCACCAGAAAAGGCCCGCTCTTGCAGGATCAACTGGGCGATCAGCGAATTGTCGTCTTTCACAAACCCAACACCTGGATGGCGGCGGCCTTTTCACGCCAACTCGATGGCAAGAGGCTCGACTTTGAGTTGAATGACGAGCAGAAGATCATCGATCGCCAGACCCAAAGCACCTGGAACCTGGCCGGGGTTGCCGACAGCGGTCCACTGCGGGGAAAGAAGCTCCAGCCGGTCACCTACATCATGGAAGAATGGTTTATCTGGGTGACCCACCATCCACAGACCTCCATCTGGCCCATCAAAAAACAGGAGGCAACAACTCCTGCAACCCCGGGCCAGTGACAGTGTTCTTGCGACGGACAGTGACTCCGCGGCAATTCGGTTGTCCCAGCGTGTGACGCGTAAGGTGAGCTGGTTCGCCAGGAACCAGATCGATGACTCAAAGTCGATTGGTGGCTGCATCCAGTGCGATCGAACGGCATATCCATTCACTGACCTGCCGACCCGCGATGACCGTCAGCCACGTTGGGTCCTGTTGACCTTCCAGGGGGTGATTTCCTTGGAATCGGCTCCGGGCCATGTCTTTTCGCGGAAGGAAAGACGGGAGTGACCACGGCACCAGACGACGTGGTGGTGTGGCCGATAGGAGTCGTGCGAAGGGTGGCCCCGCTGGGACGCATTGGAGTCCCCCTCCCGCAGCATGCCCCCGCGGCCCTTTCACTCCATCCGCAGCAGCACCTTGGTGCAGTTCTCCCGTCGCTCGTTGAAGATCTCGTAACCCCGCGGGGCTTCCGCCAGGGAGAGGTGATGCGAAAACAACCCCTCCAGCCGCCACCCCTCGCGGTTCAACAGGGCCAGTGACCGCTCCAGATAGGCCCGGGCGGGAGCCCGACCGGCTCGATAGGTCAGGTTCTTGTCGTAGAGCTGCCCCGGGGTCAGGGCGAAGGCCGGTTCATTGTGAACTCCCGGCGCGCTGATCGTCCCCCCCGGTCGCACGATCTGCCAGGCGAGTTGCGTGGCATCCGGGTAGCCCACCGCCTCGATCACCACGTCCACCCCCCGCCCCTCGGTGCCGTGGCGGATCGTTGCCAACACGTCGGCCTCCAGTTCGACCGGCGTCGCGCCGTGGCGCTGGGCCTGTTCCAGCCGGTGGGCCACCCGGTCGATCGCGTAAACCACCCGCGCCCCGGCCGCGACCGCCGCCAGCACAGCACACTGCCCCACCGGCCCCAGACCGAGGATCGCCACCGCATCTCCCGGCTGCACTCCTCCCTGCTCAACAGCGTGCAGCCCCGTGGAGAAGACATCCCCCGCCAGCAGGGCCAGCTCGGGGGGAATCGACTCGTCAATGGGGACCAGCGTGGCGTCGGCATGGGGAACCCGCACCAGCTCGGCCTGTCCCCCGTGAAGTCCACACCCCTGCTGCACCCAGCCAAAAACCTGGCTCTCGACACAGCGGGCGGTCAGCCCCCGCCGGCAGGCCCAACAGCGGCCGCAGTTCACCGTGAACGGGGCGGCCACGCGAGTGCCAGGCCGGGCCCGGACCACGGCATATCCCGCACTCACGACCGTCCCGGTGAATTCATGCCCGAGCACCGTTCCCGCATCGAGTCCGCGCTCGACACCCCGGTACACATGCAGGTCGGATCCACAGATCGCCGCCGCTTCGACACGCACGATGACATCTGTGGGTGCCAGCACGACCGGATCGGGGACCGAGACCGTACGAAGATCCCAGGGGGCCGCGAATGTGACGGCACGCATGATGGTGGGGCCTTGCGGGAAAAAGTGACAGGGCTGCTCTCGCGAGATCTTAGATCTCCCGGGACCGGGCTGCACAGGCTGCCCGATTTCCTGTGTGTCGGGGGCCATCCGCCCCCTGCACCTCTTCGGCCAGAACTCCGTCCTCAAGACGGTGCCCTGGTGACAATTCTCCTGGGGACTGACAACACCCGGAATCGCAGTTGCGACCGCCGCAAGCCACCGGCTACGCTGAGTTGTCGCTGGGAACGGGCGTCCCTGTCGGGGTCAGGTCTTCCCTTCTGGCCATCCTTGGGACCAACCGTGTCCCGGAAAAACTGCCGATGACTTCACATCCTGACGATCCCATGGACTCCCGGCACGCTCTCCCTGAGCACTCCCTCCCCGGTCGACTTCCCGATTTCGTGGTGGTGGGGGCCACGAAATCGGGCACAACCAGCCTGTACTATTACCTGGACCAGCATCCGGAAATCGGGATGTCGTGGCCCAAGGAGCCGCGTTATTTCCTCGATCCCGAGTTCGGCAACTATCACCGGGGGGAGGCGTGGTACCGTGATCTGTTTCGGACACCCCATCGGCTGTGTGGCGAGGCGACTCCCGCCTACACCCACCAGCCAAACTGCGTCGTGGCCGAAAGAATGCACAACCTGATCCCACGCGCGAGGCTCATCTACCTGGTTCGAGAGCCCTGGTCGCGACTTGTGTCTCATTATCGCATGCTCCGTTCGAGCCCGAACACTCCAAATGGCACGCCCGCAGAGATCCTGAGAAAACGCCCCCGAGCCAGACTGGCCTCACTGTATGGCACCCACTGGAATTGCCTGACCAAGTACTTCCCGGCGGACCAGTTGTTGCTCGTCGAATCGAACCACCTCTTGTCTGCGACTCGGGACACGATGCGCACGATTTTCGAATTTCTGGGAGTCGATCCCCACTTCGACTCTCGCGTTTTTGATCGCAAATTCCACAAGGCCGAAACCAGAGATCGACGACTCGCGAGGTCGCCAGAACCACAGACCAATCCGGGGATGGCGATGGACGACGGGGTGCCGGGCCCGAATGTCGATTCCTCGGCCAGTGTGATCTTTCCTCCCGAATTGATCCGGGAGTTGCATGACGAATTCCACCGCGAAGTCGACCTGTTGCGGCAACTGACCGGACAACCGTTTCCCTCCCTCGACCTCCCGCCCCTGGAGAGACTCCTGGCAGAACACACGTGAAGGCCCGTCGGGATCACTCGGGTCTGGCGGGACTTCGCCTGCGGAATTGCTCCGCATCGGAGTTCCCATGCGGCGAACCGGCTTTCGAGTTCCTGGAGTCACCCTCATCCGGACGAGGCAGTGGCCGGGCCCGGGGATTCCCGCGGCAATAGCCGCCAACTTGCGAATCCAACCTCCAGAATCAGCCCTCCGAAGTCCGGGGTCGCGACGAATTCCCCCGGAAACAACCGACCGGCCCTTACAATCGTTGAATCAGCTCTCGTCACCAAAACCGGTCGGCCAATCCCGCACCAGCTTCCCCCTTCCGGCAGAGAGATTGGCATTGCCGTTTGTTTCCCTGCCACAATGCAGGAGCGGTGGGTGCTGATACCCTGGAAGGACTGGTGTCGGATGTCTCCCCCGCCCGGATCAGGCCCACCCATCCCGCCCCCAGTGCGGATGTTGGGCGGACGTTGTCAGCCACGTGTCTGCGGCGCTTTGACCGCGCCAGGGACACTGCCGCGTTATTTTCGGATTCAGGCCCGTTCCCCCAGACCCCTTCATGGACTTTTCTCTCTCAGACAACGACCGGGCCTTGTGGGAGTCGGCCCGCAGGCTGGCCCTGGGCGAACTGCAACTCGCCGGCCCGGCAAGTGGATTCGACCACAGTGCCTGGAACCGCATCAGTGAGTTGGGGGTCTTCCAGGTTGACCCGGCCGACACCCCGGGAGCTCTGGCACGCACCACCCACCTCCTCGAAGCCCTCGGCACGGGAGGGGCCGACCGGGGCCTCCTGTTCGCCGCCGGTGCCCACTTCTTCGGATGCCTGTGGCCGTTGCTGCAACTGGGCACACCGGCCCAACGCGAGCTGTGGGGACCGCCCCTGGAGTCGGGACGGGCCATCGGCGCCCTGGCGATCACCGAGCCCGAAGCGGGCTCGGCGATCTCGGCCCTCAGCACCAGTGTCACCACCGAGGGGGACCAGGTGGTCCTCCACGGCCACAAGACCCTGGTGACCAATGCCACTGTCGCCCAGGTGCTGCTGCTGATCGCCAAGGAATTCCCCAATCGCGGCAGCCTTGGTCTCTCGGCCTTCCTGGTCCCCACCAACACCCCGGGGGTCTCCCTCCGCCCCATCCAGACCATCGGTTTGGAAGGGGCTCCGTCCGGCGAAGTGGAATTGAATTCGGTGCGGCTCCCCGCCACCTCACGGCTGGGAGCGGCCGGTGGAGGCCTTGGTGTGCTGCTGGCGGCCATGCAGGCCGAACGGACTGCCATTCTCGCAGGGTTCCTGGGGGCGGCCGAGTTCGATCTGGCCCGTTGTGACCACTACCTCAAATCGCGCCGGCGCACCGGAGAACAATCCTCCCTGGCCGACCATCAGGCGGTGCAGCACACGCTGGCCGAGATCCGCTGCCGTCTCGAATCGGCCCGCTGGCTGCTCTATCGCGGGTTGTGGGAGGTGACACAGGGCCGGGACCGCATCGCCTGGCCCGCCATGGTAAAGAAATGTGTCAGCGAGGCCGTTTATGAATGCGCCCACGACATCCAGTGCCTGTATGCCGGAGCGGGCTGGCGGAATCTGAATCGATCCGCCACAGCCGTGCAGGACACCATGGCCATTCTGGCCGCCTCGGGGACGACCGAGGTGCAGCTGAATACAATCGCCTCACAACTGACGAAGACACTCGTCCCCCTCACCGGACCTGGTGCCCCTTGACCGTCGAGACCCTGGCCCACATCCTGCCGGCGTCTGCCGCGACCCAACCCCAGCAGGTGGCGGTCGTGGCGGGGACAGCCACGCTCACCTATCAGCAACTGGAACAGCAGGTTCGGGAACTGGCCGACTGGCTGATCGCCCAGGGTCTGCAGCGGGGCGATCGGGTTGGGTTGTGTCTCCCCAAGAGCCCCGCCGCTGTGACAGTGCTGTATGCGGTGCTGCAGGCGGGGGGAGTCTATGTCCCGGCCGACCTCCGCAGTCCTCCGGCCCGGTTGGTGGGACTCCTGGCTGATGCCGGCTGCCGCCTGGTTTTCACGACAGCCAAAGTCTCTGACGCACTGCGCGCCCACTGGCCCGACGACATCCCCCTCCCCGAGTTGATCGCCTGGCCCCAGTCCGGTCCCGGGCTGCCGACGTCAACTGTGGTTCCCGCAGGACGAAATCAGCCCGACAGCCCTCTCACGGCCGACGCCCCGGCCGCCATTCTCTACACCTCCGGTTCGACAGGCCGTTCGAAGGGAGTGGTCCTCACCCATCGGAATATTCTCTGTTTCTCGGAATGGGCCCGGACCTATTTTGCCCTGCAACCGGCGGATCGGGTGGCCAGCATCGCCCCGTTTCACTTCGATCTGTCGACGTTTGACCTGTTTTCCACGCATTTGGCCGGCGGGACCCTGGTTCTGCTCGACGAACAGGCAGTGATGTTTCCCTCGGCGGTGGTCACAACCTTCCGCAAGCAGCAGATCACAGCCTGCTATGCGGTCCCCACGACCTGGATCCAGTTGCTGGAACGGGGGGCCCTCGAGACTTCGCCCCCCGAGTCGCTGCGGCAGGTGCTGTTCGCCGGGGAAGTCTTCCCCGTCCCGCTGTTACGCCGGCTGATGCGGGCTTTGCCCCAGGCGGCGTTCACCAACCTGTATGGCCCGGTGGAGACAAATGTCTGCACGGTGCAGACGGTCACCGCAGTCCCCGGGGAGGATGAGACCGAGATTCCGATCGGACGCCCCCTGCCCCACAGTCCTGTGGAGGTCCTGGATGACGACGGGCAACCGGTCGCCCCCGGCGAAGTCGGCCAGTTGTGTGTCTGGGGGCCGGGGGTGACTCCCGGGTATTGGCAACAACCCGGGCTCACCGAGAGTCGCCGGGTCCAGGGTCAGCCCGACTCGTACCAGACGGGTGACCTCGCGTACCGGGACGCCACGGGGACACTCTGGTTCCGGGGACGGCGCGATCATCAGGTGAAGATTCGGGGACACCGCATCGAACTGGGGGAGGTCGAGTCGGCGCTCGCCAGTCACCCCGGCGTCGCGCAGGCTGTTGCCGTGGTGATTTCCCGAACGGGAGAACTCCAGATTGTGGCATTTGTACAGGCCCCGGAAGCGTCGCTCGCCGAAGCCGATTTGCATCAGCATGTGGCCGGGAAACTGGCGGTCTACGCCCGTCCGCATCGCATCATCGTCAAGTCATCCCTCCCCACCACCCAATCCGGCAAGATTGATCGACAGACCTTGATTCTTTGGGGCAGTGACGACTAGAAAAGATGGGATGCCACGGAAGGTGTTCTCTCAATGTCTTGAGCCCCTGGCCTTCCTCCGTGTCTTCCTCGCATTACTTATCAGTTCTCGACGCTCTGTGTCGGTCCAATCCCGCCTGCGATCGAGGGCGGCTCACCGAATCAACCCGATTGCTGGATGAGGGGCTGCTCGATTCTCTCCAGATCGTCACGATGATTGGGGAGTTGGAGACCGCTTTGGCCTGTCGGGTTCCCCTCGACGAGGTGGTCCCCGACAACTTTCAGGATTTGAATTCGATCTGCGCGCTGGTGGACCGGTGCCTGCCGCCAACGACGTCGCCAACGGGCTCGCCATGAGGCATCAGAGTTCTGGCATTGCCCGGGAGTTGTTCCGTTCCGTGGCTTTTCTCCACACATCCTTGTCTGGCCCCTTTGAAGAGAGCTTCCATGATTGCCGAGAATCGAAGTCTTCCCGCAATCCATGATGTCATCATTGTTGGCGGTGGTCCGGCCGCTGCGTTCACCGCGCTGTTCCTGCTGAAACAGGGGATTCGTCCTCTCATTGTCGAGCGGGATTCGTTCCCGCGGTTTCATATTGGCGAATCTCTCACCGGCGAGGTGGGAGGCATTTTGCGGGAACTGGGTCTGGAGTCGGATCTGGCGGCGCGTCAATTCCCCATCAAGCATGGGGTGACCGTGTATGGATCCAACGGCACGAACACCTTCTGGGTTCCCGTGATGCGGCGGTGTCACGACGGAGACCTCGCCTCCACGACGACCTGGCAGGTGCGGCGGGATGAGTTCGACCAGTTCCTCCTGGAAACGGCGATCGCCCGGGGGGCTTCGCTGGTCAAGGGAGATGCCGAAGGCGTTCTGCAGGACGACGGAGCCGTTTGCGGATTGCGGGTCAAGACGGCCGACGGCGTACAGGAGTTTCCCTGCCGGGTGCTGGTCGATGCCTCAGGTCAGAAAACGTTCCTGGCCAACCAGGGAATCACCGGCCCCAAGGAACGGGGTGGTTACGAGAAGCAGGTCGGCATTTTCAGCCGCATCAAGGGTGCGGTTCGTGACCCTGGCGAAGCGTCGGGCAACACCCTGATCTTCTACCAGGAGAAACATCACTGGGCCTGGTTCATTCCGCTGAGCGAAGAAGAAACCAGCATCGGGGTGGTCGTGCCGGGTGAACATTTCGCCCAGTCCGGGATGTCAACAGAGGAGTTCCTTGCCTGGAAGCTCAAGCATTTGAATCCCGCCCTGACGGCACGGTTGCAGAACATCGAATTCACCGAGCCCGTCCGCACCGCTTCCAACTACTCGTATCACGTGCGGGATTTCACGGGTCCAGGGTTTGTCTGCGTCGGGGATTCGCATCGCTTCACTGATCCGATTTTCTCGTTCGGCGTGTTCTTCTCGGCCAATGAAGCGAAGATGGCCGCAGCCGCGATCGGGGATGTCCTGGGTCGGTCGGCGGAACGCGACGCCGATCCGTTTGCCGAATACGAGGCGACCTGCGACTTCGGTCAGCAGGTCATCCAGGACGTGATTGACTTCTTCTGGGAATATCCCCTGGCGTTCCAGATGATGGCTCACAAGAGTCATACCGGGGAAATCACCGACTGCTTCGCGGGACGGGTTTATCCCGCGCACCAGCCATCCGAGGCAGTGGTGACCATGCGCCGCATGTTGAACCGACTGCGAACTCAGGAACCGGCGGTGGTTTCCTAGCGCAGCGTCTCCTGCTGCCCGATCGAACGACCGCTTCAAGTCAGTTTCCCATTCACCGCCGAGCATCCCGTCTGGGTTGTTCGGCGGTGTTTCGGTCAGACCGTCAACAGCCGAGAGACACGAATCGCTCGCTTCTGGCCGGGATTCGGCAACCAAGGGAACTGGGGCTCGGGCCAGTCCTTCACTCGGCTGCTTGTCCAACACCGCCAGCGTCATTGCCAGGCGCGCGATTGATCTCTGCTATCAGAACCACGGCGAAACTGTCGGTCAGCTGGATGTTCTGGGCTTGCCGTTTCGGAGAGCCGGCCGGGGCCAGAGGACTGTGGCCGAATTGGCGGATGGATTTCGATCAGGACCCGTCCCCGATCATGAATGGTTCGAAAGCATGGCAGAATGGCGGACCCGCTCATCAGCGACAAATTGGCCAGCCCCCGGGGATATTCCTTCTCGAGCCCATGAAACGTGCGCACGTGGTAGACATTCACCGCAGCAGGACGCGGATTGTCTCCCGTCAGATGACATACGCCCCCCGACTTGAGATGCCGCAATGCCAGCATCGTGGCTTGAGCCGGGAAAGTTGACCGCAATGCGACCGATTGGAGGGTGTCCGGTTTCTCGACCCCCATCAGCGCCAACTGGTCCAGTTCTTCCAGCGACAAGACCTCCACCCCCTGACGTGCCAACCAGAGTGGAAACAGGCGATTGACCCCAAAATGGCTCCCGGCCAGGATCACAGGTTTTTTCTGGGCTCGTTCGGTCTCGAAATGTTCGAATCCCCGAGCTTCAAATTGCCGGGCCATCTCCGCCGGGGACAGGCGGGCAATTCGCCCCATGAGTTGCGTCTGAAACAGGGCGTTCTGATAGACCCGCGTCAGCTCCCGTTGCTGTTGTTCCGTGTTTAAACGCCATCGCGGTGAACAATCGGCTTGCCGAAGGGACAAACGACTCCCGCATCATGGCTCGTCGCCAACCAATCAGGCGTCTGCCCCATCGAGGACGACACAGCAGGTTGCCACAGTTTCAGATCCAGGGCCAAGGCAACTTCGACAAACGTCCTGCCAGATGAAATTGACGGCGAAGATTCGACGAAACACCCGGTTGACGCTCGAGCATGGAAATTGAACTTGTCTGACAAGTCAACGAGGGAAGGGATCGGAACTCAGGCAAAACGTGAAGCCACCGATGAGACCCGGCTGGGAATCCCCGCAAAACACAGCCATCCCCCGGTTCCGAATCCGACCATTCGAGCACACCACCACCGCCAGGAGGCCGGGCCGATACCCCTGATCTCGCCGCCCGAGGGTCAGGGGAGAGCCCCGCAGGCCCCGACAGCCAACACCCGATTCGCCCATCCCCGTCTGATCTGATCTCAAGACCACTCCGAACTGTTCCAGGCATGCCCCTGGGAGTGGTTGGACAGGGTTGGGATCGTTCGGACCAACGCTCCTGCCCACGAGCCCAACCAGGCATTGGCAGCAACTGGGACCAGCTTCCTGGCGGCTTCAGGGGGAGGCTGGAACAGTCTGTTGTTCCAGATCCAGCCAGCGCTGATTGCCGGGTGTGCGGTCGATTTCCGCTTCCAGAACGGCGGCAAAACGATCGGTCAAATCCAGAATCTGTGCCTCCCTCTCCGCTGATCCGTTCGGTGCCGGTGGGGCTGGCGGTCGTAGGGGGGGCTTGATTTCAATCGTAACCCGCCCCCGATCCTGGATCGTACAGAAGTAGGGCAGAATGGCGGCCCCACCCATCAGCGACAAATTGGCCATCCCCAGCGGGTATCTCTTCGCCAGGCCATGAAAAGTGCGCACATGGCAGCGTTTGTCTTCAGCAGTCCGCTGCTTGTCGCCCGTCAATTGGCAAATGCCCCCCGACTGCAACTGCCGCAGCGCGAGGATCGTGGCCTGTGCCTTGAAACTCGAACTCAGAACCACCGCGTGGAGAGTGACCGGTTTCTTGACCCCCATCAGCTCCAACTGGTCCTGTTGTTCCAGCGACAACACCTCCACCCCCCGACGCGCCAACCAGAGTGGAAACAGGCGATTCACCCCAAAATGGCTCCCGGCGAAAATCACCGGTTTTTTCCCGGCTCGTTCCGCCTCGAAATGTTCGAATCCCCGGACTTCGAATTGCCGGGCCTCCTCCGTCGGGGACAGGCGGGCAAGTCGCCCCAAGAGTTTCGTCTGAAACAGGGTGTTCTGATAGACGCGTGTCAACTCCCGTTGCTGTTGATCCCTGTTCAACCCCATCACGGTGAACAACCGGCGTGAGGAAGGCACAAACGAGTCCCGCACCTCGGTTCGTCGCCAATCAATCAGCTGTCTCCCCCACCGCGTCCGACACAGCAGGTTGCCACAGTTCCAGATCCAGGACCAGGGCAGCTTGGACAAACGCCGTTCGGCTTCAAAATGAGGGCGAAGATTCTCCGGGACATCCGGTTGATGCTCGCGAATGGACATGAATCTTGGCAAACAGGGCTGTGTCACAGAGGATCGATGCGGAGGCACCCCACCGGTCGCTTGATCATATCGGGCCTGGCGGCCGGGCAACACACAGCCCTGTCCGGGTTGAGCCCCTGCCCTTTCAATCCCGCCCTGACCTTTCGGCTGCAGGAGATCGAGTTTACGGAACCGGTCCGCACCGCTTTTAACGAATCTTGCCACATTCGCGATTCCACAGGGCCGGGGTTCCTGTGGGTCGGGGACTCGCACCGGTTCACGGATCCGATCTTTTCGTTTGGGGTCTGCTTCTCGGCCAACGAGGCGAAGCTGGCGGCGGGGGCAATCGCCGAGGTGCTGTCCCGGTCGGCCGAACGGGATCCCAATCCATTCGCCGCGTACGAGGCGACCTGCGACTTCGGTCAGCTGGTCATCGAGGACGTGATTGACGTCTTCTGGGAATATCCGCTGGCGTTCCAGATGATGGCTCACAAGAGTCATACCGGGGAAATCACCGACTGCTTCGCGGGACGGGTTTATCCCGCGCACCAGCCCTCCGAAGCGGTGGTGACGATGCGGCGAATGCTGAACCGCCTGCGGAATTCGCAAGCGGCCGCTCCCCTGGAAGGTTCGGTCTACGCGAGTTCCGATTCCGCACGGGTTTGAGTAGCCCGCCTGCGGCGGTCCGCCACTGCAGGCGATCAATCTGAGCGTTCACCCATAACGCGTGGTGTGTCCGTTCCGTCGCCTATTCTTGGTGTTTTCCCTGATTTTTGTGAGGGCTGGTCTTGTACCGGCGGGCGATCCCGCTTTGCGGGCTTTCTCCCTCCGCATCGAACTGCTGTGAGGCGTGTCGGTTTGTGCGGGGAACCTTGGGGAACAGAATCCTGGGGGGGAGTCCCACTATGGGAAAGTGGCAGGCAGGTTCGCCAGATGGAGCGATTCGGCCGACCGTCCCGGATCCTATGGTGTTCCTGCGGCAATTGTGGAGTCAATCCCCAATCCCGACTTGGTCGCAGTCCACGGATCGCACACAGGCTCACCCGATGCTGTCGACAAAACACTGGTTCGATTCGCCTCCGTCAGTCACCACCTGCATTGACCGTCTGCCGATGAGTTCGACCGCAAGTATTCGTTGTTAGTTCGAATCAGGTTCCGATTGTTCCCGTTTTCCCTCGGCCCTTTGTGTTTTCCGACGTCTTTTTCTGCTTGAAATCAACGTTGAGTGTTGACGGCCCAAATTGAGTAAAGTATCCCCCGGAGTCTTCGCGAACTCACGAGTGAGGACCTGCAAGAATTGCTCGGCCAAAATTGCTTCGCGTTCGACAGAAACGCATGGATCCGGGTGGTCTGTGTCGCCAGGAATCTGCAGGGGAGAAAGAAACCGAATCTGTGCGACTCCGAGGTCATCAAATTGACAGAAATAGGGAATCACCGTTGCTCGAGCCTTGATCGCGATCTGTGCAAATCCCATTGGCACGGTCAATCGGTATCCCTGCCAGTGAAACTCTCGACTCTGCTCGATGTCATGACGGAGGTTATCGCCGGTCATATGAACAACTCCTCCGTCCCGCAACCAACGCAGTGCCTCCAGGGTCGGCCGTGCTCGGAATGCCCCCTGCATTTCGAGAACCCTCAAGTTGTCGCCAACTTGAATTTCCATATCACGCACCTTGTTTCTCCATTCAATCGAAACGAGCTGGATTCCTTCCAGTGCTATCCAGAGTGGGAGCACGCGATTAATCCCGAAATGACTGCCCAAGAGCATCACAGGACGCTTCGCGGCCAGTTCGGTTTCCAGAATCTCTCGTCCCTCGACGCGAAACCTCGCAGATCTTTCGTCAACTGTCATTCGTGCCATCTGACACATGACGGTTTCTACGAGAGTATTCGGGTAAACCCGTAAGATCTCACCCCGTCGGGCAACAGAATGCAGATCCAGGAAATCGCACAACTGGGAGACAAATTTTCGGCGACGCTTGGCAGCTGGAAAGTACCTTTCCCAAATCCACCGACCGAGAGCAGTTCGTGTGCACACCCGTGTGGTGCCCCAGAGCACTTTCCAGGGAATCTTCGACAGAAATTGGATCAGCTTCAAATCGTCGCGAGAAGATGGTGTTTCAGCGACTGGAGCTTTCGCGTTCTTGGTTGTGATATCGGGGCTGGATGTCATTGTGCTTTCGCAATCCTCGCTGTTTTACTCGGCTGAGCCTGGTCGTTCCGACCCTCCAAACCGTGCCATGCAACGTCGGCAACCCGACGGGATGATTCTCTGACAACTCCGATCCAGAGGATCGTCGTCACGACCACAACCAGCGTTGGTACAGCCTTTGCGGGCCATCTTTGCCAACACGGACCGTGTTCCGAAAATCACCAGGACTCCTCTGCGACCCCTCTCTCAAGCAAGTTCCAGGATCAACATCCAACTGCTGCGACTCTCAAGCCTCGCGATTGGAAAACTCATCCAATCCGAACCAGACGTGATGCGCCATCTGACGGATGATGGTGGCCCCACGCCGGCCCCCGAGTCAACTGCAAAGGCAGGGCTGGCGTGCTGATGTCTTGCCAACGCCGTTGCTCATTCCTGGGGTTCTGCCGGGGTTTTGTCGGGCCTGACCTGGCCAGGCGGGTGCCGTTGTTGCCGCGCGGTTCTCGTGCGCTTCGAACCCCCGCGAGACGCAATTCGTTTGGTGCTGGGGAGGTTGTTAAACAGATTCCCCGGGGCCTGTTCCACTGCGGCGATGTGCACCCGCGCGTATTGCTCGCACAGCCACTCGATCTCCTGCTGTCGCTGTTCGGGAGTGAGCCCCTCGGGCCGGCACCGCGGTCTGATCGCGGGTTTCAACGCCACCCGCACCCGCCCCGATTCATCCAAGGTGCAGAAATACGGAATCATCGCGGCCCCCGAGAGTAGCGACAGGGTGGGCATCCCCAGGGGAAAGGTCACTTCTCCCCCACCGTAGGTGAAGGGACGACTGCGTTGTTCTCCTGACGTTGCGTGGTCCCCCGCAGTGTGTACACAACCTCCGGCGCGGAGGACGCGAAGAGCTTCGAGGGTCAATCGAGCCGGGAATTGATCGTGTGTCTCCCGCACCTGCAGTGTCTTGGGCCGGAGTTCGGTTCGCGTAACCGACTTGAGGTAGTCAAACCGCTCAATGGAGAGCACCTCCACCCCTGGAGTGCCAGCCAGCAGGGAAACAGCCGCGAGACTCCGTAATGGCTCCCGACAAAAATCACCGGCCGGCCCTGCACCCGTTCGTTCTCGAAATACTCCCAGCCCTCCACCACGTACCTCTGGTGACGGACCCCCTCGGACAGACGCGGCAACTGGGCGAGCAAGACCCGGACCAGAATGATGTCGTAGCCCCGCTGGAACTCCTTTTGGATTTGGGTCTCCGTCATCCCCAAAGCGACACACAATTGACGAATCTGCAATCCCCAGAGTTTCCGCTTGGGAAAAACCCATTCAATGGCCCGGCGTCCCACCGCCGAACCCGAAAGCCGGTGATAACTCCCCCACAATGCCGTCCATGGAATCCGAGTAAAAAAGGGAGTCCATTTGGCTGTGGCTTCGATTTTTTTC